>NZ_JADWYQ010000061.1 GCF_022414575.1 Streptomyces sp. MUM 178J | reverse complement strand
GCCGTGGTCCGAGCCGCGGCCCGGACCCTGCGGGAGCAACTCGCGGCGTCGGCGCAGCGCGTGCTGCCGGCGTTCGCACCCGCACCCGCACCCGCAACCGCAGCCGCACCCGCCCTCGCCGGTGGCGGGGTCGTGCTGCGCAGCCGGACCCCGGCGGCGTCGCGGCGGCCGCCCGCACCCCGCGGCGGCGGGCGCGGACGCACCCCGGGCGTCCGCGGCCCCGCCGGGCTCGGGCGGGTGAAGAAGCTGTACGAGCAGGCCCGGCGGGCCTGGGACCGACCGCTCACCGCGTACTACCTGATCCTCGGCAGTTCCCTGCTGCTGACCGTGCTCGGCCTGGTCATGGTCTACTCCGCGTCGATGATCCAGGCGCTGAACCTGTCGCTGCCGGCCTCGTACTTCTTCCGCAAGCAGTTCCTCGCCGCCGTCCTCGGCGCGGGACTGCTCTTCCTGGCCTCCCGGATGCCGGTCAGACTCCACCGGGCGCTGTCCTACCCCCTCCTGGTGGGCACGGTCTTCCTGATGGTGCTCGTCCAGATCCCCGGGATAGGGCATGCCGTCAACGGCAACCAGAACTGGATCCACCTCGGCGGCCCCTTCCAGCTGCAGCCCAGCGAGTTCGGCAAGCTGGCACTGATCCTGTGGGGCGCGGACCTGCTCGCCCGCAAGAACGACAAGCGGCTGCTGACCCAGTGGAAGCATCTGCTGGTGCCGCTCGTCCCCGTGGCCTTTATGCTTCTCGGCCTGATCATGCTCGGCGGGGACATGGGCACGGCCATGATCCTCACCGCCATCCTCTTCGGGCTGCTCTGGCTGGCCGGGGCGCCCACCAGGCTGTTCGTGGGCGTGCTCGCCGTCGCGGGGACCGTCGGCGCCCTGCTGATCGGCACCAGCCAGAACCGGATGGACCGGCTGTCCTGCGTCGGTGCGATCGAGCTGGGCCCCGAAGGCGAGTGCTGGCAGGCCGTGCACGGCATCTATGCTCTTGCCTCCGGCGGATGGTTCGGTTCCGGTCTCGGTGCGAGTGTGGAAAAATGGGGCCAACTCCCCGAACCGCACACCGACTTCATCTTCGCCATCGCCGGGGAGGAACTGGGCCTGGCGGGGACGCTGTCGGTGCTCGTTCTGTTCGCGGCTCTAGGCTATGCGGGTATCCGCGTGGCCGGACGCACGGAGGACCCCTTCGTACGGTACGCGGCGGGAGGAGTGACCACCTGGATCACGGCCCAGGCCGTGGTCAACATTGGTGCGGTGCTCGGTCTGCTGCCGATCGCCGGTGTCCCGCTCCCGCTGTTCTCCTACGGAGGGTCGGCCCTGCTGCCGACCATGTTCGCCGTCGGGCTGCTGATCGCCTTCGCGCGTCAGGATCCCGCCGCGAAAGCGGCCCTGGCCATGCGGAGGCCCGGGGTGAGATGGAAGACGATGAGACGGCGCGTCAAGAAGCGTCCGTCCGGAGAGCGGTGAATTTCGGTGCATGTCGTACTCGCCGGCGGGGGGACCGCCGGCCACATCGAGCCCGCGCTCGCCCTCGCGGACGCCCTGCGCAGGCAGGACCCGACCGTGGGGATCACGGCACTCGGCACGGAGCGCGGCCTGGAGACCAGGCTCGTGCCGGAGCGGGGCTATGAGCTGGCGCTCATCCCCGCCGTGCCGCTGCCGCGCAAGCCCACACCCGAGCTGATCACCGTGCCCGGGCGGCTGCGCGGCACCATCAAGGCCGCCGAGCAGGTCCTGGAGCGCACCAAGGCCGACTGCGTCGTCGGCTTCGGCGGCTATGTGGCGCTGCCCGGCTATCTGGCCGCCAAGCGCCTCGGCGTTCCCATCGTGATCCACGAGGCCAACGCCCGGCCGGGACTCGCCAACAAGATCGGTTCCCGCTACGCCAGCCAGGTCGCGGTCTCCACCCCCGACAGCAAGCTGCGCGGCGCCCGCTACATCGGCATCCCGCTGCGCCGCTCCATCGCCACCCTCGACCGCGCCCAGGTGCGCCCCGAGGCGCGAGCGGCCTTCGGGCTCGACCCCCACCTCCCCACGCTCCTGGTCTCCGGGGGCTCCCAGGGCGCGCGCCGCCTCAACGAGGTCGTCCAGCAGATCGCCCCGGTGCTCCAGCGCTCCGGCATCCAGATCCTGCACGCGGTCGGCCCCAAGAACGAAGTGCCACACGTGGACAACATGCCCGGGATGCCGCCGTACCTCCCGGTACCGTACGTGGACCGGATGGATCTCGCCTATGCCGCGGCCGACATGATGCTCTGCCGCGCGGGCGCGATGACCGTCGCCGAACTCTCCGCCGTCGGGCTCCCCGCCGCCTATGTCCCGCTGCCGATCGGCAACGGCGAGCAGCGGCTCAACGCCCAGCCGGTGGTCAAGGCCGGTGGCGGGCTGCTGGTCGACGACGCCGAGCTGACCCCCGAGTGGGTGCAGGGCAATGTGCTCCCGGTGCTCGCCGATCCGCACCGGCTGTACGAGATGTCCCGCGCGGCCTCGGAATTCGGCCGCAGGGACGCCGACGAGCTGCTCGTCGGCATGGTGTACGAGGCGATCTCCGCACGCTGAGGTGCGCGCGGGCGCTTCCCCCGGGACGCACCCGCGGGGAAGCCGGGCCGGAAGGAGACCGGAGCGTGGCCGGACGGACTGCTGCCGCACAGCGCGGGGAACGGGCACGCTCCGACGGCCCCTCCGGCTCGGGTTCCGGCCCGGTCGTCCGCCCGCCCCGCCCCCGCCATCCGGCCCGCCGGCTGCCCGGCCCCCGCACCCTGCTCATCGCCCTCGCCGCGCTGGCCCTGACCGCCGGCGCGGTCTGGCTGCTGTACGGCTCGGAGTGGCTGCGTGTGGAGCGGGTGCGCACGACCGGCGCCCAGGTGCTCACCCCGGGGGAGGTGCGGGCGGCCGCCGAGGTCCCCATGGGCGCGCCGCTTGTCTCGGTGGACGCGGACGCCGTCGAGGCGCGGCTGCGCAAAAGGCTCCCGCGCATCCACTCGGTGGAGGTGGTGCGGTCGTGGCCGAGTACCGTCGTTCTCGAAGTGCGGGAGCGCCGCCCCGTCCTGATGCTGGAGAAGGGCGACGCATTCGTCGAAGTGGACGCCGAGGGTGTTCGTTTTGCGACGGTGGCCAGGGCCCCCCGGGGCGTGCCCCTTCTGGAACTCGACGCGGACTCCTCGCCGAGCCTGCGGCGCTTCGGCGTCGAACGGCTCGTCACGGAAGCCGTACGGGTCCGGGGCGAGCTTCCCGCGGACGTCGCCGAGGCGACCCGCACCATAGCGGTCCGCTCGTACGACCATATTTCAGTCGAGTTGGCCGACGGTCGGACCGTGGCGTGGGGGAGCGGTGAGCAGGGGCCCGCGAAGGCGCGGGCGCTCACGGCGCTTATGAAAGCACAGCCGCGTGCGCGGCACTTCGATGTGAGCGCTCCTACCGCCCCTGCGGCATCGGGGAGTTGACGCACATACGTGCTGGCCAGCACCCTGGTTGGTCAGCGCAAGCGCTGATCACATAGGGTGAAAAGAAAAACGGGAGGTTCGGCGTGTTCGTTGAACGTGCGCCACTTGTCGACTTAGTGTCCTGTTCGGAAGAGTCCAGCGAACGGACACACTGGTAACCCTGAAGTTCAACGTTAGGGTTTGGGTCGGCAATTCGGACCGCCCCATCGGCATCCGTCGTCGCGGCGCGGGCAACCGCGAAGCGGCGACACGTAACTCGAGGCGAGAGGCCTTCGACGTGGCAGCACCGCAGAACTACCTCGCAGTCATCAAGGTCATCGGTGTCGGCGGCGGTGGTGTCAATGCCATCAACCGAATGATCGAGGTCGGTCTCAAGGGCGTCGAGTTCATCGCGATCAACACAGACGCACAAGCCCTGTTGATGAGCGACGCCGACGTCAAGCTCGACGTCGGCCGCGAACTCACCCGCGGCCTGGGGGCCGGGGCCAACCCGGACGTCGGCCGGAAGGCGGCAGAGGACCACCGAGAGGAGATCGAGGAGGTCCTCAAGGGGGCCGACATGGTCTTCGTCACCGCGGGAGAGGGCGGCGGCACCGGCACCGGCGGCGCGCCGGTCGTGGCCAACATCGCGCGCTCGCTGGGCGCGCTGACCATCGGCGTGGTCACCCGCCCCTTCACCTTCGAGGGCCGCCGCCGCGCCAACCAGGCCGAGGACGGCATCGCGGCCCTCCGCGAAGAGGTCGACACCCTCATCGTCATCCCGAACGACCGACTGCTGTCGATCTCGGACCGCCAGGTCAGCGTGCTGGACGCGTTCAAGTCCGCCGACCAGGTGCTCCTCTCCGGCGTCCAGGGAATCACCGACCTCATCACCACGCCCGGCCTGATCAACCTGGACTTCGCCGACGTCAAGTCGGTCATGTCCGAGGCGGGTTCGGCGCTCATGGGCATCGGCTCGGCACGCGGCGACGACCGCGCCGTGGCCGCGGCCGAGATGGCGATCTCCTCGCCGCTGCTGGAGGCGTCCATCGACGGCGCGCGCGGCGTGCTGCTGTCCATCTCCGGCGGCTCCGACCTCGGACTCTTCGAGATCAACGAAGCGGCCCAGCTGGTGAGCGAGGCGGCCCACCCCGAAGCCAACATCATCTTCGGCGCGGTCATCGACGACGCGCTGGGCGACGAGGTGCGGGTCACCGTGATCGCCGCAGGCTTCGACGGCGGCCAGCCCCCGGCCCGCCGGGAGAACGTGATCGGCTCCTCCTCCAGCAAGCGGGAGGAGCAGCCGGCGCCCGCCCCGGCGCGGACCCCCGCCGAGCCGCCGCGCACCTCCGGCGGCCTGGGCGCGGTGCCGCTGCGCGAGGAGCCGCCCGCCGCCGCCCCGGCCGAGCCCGCCCCGGCGGCGAACGACCTCTCCGCCTCGGCCTCCTCCCCGCAGGTCCCGCCGGCCCGTCCGTACCAGGACAGCCCGGCGGAGGAGCTGGATGTCCCGGACTTCCTGAAGTGACCGTGCGGCCCGACGCGATACACGAGAGCGGCGCGCACTTCGCCTTCACCGACAGGTGGGGCGGGGTGAGCGCCGCTCCGTACGAGGAGCTCAACCTCGGCGGAGCGGTGGGCGACGACCCCGGAGCCGTGCGTGCCAACCGCGAGCTGGCGGCCAAGGCGCTCGGCCTTGACCCGGACGCGGTCGTCTGGATGAACCAGGTGCACGGCAAGGACGTCGCCGTCGTCGCGGGACCCTGGCCGGCCGGGCCGGCCACACCGGTCGACGCCGTGGTCACTGCCCGCCGAGGGCTCGCGCTCGCCGTGCTCACCGCCGACTGCACCCCCGTACTGCTGGCCGACCCGGTCGCAGGGGTGGCGGCGGCGGCCCACGCCGGCCGGCCCGGAATGGCCAAGGGCGTGGTGCCCGCCGCGGTCGAGGCGATGAGATCGCTGGGCGCGGAGCCCGGCCGCATCATCGCCCGCACCGGACCGGCCGTCTGCGGACGCTGCTACGAAGTTCCCGAACAGATGCGGGCGGACGTGGCCGCGGTTGAGCCGGCCGCCTGGTCCGAGACGAGCTGGGGCACTCCGGCCGTCGACGTCACCGCCGGTGTGCACGCCCAGCTCGAAGCGCTGGGCGTGCGGCGGCGTCACCGCTCGGGGATCTGCACCCTGGAGTCCTGGGACCACTACTCCTACCGACGCGACCGCACGACCGGGCGGCTCGCCGGATACGTCTGGCTGGATGAGGCATGACGGACCGCAAGACCGAGCTGGCCCGGAATCTGACCGCGGTGGAGGAACGTATCGCCACCGCGTGCGCGGCCGCCGGCCGGAAGCGGGAGGAAGTGACCCTCATCGTGGTCACCAAGACCTACCCCGCCGACGACGTCCGGCTGCTCCACGAGCTCGGGGTGCGGCATGTGGCGGAGAACCGCGACCAGGACGCGGCGCCGAAGGCCGCCGCCTGTTCGGATCTGGACCTCACCTGGCACTTCGTCGGACAGTTGCAGACCAATAAGGTGCGCTCTGTGGCGGGTTATGCCGATGTGGTGCAGTCGGTCGATCGGTTGAAGCTGGTGAACTCGCTCTCCGCGGCGGCCGTGCGCACCGGGCGTGAGCTGGGCTGCCTCATCCAGGTGGCGCTGGACGCCGAGTCCGGCCACCGGGGCGCCAGAGGGGGTGTGGCGCCGGACGGCATCGAGCAGTTGGCGGCGGCCGTGGCGGACGCGCCCGCACTGCGGCTCGACGGACTGATGACGGTCGCCCCGCTCGCCGGACCCTACGCCGGAAGACAACGGGCCGCGTTCGAGGCGCTGATGGAATTCTCATCCCGCCTGCGCTCGGGCCATCCTGCTGCAAACATGGTGTCAGCAGGGATGAGTGCGGACCTCGAGGACGCCGTGGCCGCCGGAGCGACACATGTGCGCATCGGCACTGCGGTACTCGGAGTCCGCCCCCGGCTCGGGTAACGTCGCGAAGCAAGTCGGACCACAGCAGAAAATATGGTCATTCCCGCTGAAAGTGGGACGGGCCGAGTGGATCGCGGGCACTTGGCGACGCTGCGATGTCTGTGACAAGGGCGATCCACCACAGAGCGGAGGACTCAGAGAATGGCCGGCGCGATGCGCAAGATGGCGGTCTACCTCGGCCTCGTGGAGGACGATGGGTACGACGGCCGGGGCTTTGACCCCGACGACGACTTCGAACCCGAGCCGGAGCCGGAGCGGGACCACCGCAGGCGCCAGCCCCCGCACCAGGTGGAGCGCGAGGAGCCGGTGCGTGCGGTGCAGCCGCCCGCACCGCGCGACCCGGTGCCGCTTCCGGTGGAGAGCGGGCATGCGGCGCGAATCGCCCCAGTGGCATCTATCACACCTGAACGTCCGAGCCTGGAGAAGAACGCGCCGGTGATCATGCCCAAGGTCGTGTCCGAGCGGGAGGCCTACCGCATCACCACATTGCACCCCCGGACCTATAACGAGGCCCGTACCATCGGGGAACACTTCCGTGAGGGCACTCCGGTGATCATGAACCTCACGGAGATGGACGACACGGACGCAAAGCGACTTGTCGACTTTGCGGCCGGTCTGGTGTTCGGCCTGCATGGCAGCATTGAGCGGGTGACGCAGAAGGTGTTCCTGTTGTCTCCTGCTAACGTCGATGTCACGGCGGAGGACAAGGCCCGCATCGCAGAGGGCGGATTCTTCAACCAGAGCTGAGAACAAGACACCGGGAACGACCCGGCCGACCGGCCGGAATCGACAGAGCCAGGGGAGAGGGAAGCGCGGGATGGGCGTGGCACTGGATGTGGTCTACATCGCGCTGGTGTGCTTCCTGGTCGTGCTGATTTTCCGGCTGGTCATGGACTATGTCTTCCAGTTCGCACGTTCATGGCAACCCGGCAAGGCGATGGTGGTCCTCTTGGAGGCCACCTACACTGTCACCGATCCACCGCTCAAGCTTCTGCGGCGGTTCATCCCGCCGCTGCGTCTCGGGGGCGTGGCACTCGACCTGTCCTTCTTCGTTCTGATGATCATCGTCTACATCCTCATCTCCATCGTGGGCAACGTGGGGTGATGGTTGTGAGCGATACGGTCTTGCCGACTGCCGACGACTACGTAGAGGTGAAGAAGAGATGCCGCTGACCCCCGAGGACGTGCGGAACAAGCAGTTCACTACCGTCCGTCTCCGAGAAGGCTATGACGAGGACGAGGTCGATGCGTTCCTCGACGAGGTCGAGGCCGAACTGACCCGCCTGCTCCGCGAGAACGAGGATCTGCGCGCCAAGCTGGCCGCTGCGACGCGCGCCGCCGCGCAGAACCAGCAGCAGGGGATGCGCAAACAGCAGGAGCCGCCGCAGGACCGCCAGGGCGGCGGTCCGGTGCCCGCCGCCATATCCGGACCACCGGTCCAGCAGCAGCCGCCGCAGATGGGCCCGCCCCAGCTGCCCGGTGGGGCTCCGCAGCTGCCGGCCGGTCCCAGCCACGGCGGACCGCAGGGTCCCCAGGGCCCGCAGGGCCCGCACGGTCCCGGTCCCATGCAGGGCGGCCCCATGGGCGGACCGATGGGCGGCCCCATGGGCGGTCACGGCCCGCAGATGCCGCAGCCGGGCCAGGGTCCCGGCGGCGACAGCGCCGCCCGTGTGCTCTCGCTCGCCCAGCAGACCGCGGACCAGGCGATCGCGGAGGCCCGCTCCGAGGCCAACAAGATCGTCGGCGAGGCGCGCAGCCGCGCCGAGGGCCTGGAGCGCGACGCCCGTGCCAAGGCGGACGCGCTGGAGCGGGACGCGCAGGAGAAGCACCGTGTCGCCATGGGCTCCCTTGAGTCGGCGCGCGCCACGCTGGAGCGGAAGGTCGAGGACCTTCGCGGGTTCGAGCGTGAGTACCGCACCCGTCTGAAGTCCTACCTGGAGAGCCAGCTGCGTCAGCTGGAGACCCAGGCGGACGACTCGCTGGCCCCGCCGCGAACCCCGGCGGCGGCGTCACTTCCGGCGTCCCCGTCGATGGCCCCGGCCGGCGCCGGCGCCCCCTCGTACGGCGGCAACCAGCCCATGGGCTCCGGCCCCTCGATGGGCGGCCACGGCGGCGGCTCCTCCAACGGCCCGTCGTACGGCGGTCAGCAGCAGATGTCCCCGGCGATGACCCAGCCGATGGCGCCGGTGCGGCCGCAGGCGCCGCAGCCGATGCAGCAGGCGCCGTCGCCGATGCGGGGCTTCCTCATCGACGAGGACGACAGCTGAGGGCGGGTGCACGCGCGCTGAGCGCGTAGCCGTCGGCAGGCATCAGAGGCCCGGGCCCGGTACGCATGCGTACCGGGCCCGGGCCTTGTTCTGCCCCCTCCCCGCCTTTCCCGAACCCGGGGCTCAACCCCGGGCCCCGCGCCTCGATCTCCCCCAGCTACCTGAGGACACGGCCGGAGGCCGTACCGGGGTCTGGGGCCTGCCCCAGCGGCCAGGGGAAAAGCGACAGGCCCGGCCACCTCGGGTGGCCGGGCATGCCGGAGCCGCGGGGCGCGGGGCGCCTACGCCTTGCGCAGGCGGAAGGTCAGGGCCAGGGACTCGTCCGTGAAAGGCCTGCCATAGGCATCGTCGGCGTCGCCCTCCGCGAAGTCCGTCGCGAGCACCTCATCCGAGATCAGCTCCGCATGGTCGGCCAGCGCCGCCCGCACCTCCGCGTCCGCCGACCGCCACCGCAGGACGATCCGGTCGGCGACGTCGAGGCCGCTGTTCTTGCGGGCTTCCTGGATCAGCCGGATCGCGTCCCGCGCCAGTCCCGCGCGCCGCAGTTCCGGGGTGATCTCCAGGTCGAGGGCGACCGTGGCGCCGGAGTCGGAGGCGACGGACCAGCCCTCGCGCGGTGTCTCGGTGATGATGACCTCCTCCGGGGAGAGGGCGACCGTCTCACCGTCGACCTCGACCGAGGCCTCTCCGGAGCGCAGCGCCAGGGACAGCGCCGCCGCGTCCGCCTCGGCGATCACCTTGGCCACCGCCTGCACCCGCTTGCCGAAGCGCTTGCCCAGCGCCCGGAAGTTGGCCTTGGCCGTGGTGTCGACCAGCGACCCGCCGACCGCGGAGAGCGAGTCGAGGGAGGTGACGTTCAGCTCCTCGGTGATCTGCGCCCGCAGCCCGTCGGACAGGGATTCGAAGCCGGACGCCGCGACCAGCGCACGCGACAGCGGCTGACGGGTCTTGACTCCGGACTCGGCCCGCGTGGCCCGGCCCAGCTCGACCAGGCGTCGCACCAGGACCATCTGCTGCGAGAGCCTCGGGTCGACGGCCGAGAGGTCGGCCTCGGGCCAGTCGGCGAGGTGCACCGACTCCGGGGCGCCTGGCGTCACGGGCGCCACGAGGTCCTGCCAGACCCGCTCGGTGATGAACGGCACGAGCGGGGCCATCAGCCGGGTCACCGTCTCGATCACGTCGTGCAGGGTCCGCAGCGCCGCGGCGTCGCCCTGCCAGAAGCGGCGGCGCGACCGGCGCACGTACCAGTTCGACAGATCGTCGACGAACGCGGAGAGCAGCTTGCCGGCGCGCTGGGTGTCGTAGGCGTCCATGGCCTGGGTGACCTGGTCGGTCAGCGCGTGCAGCTCGGAGAGCAGCCAGCGGTCGAGCACCGTGCGCTCGGCCGGGGCCGGGTCCGTCGCCGACGGCGCCCACCCGGATGTGCGCGCGTACAGGGCCTGGAAGGCGACCGTGTTCCAGTAGGTCAGGAGCGTCTTGCGGACGACTTCCTGGATCGTGCCGTGGCCCACGCGCCGCGCGGCCCACGGCGAGCCGCCGGCGGCCATGAACCAGCGCACCGCGTCCGCGCCGTGCTGGTCCATGAGCGGGATGGGCTGCAGGATGTTACCCAGGTGCTTGGACATCTTGCGGCCGTCCTCGGCGAGGATGTGGCCCAGGCAGACCACGTTCTCGTACGACGACTTGTCGAAGACGAGCGTGCCGACCGCCATCAGCGTGTAGAACCAGCCGCGGGTCTGGTCGATGGCCTCCGAGATGAACTGCGCCGGGTAGCGCTTCTCGAAGACGTCCTTGTTCTTGTAGGGGTAGCCCCACTGCGCGAACGGCATCGATCCCGAGTCGTACCAGGCGTCGATGACCTCCGGGACGCGGGTCGCGGTCTGCCGGCACTGCGGGCAGGGGAAGGTGACCTCGTCGATGAAGGGGCGGTGCGGGTCAAGGCCGGACTGGTCCCGGCCGGTCAGCTCCGTCAGCTCCGCGCGGGAGCCCACGCAGGTCAGATGGCCGTCCTCGCAGTGCCAGATCGGCAGCGGCGTGCCCCAGTAGCGGTTGCGGGACAGCGCCCAGTCGATGTTGTTGTTCAGCCAGTCGCCAAAGCGGCCCTGCTTGACCGACTCGGGGAACCAGTTGGTGCGCTCGTTCTCCTCCAGCAGCCGGTCCTTGATCGCGGTGGTGCGGATGTACCAGGACGGCTGGGCGTAGTAGAGCAGTGCGGTGTGGCAGCGCCAGCAGTGCGGATAGCTGTGCTCGTACGGGATGTGCCGGAACAGCAGGCCGCGGGCGTCCAGGTCCGCCGTGAGCGCCTCGTCCGCCTTCTTGAAGAAGACGCCGCCGACCAGCGGGACGTCCTCCTCGAAGGTGCCGTCGGGGCGGACCGGGTTCACCACGGGCAGGCCGTAGGCACGGCACACCTTGAGGTCCTCCTCACCGAAGGCGGGGGACTGGTGGACCAGACCCGTGCCGTCCTCGGTGGTGACGTATTCGGCGTTCACCACGAAGTGCGCCGTCCCCGGGCCGTGCTCGGCGCCTCCCTCGCCGGCGCTCGGGAAGTCCACGAGGGCGAAGGGGCGCTGGTACGTCCAGCGCTCCATCTCCGCGCCCCGGAAGCTCTGGCCGGTGGCTTCCCACCCTTCGCCCAGTGCCTTCTCCAGCAGCGGCTCGGCGACGACCAGCTTCTCCTCGCCGTTCGTCGCCACGACATAGGTGACATCGGGGTGGGCGGCCACGGCCGTGTTGGACACCAGGGTCCACGGGGTGGTCGTCCACACCAGGAGGGCCGCCTCGCCGGCCAGCGGTCCGGAGGTGAGCGGGAAACGGACGTATACAGAGGGGTCGACGACCGTCTCGTAGCCCTGCGCCAGCTCGTGGTCCGACAGCCCCGTCCCGCAGCGCGGGCACCAGGGCGCGACGCGGTGGTCCTGGACCAACAGGCCCTTGTTGAAGATCTCCTTCAGGGACCACCAGACGGACTCGATGTACGAGGGGTTCATCGTGCGGTAGGCGTCGTCGAGGTCGGTCCAGTACCCCATGCGCGTCGTCAGCTCGGCGAACGCGTCCGTGTGGCGGGTCACCGACTCCCGGCACTTGGCGTTGAACTCCGCGATGCCGTAGGCCTCGATGTCCTTCTTGCCGGAGAAGCCGAGCTCCTTCTCGACGGCGAGCTCCACCGGCAGGCCATGGCAGTCCCAGCCCGCCTTGCGGGCGACGTGGTAGCCGCGCATCGTGCGGAAGCGGGGGAAGACGTCCTTGAAGACGCGTGCCTCGATGTGGTGCGCGCCGGGCATGCCGTTGGCGGTGGGCGGGCCCTCGTAGAACACCCACTCGGGGCGGCCCTCGGACTGCTCCAGGCTCTTGGCGAAGATCTTGGCCTCGTGCCAGAAGTCGAGCACGGCGTGCTCGAGCGCGGGCAGGTCGACCTGGGCGGGCACCTGACGGTACTGGGGTGGTGTCATCGACGAGCTCCTCCAACGGACATTCGCTGTTCCGCCGGAGGGACGAGAGCGCCTGATGCGTGCTCCCGCGGTACCACCCTCCTTGGCCCGCCGGCCAAGCCGGTGAGCCCCCTCATTGAGGCCGCGACGCCGGTTCTACTCACCCCGGGGCGTCAGGACGGGCCCGGGGCTTTCTTCCGGCGGCTCAGGGGTGATGCTTCACATCGCGCTCGCCCCCGGGCTCGCACCGTCCCCGGGTCGCTCATGGCTGCGTACGACGCTACTCGTCCCCATCGTCGCCTTTCGCACCGCCCAGTGTACGGGGCCGCCGGGGCACTGTCGGACCGGTTTTCCCGACGACGCCCGCGCGGCGGCCGGGCGGTGCGTGGTTGACCCGAATGGTCATATGACGTCCTGCGGGGTCCGGTGTCCCCCGAGTGGCGGATTACGCGGCGGGGAGCTGGGCACAACGGATGCAGGCTCGACTCGTCGCGGTCAGAGGGCGGGCTGAACCGGCGGCGTGCCCCGTTGCCGAGGGGCTGGGGTCGATTTATCGTCCCAGCACGATTCGCGAGCAAGATCACAATATGTGAAGGGGCCGCGGCCATGGTGGCGAAGAAGACCGCCGAGAAGAAAGCGGCGGCTGCGAAGGGACCGGGCGGCACGAAGGGCGCGGCCGCGAAGAAGGCCGCGAGCGGGACGGGCGGAGGGTCGGCGGCGAAGAAGACGACGGCGAAGGCCGCGAAGCAGACTGCGGAGAAGGCGACCGTCGCGAGAAGGACGGCTGCCAAGACCGCGGCGAAGAAGGCGACGGCCGCCAAGAAAGGCGCCGCCGAGGAGTCGGCTCCGGCGAAGAATGCGGAGACCGGGAAGAAGGCGGCCAAGAAGACCGTCGCGAAGAAGGCGGCGGCCGGGAAGACGGCCGCGAAGAAGACGGCGAAGGCCACGACCGCCGCGAAGAAGCCGGCCGCGAAGAAGCCGGCGGCGAAGAAGCCGGCGGCGAAGAAGGCGGCCGCGAAGAAGACGGCCGCGAAGAAGACGGCCGCGAAGAACACCACGGCCAAGAAGTCGCCGCCGACGAAGCCGGCGGCGAAGAAGACGGCCGCCGCGAAGAAGTCCGCCACCGCCAGGAAGGCGGCGCAGAAGACGCCGGCCGGCAAGGCCGGCGCGAAGAAGGCCGCAGCCGCGGCCCAGGGGGCGGCCCAGGCCGCACAGCAGACAGGAGCCAGGACGGTGGCAGCCAAGAAGACCGCAGAGACGAGCACCGCCGTGCCCACGGCCGGCACCGCCGCCGGGACGCCGCCCGGGGAACTCGCGGTGCGCCCCGGCGAGGAGCCGTGGACGCCCGCGGAGATCGCCGAGGCCCGCGCGGGACTGCAGAGCGAGTACGGCCGGCTGACTGCGGAGATCATCGCCGCGGAAGAGGCGCTGGAGGGGCTGATGCGGGACTCCGGCGAGGGAGCGGGCCACGACGACGCCGACACCGGGGCCAAGAACATCACACGGGAGCATGAGCTGGCCCTCGCCGCCAACGCCCGGGAGATGCTGGAGCAGACCGAGCATGCGCTGGAGCGGCTGGACGCGGGCACCTACGGCCTCTGTGAGAACTGCGGCAAGCCGATCGGCAAGCACCGGATGCAGGCATTCCCCCGCGCCACGCTCTGTGTGGAGTGCAAGCAGAAGCAGGAACGCCGAGGCTGACTCCGCACGTGTGTGCCGTACCCTCGACGTCAGTCAGGCACCTAGGTTGAGGGACTCACGTGGCAGAGGCGGAGCGCACCATCGGTACGCCGGATGTGGACGACGAGGCTGCGGCGCCCGCAGAGCAGCCCAAGGGCAAGCGCAAGATCGCCATGCTGCTCGGGGTGGCGGTCTTCGCCTACTTGCTGGACCTCGGCAGCAAGATGATCGTGGTGGCCAAGCTGGAGCACCACGAGCCGATCGAGATCATCGGGGATCTGCTGAAGTTCGAAGCCGTCCGCAACCCCGGAGCCGCCTTCGGCATCGGCGAGGCGTTCACCGTGATCTTCACACTGATCGCGGCGGTGGTGATCGTCGTGATCGTCCGACTGGCGCGCAAGCTCTACAGCACGCCCTGGGCGATCGCCCTCGGTCTGCTGCTGGGCGGTGCGCTGGGCAATCTCACCGACCGGCTCTTCCGTTCGCCCGGGGTCTTCGAGGGCGCGGTCGTCGACTTCATCGCGCCCGCGCACTTCGCCGTCTTCAATCTCGCCGACTCCGCGATCGTCTGCGGAGGCTTCCTGATCGTGATCCTCTCCTTCAGGGGTCTCGACCCCGACGGGACCGTGCACAAGGACTGACAAGGCATACTCGTCGGGTGAGCACGATTCCCGAGATCCGCACCCTGCCCGTACCCGACGGACTGGAGGGCGAGCGCGTCGACGCCGCCATCTCCCGTATGTTCGGGTTCTCCCGCACCAAGGCGGCCGATCTGGCCGCGGCCGGGAAGGTACAGGTCGACGGCTCGGTGGTGGGCAAGTCCGAGCGGGTCCGCGGCGGTGCGTGGCTCGAGGTGGAGATGCCGCAGGCGGCCGCGCCGGTGCAGGTCGTGGCGGAGCCCGTCGAGGGCATGGAGATCGTCCATGACGACGACGACATCGTCGTGATCGTCAAACCGGTGGGTGTGGCCGCCCACCCGAGCCCCGGCTGGAGCGGACCCACGGTGATCGGCGGCCTCGCGGCGGCCGGGTACCGGATCTCGACGTCCGGCGCCGCGGAGCGGCAGGGCATCGTGCACCGGCTGGACGTCGGCACTTCCGGACTGATGGCGGTCGCCAAGTCGGAGCGCGCGTACACGCTGCTCAAGCAGCAGTTCCGGGACCGCACGGTCGACAAGCGCTACCACGCGCTGGTGCAGGGGCACCCTGATCCGCTGAGCGGGACGATCGACGCGCCGATCGGCCGCCACCCCAGCCACGACTACAAGTGGGCGGTGACGGCGGACGGCAAGCCGTCGGTGACGCACTACGACCTGATCGAGGCGTACCGCGCGGCGTCCCTGCTGGACATCAAGCTGGAAACCGGCCGTACGCACCAGATCCGGGTGCACATGGCCGCACACCGGCACCCGTGCGTGGGCGATCTGACCTATGGCGCCGACCCGACCATGGCCAAGCGGCTGGGGCTGACGCGGCAGTGGCTGCACGCGGTGCGGCTGGGCTTCGAGCACCCGGCGGACGGCCGGTGGGTCGAGTACGCGAGCGACTATCCCGAGGATCTCCAGTCGGCCCTGGACAAGATCGTCGCGGAGAGCGCGTGACCGGCGACGCATCCTCCGACGCAGCGCCTGCCGGCCTCCCGTACACGGTGCGGGTGGCCGACGGCCCCGCCGACCGTGAGGCGTGTTTCGCGGTCCGCAGGGAGGTGTTCGTCGCCGAGCAGCAGGTGCCTGAAGAGCTCGAGTACGACGCGTACGACGCCGAGGGCCTGGACACCGTGCATGTGCTGGCAGTCTCCGGCGACGGACGGCCGCTGGGGACGGGCCGGCTGCTGCACGGCCCCCCGGCGCTGGAGCGCACCGGCGGCGACCCGGCCGTCGGCTCGCTCGGCCGGCTCGCGGTGAGCCGCGCGGCGCGCGGACTGGGCGTGGGCGCCGCGCTGGTGGGGGCGATCGAGGACGCGGCGCGGGCCCGTGGTCTGGCCGCCGTGGACCTGCATGCGCAGACCCAGGCGCTCGGCTTCTACGAGCGGCTGGGATATGCGGCGTACGGGCCGGAGTTGCAGGACGCGGGCATCGCGCACCGCGCCATGCGCAAGCCGCTGTAGGGCGCATGCCGCAGGCGGCGAACCGGGGACGGATCGGGAGATCGTGGACCGGGCGCTGAGGCGTTCGGACGTTCGCAGCCTGCGGTGAGGCCCTGCTGCGGCTTCAGTCGCGGCTCGGGACCGGCGGCGGGGGGCTGTCCGAAGAGCCCGCCGGCCCGGGCGACTCGGGAGGCTCCACGGCGGAGGCCGTAGCGATGCGCGGGAGCGCGTAGGGGTGTTCCTCGGCGAGCCAGGTGATCATCCGCTCCCGCACCTCGCACCGCGCCGTCCAGATGTCGTTCCCGTCCTTCGCCGTCATCATCGCCCGCACCTGCATCGTGTTCGGCGTGGTGTCGGTGACGACCAGACTCCAGCCGCGGCCGTCCCACGCCGCGCACTCCCCGAGGATCTCGCGCAGCTTCTCGCGCATCAGGACGACCGGCGCACGGTGGTCGAGATGGAAGAAGACGGTGCCCGTCATCTCGGGGCTGACACGCGACCAGTTCTCGAACGGCTTGCTGGTGAAGTAGGACACCGGCATGGTGATGCGCCGCTCGTCCCAGGTCCGCACGGACAGGAATGTCAGCGTCACCTCCTCGATGACGCCCCACTCACCGTCCACCACCACCGTGTCCCCGATGCGCACCATGTCGCCGAAGGCGATCTGGAAGCCGGAGAAGAGGTTCCCCAGCGTGGACTGGGCGGCGACGCCCGCGATGATGCCGATGATGCCCGCAGAAGCCAGCACCGACGCCCCGAACTTCTCCATGCCCGGGAAGGTCAGCAGCATCGACGCGATCGCCACCACCACGATCAGCGCCGTGACGACCCGCATCAGCAGCGTGACCTGGGTGCGCACCCGCCGCAGCCGGGCCGTGTCGCGCGTCGTGGCCGCATAGCGGGCGTACGTCGACTCCACGGCCGCCGAGATGATCCGCACCACCAGCCAGGCCCCGGCCGCGATCAGCACCAGGGCCAGGGCATGGCCGATGCCCGCCCGGTGGTCTTGGATCCACTCCCAGTGGATCTGCAGGTAGGACGCGCGCAGCAGCACGGTGAGCACGACCACCTGGAGGGGCAGCCGGCAGCGGCGCAGCAGATCCCACAGGGGGGTCTCGGGGTGGTGGGCGTCGGCGCGGCGCAGCAATCGGTCCACGACCCAGCCGAGCAGCAGGGTGAGGACGATCGAGCCGCCGACGACGCCCAGGGGGCGCAGGACGTTCTCCATGGCTCCGAAACTAACTGGCAGGATGGCCGAATGAACATCATGCTTTTCCATTCGGTCTACGGTCTGCGCCCGGCCGTTCACGCGGCGGCGGACCGGCTGCGTGCCGCCGGGCACCAGGTGCGCGTGCCCGACCTGTACGAAGGTCAAACCGCCGAATCCGTCGAGGCGGGCCGGGCGATCAAGGACCGGATCGGCAAGGAGGAGCTGCTGCACCGGGCGATCGCGGCGGCCGCCCCGCACTCGGACGAAGGGCTGGTGTACGCCGGGTTCTCGCTGGGCGCGGCGATCGCGCAGAACCTGGCCCTGGGCGACGAGAAGGCGTGCGGGCTGCTGCTCCTGCACGGCACCTCGGACCTGGCGGAGGGGGCGAGGGCCGACGAACTGCCCGTACAGCTGCATATCGCGTCCCCGGACCCGTTCGAGCCCGACGACTGGCTGAATGCGTGGTATCTGCAAATGCAGCGGACGGGGGCCGATGTGGAGATCTACCGCTATCAGGGGGCGGGGCACCTCTACACCGACCCGGACCTCTCGGACTATGACGCGGCCGCCGCCGATCTGACCTGGCGTACGGCGCTTGGCTTCCTCGCCACCCTCTAGTGCCCCCTCCGGGCAAGCTTTGCCCTGTCGCGCCGCCCCGCACGCTCCCCCACAGCCTCCGGCGTGGGCGGGACCCCCACCCCCTGGGCCCTGCGGGCCCGGGATGGCGCCCCCATGCTGCGTTGGCCAAAAGTCCAAGTAGCTCCGCTGCGAGGGCTTCCGGCCGTCTTGCGATCTCCCCCGCAGCCCTTCGGGCGCGGGGGCGCCCGAAGGCGCCGGACGACGCTCCTTGACGGGCAGACACTGCCGGTCGCGGCACTGGCGGTCGCCGTCAACATCCTTGCCGCGCGGGGCCCTGGCCCGGCGCTCGCGGGCGGCCCTGCCCGACGACTGGGGGATGGAGGCGAGCCGCGCGACCCGGCTGTCGGCCAGGCCGTGGAGGCCGGCGTCGGAGGCCGGCCGGTTCCGGGGGACGCACCTCCTTGAGGCCCGCTTCGCGGTGCAGGGTGGCGTCTGGGCCCGCGGTGCCCGTCCCGCCGCTGCCGAGCCGTTCCCGCAGCTCGAACCTCTCGTCGATCACGTCCCCCGGCGCACTCATGGCGTCAGGTCAGAGGACGCCCGGCGGCCTGCGGCACGGTCAGCTCGACCGGTACGCGGCCCAGTGCTCCTGCATCCGCTGCACCTGGCCCGAGGTGAACTGGTACATGCAGGAGTCGTAGGTGTAGTCCATGAAGTTGTGGATCGGGTCCACACCGGGCTTGCGGGTGCAGGAGTCACGGCCTGTCGGGCACTCGAACGCCGGGCTCGCCTCGGGCGCGGTGTCGTCGACGTAGTCGCCCCTGCCATTGCAGCCGCCCTGGAAGGTGTGGTACAGGCCCATCCAGTGGCCGACTTCGTGTGTGCCGGTGTCACCCTCGTTGTAGTTGCCGGCCGAGCCGCCGGGGAGCGACTCGTCGAGCACCACCACGCCGTCGTCCTTCGGGTGGGACCGGTAGTCGGTCGGGAAGGTGGCCCAGCCGAGGAGCCCGTCGCTGAGGTTGGCGGTGTAGAAGTTCAGCGTCCCCGCGCCGCCTCTGCGCAGGGAGGACTTCATGGCCGCCTCCTCGGCCGAGCCGGGCGCCAGGCCGCTGTACCAGGACGCGTTGTCCGTGTAGTCCGTACCCTCCAGCGAGAACTGGAAGCGGGAGTCGGCGTTGCCTTCGCCCTCGCCGCCGAAGGCCGAGTTGAGCACCTGCATCTGCCTGCCGATGTCGGCGGCCGTGAGCTTGCCGGTCGTGCCGTCGTGGATGACGTGGAAGTAGACGGGGACGGTGGTCACACCGGCCGGAGCGGTGAGCCCGCGGGCGTTGGTCCGTATTGCGTCGAGCTTCTTTCTGAGGTCCGCCTCCATCGCTTTCGCCTTGGCCGCACTGACCTCGTTGGGCTCATCGGCGTGCGCGCTGCCGGGCCGTGACTCGCGGGCCGCGGAGGCGGGTGCGCCGCCGTGCTCGTCCGCGCCCTCGACGCACTCCTCCGCGGCCGTCGCCGACGGCTGGGCGACGGCGACTCCGGACGGGGCCGACAGGGGGACGAACGCCAGGGTTCCGGCCATGACGGCGGTGCCGAGCGCTCTGCGGCGCAGACGGGGGGATATTCGGGCAAGCACACGCATGCTGGCTCCTCGCGGGGGGTTGGGACGAGGTTTTCCTCGTCGTGGCGGGGAGATTACGTGGCCATGCCAGACGTCGATGAGAAGTGATCTGGCCCAATCGATCCTGCGGTGAAACGGGTTATTCGGTAGAAAACTTCTGGACGTTCGGAGGTTTGAGCCAAGGGACGTAACAAAGGCGGAAACGACGGCGGGTGGTGTGTCCGCATTCGGGACGCGGAACGCACCACCCGCCGTAGCGATGTGATCGTCTGTTAACACACGGCGGTATGGCCGAATGTGAACACTCAGCGAACCGGGTGGTACACGCGCTCGACGCGCTGGGTGCCGGAGCGCGTCCGGTAGGACCGGGTCCACTTGGCGGTCGCGTCCGGATCGGTGCGGTCGGACAGGACGTAGTAGTCCATCTGCGAGCGCTCGGCGGTGACGTCGAGCACGCCGTAGCCGTGGTGGTCCATGTCGACCCACTTCACATGGCGGTTGGCGGCCTTGACGGCCGCGGAGGCGATGAGCGAGACGGTGTTCTCCGGGACGCCGAGGAAGTCGTCCAGATTGTCGGACGTCACCGAGGTGACGACGAACTCGGTGGCCGCGGATGAGGACCACGGGTAGGTCGCGGCCTTGACCGGGACGTCGTTCGCCCACGCCATGTGGATGTCGCCCGTCAGGAACACGGTGTTCTCGATGCCGCGCTCGGTCAGATGGGCCAGCAGCTCCTTGCGGTCGTCCGTATAGCCGTCCCACTGGTCGACGTTCAGGGCCAGCCCCTCCTTGGGCAGCCCCAGCAGTTCGGCGATCGGCTCCAGCAGATAGGCGGGCACCGAGCCGAAGGCGACCGGCGAGATCATCACCGAGGTGCCCACCAGCTTCCACGAGGCGTCGGAGGACGCCAGGCCCGCCTTCAGCCAGTCGAGCTGGGCGCGGCCCGTGATGGTGCGGTCCGGATCGTCGACGTCGCCGCTGCCGAACGACGACTGCTGCGAGCGGAAGGAGCGCAGATCGAGCAGATGCAGATCGGCGAGCCTGCCGAAGCGCAGCCGGCGGTAGACCGTGCCCTCGGTGGAGGCGCGCACCGGCATCCACTCGAAGTACGCCCGGCGCGCGGCGGCAGCGCGCGCCGCCCAGTCGCCCTCCGCGCCCGGGGTGTGGTTCTCCGCGCCGCCCGACCAGGCGTCGTTGGCTATCTCGTGGTCGTCCCAGATGGCTATCAGCGGATGCGCGGCGTGTACGGCCTGCAGATCCGGGTCGGTCTTGTACGTGCCGTGGCGCAGCCGGTAGTCGGCGAGCGTGAGGATCTCGTGCTTCGGCTCGTGCTGCCTGACGACCTTGTCCTCCGCGGGGAAGCCCCCGGTGGCGTACTCGTAGATGTAGTCGCCGAGGTGGAGCACGGCGTCGAGGTCGGAGCGGGCGGCGAGCCTGCGGTACGCGGAGAAGTAGCCGGCCTCCCAGTTGGCGCAGGAGACCACGCCGAAACGCACCCCCGGGGCCGCGGAATCCGCGGCGGGGGCGGTGCGGGTGCGGCCCGCGGGGGAGACGGCACTCCCCGCGAGGAAGCGGAAGTAATAGTCCGTCGCCTGGCTCAAACCCCTTACGTCCACCTTGACGGTGTGGTCGGCGGCCGCCTTGGAGGTGGCCGAGCCCCGGGCGACCACCCGGGAGAAGCCCTTGTCCTCCGCGACCTCCCAGCGGACCTCGGTGTCCGGCCCCCTGCCCGAGCCCGGAACGGCGTCGGGGGTGGGGGTGACACGGGTCCACAGCAGTACGCCGTCGGGAAGGGGGTCGCCCGAGGCGACGCCATGACGGAACGAGGGGCCCTGGTCCACGGCGTACGCGGCCGTGGACGACGCGGCGGCCGCAAGAGCGGGAGCGGCGACGACAGCAGTGGCGGCAGCGGCCTTGACGACCGTGCGGCGGCTCGGAGTTGACTCAATCCTATGGGTCACGGCCGGAAAGACTACTGACCAGTACGTCGAGAAGGCGAGGGACCGGACAGAATTCGCGGAGCCGTAAGTCGCCGTACAGCTTGCCGCTTGGGCCATCCGGAACGCGCGAGCAGCCCCCCGGCGGTCCGGGGGGGGGCTGCTCGCTGTGCGCTGCGAACCGCTAAGCGGAGTCGGTCACCCGACGCCGAGCTTCTTCAGCTCCGCGGGAAGCGCCCGCTGGTCGACGTCCTTGCCGTCGATGCGGATCGTGGGAGTGCCGCGGATCTCCGAGTTCTTGAAGTCGTCGATCATCTCCAGCGCCCACTTGTCGTAGGTGCCCTTCTCCACGGCGTCCTTGAACGAGGCGTTGCCCTTCAGCGCGTCGACGTCCTTCGCCACGTCGAGGAGATACGAGTCCTCGGCGAACTCGTCCGCGGTCTCCGCCGGGTGGTGCTTCGCGGAGTAGAGCTGCGAGTGGTACTCGAGGAACGCGTCCGTGCTCACATTGAGCGCCGCGCCCAGCGCGCTGATGGCGTTCTTGGAGCCGCTGCCGCCGAGGTTGCCGTCGATGATGTCGCCGAGGTGGACCTTGAGCGTGATCTTGTCGTCCCCGGCGGCCTTCTTGATGGTCTCGCCGGTGCTCTGCTCGAAGGCGGCACAGGCCGGGCAGCGCAGGTCCTCGTAGACGTCGACGACGGACTTGCCGCTGCCGATCTTGATGGTGGTGCCCTTGTCGCCCTCCGAGTTGGCGGGCTTGACCAGCTCCTTGTCCTTGGCGGCCTCCCAGGCGCCCGGCTTGGTGGCCTGCACCACCGCGTAGCCGATGCCGCCGGCCAGCGCGAGGACCGCGACGGTCGAGCCGGCGACGATCAGCTGACGGCGGACCTTGTCCCGCTTGGCCTGGCGCTCGCGCTCCTGGCGCAGCCGCTCGCGGGCCGCCGCCTTGTTGGCCTGGCTGTTGCGTGCACTCATGATCGATTCACTCCGTGTGGGGTGTGGAAGAAAGAGGTGGGAAAGAGAGGGGAAGGCCGGACGCGGGGCGTCAGACGCAGGCCGCGACGGCGTGCGGCGGTCCCCTCCGTCCCACGGAGTGCACCAGGGCGCGGGCGCGGCACATCGGCGGCTCGCCCCGGTGCGGACGTGCAGCCCGGCATACGGACGCCAGCAGTGAGCCCGCGCCCATCGCGGCGACCGCGCACAGCAGCGGGCGGAACGCCAGTACGCCGGCCGCCCGGACCAGCGCGGCCAGCGCCGCCTCGCCGCGCCGCAGCCAGGCCGCCGCCAGCAGCCCGACCGAGACATGGGCGGCGAGCAGCAGCCAGGGCAGCGCGGGGTCCGCGGAGTGCAGCAGATCGGCCGCACGCCGGTCGGCGGCCGCCACCGCCGGCAGCGAGGCGCCCATGTCCCCGCCGCCGCACAGCACATCCAAGCCGACCGAGCGCAGCGAACCTGCGACCGGCCCGCCGGCCGGGCCGTAGCAGACGTGCTGGCCGGCGGTGAAGACGGTGTCCGCCGCCAGCTCCAGCGGGACCAGCAGCCCCGCGATCCGCCAGAAGCCGCGCTCCCGGCCGAAGAGCGCGAAGGCCGCCAGGAACACGCAGGCCGCGACGAGGGCGAGCGTCCCGAGCGGAAGCGGAACGCCGGAGAGCAGCACATGGGAGGCCGCGGACAGCGTCACGGTCACCGCCGTGAAGACCGCTGCCCGGACCCCCCTGAGCTGCACCCCTGATATGTCCATCGCCGGTGAGTCTGCCATGCCCCCAGATAAGCGGTCCCTAAGTATCCCGCCTTCCTACAGTCCCGGAATCCTTCCGTTACGGAACAGGTCGACGAAGATCTGGTGGTCCGCGCGCGCCCGTGCGCCATAGCGGTGGGCGAAGTCGACCAGCAGCTCGCCAAAGCCGTCCTCGTCGGCCGCGACCGCCGCGTCGATCGCCCGCTCCGTGGAGAACGGCACCAGCGAATGCCCGCTCTCGTCGTCCGCCGCCGCGTGCATCGTGGCCGTCGCCCGGCCCAGGTCGGCCACGGTCGCGGCGATCTCCGCCGGGTCGTCGATGTCCGACCAGTCCAGATCCACGGCGTACGGAGAGACCTCGGCGACCAGCTGGCCGCAGCCGTCCAGCTCCGTCCAGCCCAGCCACGGGTCGGCGTGCGCCTGCAGCGCCCGCTGCGAGATGACCGTGCGATGGCCCTCGTGCTGGAAGTACTCACGCACCGCGGGGTCGTCGACATGGCGGGAGACCGCAGGGGTCTGCGCGCGCTTCATATAGATCACGACGTCGTTCTCCAGGGCGTCGCTGTTGCCCTCGAGCAGGATGTTGTACGACGGCAGGCCCGCGGACCCTACGCCCCCGCCGCCGCGGCAGCACCAGGAGGCTGATCGAGGTGCTGTCGCTGCACCGCCAGCTTCCTGCCCCGGCGGTCATCGCCGGCATGGAATCGGTGCTGAGGATGGGCGCGATCAGCACTGATCTGGTGGCGATCGAGGCCCGCAAGGCGATGGACAACCAGGGTCTCGACGAGGCCGCCGATCCCGCCCAAGCCTCCACCGACCACACCACCGACCCGGATAACAAGCCCGGCCTGGCCGACGAGGGGGCGAAGGTGATCTCCCTGCACGCCAGGCGGCTGCCGCCCGATCCCCGGCCCGCGTTGCCCGACATGAGCAAGTACGACCGGCTGCTGACCCCGGTCGCCGACCCCACGAAGAGTAGAAAGGGCACCAGCGCATGAGCCCCACCAAGACGGGTGCCGAGGTCCCACCCACCCGGATACCGCTTCCGGAGGGCGACTTGGAGGACGTCCTGATCGACGAAGCCTGCCGGGACCTGCGGCTTCCCGCCTTCCGGGAACGCTTCGTGGAGCTGGCGGCCACTGCCCGGCGCGAGCAAGCCTCCTACAAGCAATTCCTGTTGAACCTGCTACAGGTCGAAGTCGTCGACCGCGACGTCCGCTGCCAGCAGCGGCTGGTCCGCGCGGCGAAGTTTCCTCGCCCCAAGCGGCTGGAGGACTTCGACTATGAGCGCAACCCCAACGTGCTGCCCGAGACGGTCAGCGACCTCAAGAGCCCGTCCTGGGTCCGCGAGGGACGGCCGCTCGTGCTCATCGGCGACTCCGGAACCGGCAAGTCGCACCTGTTGATCGGCATCGGCACCGCGGTCGCCGAGTCCGGCATGTCCGTCCGCTACACCACCACATCGGCCCTGGTGAACGAACTGGCCGAAGCGGACGCCGCCCGCCGGCTGTCCTCCGTCATTGCCCGCTACAGCAAGGTCGACCTGCTCTGCCTGGATGAGTTCGGCTACCTGAACCTGGACGAGAAGGGCGCCCGGCTGCTGTTCCAGATCTTCAACGAGCGCGAAGAGCGCAAGGCCACCGCGGTCGCCACCAACTCCCCGTTCGCTGAATGGGACAAGATCTGCGCAGATCCCCGGCTCTGCGCAGCCATCGCCGACCGGATCACCTTCCGCTGCACGCTCATCCAGACCGGGACCGAGTCCTACCGCTACCAGGCCACCCAGGACGAACGCCGACCCCGCGGGGCGTGACAGAGAGCCCATGAGACAGTCGCGGCACCGCTCACCGATCGTCACCGAGGAGAAGGATCCATGAGTGCGTTGCCCGCCGTCACCGGCCATGACGAGTTCGATGCCCTGGTCGTCAGGACCGACTACCACGACGACCCGGCATGGCAGGACGTGGTGGCAGCGCTCGTCGAGCCCTGGGGGGACAACAAGCAGTACGAGGCGCACGTCCACTTCATCAACGATCCGGCCTGGGCAGGGGCGACCGTCGGCGAGGTGCTGACCGCGGTCAGCACCGACGAGAATCTGGCCGTCGTCTTCCTCGCCGACCGGACAACCATGCAATCCGAACACCACGCGCTACTGGCGGTCACCATGCTGACCCGCGAGGATTGCGAGGACGATGAGGACTACGAGCAGCTGACCGAATTCGGCCGCGAGTTCCGCACCACACCGGCAGGAGTCCACGACGTCTACGCGAACCTGAGTATCGGCAACCTGGGCTTCGAGGAGTACGCGGCATGGGCCCACGATGATCCCGAGGGGATCTACCGGTCCTTCTGAACAGCCGGCTCCTGAGAGGTGAGCGGCGGCTCTCCCGCACACGAGGCTCGCACAGGGAAAAGAGGGCCGGGCCCTTCTCATCCGCGCCTGTCAGGGACACGGACCAGCGGGCCCGGGACCCAGAGGATATCGGTCCATGCCCGTATCCCCATGGCAGACACTCTCCGCTCCAGACCCGCAGCGACAGAAGTCACCCGATAGAGGCGGCTCCCGTTTTCGTTGCCGATCATGAACGTGCACGGTGTCCACCCCCAGCGCGAACGGAGCAAAGTGGCCCTCATTCTCCTTGCCCGAGTGGCTCCCGTTCGCCCTGCCGAAAACAACAAGCAGCTCTACAAGCGCCGCAACGTCGTCGAACGATGCTTCAACAGGCTGAAGCAATGGCGCGGCATCGCAACGCGATACGACAAAACGGCCGAGTGCTACCAGGCAGCCGTCACCCTCGCCTCACTCCTCATGCGGGTGTGATCTTTGACGCCGGTCCCTAACCGACCAGGCGGCGGCGCCAGTCCAGGGGGGTGACGGTGATGGCCCGGCCGGGGTCATAGTCCCACTCGGCGCGGAGGCCGACTGCTTCCAGGGCAGCCACGACCTCGTGGCCGATGGCTGCAGTGGTCTCGGACGAGCCGTCGAAGCCGCCGTAGAGGAGCATCAGTCCGTGGCCGGCTGCGGCGGAGTCCGTGCACTGGGTGTGGAAGTAGACGAAGCCGCGAGCGTTGGGCCCGCCTTCTCCACCGATCTCGGACTGGCCGCAGTTACGGCAACAGGTGAAGTCCTCGCGGGCGGTGATACCGGTCTCCTGCAGGGCGGTGAACGCGCGGGTGAGCCGCTCAGGGTCGGTCTCGCACTGCCACTCGGCCTGCTCCCCGACCCGCTCCAGCCACAACCGGTCTGCCAGCGCCTCCGCCTGCTCGCGCGACACGGGTCGGCGGTCCTTGGTGACCAGGTACTCCTCAGCAAGCTCGGCCAGTTCGGCGCGGGAGGCATAGCCGCCGACCAGCACCTCACGGATGCGCTTCTCCAACTCCGCGCGCTCGTCTTCGTCTAGGTCAAGCGGCGGCACCTCACGGGCGGGGCCCATGTCCAGCAGCGACCAAGCCAAACCACTGTGCCATCCGGCCTCCTGGCGAGCCCAGCCGGTCATCGCGGCAATCACGACCTCGGGACCGTCGGCCATAGCCTGGAAGTGCCGGTCAGCGGCACCGTCGCGGTACTCCAACGTGTAGTCACCACCGGCCTTGTGCCAGACCTGGGCGAAGACATCAGGCAGGTCGGGTATCCGCTGGAACACCAGGAACCGGTCACCGTCACCACCGATCCGCCGGACCAATCCAGTCAGCTCCTCGGCGGACACGCGGACGTGCCGCTCCCAGTTCTCCGTCTGCACCGCGATCTCGAGCATGCGCAGACTCTGACACACCCCTCTGACTGCAGACATCCCGGGATCCGCGGCAAAACTGCTGCTACGACGGCCAGACAAACCCTGATCCTGGGTGGTCGCTTGGTCGAGGTTTGACGACAGGCCCTAGCCTCGCGCTTTCATGAAGCAGGCTGTCCGACAGGCGGTCAGGTAAGCGAAAAGTGCCTCTGAC
>NZ_JADWYQ010000060.1 GCF_022414575.1 Streptomyces sp. MUM 178J | reverse complement strand
GCGCACGCCAACGGCGGCCGCCCGGCGGCCCGCCGCCGGCCGCCGGAGCACGAACCCGCGGGCGACCCCGGCCACGAGCCCCGGCACCGCCCGGAGCGGCACGAGCCCCCGCCGGACGGGCCCGAGTGGCTCAGTGCCCCGGAAGACGGCCACGAGCGGCGTACGTCCGTCGACGACGGCCCCGGATGGCCCGCCGCCACATGGGACGAGGGCGTCGAGGAGCCCGAGCCGCCCGCACAGGACCGGGCCCGCCGACGCGAGGGCGCCGAGCGCCCGGATGCGTCCAGGTACCCGTGGGACCTGGACGACGCGGGGGAGTGAGGCGGACCGTGACACCACAGCACCGGCGCCAGGCCCCGTCCCACGCCGTCTGCATCGACCTGCGGGCCTCCGCCCAGCCGTACGCGGGGAAGGACGCCCTGCACAGCGTCGTCGCCGAGGCCCTGGAAACCCCGTACCACGGCGGCGAGCGGCGTTTCCTCGTCATCGACGACGCCTCCGCCCTCGTCTCCCACCAACTCCTGTACGAACAGCTCTACTCCTACGGCCCGGCGACCCTGATCTGCCTGGCCGTGGGCGCCGGGGACGAGCGGACGCTGCGCAGGCCGCTCACCCTGCGCCCGCCCGCCGCCGGGGTGCTCTGGCTCCTCGACGCCTCCGGCGGCGCCGCTGGTCCGGCGGCGGCCGGCAGACGCCGCGCCGGTCTCGAAGAGGCCCTGCGCCCCCTGGCGGAACTCCTTGCGGACCCGATGGTGTTCGACTCGGTGCTCCACGGCGTCGGCGAGGTCGTCCACGGCGTCGCCGTGCCGGCCGTCCGGGTCCTCGAACACGACCTGACGGACGACGCCAGGACCCGGTCGTGGCGGCAGGCGCTGGACAGCCTCATCGGCCAGGACGGCCCCGCGCCGCCGCTGGGCGACTCCGTGCCCGCCGAACTCGCCCTCCTCCTCGGCGACTCCGTGCCACGCAGCCTCGAAGGCCGGGCCTGGCTGCAGCCCGGCGGCCGCGCCGAAGCGCTCCACCGGGAGTGCGGGGCCGCGCTGCGCTCAGCCGCCGACGGCCACGAGCGGATACGGCGCTGGACCGGACTGTTCGCCACCCGCGCCGGCGAAGCCGATCTGCCCGGCCGCCTCGAACGCCTTTCCACGGCGCTCGCCGGGTACCAGGAGGTCATCGCGGGGGCGCTCGCCGACGGCGGCGGCGTACGGCTGACCGCCGAGCAGCGCGGCAGGCTGGCCGAGCGGGGCGTCGCCCTCCCCGAGATCCCCGAGGTGTCCCGCGGCAGCGTGGGTCCGGGACTGCGCGGCTTCACCGAGAACCTGCTGGCCCGCCGACTGCCGCTGCGCGCGGTCGCCGCCCGGCTCGCGGCGCTCTCCGGCCGCTCCGCCCCGGCCGGCAGCGCGGCCCGGCTGGCCCGGCTCGACGAGATCTGCGACCGGGACTATCTGCTCCATCTGACCCGGCCGGAGCCCTTCACCGCGGGCGGCTCCCGGCGCGTCGCCGCCGCGGTCGCGTTCACACTGGCGTTCCTCGCCGGGCTGTGGCCCGGCCTCGGCTGGCTGCTGGGGCCGCTCGGCGCGGTGTGCGGCGCCGGACTTGCCGCCCTCATGCTGCGCCGCAGGCCCAACCGGTCGCCCGACGGCAGGCTCGACGGGGGTGGTTCCACCGGGAGCGCGCCCCGGCTGCTCGGCGGACTCGCCGGCGGGCTCGGCGGAGCGCTGACCGGACAGCTGGCCGCGCCGCCCCTGTGGGCGGCCGCGGCCGCCCTGGCCCTCTCGCTGCTGCTCACGGCAGCGCTGGCGCTGCGCTCCTGGACCGCGGCCGTGGACGCCTGGTGGCAGGCGATGGAGCCGGAGCACTCCGAGCAGATCGTCGCGGAGGTCGACCAACTGCTGATCGAGACCGCCGTGCACGACTGGCTGCTGGCGGACGCCCGCTACCACTGCTCGGACGGGGCGCGGACGGTGTCCCTGCTGCTGCGAGGCCTCGCCGACGCGGCGGAGCGGCACGCCCCGGACGGCCCGCCGCCCGGGACACGGGGGCGCGGCGGCATGCCGGCCGCCGCGTCCGGGGCGGCCAAGTCCGCGTCGGACGCCTGGGGCTGGGACACCTGGGGCGACAGCCCGGCAGACGACGGCTGGCTCGACGCGCTGAGCGCGCCGCCCGGTGAACCGCCCCGCGAACCCGCCGAACGCCCCAGGCACGCCGAAACGGCCCCGCACGCCGAACCGGCCGGGCAGACCGGGCAGACGGCGCACCTCGGCTTCGAAAGCCTCCATGACCGCCGCGCGCCCGCACCGCAGCGGCACGCCGACGGCCACCGGGAGCCGACGGCCCATCCCGCATGGCTGGAAAGGGAGCTGGGCGACGGCGGTCCGCTGCTGGTCGACACCCTCGTCGCCGATCTGATGGACGCGGTCGTCCGCATCGTCACGCCCTGCTGGGCCGCCGTCGAACAGGACCCGGCCGGCGCGGCCCGCATACGGCTCGAAGGGCCGATGGCCGAGGCACTCGACGAGGTGCACGGCAGGCTGCTGCGCGACGGGGCCGCCTCGCCGCCGCCCTTCGCGCACCGCCCGGAACAGCGCCCCGGAGCGCCGGAACTGCTCGGCGTCCCGGCCGACCGGCTGACCTGGCTGCTCGGCGCGGACGGCGTCGCCGAGCAGGCCATGCCGCTGTGCGGCGCGGAGCACCGCCGCATGCTGTCCAAGGACCCGGCGGCGGTCCGCCAGGTGCGATTCGTGCCCGAGGCCATGCGCCGCGGCGCGGACCACGACGAGACGCCCGACCACTGGCGCACCGCACCCGAGGACGTGGTGTGGACGGCGGCCGGCCGCCACGCCGGGCTGCTGCGACTTGTGCCGCTGCGCACGGAGACCGTCCGCACGGTCAGGGGAGAGGAAGGCAGCGCGCCATGACCGGACGGACGGACGGCGGCCACGCCGACGCTCATGTCGAGGAGCTGGAGTTCCTCACCCACAAGGAGGCCACGGTCCGCTTCTCGGCGGGCTTCGGAGCGGACCGGCGGCTCCCGGGCCGCCCCCATCTGCTGGGCCGCACGGTCACGCTCGGCACCGGCTGGACGGTGCAGCAGCACCGGCTGCCCCGCTTCGCGCAGGACGACCCGCACGCCTACACCGCGCTGGAGCGCGAGGTGAGCGCGGCCGTCACCCTGGAGCGGCGGTACGGCTCCGAGCCGTACGGGGAGGTGTTCACCCGGCTCGTCGGATTCGACCTCGACGCGCCGGAGCCCTTCGTCCTCTACCGCGCGCACGGCGGCGAGCCCCTCCGCGCCCGCCGCGGCGCCCTGACCGTGGACGAACAGCACCGCGTCCTCGCCCAGCTCGTCCTGGCCGTGCGGCTGCTGGAGCACGCCGGCCTGGTCCACCGCGGCATCGCACCCGACGCCGTCCGCTGGGACGGCAGGCATGTACGGCTCGCCGAACCGTACGGCGCGCTGCGCGGCGGCGAGCCCCGCTCCCCCTTCGGGCAGGCGCCGTGGGCCTCGCCCGAGCAGCGCGAAGGCGCCGGGACCGCGGATGCCAGGGACGATCTGTGGGCGGTGGCCCAGGTGATGTACTTCCTGCTCTCCGGGCGGGCCGACCAGGGCGCGGGACCCCCGCAGGACCTGTCCGCCTACCGGCGGCTCGCCGCGCTCGACCAGGGCGGCGTCTTCGCTCCGCGGGCCGCCGCACGGCCCGCGCCGGCCGAGCTGCTGCGGCTGCTCAACGCCCCCGACCCGCTGGCCGCCGCGCCCGCCGCCGGCGACCCGCTGGGCCCGGCGCGCGGCGATTTCGACGTACAACTGGCCCGCAAACGGCGGGACCTGGGACTCGCCACCCACGACGAGCCCGTGGAGCACGAGCCGCCACCGCCGCAGGTCTCCTCCCTGCGCCGCTCGCTGCGGTCGCTGTGGGAGGCCGTCGCGCCGCCGCAGAACGGCGCCCTGTACGACGTGCCCGCCGAACCCCCGCCGCCCGTCCGCGACCCCATGTGCCCGCACTGCCTGCTGCCCGTCGCCTACGACGAGAGCATGCTGATCACCCTCTCGCCGGAAGGGGAGCGCATTCCGCTCGACCTGAGCGCCGAACACCGGCCCGCCATCCGGCAGGACGCGCTGCGCAAGGCCTACCACCGCTGCCCGCACGCCGACCCGGCGCGCCCCCACGAGCTGCCCGTGCCGTACCTGACCAATGGCGAGCCGCTGTCCATCGCCCTGGTGGGCAGCTCCGGCGTCGGCAAGACGCATCTGCTCGCCACCATGCTCGGCGAGATCGAGCAGGGCGGCCTGGAGCCCTACGGTCTCAAGTGCCTGCCCCTCAACCCGGTCTCGCACCGCACCTTCCTGCGCGAGCGGGTGCAGAACCTGCACCAGGGCAAGCAGCTCGCCCCCACCGGCCAGCAGTCCTTCGCCCGCTTCGCCGACGGCCTGCTGGTCTCCGGCGGCGGCCAGACCCGCCCGGTCGTCTTCTTCGACCTCGCCGGCGAGGACCTGGCGGAAGAGGGCGAGGTCACCGGCTTTCTGATGGGCGTGGGGGCGTTCATCTTCGTACTGGACCCGCTGCGGGCCCTGCGGCTGCCGTCCCTCGACCCGGCGCGTGAGCGGAACCGGCTGCGCCGGCGGGACCTGGGCGACGAGGCGTTCACCACCGTCCTCAACCGCATGCCGAGAAACGGCCGTTACGTCGACGCCCCGGCCGCGGTCGCCGTCAACAAGAGCGACCTGCTCCGTTTTGACCCGACCGTGGACCGCTGGCTGGGCCGGGCGCTCCCGCCGCGCTTCGACGCCGAAGCGGTGCGGGAGGAGAGCCGGGACGCCTATGCGCTGATCGCCCAGCACGCCACCACCGCCTGGCTGAAGCCGTTCGACGACTGCGCGCGCTGCGCCCTGCACTTCGTGGCGGCGACCGGCGGCGAGGCGAAAGGGGATGTGTTCCCCCACGGCGTCAGGCCCCGCCGGGTGCTGGCGCCCCTACTGTCGATCTTCGCGATGGCCGGGATCCTGCCGGGGGCGGACCCGGGAGAGGCAGGCCTGTGATGCACCGGCTCGACGAGGAAGTCGACCAGATCGTCTTCCGCTGGGACTCCGACAACGCCTCCAGCAACACGGGGTTCGGCCCGGTTGCCTTCTCCTGCGAACCAGGCCAGGCGAACGGGGTCTTCCGCCGTGTGGCGGCGATGCTGCGGGCGACGGGCGAGGAGACCCTGCCCGCGCTCATCCGGATCGAACACGACGACCGGGCGCTGCTGGTGCACCGCCGGCCGTGGCGTGACGAACTCGGCCGGACGAACGCCGTCTGCCATGCGCTGCTCGGCTCCTCCCGGGTGCTCGACGCCGGCGACTGCCTGGGGCTGCACCGCTGGAGCTGGCACGGCGGCGACCTCGACCCGGGAGGCGTCCGCGGCCGCCTGGACCGGGTGCGGGCGGGCGATCTGCTGCGGTCGGCCGAAGCCGGAACCCGGCGCCTGGCGCGCGGTCTCGCCGAGACCCAGGAGGAACTCACCGGCGTCGTCGCCCAGTCGCTGCGCCATCCGCGCCATCGGCTCACCCTCCTCGACGGCCGGGGCGGCGACAGCGCCTGCCGGGTGCTGTGGGGCATGTACGGGATCTTCGGCGCGCTCCGCAGCAACGGCTGGACCTTCGCCACGCACGACACCGCGGAATCGACCGACCTGCGTTTCGTCTTCGTCCGCCGCTGGCCGGCCGGCGCGGCCCAGGACTCCGTACGGCTGCGGGTCGATCCGCTGGACCATGTCAGGGACCGCGCGCACGAGGTGGCCGAGGGGCTCGTCCGGCACCATCTGAACGGTGCGGCGCGGGGTGCCGACGGTGAACTGGCCGTCGGCGAGGCGCTGTGCGCCGCCCGCGAACAGCTGGGCGGCGGCGCGTCGGGGGGTGTGCTGGACATCGCGTCATGGGCGCTGTCGGAACTCGACCGCGCGTCGGGCATGAGCGGCCGCCGCGATCCCGAGCCGCGCGCCGCTGCCCCCGGCCGGGAGCGTAGCGCCGACGGCGACCCTCGCCGCGCGCCGTCCGAAGCCCCGCCGTTCGAGGAGGGCGCACAGCCCGTGGGCCCGGCACCGGGCGGCCGGGGGCCGGACCCCCGCGCGGCCGACGCCCTCCGCGGCATCCCGCCGGGCAGCACGCCGCCCGGCGCGGCCCCCGAGCCGTACCCCGGCGCGCCGGGAGACCGCGCAACCGCAGGCGTCCCCTACGCGGACGCGTCACGGGACCACACGTCCGCCGCCCCGGACCCGGGCGACGTCCCCCACCTCGGAGCCCCGCCCGGCCCGCACGGGGGCCGGGAAGCCGGTTTCGGCCCGGTGTCGGTCGATCGGGCGGGTGATCTGGGCCCGCGGGCGGGTGGCCCGCGCGATGCGTACGGCCAGGAGCCGGGTGTGGCCGCGCCGTCGGAGCCGGCAGGCCGGGGCGAGGGCTGGGAGGGTGTCTCCGGGCGGGACTCGTTCGGTGGTCGGGCGAGTGGTCCGGGCCCGCGGGGTGAGGGTCGGCACGACCCGTACGGCGAGGGGGCCGGCGCTGCGTCGCCCGGGGTGCCGGACCGGGCCGGGGGGCCGGAGTTCGCTTCGGGGCAGGTGCCGTTCGGTGATCGGGCCGGTGGGCCGGGCCCGCGGGCGGAGGGCCTTCACGGCCCTCATGACCCGTACGGCGACGCCGCAGGCCCGGGGCAGGACGGCGCGTACCGGGACGGAGCGTGGGGAGGTCCGGCGGGGCGTTCGTCCGTGCCGTCGTCCGGTGGCCGGTACGCCGATGACACCGGGGGCGCGGTCCTCCGGGGGGCGTCCGGGAGCCCGGCCGCGCCCGCGGTGCACGGGCCGCAGGGTGAGGCGCCCTCCCGGGCGGAGGCCCGTACCGCGTCGGCGTTCCCGCCCCCGCCGGACGGCGCGCCGGAACCGGTGACGCAGCCCGCGGCCGCGCCGGAGCGATCCCCCGCCTGGCGGACGCCGCAGGGTGAGGTCCCGGTCGTCCTCCCGGAGTGGCGGGCGCCGGCCCGGCCGCCCCGACGCCTCCCCAGGCTCGGCCGGCGGCCCCGCGGGGATCTGCAGACCCTGCTGGGCGGCCTCGACGCCCAGCCGCAGAACCCCTCCGCCCCGGCCTCCGCCGCGGACGAGGCGCTGGTCGACGCGTTGCGCGAGCACCTTCCCCACGAGGCGACGACCCGGCTGCTGGCCGAGATCGCGCGCAGATGGCCGAGCTGGCCGCACAAGATGCGGCGCGAGCTGTGCCTCGCCGTCCTCGATCTGGGCCTGCTGGTGACGGACGACCGTCCCGGCCGCCCCGGCGACGATCTGCGGGCCGCCAACGCCGCTTCCCTGTACCGCTGGGCGGTGCGCCCGCTGGGCGGCGAGCCCCAGGTGGCCGACGGACTGGCCGAGCTGCTGCCGCGGCTGAGCCGGTCGGACCGCGCGGGCCGCGCCGCGTTCTGGCAGATCGTGGAGGGCACGCGGGACGACGACCCACTGCTGGACGCCGCGGTGTGGCGGACCCTGGTGACGACGGCGTACGGACGGCCGCCGCGCCCGGCCGCCTCCCCGGCCGCGCGGTCGAGCGGCGGGGGAGGCGGCGGCACCCGCACCGTTCGGCCCGCCTCCGGCCGGGCAGGTTCCCAGGACGGCCGGTGGATCGTGGCCACCATGGTGTGCGTCATCGCGGCCGGCGTGGGGCTGATCGTCCTGCTGGCGCGGCTGGCGTAGTCCGGGTGACGCCCGCGGCTCATGCGGGCGGAACCCGGCCGGAGACCCGCATCGGACTCCGCCCGGAGGCCTGCCCGGAGACCCGCATCGGATTCCGCCCGGAGACCCGCATCGGTTTCCGCCCGGAGACCCGGGCGGAAACTGGTGCGCCGTTCGCCGGGTGAACGGCGCACCGCGCGGTGAGGATGAGGGCATGGGATTCCATGTCGACTCCGAGACCGGGCGGCTGAGCCGGGTCATCCTGCACCGGCCCGATCTGGAACTGAAGCGGCTCACGCCGTCCAACAAGGACGCCCTGCTCTTCGACGACGTGCTGTGGGTGCGCCGGGCGCGTCAGGAGCACGACGGCTTCGCGGACGTGCTGCGCGACCGCGGCGTTGAGGTGTACCTCTTCGGCGATCTGCTCCGTGAGTCGATGGAGATCCCGGAGGCCAGAAAGCTCGTCCTGGACCGGGTCTTCGACGAGAAGGAGTACGGGCCGCTCGCCGCCGACCACCTCAGATCCGCGTTCGAGGAGCTGTCCGCCGCGGATCTCGCCGAGGCGCTGGTGGGCGGGATGACCAAGCGGGAGTTCCTCGCCGGTCACTCCGAGCCGACGTCCGTCCGCTTCCATGTGATGGATCTGGATGACTTCCTGCTGCGCCCGCTGCCCAATCATCTGTTCACCCGCGACACCTCCGCATGGATCTACGACGGGGTGTCCATCAACGCCATGCGCTGGCCGGCGCGGCAGCGGGAGACGGTGCACTTTGAGGCGATCTACCGGCACCATCCGCTGTTCACCGGGCCGCAGGCCGGGCCGTTCCATCACTGGTCGGAGGGGCAGGGCGACTATCCGTCCACCATCGAGGGCGGTGATGTGCTGGTCATCGGCCATGGCGCGGTGCTGATCGGGATGAGCGAGCGCACCACTCCGCAGGCCGTCGAGATGTTGGCGCGGGGCCTGTTCGCGGCCGGCTCCGCGCGTACGATCGTGGCGCTGGACATGCCCAAGCGGCGTGCGCTGATGCATCTCGACACGGTCATGACCATGGTCGACCGGGACATCTTCACCCAGTACGCGGGGCTCGGCATGCTCCGCTCGTACACCATCGAGCCTGCCGAGGGCGCGCAGGGGCTCAGGGTCAGCGACCATCCGCCGGAGCAGATGCACAGCGCCATCGCCGCGGCGCTGGGGATGAAGGAGATCCGGGTGCTCACCGCCACCCAGGACGTCCACTCGGCCGAGCGCGAGCAGTGGGACGACGGCTGCAATGTGCTGGCCGTGGAGCCGGGCGTGGTGGTGGCGTACGAGCGCAACGCCACCACAAACACCCATCTGCGGAAACAGGGCATCGAGGTGATCGAGATCCCCGGCAGCGAACTGGGCCGGGGCCGGGGAGGCCCGCGCTGTATGAGCTGTCCGGTCGAGCGGGACGCCGTCTAGCGTTCCCGCACCCCGCCGACGCACCCCGGCTCTGTATATGAATGCGAGAGCTTGTATATACTTCCAGCCGCACCGCAACCGCGACCCAGGAGCAGCCGTTATGGCGACACACCTCGCAGGCCGCCACTTCCTCAAGGAGCTGGACTTCACCGCAGCCGAGTTCCGCGGCCTGATCGAGCTGGCCGGGGAACTCAAGGCCGCCAAGCGGGCGGCGGCCGAGGTCCAGCGGCTACGCGGCAGGAACATCGCGCTGATCTTCGAGAAGACGTCCACCCGCACCCGCTGCGCCTTCGAGGTGGCCGCCGCGGACCAGGGGGCGTCGACCACGTATCTGGACCCGTCGGGCTCGCAGCTGGGGCACAAGGAGTCGGTGAAGGACACCGCTCGCGTCCTCGGCAGGATGTTCGACGCGATCGAGTACCGGGGCGACAGCCAGGCGGCGGTCGAGGAACTCGCCGCACATGCGGGAGTGCCGGTCTACAACGGCCTCACCGACGACTGGCACCCCACCCAGATGCTGGCCGACGTCCTCACCATGACCGAGCACCGCGACCGGCCGCTGGAGGAGATCTCCTTCGCCTACCTCGGCGACGCCCGGTTCAACATGGGCAACTCCTACCTGGTGACCGGCGCACTGCTGGGCATGGACGTACGGATCGTCGCCCCCCGGGCGTACTGGCCGTCCGAGCGGGTGCAGGCCCGCGCCCGCGCCGCCGCCGAGACGAGCGGTGCGCGGATCACCCTCACCGAGGACATCGGGGACGGCGTGCGCGGCGCGGACTTCATCGCGACGGACGTCTGGGTGTCGATGGGGGAGCCCAAGGAGGTCTGGGACGAGCGGATCACGGACCTTCGGCCGTACGCCGTGACCATGGACGTGCTGCGCGCGACCGGCAACACGGCGGTGAAGTTCCTGCACTGCCTGCCCGCGTTCCACGATCTCGGCACCGCGATCGGCCGGGAGGTCCATCAGAACCACGGGCTGCGCGAGCTCGAAGTCACCGACGAGGTCTTTGAGTCGGAACACTCGATCGTCTTCGACCAGGCCGAGAACCGCATGCATACGATCAAGGCCGTGATGGTCGCCACATTGGGGGCGCAAGCGGCCTAGTGCCCCTCCCGGCAAGCTTTGCCCCGTCGCGCCGCCCTGCACGCACTCCCCCTGGGCCCTGCGGGCCCGGGAGGCACCCCCACGCCGCGTTGACCGAAAGCCCGAGCAGCTCCGCTACGAGGACTTCCGGCCGCCTTGCGATCGCACGCACCGGACGACGCTCCTTGACGGGCAAACATTGCCGGTCGCGGCACTAGCTCCTCGCGGCCGGGGCGGCGCTGTGCGCGCGATACGGCCGCCGCCGTTCACGGCTGGCCGCCGTGCGGGGCACCCGGCCCGAGCCGGTCAGCGCCGCATCGAGAGGGTGAACCAGACCGCCTTGCCCGCGGGGGTGGGGCGGTGCCCGCAGGCGGAGCTCAGGGTGCGGAGCAGCAGCAGGCCCCGGCCGTGCTCCTGCCAGGGGTCCGGCTGGCAGCCCGGCCCCGGCGGGGTGAGGTCGCCGGGCGGCGCCGGATCGCCGTCGTGGACCTCTATCCGGCAGCCGGACGGCAGCAGTTCCACGACCAACTCGACGGGGGCCGCGCCGGCCGCGTGTTCGACGGCGTTGGCCACCAGCTCGGCGGTGAGCAGCTCGGCGGTGTCGCTGTCCGCCGTTCCCCCTGCTTCGGCCAGCGCCGTACGGATCAGGGCGCGCGCTATGGGCACGGCGGCAGCCGTGCGCGGGAGCGCGATATGCCAGGAGCCGTGGTCGGGGACCGGGCTGTGGCCGGGTGCATGGAGCAAGATCCGCTGTCCGTTCGGGGAGATTGTGGCGACAACCATACGAACGGTTGTCTGTCTGGGATGCGACCTGTGCCACATCTGAGACGGGTTCATGTCCGAAGATGGACATCTGACCGCTGTATCGCGTGTACGTGACGGCAGTCACGTAAGGGTGATAGCTTCGAAGGGCGGCAGGCAGTCCGCTCGCACCGGCAGTCCGTTCGCAGAAGGAGGCCACTCGCCCATGAGTCCCTTCACCGGATCCGCGCAGAGCACCGAGAAATGGCGTCATCTGCGGCTGGCGACGGACGACGGCGTCGCGACCGTCACCCTCGCCCGCCCCGAGAAGCTCAATGCGCTCACCTTCGGCGCGTACGCGGATCTCCGCGATCTGCTGGCCGAGCTGTCCCGTGAGCGGTCCGTACGCGCCCTCGTCCTCGGCGGCGAGGGCCGGGGTTTCTGCTCCGGCGGCGACGTCGACGAGATCATCGGCGCGACGCTCTCCATGGACGCCGCCCGGCTGCTGGACTTCAACCGGATGACCGGCCAGGTCGTGCGGGCCGTGCGCGAGTGTCCCTTCCCCGTCGTCGCGGCCGTCCACGGCGTCGCGGCGGGCGCCGGCGCGGTGCTCGCCCTCGCCGCCGACTTCCGCGTCGCCGACCCGTCGGCCCGGTTCGCCTTCCTCTTCACCAAGGTGGGGCTCTCCGGGGGCGACATGGGCGCCGCCTATCTGCTGCCCCGGGTCGTCGGCCTGGGCCATGCGACCCGCCTGCTGATGCTGGGCGAACCGGTCGACGCCGCAGAGGCCGAACGCATCGGCCTCATCAGCGAACTGACCCCCGACTCCCAGGCCCCCGCCCGCGCCGCCGCCCTCGCCCGCCGCCTCGCCGAGGGTCCCGCCCTCGCCCACGCCCAGACGAAGGCCCTCCTCACGGCGGAGCTGGACATGCCGCTCGCGGCGGCCGTCGAACTGGACGCGTCGACGCAGGCGCTGCTGATGAAGGGGGAGGACTACGCGGAGTTCCACGCGGCCTTCACGGCGAAGCGCGCGCCCGAGTGGCGGGGGCGGTGATGTCCCCCATCCCTCCCGCTACGCCCTGGGGCGCGGGAGGACCCCCAGTTCCCGAAACCGGGGGCAGCCCCCCGGATCCCCGGACGGGCTCCGATGGAGCCCCTCCGGCGCTTGAGGAGCGGGGGTCCGGGGGCGGAGCCCCCGAATACACAGCGGCGCCCACGCGCGCCCTCCGCATCGCCGTCATCGGCGGCGGCCCCGGCGGCCTCTACGCCGCCGCGCTGCTCAAGCGGCTCGACCCCGCCCGCACCCTCACCGTCCACGAGCGGAACACCCCCGACGACACCTTCGGCTTCGGCGTCGTCCTCTCCGACGAGACCCTCGGCGGCATCGAGCACGCCGACCCCGACGTCTACCGCGCGCTGCGGCGCGAGTTCGTCCGCTGGGACGACATCGACATCGTCTGCCACGGCCGTACCCTCACCTCCACCGGCCACGGCTTCGCCGCCCTCGGCAGACGCCGACTGCTCCAGATCCTGCACGAGCGCTGCCGCGGCCTCGGCGTGGAGCTCCGCTTCGGCACACCCGCCCCGCCCGCGGCGGAACTCGCCCGCACACACGACCTCGTGATCGCCGCTGACGGGGTGCACAGCACCACCCGCTCCGAGCACCCCGACGCCTTCGGCCCGCGGATCACCACTCACCGCTGCCGCTACATATGGCTCTCCGCCGACTTCGCGTTCGACGCGTTCCGCTTCGAGATCGCCGAGACCGAGCACGGCGTGATGCAGCTCCACGCCTACCCGTATGCCCGACGTCTCCCCTCGACGAGGCCCTCCGGGCCGGAACGGCAGTCGTCAGGAGCCTCCACCGTCATCGTCGAGATGCGCGAGGAGGTCTGGCGCGCCGCAGGTCTCGCGGACTGCGACGAGCAGCAGTCCGCCGAGCGCTGCGCCAAGATCTTCGCCGAGGCCCTCGGCGGACGGCCGCTGCGCGGAAACAGCAGCGCCTGGACCGCCTTCCGCACCGTCGTCAACGACCGCTGGACCCACGGCAACACCGTGCTGCTCGGCGACGCCGCCCACACCGCCCACTTCTCCATCGGCTCCGGCACCAAGCTCGCCGTCGAGGACGCGCTCGCACTCGCCGCGTGCATCGAGGAGCAGCCCACGCTCCCCGAAGCGCTCGCCGCATACGAGGCCGAGCGCCGCCCCGTCGTCGAGTCCACCCAGCGCGCCGCCGCCGCGAGCCTGCGCTGGTTCGAGGAGCTCGGCGGCTATCTGGGCCAGCCGCCCCGCCAGTTCGCCTTCAACCTGCTCACCCGCAGCCGGCGCGTCACCCATGACAACCTCAGGCTCCGCGACCGTGCCTTCACCGATTCCGTGGAGCGGGACTTCGGCTGCCCGCCCGGCACACCTCCCATGTTCACGCCGTTCCGGCTGCGCGGACTGACGCTGCGCAATCGCGTCGTCGTCTCGCCCATGGACATGTACGCCGCCGAGGACGGCGTCCCCGGAGACTTCCACCTCGTCCATCTCGGCGCCCGCGCCCTCGGCGGCGCGGGTCTGGTGATGACCGAGATGGTGTGCGTCAGCCCCGAGGGCCGGATCACGCCCGCCTGCGCCGGCCTGTACACCCCCGGCCAGAGCGAGGCCTGGCGGCGTGTCACCGACTTCGTCCACACCAGCGCGCCCGGCACGGCCATCGGCGTGCAGCTCGGCCACTCGGGCCGCAAGGGCTCCACCAAGGTCATGTGGGAGGGCATCGACCAGCCGCTGGACCACGGCAACTGGCCGCTGGCCGCGGCCTCCCCGCTGCCGTACCGCGCGGGGGTCAACCAGGTGCCGCACGCGCTTGACCGCGCCGGGCTCACCGAGATCCGGGAGCAGTTCGCCGCGGCGGCAGGCCGTGCCGCGCACGCCGGGTTCGACCTGCTCGAGCTCCACTGCGCCCACGGCTATCTGCTCTCCGGGTTTCTCTCCCCGCTGACCAACCACCGCACCGACGCCTACGGCGGCAGCCTCTCCCGCCGCCTCCGCTACCCTCTCGAAGTGTTCGACGCCGTACGCGAGCGCTGGCCCCACGACAAGCCGATGACGGTCCGCATCTCCGCCGTCGACTGGTTCCCCGGCGGCGCCGTCGCGGACGACGCCGTCGAGATCGCCCGTGCCTTCGCAGCCCACGGCGCGGACGCCGTCGACGTGTCCACCGGCCAGGTCGTCCCTCAGGAGCGCCCCGAGTTCGGCCGCTCTTACCAGACGCCCTACGCCGACCGCATCCGCAACGAGCTGCAGATCCCGGTGATCGCCGTGGGCGCGATCTCCTCGTGGGACGACGTCAACTCGATCCTCCTGGCCGGCCGGGCCGATCTGTGCGCCCTGGCCCGCCCCCACCTCTACGATCCGCACTGGACCCTGCACGCGGCGGCCGACCAGGAGTACGCGGGCGAGGCGGCGCCCTGGCCGCCGCCGTACCGCGCGGGCAGCCGCAAACCCCCTACGGGCCGCACCGAGGCGCCCAAGCCCCGTCTCACCCTGGACCCTTAGGGCCCCCTCCGGCAACCGGGGGCTTCCCCCTCCAGACCCCGGTACGGCCTGAAGGCCGTGTCCTCGAGACCGCAAGGCGGCCGGAAGTCCTCGGAGCGGAGCTGCTCGGGCTTTCGGTCAACGCAGCGTGGGGGCGCCTCCCGGGCCCGCAGGGCCCAGGGGGAGTGCGGTGCAGGGCGGCGCGACAGGGCAGGCCCGCCGGGAGGGCACTAGGCTCCTCGGGCCGTGTCGACGAACTCCGCCCCCGCGTCCCGCAGCCGCGCGTGCAGCCGTGCGAAGACCTCGGCCGAGCGGCCGCCCGGCCAGCCCTGCGGCAGCAGCGCCTCCGGCAGCCCGGGGTCCGCGTACGGCAGACGCCGCCAGGAGTCCAGGGCCGTCAGATAGTCCCGGTAGGCCTCCTCGGGCGGGGTGTCCTCGCGCGACTCCCAGCCCCGCAGCACCGGTTCGTGCAGATCGAGGAACTGCTCGTGCTGTTTGGCGATGGCCGTCAGATCCCACCAGCGGGCCGCCGCCTCCGCCGTCGGCGCGAAGCCGAGGTGCTCGCCGCGGAACAGCTCCACATACGGGTCGAGTTGCAGCCGCCGCAGGGTGTGCCTGGCCTCCTCGTACAGCCGCGCCGGCGCGATCCACACGCCCGGTGCGGCGGAGCCGAAGCCCAGGCGGGACAGCCGGGAGCGCAGCAGATGGCGCTTGTGCCGCTCCGACTCGGGCACCGAGAACACCGCGAGCACCCAGCCTTCGGACAGCTCGGGGGAGGTGCGGGCGTAGATCCGCCGGTCCCCGTCGTCGAGGAGCTGCCGGGCGTCCTCTGACAGGGCGTAGCCCGCGGCCCCCTGGTCCGTACGCCCGGAGACCAGCAGTCCGCGGCGCTTGAGCCGGGAGACGGAGGAGCGTACGGACGGGGCGTCCACGCCGAGGACCGCGAGGAGCCGGATGAGTTCGGCCACGGGAAGCGGCCCCGGCCGTTCGCGTCCGTACGCGCCGTACAGGGTGACGATCAGGGAGCGGGGAGTGTGCTGCTCGGCCACGTGATCACTCTAGAGCCAGGGTTCACCGAAGGTCCCGCAGCCTGAAGCGCTGGAGCTTCCCGGTCGCGGTGCGCGGCAGGGCGTCGAGGAAGACGATGGAGCGCGGGCACTTGTACGGGGCGAGCCGTTCCCGCACCGCGGCGTTCAGCGCCTGCACGGCGTCGTCCCCTGGGGCCACGCCTTCGCGGAGCACCACGTACGCCACGGCGATCTGGCCGCGCAGCTCGTCCGGGCGGCCGACGACCGCGGCCTCCGCCACGTCCGGATGGTGCAGCAGCGCGTCCTCGACCTCGGGCCCCGCGATGTTGTACCCGGCCGAAATGATCATGTCGTCGGCGCGGGCGACATAGCGGAAGTAGCCGTCCCGCTCCCGCACATATGTGTCGCCGGTCAGATTCCATCCGTCCCGCACGTACTCCGTCTGGCGCGGATCGGCCAGATAGCGGCAGCCGACCGGGCCGCGCACGGCCAGCAGTCCCGGCTCGCCGTCGGGCAGGGGCCGGCCGGAGGGGTCCACGATCCGCGCCTGCCAGCCCGGTACGGGCAGCCCGGTGGCGCCGGGCCGGATCGCCTCGTCGGCGGCGGAGATGAAGATATGCAGCAGTTCGGTCGCGCCGATGCCGTTGATGATCCGCAGGCCGGTCCGCTCGTGCCAGGCACGCCAGGTGGCCGCCGGGAGGTTCTCCCCGGCCGACACGCAGCGCCGCAGCGAGCCGAGGTCGTGCCCGCCGCCGTCCCGGCCGAGGCTCTCCAGCATCACCCGGTAGGCGGTGGGCGCGGTGAAAAGCACCGACACCCGGTGCTCCGCGATCGCCGGCAGCAGCTGCTTCGGCCCCGCCTGCTCCAGCAGCAGCGCGGAGGCCCCCGCCCGCAGGGGGAAGACGACCAGGCCGCCGAGGCCGAAGGTGAAGCCCAGCGGAGGGCTGCCCGCGAAGACGTCCTCGGGTTCCGGGCGCAGCACTTGTGCGGAGAAGGTGTCGGCGACGGCCAGCACATCGCGGTGGAAGTGCAGACAGCCCTTGGGCCGCCCGGTGGTGCCGGAGGTGAAGGCGATCAGCGCCACGTCGTCGGCCGCCGTCGGAACCGCCGGGTACGGGGCCGGCGGCGCGGCTGCGGCCAGCCGCAGCAGGTCGTCCGTGCCGTCGGAGCCGTACGGGGTGATGCGCAGTCCGGGGGCTTTGGCCTCCGTCAGCCCTTCGAGCGACCGCTCGTCGCACAGCGCATGGCTGACCTCGGCGAGTTCGCAGATCGTCCGCAGTTCCCGGGCGCGCTGCTGGGCCAGCACGGTGACGGCCACCGCGCCCGCCTTCAGCACCGCCAGCCAGCAGGCGGCCAGCAGGGGAGTGGTCGGCCCGCGGAGCAGGACGCGGTTCCCCGGCACCACGCCCAGGCGGGCCGTCAGCACATGCGCGATCCGGTCGACCTGCTCGCGGAGCCGCCCGTAGGTCCACAGTTCGCCGGAGCCGGTGCGGAAGGCGGGCCGTCCGGGCCCGAAGCGTTCGACGGTGGCGTCCAGCAGCTCCACGGCGCAGTTCAGCCGCCGGGGATAGGACGGCCCGGGCGGCCCGTACAGCAGATCGGGCCACTGTGCGGTCGGCGGCAGCCGGTCGCGCGCGAAGGTGTCGAGATGGGCCGAGGGTGTCAGCTCCATGGTCGTTCGCCCCCCTTGCCGTGGTGGCGGCCTTGTCGCGGTGGCGTCGCACAAGGAGCGTATCGTGATGGTGACGACAGTCAATGGTTCGCGATAGCGACAGAGGGAGTGGGGCACGAATGTCCGTATTCTCACTCGACCCGGCACAGATCGCCTGGTGTGCGCAACTGCGCACGCTCGCCGCCGAACGGCTCAGGCCGCTCGCCGAGGCGGGCGAGCCGGGCCGCGTCAACCGCCCCCTGGTCGCCGCGCTCGGCGAACTGGGCCTGCTCAGAAGGGTCTTCACGGGCAGTGCGCTGGAACTCTGCCTGCTGCGCGAATCCCTCGCCCACGGCAGTACGGAGGCCGAGACCGCCCTCGCCCTCCAGGGGCTGGGGGCGGCCCCGGTGCACCAGGCGGGCACCGGGGCGCAGCGGGAACGCTGGCTGCCCGAGGTGGCCGCCGGGCGGGCCGTCGCCGCCTTCGCGCTCAGCGAGCCGGAAGCCGGCTCGGACGCGGCGGCCATCGCCCTGAAGGCGGCGCCGGACGGCCCCGGCTGGCGGCTCAGCGGCGAGAAGTGCTGGATCTCCAACGCCCCGGAGGCGGACTTCTACACTGTCTTCGCCCGTACGGCCGAGGGCGCGGGTACCCGCGGCATCACCGCCTTCCTCGTCCCGGCCGACCGTCCCGGCCTGTCAGGCTCCCCGCTGGAGATGCTCTCCCCGCACCCGATCGGCGCCCTCGCCTTCGACGGCGTTCCGGTCGGCCCCGACGACGTCCTGGGCCAGGCGGACCGCGGCTTCCGGGTGGCGATGCGCACCCTCGACCTGTTCCGCCCCAGCGTCGGCGCGTTCGCCGTCGGCATGGCGCAGGCCGCCCTGGACGCGGCGCTGGCGCACACGGCGGCCCGCACCGCCTTCGGCGGGCCGCTCATGGACCTCCAGTCCGTGGCCCACACGGTCGCCGAGATGGCCACCCGCACCGAGGCCGCCAGGCTGCTCGTCTACGCCGCCGCCGCCGCGTACGACGACGGGGCAGCCGATGTCCCCGCCCGCTCGGCGATGGCGAAGCTGCTGGCCACGGAGACGGCCCAGTATGTGGTGGACGCGGCCGTCCAACTACACGGCGCCCAGGCGCTGCGTCGCGGACATCTGCTGGAACACCTCTACCGCGAGGTGAGGGCGCCCAGGATCTACGAGGGCGCCACCGAGGTCCAGCGCACGGTCATCGCCCGCCGGCTCTACGCTGCCGCCGGCCGGGGATCGGACGCGGCCGCGCCCCCCGCCGGGGCTCCGGCCGCCGGGCACTTTCCGACCGGGGGAGCGCCTCAGTCCACGAGCGCGACCCCGGACACGGGACCCTCGCCGGCGACAATGCGGGCCGGGGGCTTGGTGCGGGCGGCCGCAGGGCCGTCGGATACGGGACGGGGCCGGCCTTCCGGTTCCTCCTCGGCCGCCGGACCCTCTTCGCGGCCGGAGCCGCCCCCGGGCACGGGAGCCGCCCCGGCCGGGCCGCACGCGCCCGGCGCCAAGCCGCCTGCCGAGGAAGGCCCCGCCGAGGAAGGACCCGCCGAGGAGTCGCCCGTATGAGCCTGGACCGCCGCAACCCGGCCGAACTCTCCCCGCCCGCGGGCTTCTCGCACGCCGTCGTCGCCACCGGCTCGCGCGTGGTGTTCCTGGCCGGGCAGACCGCGCTCGACGGCCACGGGGCCGTCGTCGGGGACACGCTGCCCGAGCAGTTCGAGACCGCACTCGCGAATCTGCTCACCGCCCTCGCCGCGGCGGGCGGCGCCCCGCGCGACCTCGCCCGGGTCACCGTCTATGCCACGGACGTCGCCGACTACCGTGCGCACACCCCCGAACTGGGCCGGATCTGGCGGCGGCTCGCCGGCCGCGACTACCCGGCAATGGCCGTCATCGGCGTCGTACGCCTCTGGGACGACCGGGCGCTCGTCGAGCTCGACGGCTTCGCCGTGCTCCCCTGAGCCGCCTTCCTCACCTCTCTGACCAGCTCATTCACCCTCCGCCCCGGTGTGATCGACTGGTGGGGCGGAGGAGGCGGCCTTACCGTCGAAGCGTGGGCGGTCACGTCTGCTGGCCCTCACACGAGGGCACGGTGCACCATGACCAGCTCGCAGCCGACGCCACCGCCGCGGACCGCCGCCTCGCACAAGGGCGACGGCAGCGGGATCGCGCTTCTGATCATCGCCTCGTGCCAGCTCATGGTGGTGCTCGACATCACCATCGTGAACATCGCGCTCCCGCACATCCAGCGAGCGCTCGACTTCTCCACCACCAACCTTTCGTGGGTCATCAACGCCTACACGCTGACCTTCGGCGGACTCCTGCTGCTCGGCGGCAGAACCGGCGACATCCTCGGACGCAGACGGGTCTTCATCTTCGGCATCCTGCTCTTCGTCCTGGCCTCGCTGCTCGGCGGGCTCGCCCAGAACCCCGGCCAACTGCTCGCCGCACGCGCCCTGCAGGGCATGGGCGGGGCCGTCGCCTCCCCGACCGCGCTCGCGCTGATCAGCACCACCTTCGCCGAAGGACCGGCCCGCAACCGGGCGTTCGGCGTCTTCGCGGCCGTCTCCGCCGGCGGCGGCGCGATCGGACTGCTCGCCGGCGGCATCCTCGTCGAATGGCTCGACTGGCGCTGGGTGTTCTTCGTCAACGTCCCCATCGGACTGCTGATCGCACTGGCCGCTCCCCGCTGGATCCAGGAGTCCGAACGCCACCCCGGCAACTTCGACTTCGCCGGCGCGCTGACCTCCACCGCCGGCATGGTGTCACTCGTCTACGGCTTCATCCGCGCCGCCCAGCAGGGCTGGCGGGACGGACTGACCCTGGCCGCCTTCGGCGGGGCCGTGGTGCTGCTGTCGGCCTTCTTCCTGATCGAGCGGCGCTCCCGGCAGCCGATCACCCCGCTGAAGATGTTCGCAGACCGCAACCGCGCCGCCACCTACGGCATGATGCTCTGCCTCGCCGCCGCGATCTTCGGCATGTTCTTCTTCCTCACCCTCTTCGTGCAGAACGTGCTGGACTTCAGCCCGCTGCAGGCCGGGCTCGCCTTCCTGCCCGTCAGCGCGGTCATCGCGGTCGGCGCGGGGACGGCCTCGCAGCTGCTGCCCCGGTACGGCCCCAAGCCGTTCATGGTCGTCGGCGCGCTGCTGTCCGCCGCCGGGCTGTCCTGGCTGACGCTGACCGACATCCACTCGACCTACGCCGGCAGCATCCTCGGGCCCATGCTCGTCTTCAGCCTCGGCATGGGGCTGCAGTTCGTGTCGCTGACACTGATGGCGCTGTCCGGGGTCCCGCCGCACGAGTCGGGCGCGGCGTCGGGCATCCTCAACGCCACCCAGCAGGTGGGCGGTTCGCTCGGACTGTCGATCCTCGTCACCGTCGCCGGGACGTACAGCGCCAACAAGGCCCGTGAGCTCATCCCGTCCTTCCTGGCCGACGCCACTCCCGCCCAGCGCGCCGAGTTCGCGCGCACCAGGGAACTCCCGCCGCCCTGGGGCGACCAGGTGCTCACCGCCGGGGCCTCGGCGGCCTTCGTCACCGCGGCCGCCTTCGCCGTGATCGGCGCGTTCATCGCGCTGTTCGCCATCCAGGTGCGGCCCTCCGACCTCGAACGCCTGCAAGGAGGTTTCACCCCCGAGCCGTGACGACAGTCCGAGACGGGTGTGAGAGGGAGGAGGCGAACGTGTGCGCCGACGACTCGCCCGCCGTGGCGGGGGTCGCCCTGCTGGACGCGGACGCGAACTACCTCTTCGCGGACGACGCGTACCGCCGGATGACCGGGGAACCGGCCGGCGGCCTCGAAGGCCGGCCCGTCGGCGCCCGGGCCGCGGACGTCGCCGGGCCGCCGGGACTGCTGGCCGCCGTCCTCGCCGACGGACGCCCGCGCACCCACGCGAGCCCCGGCCGCCGCTGCACCTGGCAGCGGATGACCGGGGCACGCTCCCAGGCGCTCGGCCTCATCGGCGTACTGATCGAACAGGCCCCCGGCCCGCCGCCCCGCCTCCATGTCGGGGCCGCGGCCGACCGCATCGGCACGACCCTCGACGCGGAGACCACCTGCGAGGAACTCGCCCGCTATGTGAGCACCGCCCTCGCCGACGCCGCCGCCGTCGATCTGACGGCGGCCCCCGACCCGGCGGCCGCACCGCTGCGGCGCACCGCGGCGGCCGGCAGGACGGAACTGCTCGCCGACCCCGCCGCCGCGGCCGTCGCAGAACGGGCGATCCGGGAAGGCCGCCCCGTCCTCGACGACCGGTGGCTCGCCGCGCCCCTGATCGCCCGCGAACGGGCGCTGGGCGTGGTCCTGGCGGCACGTGCGCACTCCCGCTTCACCCGCGACGACGTACTCCTGGCACAGTCGGCCGCGCTGCGCGCCGCGTTCGCCGTCGACCACGCCCGCCGCTATGCCGAGGCCCGGCGCACGGGCGTCGAGCTCCAGCGCGCCCTGCTGACCGACCCCGGCCTGCCGCACCCCAACCTCCAGCTCGCCACCCGCTATCTGCCCGCAGGGACCGGGGACCTGGTGGGCGGCGACTGGTTCGAGACCGTGCGCCTCCACTTCGGCCGCACACTGCTCGTCATGGGCGATGTGATGGGCCACGGCGTGGCCTCGGCCGTCGACATGAACAGCTACCGCGCCGCACTCCGCGACGTCGCCGCCGCCGACCTGCCGCCCCACCGGGTGCTGCGCCGCCTGGACATGGCCATCTCCGACGCCGCGTCCCGCCGCCCCGCGGCCTGCCTGCTCGCCCGCGTGGACCCGGCCCGCGGCATCGTCTCGTTCTCCAGCGCCGGCCATCTGCCGCCCGCCGTCTTCGCCGGCGACGGCGCCGCCGAGTTGGTCGACGTGCCCGTGGGCCCGCCCCTGGGCACGGGCCTCGGCGGCTATGACATCGTCAGCCGCCGGCTCCGCCCCGAGGACACGCTGCTGCTGTTCACCGACGGCCTGGTGGAACGCCGGGGCGAGGACATCGACACCTCCCTCGCCCGCCTCGCCCGCTTCCGCCCACGCCCCGGCTGCACGGTCGACGAACTGGCCGACGAGGTCCTCGCCCGCCTCGACGCCGCCCACGCGGCCGACGACGTGGCCCTGATGGCGGCCCGCATCCGCGAACGGGCCCTCCCGGAGCCGGACTGATTCATCCGAGGACTCCGGGACCCGGCCCGCGTGGCCGCCGAACCACTCGTCAGGCGTGGCTCGTCGGGCGGGCGGCGACGACGCGGCGGAAGAGGGCTTGGACGGCGGTGGTGATGTCGGCGCCGGTCTTGGTGTGGTGGCAGGGGCCGGTGTAGGCGTGGGTGAGGAAGTCGGCGGTGAGCTCGGGGTCGGGGACGTCGAACTCACCGGCTCTGTGGCCTTCGGCGAGGAGGGTGACGAGCAGGTCGCGTGCGGCGGTCATGGGTTCCTCGCCGGTGGCGCCGCCGGGCTCGTGGAAGAGCCGGTGGTAGAGCTCGTGGTGGTCCTGCTCCGCGGCGATCCAGGCGGCGACGAGGCCGTCGAGGCGTTCGGTCCAGGTCAGGCCGGGCTGGGCCAGTAGAGCGGCGGGCTGCTGGAGCATCCGGTCCCACATCTCGGCCTGGAGGGCGGCCAGGAGTTCCTGTTTGGAGTCGAAGTAGAGGTAGACCGTGCCCTTGGCGACCCCGGCGCGGGCGGCGACCTTGCTGACGGTCAGCGCCTCGTATCCGTCGTCCAGGAGCAGGCCGGCCGTGGCGTCGAGGATCTGGCGGCGGCGGACGTCGGGGGGCTGGAAGCGTCCGGTCGGCTGGGTGGTTGCGGACCTCTCCGCGGGCACGGGCTCTCCTCGGTGGTGGGGGCTGCCGGTGGGCCGGTCAGCGTGTGGCCTCCAGGGTGTCATGCGGCTTGCGGGCAATGACGATGACCGCGTGATCCTCGCTGGGGTGCTGGATCCGCGGCACCACCTGCCGCTCGGCGCGCACGATGTCCAGGCCGAGGCCGGTGAGGGCTTCGGTCAGCTCGGCGAGTGTGGCGAGGTCGCCGGGTTCTCCCCAGTCGCAGGCATCCTCGTCCCATTCGCCGAGGGCCAGGATCCCGCTCGGGGCGAGTGCGGTGGCCAGGACGGCGAGGGTTGCGGTGCGGGCGGGGCCGCGGGGCGGCAGCGCGTAGGAGCTGAGGGCGAAGTCGTAGGCGGTCTCGGGCTGCCAGGTGGCGCTGTCGGCGACGGCGAGTTCGATCCGGTCGTCCAGGCCGCGGGCGCAGGCGCTGGCGCGGGTGGAGGCGATGGCGCGGGGGGCGAGGTCCACGCCGGTGACGCGCCAGCCGCGTTCGGCGAGCGCGAGGGCGTTGCCGCCGGCGCCGCAGCCCAGGTCCAGGGCCCTGCCCGGGGGCAGCCCGTCGGCGGGGGCGAGGAGCGTCGGGTCGGGGGCGGCGGTGTCGCTGCCGTCGCCGGTGTAGAGGTCGTCCCACTCGAAGTCCGGGTACGAGGCTGCCCCGGGTCCGTGGGTGTGGTTGCCGTCCTGCGTGCCGCAAGCGTGGCCGGTGGTGTGGGTCACATTTCCTCCCGTGGGAATGGGATCGATCGAATGACCGTTGGTCAGTAGTATGACTGCCGGTCATTCGATTCCGTCAAGTCCCTTCGGAGACATCTCATGGACACCACCGCCCAGTACGACACCGTGATCATCGGCGGCGGGCCCGCCGGACTGACCGCCGCGCTGACCCTGACCCGCTACCGCTGCCGCACCCTGGTGATCGAGTCCCCCGCCCCGCCCCGCAACGCCGCTTCCCGCGGTGTGCACGGCCTGATCGGCCTGGAGGGCGCCACCCCCGACGAGCTGCGCTCCCGCGCCTGGGAGGAGCTGGACCGCTACGGACTGGCCCAGCGGCTCGACGCCACGGTCGGCGAGATCACCCCGCTGCCCGGCGACGGCTTCACCGTGCGCACCGACGACGGCACCACCGCCTGGGCCCGCAATGTCATCCTGGCCACCGGCGTCATCGACCAGCACCCCGACGGCGTGGAGGGCTTCGCCGCATGCTGGGGCCGCACGGTGATCCACTGCCCCTTCTGCATCGGCGAGGAGAACGCCGACCGAACCTGGGCCCTGGTCGCCGACGAGCCCGCCTACCTCGCCATGGCCGCCACCGCCTTCCGCGCCTGGACCGGCGACGCCATCGCCATCGCCCCGCCCACACTGCCCGGCGCCGACGAACTGCGCCGGAGCCTGCAGGAACAGGGCAGCGATCTCGTCCAGGGCGAGATCACCCGCCTGCACCACACCGACGGCGACCTGCGCGCCGTGGAACTGGCCGACGGCACCCTCCTGAACCGCCAGACCCTGCTCTGGCCGCAGCCGCAGCGGCAGGTCCCCCTCGTCGAGCGCATGGTCGCGGAGCACGGCCTGGCCCTGAGCGACGGCTACGTCACCGTGGACGACGGCCGCCAGACCAGCATCCCCGGCCTCTACGCCGCCGGCGACCTCACCGGCCAGACCTGGGAACAGGGAGCCGTTCCCGCCGTCACCGCCGGCAGCGCCGCAGCCGACGCCATCCACTTCGCCCACCTGGCCTGACCGCCCCGACCCACCGGCGTCGCGGTCGCCGCCGTCCGGATCCGCAGTTTCCGGCGGGCGGGGGGCATCGGGCATCCGACCGGGCTCAGGGCCCGGGCGGGGCCCTGAGCGCCCGGAGCCGCCTTGACCGGTCCGTATGTGGCATGCCGCTTGCGGAGTAATGAGGGGATTGGGCTATTCGGCTGTGCCACCCTGTGGTCTTGTTTGATCACGGTCGTGCCGGGGAGGCCGGGGTGTACCGCCCACATGAGTGGCTGTGTGAACGGATCCGCCGGGACGGCCGTGCAGCCCCTGCCGTCCCGGCACGGAGTTGTGCCCGATGCAGCCGATCGGTCCCGCCCTGGTCGAGCCGCGCCGCCCGAGTGCGGTCCGAGCCGCGGGTGTGCGGCTTGCCCGTCCCGGGCGGTCGGCGGATCGCCGCGATCGCCGCGGCCGGCGTGCCCGCCCGGCCGGTCCTCCCGGTGACCGCCGAGCGGCGCACTCTCAGGGGCACGCTGATCCAGACCGGCGCCGGCCCCGGACGACCGGAGGCCACCGCGAGCGAGTACCGGCAGAGCAGGCGAGGGTGATGGCGGGCGGCGAGGAGAGAGAACAGGGCACACGGCAGTCCCGCGTCGGCCCCCTGGAGCGCCTGAACGCCGAACTGAGCAGGATCGATGCTCAGCTGCGCGCCCTGGCCGCCGCGAAGGACCGGATTCAGGGCCTGTTGGAGGCGGTGGTGGAGATCACCCGGGAGGTGGAGCTGCCCTCCGTGCTGCACCGCATCGTGACCACCGCCATGGACCTGGTCGGCGCCCGCTACGGGGCGCTCGGGGTTCTTGACGAGTCCGGCGAGCAGCTGGCGCAGTTCGTCGCGGTCGGCCTGGACGAGCAGGATCGCCAAGCGCTGGCCGACGTGGGTCTTCCTCGCGGCAGAGGCGTACTCGGGTACCTGATCCACCATCCGCAGCCCTTGCGGGTGGACGACATCTCCTCCCACCCGGCCTCGGTCGGCTTCCCTCCCGGCCACCCTCCTATGCGCGCCTTCCTCGGCGTCGCCATCAGCGTCCGCGGCGATGTCTACGGCGACCTCTACCTCTCCGAGCGACGCGACGGACGGCCCTTCGACGTCGGCGACGAGAACATCGTCGTCGCCCTGGCCAGCGCCGCCGGCGTCGCGATCGAGAACGTCAGACTCCTCGAACAGGTCCGTGCCGGCTCCGAACAGTTCCAGCGGCGTCTGCTGCCGATGCTGCCCGACCTGCGGCCCTTCGACGCCGCAGCCATCTACCGTCCCGCTGCCGAACCCCACCATCTGGGCGGCGACTGGTACGACGCCATCCCGCTTCCGGACGGCGCGGTGGCGGTCGTCATCGGCGACGTGGTCGGCCACGATCTGGATGCCGCCGCCGCCATGGCCTCCACCCGCCACATGCTGCGCGCGCTGCTGTTCACCCTGCGCACTCCGCCCAGTGCCGTCCTCACCCAACTCGATCGCACCCTGGAGGCCATCACCGACAACCCCGTCACCACCACCAGCCTGGCGCGCATCGAACCCGACGGTGCAGCCTGGAGGTTGCTCTGGAGCAGCGCGGGCCACGTCCCGCCTCTGCTGATCACCCCCGACGGCCAGGCGGAATACCTCTTCGCTGAGCCCGGACTGCCGCTGAACGTCGACAGCAGGCGGCCCCGCCCCGACCACACTCGCCCCCTGCCCCCGGACACCACCGTGGTCTTCTTCACCGACGGTCTGATCGAACACCCCGACCACCCGATTGACGAAACCCTGAGCGAACTCGCCGACGTCGCCACCGCGCACGCCTCCCTGCCCCTGCACGACTTCGTGCAGGCCCTGGCCGACCACAACCCCAGCGACAGGCACGACGACATGGCCCTCCTCGCCCTGCGCACGCCGAGCCGCAGCCGCACCGACCCAGAGCGACACGGCTGAGGCGGAACCGCCAGGGCGGCGACACCACCACGAGCGGTCACCCGGAGCAACCCGACGGCGCATATGGCGGAAGGTCACACAGATGGGCGGCGCAATGGCGGAACCGGCAGAGCCGGCGGACGGTGAACAGCGCAGCAGCGCCACGGGGAGGGCTCCCCGATGACGGTCGCGCGCCGCGACATGCTCCGCCGCGGCGCCACGGCGGCCCTGCAGATCGTCGCCGTCGCCGCGCTCTACTACGCCTCCGGCAAGCTGGGACTGCTCCAGCAACTCGTGCGCGGCCAGGTCACGCCACTGTGGCCCCCGACCGGCATCGCCCTGACCGGCCTGCTCCTGATCGGCCCGCGGGTCTGGCCCGGGATCGCGCTCGGCGCCCTTCTGGTCAACCTCCCCCTCGGGCCGTCGGCCCCTGTCGTTCTGGCCATCGCGACAGGCAACACACTCGCGCCCCTGTGTTCCTACGCACTGCTTCGCCGCACCGGGTTCCGCATCAGGATGAACCGCTTCCAGGACGCACTCGCGCTGGTCTTCCTCGGAGGGTTCACCGGCATGCTCATCAGCGCGACCGTGGGCAGCACCACGCTGTATCTGGCTCAAGCCCTGCCCACCGAAACATTCTGGCCCACCTGGTGGGTCTGGTGGACCGGCGATGCCATGGGCGTCCTTCTGGTCACGCCCGTGCTGCTGGTACTCCGCTCAGCGCACCGGCCGAAACACATCCCTCCATCCCGGTGGGCAGAGGGAGCACTGCTTGCCGCAGCCACCGCCGCCTTCGGTCTCCTTCTCCTCGAAACCGCCCCCGCGTCACTGCTCTTCCTCGGTTTTCCCCTGCTGACCTGGGCTGCCTTCCGCTTCCAGCAACCTGGAGCCGCGCCCTGCGCGCTGGCCCTGTCCACCTTCGCCGTTCTCGCCGCCACCCGCGAGACAGGTCCGTTCGCCGGTCACAGCCTGCTCGCCGACATGATCTCCCTGCAGGCTTTCAACGGCGCCGCCGCGCTCACGGCGCTGCTGCTCTCCGCGACCGTTGCCGAACGGAACCAGACCCAGGCGGAGATCGAGGACGCCGTCAGACGACTCTCCGAGATGGTGTCGCGAAGCACCCCGGACATCGGCGGCCCGCCGCTGCCCGAGGCCCAGAGCGACGAGGACGAAGACGGCGGACAGACCCGACCGCCGTGACCAACCGGTGGGCCTGTGGGCCGGTTGGCGGCCGGCGACGTTTGTCGATCAAATGTCGCGGAACTCATAGACAAAGCTTCTGACCTGTGCAAACAACCCTTCTCGAAGATCGTCTTGCACGGTTGTTGCACAAGCCGAACGGTGCAGGAGTCACGCGGCCCGGGTGTAGGCGCTCCGGACCGCGATGCGGACCTTGGAACCGGCTCCCACGACCCGGTGTAATGGTGCAGTCGGATATTGGAACTCTCGGAATGCCTCACCCTGTGCGGACCCATGCCGTGAA
>NZ_JADWYQ010000059.1 GCF_022414575.1 Streptomyces sp. MUM 178J | reverse complement strand
CGGAGAAGTTCGGCGGCGACAGCGTGGCCGAGACCCGCCGCAACGTCCGGTCCTACCTCGACAACCTTCCGCACGACTGAACCGGCCTCGTACGCCTGAACCGGCCTCGTACACCTCGCAGTTGACATAGTCCGCCGCCGCCGATTGCCCGCCGTTCCCCGCACCCCCCAAGGTGAGGGTCATTCCACGCGCTGATGAGGGAGCCAGCCAGCCATGACCAATGTCGCCGTCATCTACTACTCCTCCACCGGAAACGTCTACGAGATGGCCAAGGCCGCGGCCGCCTCGGCGGAGAAGGCCGGAGCCGACGAGGTGCGTCTGCTCAAGGTCGCCGAACTGGCCCCCGCGTCGGTCGTCGCCTCCAACGAGCCCTGGGCCGCGCACGCCGCCGCCACCCAGGACATCCCCGAGGCCACCCTGGCCGACCTGGAGTGGGCGGACGTCCTGCTCTTTGGCACGCCCACCCGCTACGGCCTGCCGGCCGCGCAGCTCAAGCAGTTCATCGACACCACCGGCGGCCTCTGGTTCCAGGGCAAGCTGATCAACAAGGTGGTGTCGTCGTTCGTCTCGACGTCCACCACGCACGGCGGCCAGGAGTCCACCGTGCTGGCCCTGAACAACACCTTCTACCACTGGGGCGCGATCATCGTGCCGCCCGGCTTCGCCGACCCGGTCCAGTTCGCCGAGGCCAACGGCAACCCGTACGGCGCGAGCAGCGTCTCCGGCAACAACCCGAGCAACGTGGCCGAGGACAACCTGTCGTCGGTCGAGTTCCAGGCCCGCCGCGCCGTGGAGATCGGGTCCGCGCTGAAGCGGGGTTTCGAGGCGGCCTGAGCAGCCGTCGCCGTGACGTGAAGGGGCCGGGGCCTGCGTAGAAGGCCCCGGCCCCTTCCTCCTGTCCGTCCACCTCCAGAGAGCGAGACGAGAGAGATGCACCGCAGAACACTTCTGCGCGGAGCCGCGGCACTGGGCGCGGCGGCCGCCGCCGCGACGATCCCCGCCGGGGCGTCACACGCCGCCGGCTCCCCCGCCTACGACCTCGTCTGGGACGACTTCCGCTCGGGCTTCACCACGGGCGGGCCGGACGCCAAGTGGACGCTCACCCCGACCGGTTCGCTCCCCGGAGGCGACGGCGTCCCGACGACCTCGGCCGCCGGTCTGCGGGTCGTGCCGACCGGTGTGAACCCCCGCACCGGCGCCCCCGCCTTCGTCTCCACGACCGCCCAGGAGGGCGACGGCGGCGCGGGCGCGTACGACCACCTCAAGTGGTACGCGGTCGCCGACCACACCTCCTCGGCGGGCTTCCAGGGCTTCGACGCCGTCCCCGGCCAGGTGCTCACCTGCTCGACCACCCTGTCCGTCCGCACCCACGGCACGGAACAGCACCCGTTCGGCTTCCTCGCCCGCAACCCTGACACCGATCTGCGCCTCGCCGCCGGCGGGCTGTCCCTCATCGACTTCGAAACCGGCATGGTCTTCGACTTCTTCGTCACCAACGGCCGCATCCACGCCTTCTACGAGCGTCTGCACTCCCCCGGCGCGACCTACGCGGCCTTCTCCTACGCCCTCCCGGTCGCCGACCGCCGCCCGTGGCACATACACGACCTGGCCATCTCCTACGACCGCTCGGCCGGCACGGTCGCCTGGACGGTCGACAGCCGCGAGGTCCTCCGCGTCGACCGCATCGGCCGCCTCCCCGCCGACCGCACCCACCTGATCCTCGACCACGGCGGCACCCCGGAAACCGTCGCCCCACGCCAACTTGCCTGCGCACTGGGCACCTTCACCCTCCTGGACGCCGAGGAGCCCGGCTCCCGCACCCCCGGCGGCGGCCTGGTCCGCCTGAGCGACCACGACGCCTTCTACTTTGACCCGGACCGCGGAGCCCCGCACCGCCAGCGCTTCGCCGACGACCACAGCCGCCCGGAGAACCGCCTGTGGGGCCAGGGCGCGGAGCTGAACGTAAGGCGGGTGGGGGTCTCGTCCCTGCCGAGCTGACGCCTCCGACACGCCAGGCTGCCCGTCAGTGGACACAGCAGGGCCGGGCCTCGCGTTCCCGAGGCCCGGCCCCTTACGGTTGCTGCTACTTCCCGTCCCGGCGCATGCGCCTCAGATCTCGCCTGAAGGCACGTGCTCCATCACGGAGATTGATGTACTCAAGGGCAGCAGAAGCAACTCGCGTCAGCCCCTTCAGCGCACGGAGCAACAGATCGACGAGATCACTCATGAACTCCCCCAGCGTCAGGCGCACAGGCCATTCGACCCTCGGCACCTCTATCGATCAAGGCACTTCAGCCTGTCGTCAATCTCCCGAGCCGTTCGGAAGCGCAGCTTGGCATCGTCGGGATGGGCGGCAAGCCAGTCACGGACCTTCCGCGAGCGGTGGGCGGAGTGCCCGTCGACCACGAGATGGACCTTGTGGTCGAAGTGGCCGGCGATCCGCTCCAGGAAGCGGCACATCACCTCGGCGGTGAAGCTCTCGGTGAAGACCATGAAGTGTATCCGGCCCGGCGGGGTGGGTGCCCGGAGGCGGTTGCTGTTGGGTGTCAGCTACAGGTGGGGACGTTAGCGACGGTGTAGGACACGTAGTACGCCGCGCCCTCATAGTAGGCGTAGTACCGGCCCTGGGAGTCACGGTAGATCGGGCCACGGGTGTACTTGTCGCCCCGGTACTGGATGTAACCGCGACTGCTGTTCCAGTACAGCTTGTCGTCTGCCTTGCCCCAGGTGTTGGGGCCGACGATGCCGTCGGCGACCAGGCCGTGGTCGCGCTGCCATGCCTTGGTAGCGGCCTCCGTTTTCGGCCCGAACCAGCAATCCTGGCTCCCGGCTTCGAGATACCCGTCCGAGTACAGGATCTGCTGCCACCACCCGGCGAGGTTGCTGTGGTTGTAGCTGGTGGTGGACAGCAGGCCCTCATCGCCCCAGTCGTTGGTCACAGCTCCAGAGCCATCCAGGTAGCCACTGGATACGCTGGCGTTCGCGGGCGAAGCAGTCACGGCGCTGGCGAGTACGACGGCAGCGATGGCTATGCCGACCTTGATGCGAGAGTGCACAATGTTCCCTTCTTGGCGATCAGCCCCGCTGGTCCGGCGGGGCATGGTGCTCATACCCACACTTACCTCGGTCCGCCCCAGGTTCGGGGTGGCTGGGGAAATGCGGGAATACCACCCCTGCGAACTGCAAAGATGCGCCTTTCCCTGGGATTTCTTGGGACGCGATTTCCGCCGGATGCGCCTGGGCCCCGGCAACCGGCCCATCACGCCCATGGCCACCGACTGAGCGGGATCCGCCCTGCCACACATTCAGGTGACGAGAAATCACCTAAACACTCCCACACCGCCCTCTCAGTGGTCCCTGGCAACCTCGTCAGGGCCGGTCTGAATGCTGACGACCCACACCGCGCCGGAATCCGCCGTTATCGTCAACCGCCCTGCGCGTTCCTCTGCGAGGACGATCTGGTGGAGGTTGTTCTTCCGGCACAGGTTGCCGATCGATGCGCCCATGACATCCGTGGTGACCACAGCGTCCGGATCAGCGGCCTGGCAGCGCAGCCCGATCCACAGCGCTCCAGGCGGCGCACTGAACTCCTCGGAGGTCCACGTACGCGCCGACGTGGGCCCGCGCGCGACGACTTCGCGCGCACCGTCCTGCACGTCAGGGGCGATCAGTTCCGGTGCAGAGACCCTGGTCTCAGTTGGAGACACGGATGCAGAAGGGGCCACGTCGTCGCCCCGACCGCCACCCATGCATCCGGTCACGCACATCATGGACACGGCCGTGCACACGATGCTCCGCCATGACACGGGATTGATCCCCAGAATCTGCCCCCTCCGACACCCCACGACTCCGTCCCGAACTGGGCCCTCTTGGGCCGTCGACAGCAGATCACGGCTGACCAGCTCACAACAATCCAGATCAAGCCACTCTGAGTACGGAACATGTCGAAGTACCGTCCGGGGCGGACACGCTCCAACTGGGCCGTCCTTCCGCCAGGGCGGGCGAGCCGTCCGGGATGCGGCCTTTGGTCGCAGCGGCCGCCTGGGGTCGTGCGGGTGCTCAGCGGCGCGGCGCCACTCGTGCGCCGCCTCGCCACTACATCCCCGGGTTCGCCCGCTCCGAGCGGCTCGCCTCGCTCCAGTGCAGCGCCCGATTGACAGGACAATCCCCGGCTCACACAATCGTCGCCATGACCGAATGCCGCTACGACACCACGACGGGGCCTCTGCGCGTCCCGGATCGGGACGGGTGCGAGCGCTCGGGTCGCTAGCCGGGTCGCCGTCGAGCCGTGTGCTCGATGGGCGCCGCGGTTCGGGTTTGCCGGTCGTCTTCACGCATGACCGGATCAGGCGGAGCAGTACGTCTCCGGAGTCCTTCGTTCACGGCGCTTGAGGGCACATGTCTCACACCGTCCGTCGTCCGACGCCAGACAACGCGAACGAGAAGAGACTCCATGACCGTCATCAACGCCGGACCGTCGACCGCAGCGCTGCGCCACGCGCACGTGCCCGAGGACGGGATGTACGAAGGGCCCCGCACGCTGCGGCGGCTGCCCGAGGGGTGGCAGGAGCGGCCGTACGAGCTGTTCGAGGTGGTGCCGCAGGGATGCACGATCGGGGCCGAAGTGCGGGGTGTGGACCTGGGGCGACCGCTCGGGGACGCGCTGCGCGAGGAGCTGAACCGGGCGCTGCTGGAGTGGAAGGTGCTCTTCTTCCGCGGGCAGCACCTCACCTCCGCGCAGCAGCGGGCCTTCGCCGGCAACTGGGGGGAGCTGGAGACCAATCCGCTGCTCGCCAGCGGCTCCAGCGACGACGTCGTCCGCTTTGACAAGGGCAGCGGGTCCGTGCCGACCTTCGAGAACGTCTGGCACGCCGATGTCACCTTCCGCGAACGGCCTGCGCTCGGCGCGGTGCTCCAGCTGCGCGAGGCGCCGCCGCTCGGCGGGGACACGATGTGGGCGGACATGGCCGCCGCGTACGACAACCTCCCGCAGGAGGTGAAGGACCGCGTCGACGGCGCGAGCGCCGTCCATGACTACATACCCGGGTTCGCCCGCTTCTACGGCCCCGAGCGGCTCGCCCCGCTCCAGGACGTCTTCCCGCCCGTGGAGCACCCGGTGGTGCGCACCCACCCGGAGACGGGGCGGCGGATGCTGTTCGTCAACACGTCCTTCACCACCCGGATCACGGGCATGGAGCGCGAGGAGAGCGACCGGCTGCTGCGCTTCCTCTTCCAGCAGGCGCATGTCCCGGAGTACCAGGTGCGGTTCCGTTGGCAGGCCGGGGACGTCGCCTTCTGGGACAACCGCGCCACGCAGCACTACGCGGTGAACGACTACGGCTCGCACCGCCGCGTGGCCGAACGCGTCGCCATCGCCGGCGACCGGCCCTTCTGAGGGCCGCCTCTGGGGGAGGGCTTCAGCTCTCCCCCAGCGCCGCGCGGATCACATGACGGGCGTTGTGCGCCATCGCCGGGTTCGTGCTCCGGTTGTACGGCAGCGCGATCAACGCCTGGGAAAAGGTTCCGTATACAGGGTCCGCAGCCGCGAGGGCGCGATGGTCGCGGCCATGTGCAGCCTTTCCGATCGAGCACCCGCGCGCCCGGATTCCGCGTAGTAATCTGGCGCGCCTCTGTCCCCATTTGCGTTCACCGACACGGGACACGCCCGGTCGCCCTCGGCACCTTCTCGTTCCGTTCCACGCGACTGTGCGTCAGTCCTCGCCGGATGCGTTCCAGGGGAGCGGATCACTGTCACGGTCCAAGCCGTGACATCAGTGACCAGTGCAGGCAGGAAGGCAGGCCGCCTGATGAGCAGCAGCACGACCGACCACTGGGCAGAGGCGTGTAGCGCCGCCCGCGACGAATCGGGTTACACCGGTCCTGATGTCCCGTTCACGCCGGACGGGGTCGGACGGGCCCTCACCAAATGCGGAGGGCGGTCGATCGCCTTGCCGTCGAACCGTTTCCGCCAGGCAGCAACAAAGTCATTCGACGGCGCAACCGTGTCCGTCACCATCCTGATGGTCGGCAGTCTTTGAACACTCGTCCCCCTCACCGGCTCACCGGGGCCGCATCCTCAGACGCCGCCGCGGCGGCCGGCTCGGCCTGGCGTACGGACGCCGACGGCCGCAGCGCCGCCGAGATGCCCGCCGCCAGCACCGCGCCCACGACCGGTGCGGCCAGATACACCCACAGCAGATCCGTACGGCCGGACAGCAGGGCCGGGCCCAGTTGGCGGGCCGGGTTGACGCCGCCGCCCGAGAGGGGGCCGAAGAAGTAGATGACCGCGGCGACCGAGGCGCCGATCAGCAGGGGAAGGCGGGCGGCCAGTCGCGGGCGGGCGATGGCGATGGCGACGATCAGCATGATGGCCGTCATACAGCCCGCCTCCGCGAGGAACACCGCGCCGGTGTGCCAGTCCGGGGACGGCGCGAGGGCTGCGTAGCCGATCTGGGATGTCCCCTCGCCCCACACCAGGCGGGCCAGGGCCACACCGGCGAGGGAGCCGGTCAGCTGGGCTGCGACGAAGGGGGCGACGGCGCGGCCGGGGAAGACGCGCAGCAGCCAGAGGGCCAGGGTGACCGCCGGGTTGAGGTGGCCGGCTGTGCCCCTGCGCATGGCCGGGCCGAGGACCGTGGTGACGATCGCGCCGACCATCAGCGCCATCGCCGCCAGTCGGCTCTCCGAGGTGGACAGCACGGAGGCGAGAGGGGAGTCGGGCAGGAACATCCAGCGGGCCGCGGTGACCACGGCGAAGAGTGTGCCGGTCGTGAGTGCGCACTCGTACAGGGCCGTGCGGAGGCGCAGGGGGCGCGTCTCAGGAGTGTCGGGCGTGGCACGCGCAGTGGGCGTGGCGGGCGCGGTGGCAGGTCCGGTGGCGGGCGTTCCGGCGCTCGTACGACGGTGAGTGCGGCGGGTCCCCGGCGTGTCGGTCGTCATGGCGTCCCCCGTCAGTCCGCCGCCGGCGCGCCGCCGCCGTCCGGCACGTCCGCATGCTCCGCCGGGACCGTGCCGAGGCGGCCGGAGCGGTAGTCCTCGACCGCCTGGGCGATCTCGTCGCGGGTGTTCATCACGAACGGCCCGTACCGGGCGATCGGTTCGCGGATCGGCCGGCCGCCGAAGATCAGCAGGTCGAAGTCGTCCGCCGGGCCCTCCTGCCGCGCGGCCGCGGTCACGCCGAGCGCGCCGCCCTCCTCGCCGAACAGGGCAAGCTGGCCCTCCCGCAGCCCGCGGTTCTCCGGACCCGCCGTGCCCTGGCCGCCGAAGGCGTAGGCGAGGGCGTTGAAGCCGGCGGGCCAGGGCAGTTCGAGGCGGGCGCCGGGGCTGAGGGTGGCGTGGACGAGGATGATGGGGGTGGCCGTCGCGCCCGGACCCCGGTGGCCGTCGAGTTCGCCCGCGATCAGCCGGATCAGCGCGCCGCCGTCCGCGGAACTGAGCAGGGTCAGCTTGTCGCCGCGGATGTCCTGGTAGCGGGGCGGGTTCCACTTGTCGGCGGCCGGAAGGTTGACCCACAGCTGGAAGGAGTGCATGACGCCGCCGCGGGCGAGCATCTCCTCGGTGGGCATCTCGTCGTGCAGGATGCCGGACCCCGCGGTCATCCACTGGGTGTCGCCGCCTTCGATGATCCCGCCGCCGCCGTTGGAGTCCTGGTGTGCGACCGCGCCGTCCAGGACGTAGGAGACGGTCTCGAAGCCGCGGTGCGGATGCCAGGGCGCGCCCTTGGCGTCGCCGGGGGCGTAGTCGACGGCCCCGACGTGGTCGAGCATCAGGAACGGGTCGGTGTGCCGGGGCGCGATCGGCCCGGGGAAGGCGCGGCGGATGGGGAAGCCGGCCCCCTCGAAGCCGGGCTCCGCAGTGATGACGCCCCGTACCCGCCGCTCGGCGGTCAGCGCGGGGTCCGGGCGGCGCACCCGCTTCAGCAGGAGCAGGTCGTCGACGGTGACGGCGGGCATGGCACGTCCTTCCCTCTCGGTGTACGCGCAGGAACAGTGCGGGCTGCGCGCGGCGCCGGGCAAGGGCGGCCAGAACACTTCGTCAACTGCCAGGCGGCTGGTGCCGGACGACCCGCCGGGAGGCGTCGGGCTCGCCCGCAGATGAACGAAGCCACGGGGGTGACCCCTACCCCTGGTGCTGGCCTTCGGTTACCCTCCCGTCTCAACAACTCTGCTCCTGCGTGACGTCCTGCCTGATTTCAGGCAGTATCGACGGTCACCTGATGAGATCGCGATGCGCGGCCCAGGACCGAGCGGCGGCCGTCAAAGCGGCGCGGTGCGGTAGCGGGTCGGCCCTTTCCCTGCTCTCCCAGAGAGCGTGCAGGGCATGCGCGAAGGTGCTGACAGCAGTTGGAGCAGCAGCTCGATACGCCAGAACTTCGCGGGCGACCTCTTCAGCCTGCTCGGGGGTGTGCCCGGCATGGACGAGCCGCACCACCGTGAACCCGGTGTCGGCCCAGTTCGGCCCAGGGCAGGCGAGTGCCCAGTCCAAGAGTCGGATGCCGTCGGCGGTAGCGAGCATGTTCAACGCCGAAACGTCCGAGTGCACCAGGGCCCCGCCTTCAAGGTCGGGCGTGCGGTCGGCGGGGAAGAAACCGGCCCACCGCACATGAAGCGGCTTCTTTCGGACCGCCTCGGGCCACGGGACAGCCGACATGGCGGTGAGCGTGTCGACCAGCGGGGCAAGGTCGGGCGAGCCGGGGGCGAGGCCGGGGTGGTGGCCGTCGATGAACTCGTAGCCAATAAGCAGCCACCCGCCCGCCTCGACCTGCCAGAGCACGTGGGGAGCTCGCGGCGCGCACCGAGTGACCCGAGCCTCGTAGTCGTACATCCATGCCGCCTCGTCATCAAGCCGGGTTCCCTTGACGAACAAGCGTCCCGAGGCGGTGTGCAGGGTGCAGGCAAGGCGGGACATCACCCCGTTCCCCGCGGTATCCGCGTGCTCTACGGGCCCGGTGTGCTTCTCGACAGCCTCTCGGGCTGCGGGCGGGAGCTCCTGCCATGCGGTGCGATCCACCCGCGATCTCTCCTCGTGCAGAACGGAAGCCGACCCCCGCCTCGGCCACAGCGTGGCACAAGACGGGGACCGGCCGCAGGGTGTGTCAGACGTGCTTGGGGCTGTTGTGGCAGTTGGCGTGGCACTGTGAGCAGTCAGCGATGTCCAGCTCGGGCCAGAACTCCATGTCGACGATGAATCCTGCCGCGGCGATGGCGTCGACAGTGCGGGCGCGCAAGGCCTTGCCGCCGCCGTGTTCCTCCTTGTCGAGGAAGCCCGGCTGATGGTGGACGAACTTCCCGAGTGTCTGCGTGCAGAACTCCTGATATGCCTTGGTGTGGAGCAGGAAGGCGTGCCAGAAGTCATCGACTAGGGGCGACGGGCTGAACGGCGCATCGCTGCGGGCGCCGACGGCAAGGAAGGCGAGCATCTGCCCGATGCCCCGGTGCGCCGTGTTCCGGGTCATGTCGGGGAACTTGGCGCGCATGTTGGCTGCGAGGGTTTCCCGCAGGTCAGCGCTGAGCAGTGTCCGCGCGTCGGTCGCGGGACGTTCGTGTACGACGGTCACGGTCCTTGCCTCCTTGATTTGGTGGTGCGTCGGAACGTGCGTGGTGCACCCCGCCCGCCTGGGCTGTCCGTCATCCGGGCAGGCGGGGAGTTCTAGGCCGCCGGAGACCCGGCGGCGTCGGGAACGGTGAGCGTGGGGCCTATGGCGTCCTGGTCGCCGAGCTCGCTGTCAACGGCTGCGGCGACACTGACGAAGCCGGCGACCGTGCCTGCGGCCCACAGCCAGCTCAGGAAGAGACCGAGAGGGTCACTTGTCGTGGCGCGCGGCCTGGCATGGCGGGCGCTCACGCTTCGCACTCTCGGGCTTCCTCGCGGAGTTTGATGATCCATGCGACCTGGCAGGCGTAGAGCTCCAGTTGGTCGGGCGTGATGACGAGGACCGCCTCACTTGTACCGCCGTCCTCGTAGTGCACGACAACGGGCATGGCACCCTGCTGCGCACGGTGGTCGTAGAACACATCCCGCTTAGCGGGAGTGATGTGCGTGACCTGCTCCGGGACCGGTCGCAGCGTTGTGCCGTCGGCGGGGGCGGACCACTCGTCGCCACCGCCGGGCGGGCGCAGGTGGTAAGTCGTCGTCCCTGTGCGGGGCAGGGCGACCACGACCCCGATCCGCCCATTGCGGGCGGTGTCACGGGCGAGGTCACCGAGCCGCGGATAGAACGGGGCTGCTGTGCCTAACTCGGCACTTTGGGACGGGAGATGAGGAGTCGATCGTCCTGTCATGCCCTTGAAGCTAGAAGCGCGTCTGGGGCTCAATATGAATCGGAGGAATACGACCCTTATCCGTCCAGGTGGAAGCGGTCGGACATGCGCCGCAGCTTCTCGCGCGTCGCGGCGCGCTCGGCGTAGACGATGCTGCGCAGCGTTGACCGGGCGATGGGGTGATTGCGTACGAGTTGGGGGGCGATCCGCTCGGCGGTCTCCAGTTCGGCAAGGGCGCGGTCGCGGCTTCCGTCCCACAGCCATGCCCGGGCGAGGTCCATGTGGTGGTGTCCCAGGCGCGAGTTGGGCAGGCCAGCGACTATTTCGGGACTTGTACGCCGGTTTATGGCCAGCGCCTTGGTCTGGTCGCCCGCTTCCAGAGCAACGCTGATCGCGTGGATCTGCACGTTGCCGGAGGAGAACGTCACCGAGTGGCGGTCGTAGACCGGCGGGCCCTGGTAGTTGTTCATGCGCGCGGCGGCGTCGCGCGCGTGGCCGATGCGGTCCTCGGCTTCCGAGGTCCGATTGCCGCGCGCTGCGGCGACCGCGGCACGGAGTTGCAGCGAGCCCCACATGCGCAGGGCGAGCGGCTCACCGCGGTCGTAGTCGTCCTGAATGCCGGCGAGGGCCTTGTCCGACAGGGTCTGGGAATCGGCCCAATCTGCCGTGGTCCACATGTCCCAAACGCGCATCCAGTCGGCGAGCGCGGGCATGACGGGGTCGCCTGACAGTCGGGCGGACCATGCGGCTCGCTCGGCCGCCATCGCGATCAGCTCGGGGTGTCCGAGCGCGTGCGCGGCAGTGTGCGCGAACTTGCAGGCGACCGCGTAAACCGCGTATGCCTCCTCACGCTCGTGCCCGTTGGCGACCTCTGTCAGGGCGCGGGCCTCGCGCAACAGGTCGGGCAGGACGCGCAGGATCGCGACATTGGACGCCATGTCGCGCAAGCGGTGCAGCCGGGTCAGCTCCCGCCACAGCTCGCCGGAGGGGCGTGGGGTGCCGTCGAATACGGGCGTGAGGTCGTAGCGGCGCAGCTCGCGCAGGATCGACGCGGCGGCGACCTGCCACTGATTCTCGCTCGGGCTGCTGGTGTATGGGCGCCCGATCAGATCGTTGGGGTGAACGTGCAGCTCGGCGGCGAGCAGGTTGAGCAAACCCACGCGGTCGATCTCGATGAGGCCGCGCTCCATCTTCGACACCCAGCCCTGAGTCTTGCCCAGGGCTGCGGCGAGGTCGGCCTGCGGCATCCCGAGCCGGAGTCGAGCCCGGCGAGCGCGGCGGCCGATCTCCTCGGCTTCCTCCAACATCAGTGCCTCCCCCACGTGGTGGCGGGCCGGCGGTGCTCAGGCGATCGGCAGGGCATCACGGCTCCATCCGTTCGGGCTCATCCCTCAGAACGGTACCCACGCCTACGGTCTGGTGTGGAGCGAGTACGCCCCGCCAGCCGTCGGACGGCGCACCTTCGTGTGGGGCTCGGCGTCTGACGCGCGGCATACGCGCTGCTCGGGCCCGCAATACGGGGCGATCTGACACGCACGGATGTCGGGCACGACACCCGCCGGGCACGCACCCATCGCCCACGCGTTGCGGTAGGCCCCCTCAAGCGGGGAGTTCGTCAGGTACTGCTCACACCCCGCGACTTCAGGAAGTACGGGCCACTTGACGAAGTGCGGGGAACGGCGTGGACCCCTCTGTCGCGGTGGCCGGAAAGTTGCCACGAACCGGCCGAGATCGACCCGGCCAGCGCGGCCGGCCTACTTGGACTTCGAACGTCGTCCCATGCCCCACGGCCCTATCGAGAGGAACCGGTGACACATGTGCGGCCTTGCCGGATGGGTTAGCCACCAGCGCGATCTGACCGCGTACGAGGACATGGCTGCGGCCATGACCCACACCATGGAATGCCGGGGCCCGGACGCCTGGGGGCTGTGGACCTCGCCCCACGCGATCCTCGGGCACCGTCGGCTCGCGATCATCGACCTCGAGGGCGGTAAGCAGCCGATGGCGGCCGCCGAGGACGACTCGCTGCCGGTCATCACCTACACGGGCGAGGTCTACAACTTCCGCGAGCTGCGCGAGGAGCTCGAGGGCCTCGGCCACCAGTTCCGCACGACGTCCGACACCGAGGTCGTGCTGCGCGCCTACGTCGAGTGGGGTGAGCACTTCGCGGAGCGCCTCAACGGCATCTACGCCTTCGCCATCTGGGACCCGCGCATCGAGGAACTGCTCCTGGTCCGCGACCGGATGGGCGTCAAGCCGCTCTACTACTACCCGACCGCGGACGGCGGCCTGCTGTTCGCCTCCGAGCCGAAGGGCATCCTGGCCCACGAGGACGCCGAGGCCGTCGTCGACGCCGACGGCCTGCGGGAGGTCTTCAGCATTGTGAAGACCCCGGGGCACGCGGTGTTCCGCGGCATGCACGAGGTGCTGCCCGCGACCGTGATGCGCTTCGGCCGCGAGGGGCTGATCAGCAGCCGCAGGTACTGGGAGCTGACGGCCCGTCCGCACACCGACGACCTGGACGCGACCGTCGCCCACGTCCGCGAGCTGCTGGAGGACATCGTCGAGCGGCAGCTCGTCGCGGACGTCACCGTCGGCACCCTGCTCTCCGGCGGCCTGGACTCCAGCGCGGTGACGGCGCTGGCCGCGAAGGCGCTCGCCAAGCAGGGCGTGGAGCAGCCCATCCGGGCGTTCTCCGTGGACTTCAAGGGCCACGAGGAGCGCTTTGAGTCCAACGTCCAGTGGGAGGACCCCGACACCCCGTTCGCTGTCGAGGTGGCGAAGCACGTCGGCGCCGAGCACATCATCGTCGAGCTGGACAACGCCGACATCCTCGACGACGAGGTCCGCGAGACCGTGCTGCGCGCCCAGGACCTGCCGGTGTCCACGGGCGACATGGAGTACTCGCTGCTCATCCTGTGCCGGGCGCTGAAGGAGCGGATGACGGTCGCGCTCTCCGGCGAGGCCGCGGACGAGCTGTTCGGCGGCTACACCTGGTTCCACGACAAGGAGGCCGTGGAGAACGGCTCCTTCCCGTGGCACCACCCCTTCGAGAAGGCCGGCGGCATCGGCGCGCTGCGCACCGTCGGGCTGTGGGACCGGCTGGGGCTCGACGAGTACGTCAAGGAGCGCTACGCACAGGCGCTGGAGGAGGTGCCGCGGCTGGCCGACGAGAGCGGTCTGGAGGCGCGGATGCGTGAGGTCACGTATCTCAACCTCACCCGCTGGGAGAACTTCCTGCTGGACCGCAAGGACCGCATCAGCATGGCCGTCAGCCTTGAGGTGCGGGTGCCGTTCACCGACCACCGTCTCGTCGAGTACGTCTACAACACGCCGTGGGCGATGAAGACCTTCGACGGCCGGGAGAAGAGCCTGCTGCGCGCCGCCATGCGGGGCGTGCTGCCGGACTCGGTGCTGGACCGCAAGAAGAACCCGTACCCCTCGACGCAGGACCGGAAGTACGAACTGGCGCTGCGGGAGCGGGTGGAGGCGCTGCTCACCGAGGGCGCCCCGGTGCTGCAGATCGTGTCGGAGGAGGAGGTCCGCCGGCTGCTGGACGTGCCGGAGGGCTCGTACAACGTCGGCGGCCCCTGGAGCGCCCGCGCCGTGCTGGAGCGGCTGATCGAGTTCAACGCCTGGGTCACGTTCTACGGCGTCCGGGTCGAGCTGTAGCCGATCCGGACGGCAGGCGAACCGCCGAGTCGGGCCGCAGGCGAACCGCAGACGGCACACGCCCTGCGAACGCCCGGCCGCCCTGCTTCGGGCGGCCGGGCGCGCGCCCCTTTCCACCAGCCTTCCTGAGGAGATACCGAGATGACGGGCCCTTCCGGCAATGACAACGTTGACGTGCTCACCGTCTGGTCGGACATCGGCTGCCCCTGGGCCAGCCTCGCCCTGCACACACTGCACACCGCGGCCGAGCGGCGCGGGCAGACGCTGCTGCTCGACCACCACGCCTTCCCGCTGGAGCTGTTCAACCGGCAGCCCACCCCGAAGTTCATCGTCGACCCCGAAGTGATCGTGATCGCCGCCTGCCGCCCGGAGCTGGGCTGGCGGCTGTGGCAGGGAAAGGAGTCGGAGTACCCCGTCACCACCCTGCCCGCGCTGGAGGCGGTGCAGGCCGCCAAGGACCCGGCGGTCGGCGGGCTGGCGGCGAGCGGTGAGCTGGACCGTGCGCTGCGCCGCGCCTTCTACGCCGAGAGCCGGTGCATCAGCGTCCACTCGGTGATCCTGGACATCGCCGAGGAGTGCACGCACGTCGACGCCGGGGCGCTTTCGAAGGCGCTGGCCCGCGGGGCCGGGCGGGCCGAGGTGTACGAGCAGTGGCGTACGGCGCAGGGCCCGGACGTCCAGGGCAGCCCGCACTTCTTCACCGCCGACGGCTATGCCGCGCACAACCCGGGCGCTCGCTTCGAGTGGACGGGCGACCCGAACGAGGGCGGGCTGCCGCGGCTGCACGCGTACGACACGGACTGGGCGGACGAGCTGCTCGACAAGCTGGTTGCCGCCGCCGGCCGCATCTCCGAGGCATGAGGCGTCCCCTGCACCTCTCACGCCCCCCGCACCTCTCACACCCCCCGCATCTCTCGTATCCCTCGCATGTCTCGTATCCCTCGCTTCACCTACATCACCCGCATCTCCATGGAACTTGGCAGCACTTCAGAGAAGAAGAGGTAGTTCTATGTCGGCACGATCGATACGGCCGCCGAAGCAGCGGTTCGCCGGCAAGGTCGCCCTCGTCGCCGGAGCCGGCGACGGCATCTGCCGGGCCACCGCGCTGGCTTTCGCCCAGGAGGGCGCCACCGTCATGCTCGCCGGCCCCGAGTCCGAGGACCTCGGCGGCACCGTGAAGCTGATCCGCGACGCGGGCGGCGAGGCGGACCATGTCGTCGTGGACCTGACCGACGGCGGCTCGGCGGCGGCCCGCGCCATGGTCCGGGCGGCCGAGGAGCGCTTTGGCGCGATCGACATCGCCTTCAACAACGCCACCGTCACCGGGCCGAACCGGAACGTCGCCGACATCTGCGAGACGGTCTGGGCCGAGACGCTGGCGGCGAACCTCACCGGGGTGTGGATGGCGATGAAGCACGAGCTGGCCCATATGGAGCGCAACGGCAGCGGCGTGATCGTCAACACCGCCTGCAACATGGCCACCACCGGCAAGCTGACCGGCATGGGCGCGTACGCGGCGTCCAAGGCCGCGCTGTCCACGCTGACCCGCACGGCCGCCAACGAGTACGCCCCCAAGGGCATCCGCATCAACGCCATCAGCCCCGGCCCGGCGCATGAGCCGAGCCCCGCCGCCATCGACCCCAGCCCCTCCCCCGTGACGCCGCTGGGGCGCGGCGCGAGCACCGAGGAGGTGGCCGAGACCGTCGTCTGGCTCTGCTCGGACGAGGCCGCGTTCGTCGTCGGGCACGACCTCGTCCTCGACAAGCGCTCCGCCGCCTGAGGCGACGCGACGGGGCCAGGGGGCGGTGATCGCCGCACGCATCGGGCGCACCCCGCGCATCCGACCTACCGGTGGTGACTGCCGCCCCCCGCACCAGGCGGGCCTCCCGTGCGGCATCGGTCGGGTGCGGCCGCCGTGCACCCCGGGGGGTCCCGCATGGACACGCACATCGACAGCACGGAGGAGACACCCCGTGATCTACCGGTACGCCCATGACGTCGTCCTGGACGACATCTTCCTGGACCTCGACGGGTTCATCCCCGGCGTCGAACTGCTCCTGAAGGTCGAGGGCCTCAACCCGGCGGGCTCGATCAAACTGAAGGCCGCGGTCGGCCTGCTGGACGACGCGGAACGGCGCGGGCTGCTCCGCCCGGGAGGATCGGTCATCGAGTCCTCCTCGGGCAATCTCGGCATCGCGCTCAGCTCGGTGTGCGCGGCCCGCGGCTACCGTTTCACCTGCGTCGTCGACCCCAACACCCCGCGGCAGAGCATCGCGCTGATGGAGGCGTACGGCGCGCAGGCAGTGATCGTGCGCGAGCGCGACGCCAACGGCGGCTATCTGCAGACCCGCATCGACTACATCCAGCGGCGGCTGCGCGACGATCCCGCGCTGGTCTGGCCCAACCAGTACGCCAACCCGGCCAATCCGCGCGCCCACTACGAGCGTACGGCCGCGGCCATCGCCCGGCAGGTGAACGGGGTCGACTGCCTCTTCGTCGGCGCCGGCACCACCGGCACGCTCATGGGCTGCGCCCGGTACTTCCGCAAGCACTCGCCCGGGACCCGGATCGTGGCCGTCGACTCCGTGGGGTCGGTGACCTTCGGCACCCCGCCCGGCAGGCGGCACATACCGGGTCTGGGCGCCAGCCGTCGGCCGGAGATCTTCGACCGGGGGCTGGCAGACGCGTTCGTCCAGGTCCCGGAGGCCGACGCGGTGCGGATGTGCCGCCGGATCACCGCCGAGCGCGGGCTCGCCGTCGGCGGATCGACCGGCACGGTGCTGGCGGCCGTCGAGCGGCAGCGCGAGGAGATCCCGGCCGGGGCACGGGTCGTGGCGATCTCCCCGGACCTCGGGGACCGCTATCTCAGCACGGTCTACGACGACCTGTGGGTCTTCGAGCGGTTCGGCGACCTCGACGGGACCGACGGGTTCGGCGACCTCGACGGGACCGACGGGTTCGGCGACCTCGACGGGACCGACGGGTTCGACGGGTTCGGCGGGACCGGCGGGTTCGGCGAAGGGCCTGAGGCAGACGGCCCGGCGCTCGACGGCGGTCGGGGCCCCGGCCACGCCCCGGGCAGCCAATCGGGCAGCCACCGGGACGGCCACCCCGACAGGGTCCCGGCCGCCGCGGGGGACCGGGCCCCCGGCCGGGGCGAGCCGCCCGTGCTGGCGGGCGCGACGCCGTCCGCCGCCACCCCTCACACCTCTTCTGCGAACTCCCCGAAAGGCACCTGATGTTCGAGTTCAGCGTCGTCGGCGGCACAGCCGCCCGCGACATCATCGGCCGCACCCGGCAGCAGATCGTCGAGGAGGTCCGTGAGACGTATCTGACCCACCACGCCGGCGACTCGGTGAACCCCAACAGCTACTTCCTGCGCTTCCCCGACAAGCCGGACAGCCGCATCATCGCTCTGCCCGCCTATCTCGGCGGCAAGCACGACGTCGCCGGCGTCAAATGGATCAGCAGCTTCCCCGCGAACATCGAGAGCGGCGTCCCGCGCGCTTCGGCCGCGCTGCTGCTCAACGACTACGCCACCGGCTACCCCTTCGCCTGCCTGGAGGCCTCCCAGATCAGCGCGGCCCGCACCGCCGCCTCCGCCGTGCTGGCGGCCGAGGAGCTGACCGGCGGCCGCACCGCCCGCCGCCTCGCCGTCGTCGGCGCCGGAGTGATCGCCCGTAACATCCTGGAGTTCTTCACTGCGCAGAAGTGGTCCTTCGGCGAGGTCGTCGTCCACGACCGCAGCGAGGAGTACGGGGCCGCCTTCACCCGGTACATCGACAGCGAACTGGGCCACGCCGCCCGCTTCGAGACCGGGCTGCGCGCCGCTCTGGACGGATCGGACCTGATCGTCCTGGCGACCACCGCCGGCGAGCCGTACATCCTGGACCCGCGGACCTTCACCGCGGGGCAGACGGTGCTCAACATATCCCTGCGGGACATCGCCCCCGAGATCGTCAAGGAGGCGCAGAACATCCTCGACGACATCGACCACTGCATGACGGCGAACACCTCCCCGCATCTGGCCGAGCAGAAGTACGGGCACCGGGACTTCATCGCCGGCACCCTCGCCGAGGTGATGCGCGGCGAGCTCAAGGCCGACCCCGCACGCCCGGTGGTCTTCTCGCCGTTCGGTCTCGGCGTGCTCGACCTGGCGGTCGGCGCGCATGTGCTGCGCCACGCCCGCGAGTCGGGCGAAGCGGTGGAGGTCGACGACTTCTTCGGCGAAACCAGGCGGTGGTGACGTATGTCCGCCGCTTCCTCTTCCTCCGCCGCTTCCTCCTCCACCTCCGCGCCCTCCTCCACCTCCGCGTCGCCGCCGCTCGGCGCGGTCGTCGTCGGGCTGGGCTCACGGGGTCTCGGCGTCCTCGAACGCATCGTCACCCTTACCTCCCGCCCCCACTGGCGGCAGCGCCCCTTCACCCTCGACCTCGTCGACCCGCGCGCCGACGGCACGGGCCTGCACGACCCCGAACAGCCCGACCATCTGCTCCTCAACACCGTGGCCTGCCAGGTCTCGCCGTTTCCCGAGGAGACCACCGTCGGCGACACGGTCGGCGACCGCGGGCCGAACCTCTACGAGTGGGTCCGCGCCCGCGGACTGCGGCTCGCCGACGACGGCCGCACCCTCGGCCCGGTCGGGCGCGAGATCCGCCCCGACGACTACCTGCCGCGCCGCATCCTCGGCGAGTACCTCACCTGGTACCTGCGCCGGACACTGCGCCGCGCCCCCGCCCACCTGGCCGTCCGCCTCCACCGGGCCACCGCCGTCGCCCTCGCGGACGCCCCCGGCGGCGCCCGTGCCGTCACTCTGGACGACGGCACGGTGCTGCGCCGCCCGTTCGTCTTCCTCACCACCGGACACACCCCGGACACGGAGTCGTCGCAAGGGGCCGTCCGGCCCGGCGGGCCGCACGACGAGGCGGCCGCGCTCGCGGGCGCCGCCTCACCGGCCACGGCCGCGCAGGCAGACGGCCGCACCGGGCACGCCCCGCATGCCACGCCCCAGGACACGGCGCCCCAGGCCGCCGCGACCGGCCCGGACACCCGGAAAGCCGCCCACACCGGGCACACCCCACCCGGCCGGAGGCCCCACCGCGGGCATCGGCGGATCGCCGACATCTACCCGCCCGCCCGGAAGTTCGCCGACGTCGCGCCGGGGCAGACCATCGCACTCGCCGGCGCCGGTCTGTCCGGCATGGACGCCCTCGCCTCGCTCACCGTCGGCCGCGGCGGCCGCTACACCGCCGACGGCGGAGTGCGCCGCTATGTGCCCAGCGGCGACGAACCCCGCATCCTGCTGTTCTCCAGGACCGGGCTGCCCTTCCGCGCCCGGCCGCGGCTGCACCGTCCCGGAGGCGCGTTCGAGCCGCTGGTCTTCCACCAGGCGGGCGTGGACCGGCTGCGCTCCGCCGCGCCGAGCGGGCAACTCAGCCTGTACGGGGACGTCCTGCCGCTGCTCTGCGCCGAGATGCGCGTCGCCTACCACCGTCGCTGCGCCCTGCTGGCGGGCGGCCCCGAGGCGGGACGCCGGACCACCGGCCGGCTGCGCGCCGCGGTCGCCGACGGCTCCCTCGGCCGGGAGCTGGACGAACTGGACGCACAGCACGCCGACCGCTTCGGCGTGTTCGACCCGTACGCCGCGCTGTTCCCCGACATCGCGGAGACGGCCGACAGCGGCGTCTACCAGGACTGGTACCGGGAGCGGCTCGTCGACGACCTGATCGAGGCGCGCCTCGGGCTGTCCGGCTCCCCGCTGAAGTCCGCCCTGGAAGTGCTGCGCGACCAGCGTGAAGTGATCCGCTACGCGGTCGACTTCGGCGGACTCGACGAGAAGTCCCACGAGGAGTTCTACGGCCGTTTCACCTCCGTGCTCAACCGGTCGGTGACCGGTCCGCAGCGCGAGCGCCACGAGGAGCTGCTCGCGCTGCTGGACGCCGGCGTCGTCGCCGTGCCCTTCGGGCCGGGGCCGCGCACCGCCTGGGACGAGGAGGCGGGCGTCTGGCGCATCACGTCCACGGCGCTGGCGGAGCCGTACGGCGAGACCGCCGACTGGCTGGCGCTCGCGACCTCCGGCCAGCCGGACGTGGAGCGCACCGGCAGCGCCCTGCTGGCGGGCATGCTCGCCGCCGGGCGCATCCGCCGGCACCGTCCGGAGGCGCCCAGCAGCCGGGGCGTCGACATCACCCCGGGCCAGCACCCGGTCGCCGCCGACGGCACGGCCGACGAACGCGTGTGGGTCCTCGGCCCTCTGTGCGAGGGCGCGACCTTCTACAACCACTATGTGCCGTCCCCGGGCGGGGTGAACCGCGCCCTCCTCGACGCGCACTGCTGCGTCACCGCGATGCTCGACGCTGCCGCCCGCACCGCGTCGCGGGCCGCCGCCATACCCTCCATGAGCCCGACAGCCCAGCACGACGAACGGCCCCTGGCCGAAGCGGAGGCAGCCCGGTGAACGCGGCACTCGCCACACTTCCCATCCTGGTCACCCTCGGCCTGCTCGCCGCGCGGGTGAAGGCCCTGTACGCGGCCCTCGCCGCGCTCGTCACGGCGGCCGTGCTCACCGCGCTGGCCTTCCGCACGCCGCTCCGCGAACTCGCCGACTCAGGGCTGCATATGCTGCCCACGGCCGTGGAACTGGCCGCGATCCTCTTCGGCGGCATCCTGCTGAGCGAGCTGATGAGCCGGACGGGCGCGCAGCGGCGGCTGGGCGACTGGATCGGCGGGGCGTGCAGGACGCCGGGGCGCGCCGTGCTGCTGGTGCTGCTCGGTGTGACGCCGTTCGCCGAGTCGCTCACCGGCTTCGGCATCGGCGTCATCGTCGCCATCCCCCTGCTGCGGCAGCTCGGACTGCCCCCGGCGAAGGCGGCCGTCGTTGGCCTGCTTGGCCTGGTCACCGTGCCGTGGGGGTCGCTGGCCCCGGGCAGTCTGGTGGCCGCCCAGCTCGGCGGGGTCGGCTTCCAGGAACTGGGCGTCTACTCGGCGCTGCTGTCCGCGCCGGTCTTCGCGATCTGCGCGGCGGCGGCGCTGGCCGTGGCATACGGGGTGCGGGGCGCGCTGTCCCTGGCGGCCGACTGGCTGCTGGCCGTGGGCACGCTGTGGACCGTCGTATGGGCCGTCAACGCCTTCGTCGGCGTGCCGCTCGCCGGTGTGCTGGGCGGCCTTGCGGTGATCGCGGTGCTGCTGCTGGCCTCTCGCGCCCAGGACGGCCCCCGGCAGGCGGCGGAGCCGATCGCCCGCACTCTCGCCCCGTACGGCTTCCTGGTCGCCGGGCTCCTCGCCGGGCGGGCGGCGCTGGCCGCGGCGGGCGTGGAGGAGGGCTGGTGGGCGGTCCTGGCGGGCCCCGCCGGCTGGCTGCTGCTGACCGTGGCGCTGACCCCGCGGCTGCTCGGCGCGCGGGACTCCGTGCTGGGCGCCGCCGTGCGGGAGACGCTGGGCCGGTGGTGGCTGGTGACCGTGACGACCGTCGTCTTCCTGGCGCTCGGCACTCTGCTGACCGCGTCCGGGATGAGCCGCGTCATCGCGGAGGCGGCGGCCGGTCTGGGCCCCGCGTATCTCGTCCTCGCACCGTGGATCGGCGCGGCAGGCGGCTTCCTGGCCGGCTCCAACACCGGGGCCAACGCGATGTTCGCGGCCAGCCAGGGCGCGACGGCTCAGGTCCTCGGCTATCCGGCGGTCCAGCTGGTCGCGGTCCAGAACGTCAGCGCCGCGCTGGCCTCCGGGGCGGCGGTCGCCCGCGTGGTACTGGCGGCCCAGCTCGCCCAGAGCGCGCCCGGCCCGCGCGATGAGCCCGGGGGCGCGTACGGGGAGTCCGCCGGTTCGGGTACGGGTACGGGTACGGGTACGGGTACGGGTACGGGTACGGGTACGGGTACGGGTACGGGTACGGGCGCGGGCGCGGGCGCGGTGCTGGTCCAGGCCCCCGCGGCGGCGACCGCGTCGGCCACGGCCACGGCCACGGCGACGGCGACGGCGACGGCGACGGCGACCGTGGATCCCAGCCGGGTGCTGCGCACGGTGCTCGGCGTGTACGCGGCGGTGTTCGTCGCACTGGGGGCCATCGCGCTGCTTTGGCGGTGAGCACCGAGGCCGCGGCCCCGCACTGGCTTCGAGACGGGGCCGCGCCGCGTGTTGAGCGCCGCGTCACGGCCGGGGCCGGCCATGGGCGCCGGATCGCGCGAGTGCGGATCCGCACACCGCGGACCCGCGGTGTCGTCGTCGGGACAGTCCGGACGGGCGAGCACCGGGCAGGCCCCCGCCGTCGGCGCGCGGGTCGACGGCGGGGGCCTGCCCGCGGCCATCTCCTCGGCGATCCGCGAAGGGCGCCTCCGGCGGAGCTGGGTTTCGCCCTCAAGCGCCGTACGGGCCGGGTTGAGGAGCCCGCCTCAGGAGTGGCCCAGGTCCTCCGACGCGGTGTCCGCCTCCGCCGTCACCGAGCCGCTGTCCGGGGCCGGGCGGAGGGGGAACTCGTCCGTGGCCATGGTGTCGTGCACCGGCGGCGGCGGCACCGGCGGCTTCGGCATCACGGCCGCCTCGGAGTGGCCGCCGCACCCGTACGCCAGCGACACGACCCGCCCGTCGGCGGGCGAGAACTCGTTCGCGCAGACCCCGAACGCCTGCCGCAGCGAGCCCGCGATCGGCACCAGGAAACCGCAGGTCACACACTGCGCGGGCGCCGCCTGCGCCATGGGCGTCTTGGCGCCGTAGGACTCGTCCCAGCGGTCGGCCGCGATGTGGAGCCCGTACCGGGACAGCACCCGGGCGCGCCGCATGCCCAGCTCCTCCGCGACCGCGGAGATCGCGCCACGGCCGTCGTCGCCGGTGTCGGACTGGGCCGGGGCCCGGCCGGTCAGCTCGGCGTCCTCCTCCTCGACGCGTTCCTCCAGGTCGTGGGAGGGGGCGACGGCCGAGTTCGGCGGCGGCTCGTCCTCACCCGTGTACCCGGGCTCCAGCCGCAGATCGTCCGCCTGCGTCGGCAGCAGATCGCCCGGCCCCAGGTCGCCGGGCCGCAGCCGCTCGCTCCACGGCACCCACTCGGGCGCGAGCAGGGCGTCCGGGCCGGGCAGCAGCACGGTCTCATCGACCGTGACGGCCTTCGCGCGGGACGCCCGCGCCACCGTCACCGCCCAGCGCCAGCCCCGGTACCCGAGCTCCACGCACTCGAAGAAGTGCGTGACGACCCGGTCCCCCTCCGACACGAGGGCCACATGCTCGCCGACCACCCCTGGCGCGGCGGCCTCCTCTGCTGCCGCCCGGGCGAGGTCCACCGCCTCGGCGCACAGACGGTCGGGGGTACGGCTTCGCGTCGTCGCAGCACTCACAGGTCTCGCTTCTCTCCTACGCCGTCTCACGGGTGCGCCGACCGATTCGCGAGTTCGCGAGGGCCCGGGAGGCTTGGGCGGCAGGCGGAGCGGACCAGCGGGCCGCATCGACGTCCGCGCCCAGACCAACCTGTCTCGGGCACACCTATCGTCATCCATTCTGCGGGATGCCGAAGCGGCGCGCGGCCGAGCACAACCGCCGGTGGCGCGCTACGCACGCTACCCCTTTCGCCGCCGCCCGCCCACCTTCCGTCCTCCCCGAGGGCCGAGAACGCAAGAACATCCCGCGCCGCGAGCCCTCATCGCGGTTCGCGCAGGCAGGGCTTGGGGCACTATGACGGGGTGGCAGCCGCGAGGTCGTCCAACGCAGCCGGGCCGGGGCCGCTGGGCAGAGCGGCCCGGGCGGTCGGCCGCGCGCTGCATCTGCCGATCACCGGCACGGCCCGCGGAATCCGCCGCGCCACGCACGCGCACGGCGCGGGCGAGTCCGGGCTGGGCAAGCTGATCGAGCTGCACGCCGTCAACGGCGCGGGGGACGTCATGATCACCGTGGCTCTCGCGTCCACGGTGTTCTTCTCGGTCCCCACGGACGAGGCGCGCGGGCGCGTCGCGCTGTACCTGGCCATCACACTGGCGCCGTTCGCGCTCCTCGCCCCCGTCATCGGCCCGCTCCTCGACCACATCCCGCACGGCCGCCGCGCGGCGATGGCGGGCGCGATGCTCGCCCGCGCGCTGCTGGCGCTGATGCTCTCCGGCGCGGTGGAGACCGGCGACATCGAGCTGTATCCGGCGGCGCTCGGCGTGCTCGTGTCGTCGAAGGCGTACGGGGTGGTGCGCAGCGCCGTCGTGCCGCGGCTGCTGCCGCCGAAGTTCTCCCTGGTGAAGGCCAACTCAAGGGTGACCCTGGCCGGGCTGCTGGCCACGGGCGCCAGTGCCCCCGTGGCGATCGGGCTGCAGCAGATCGGGCCGGAGTGGCCGCTGTACGGGGCGTTCACGCTCTTCGTCGTGGGGACCTTCCTGGCGTTCACTCTGCCGCACAAGGTCGACTCGGCGAAGGGGGAGCGCAAGGCGCACATGCTGACGCACGGTGAGACGAAGCCGAGCCTTCGCACGGTCGGCCCGTCCGTGCTGCACGGCCTCCAGGCGAACGCCGCGCACCGCGCGCTGTCCGGCTTCCTGATCTTCTTCCTGGCCTTTCTGCTGCGGGTGCACCCGCTGCCCGGCCAGTCCGCGGCGGTCTCCCTCGGCATGGTCGCGGTCGCCGCGGGCGTCGGCAATGCGCTGGGCACGGCGGTCGGGGCATGGCTCCGCGCCCGCGCCCCCGAGTTGATCATCGCGTCCGTGCTGCTGCTGACCCTGACGACGACGATCCTGGCGGCGGCGTTCTTCGGCACGGGGATGGTGGCGGTGCTCGCCGGGGTGGCCGGGCTCTCACAGGCGCTGTCGAAGCTGTCCCTGGACGCGACGATCCAGCGGGACGTGCCGGAGTCGGTGCGGACGTCGGCGTTCGCGCGTTCGGAGACACTGCTGCAGATGTCGTGGGTGGTGGGCGGTGCGATCGGGATCGCGCTGCCGCTGAACGGGACGGTGGGGATGACGGTCGCGGCGGCGATCGTCGGCGTGGGAGCGGTGGCGGCGGTCCGCGGCCTCCTCTCGGCGGCCCGCCACACCCCGTCGCACCACCGCCCCACACGGGTGGCCTGACCCGGGGGAGCCCAGAGGCCCCGGGCCCCGGACCGGCAACCGCCTGGTGGGACAGGAACCCGCTCGCGGGGCGAGGAGGCCCGTGATCGGGCGGGCGGGTGGGCACGGCCGCGCCGCGCCGGACCCCCGCGTCGCGGATCACCGCTCGCCCGATAGCCTTCGCCCCATGACCGTTGCGTTCTTCTCGGGCAAGCGCCGCCGGGCCGCTGCCGCTCTCGGCGCCGTCTCCGCCGGGCTCCTCACCCTGTCCGCCTGCGACAAGCCGACGCCGCTCGCGACCATGACGGTCGGCTCCAGCTCGGTCTCGTCCGAGGCGACCTGCAAGGGCGACGGCAAGGCGATCCCCACCGACGAGATCGAGGACTGCCTGGCAGACATCGAGTCGGCCAAGACGCTGGGGTACGAGCGCGGCGCGACACTGCGGCTCGGCGTGGAGCCCGAGGTCGTCGAGGACGGCAAGAAGTGGGTCGTGACCCTCGACGGCAACCCGATCACCGAGGCCTCGGACCAGACCTACCGCAGCTTCCCGAACGCCGATGTGTTCAGCACTGGCGGCACGGGCGCCCCGGCGAAGACCAAGACGATCGGGATCATCCAGTTCAACGAGAAGGACCAGCCGCTGTCCATCTGGACGTTCAAGCTGGACCTCGACTGACGCGCGGATGCGTGTCCTGGCGGTGACCGCGGTGGCCGCGGAGGCGGACTCCGTCGCCGCGGGTCTCGCCGACGCGAGGGCCGGCGACGCGGGTGTACGCGTCGACGTTCTCGTCGGCGGCGTCGGCCCCGCCGCGGCGGCAGCGGCTGCCGCGGCCGCCCTCACCCGCGCGGAGACCGCGGACTCGCCCCCGTACGAACTGGTGGTCGCCGCCGGCATCGGCGGCGGCTTCGCGCCGCGCGCCCCCCTCGGCAGCCTCGTCGTCGCCGACGAGATCGTCGCCGCCGACCTGGGGGCCGAGGCCCCCGAGAGCGCCGAAGGCTGGCTCCCCGTCGAGGAGCTCGGTTTTGGCCGCAGTGTGCACCGTCCCCCGCCCGCGCTCTCCGCGCGGGTCGCCAAGGCGCTGGACGCCGTCCACGCGCCCGTGCTCACGGTCTCCACGGTCACCGGGACGGCCGTCCGCGCGGAGCAGCTGAGGCGGCGTCATCCGCGCGCCGCGGCCGAGGCCATGGAGGGCTTCGGCGTGGCGGAGGCGGCCGCCGTCGCCGGGCGGCGGGCACTCGGCCGTCCGGCACCCGGCGGTCGGGCGCCCGATCGACCCGAACCCGGCGGTCGGGCACCCGGCCTGCCCGCACCCGCACCGCTCCCCGTTCTCGAGATCCGCGCGGTCTCCAACGCCGTCGGCCCCCGCGACCGGGCCGCCTGGCGCATCGGCGACGCGCTCGCCGCACTGCAACGCGGGTTCCGGCTGCTGGTCCCCGCCCTCACCGAGGAGGCGAACCCGACCCCCCATGCCTAAGGCCATCAAGATCGCCTACTCCCCCTGCCCGAACGACACGTTCGTCTTTGACGCCTGGGCGCACGGCCGCGTCCCCGGCGCGCCCAAGCTCGATGTGACGTTCGCGGACATCGACGTCACCAACGGCATGGCGGAGCGCGGCGAGTTCGACGTGCTGAAGGTGTCGTACGCGGTGCTGCCGTGGGTCCTGGACGATTACGCGCTGCTGCCGTGCGGCGGAGCGCTGGGCCGCGGCTGCGGGCCGCTGGTGCTCACCCGCGAGCCGGGGACGGAGCTCACGGGGAAGACGATCGCGGTGCCGGGCGAGCGTTCGACGGCCTATCTGCTGTTCCGGCTGTGGGCTGCCGAGCGGGTGCCGGGCGGGGTCGGCCGGATCGTGGTCCTGCCGTTCCACGAGATCATGCCCGCCGTACGCGACGGCGTGGTCGACGCAGGGCTGGTCATCCACGAGGCCCGCTTCACCTATCAGGACTACGGGCTGCACTGCCTGGCTGACATGGGCGAGCACTGGGAGTCGGCCACCGGGCTGCCGATCCCGCTGGGCGCGATCATCGCCAGGCGTTCGCTGGGCGCGCAGACGCTGCGGCTGCTGGCGGACTCCGCCCGTGCGTCGGTCCGCATGGCCTGGGACGACCCGGCGGCCTCGCGCCCGTACGTACTCCAGCACGCCCAGGAGATGGACCCCAAGGTGGCCGACCAGCACATCGGTCTCTACGTCAACGAGTTCACGGCCGACCTGGGGCCTGACGGGTACGCGGCGGTGCGGGGCCTGCTGACACGTGCCGCGGCCGAGGGGCTGGTGCCGCCCCTCGGCCGCGATGCGCTGGCGTTCCCTGAAGCGTCCGGATGAACGCCCGTCCGGACTCTCATCCGGACGTTCACCCGGACTCTCATCCGGACGTTCACCCGGACTCTCATCCGGTCCGTCACACGTCGAGCTGGTCCGCCACCGCCCGCAGCAGGCCCGCGATCTTCTTTCCGTGCGCCTTGTCCGGGTAGCGGCCGCGCTCCAGCATCGGGGTGACGTTCTCCAGCAGGGTCGTCAGATCCTGCACGATCGACGCCAGTTCGTCCGGCTTGCGCCGCTGCGCAGCGGCCACCGAGGGAGTCGGGTCCAAAACCGTCACCGACAGCGCCTGATCACCGCGCTGACCTGCTACGACACCGAATTCCACCCGCTGTCCCGGCTTGAGTGCATCGACTCCGGCGGGGAGCACCGACGAGTGGACGAAGACGTCGCCGCCGTCGTCGCGGGAGAGAAAGCCGAAGCCCTTCTCGCTGTTGAACCACTTGACCTTGCCGGTAGGCACGTCTGTCCTCGTCCTCGTACTCGATGGGTTGCGCCGGAAAAAACGGCTCTGGATAGCACTACAGCGGGTCGCCCGACCCGCCAGCACCAAGGCTAATGGTCCCGGGGCCGGTGACAAGACGTCGCCGATCGGTTCCTCCGCGCAGGGAACTACCCTGGCCGGATGACTGCTACTCCTCCGGGCCCCGGCGACGGCCTTGTGCGCGTCGGCGGGATCGTTTTCATCGTCGGCGCCGTCGCCACTCTGATCACGCTGGCCCCACTGTTCCTTGGCACGGAGCCGTTTCCGTCATTCGCGTATGCCGTGTGCATGCTGATGGGCGTGGGTTTCGCGATCGCGGGAGCGGGTGTGCTGCGGTCGATCGCGGCCCAGCGGAATCAGGCCAGATCTGCCCGGTGACGATCGTGGCCGCCGCCTGAGGCATACCGGCGCAGCCACGCCGGAAAACGAGTGAGATCGGCCAGAACGACGTCCGCCCCTGCCGTGCGCAGCTCCTCCTCGCCGCAGGGGCCGGTGGGGACGGCCACGGAGAACGCGTCGGCGGCGCGGGCGCCGCGCACATCACCGGTGTGGTCGCCGACGTACACGCTCGCGCCGTGTTCGCGCAGCGCCTCCGCCTTGGCCTCGGCCCACAGCCATCCGACCAACGCGTCCGGATGTATGCCGAGGTGGTCGAGGTGGAGCTTGGCGTTCGGCTCGTGCTTGGCGGTCACGACGACGGCCCGTCCGCCGAGCTCCCGGACGGCGGCGACGGCCTCGCGCGCGCCGGGCAGGGCGAGGGCGGGCTCGATGGCGTACTCGGGGTAGAGCTCGCGGTAGCGGTCGGCTGCTTCCTGGATCCGCCCGGCCGGGAACCAGTGGGCCAGCTCCTGCTCGAGCGGCGGGCCGAGCCGGGTGACGGCCAGATCCGCGTCGATGGCGACCCCCGTCTCGGCGGACAGCGCGCGGTAGCAGGCATGTATGCCGGGGCGGGAGTCGATGAGCGTCATATCGAGGTCGAAGCCGACGACCGGGCCCCCGTTCGGGGCGGCCGCCGGGGCGGCGTGCCGAGCCGCCGTCGGGGCAGCGTCCGGGTCGACTGCCGGGGTGCCGTACCGGTCGGCTGCCGGGGTGTCGTCCGGATCGCCTGCCGGGGCGCCGTTCGAGCGGGTGTCTGAGAGGTGCGCAGCCATGGGGGTCATTCTGCCCGGCGGCGCCGGCGGCCCTGTCCGCCCGTTGCCGACCGCCGCCAACCGTTGCCGACCGCCGCCGACCGTTGCCGACCGTTGCCGACCGTTGCCGACCGCCCGCGGCCACCCGGCAGACCTCGCCGGTCCACGGACCGCCGGCCGGCGCGCGACCGGTGTGCGGCGGCCGGCGGCCCGGTATGCACCTGTGCTGGGCCGCTCCTACGATGAAAGCGTGGGGCTGGGTCCTGAACGGGGGGCGTTCGCACGGCGCGCGCGGCGTGCCTGGAGTCGCCATGACGTACCGGTTCAACGGCAACGACCAGTTCGACTACGAGGTCCTGCTCGCCCTGGGGGCAGCCTGGCGGCAGGGCGCGGACGTGGGCGAGGTGCTGGCCACCGCGTCCGCCACAACGGACGGCGACGCGGAGACCTGGTTCTCGACGTGGACGGAGCTTGCCCGCACCGCCCGTGAACAGGCCGGGAAGAGCGCGGCCGGCGGGCACGGCGTGAGCGCCCGGGACGCGTATCTGCGCGCGGCCGCGTACTTCGGCACGGCCCTGGTGTCGGTCGACGCGTGCGCCGACCCGGAGGCGCGGCTGCGCGAGGTGTTCGCGGAGCACCGCGCCTGCTTCGACCGCTTCGCGGAGACATGCGACCCGCCTGCGGAACGGGTCGCGATCCCCTACGAGGACATGGCGCTTCCGGGGTACCTGATGAGCCCGCCCGGCCGCGGCGGGCCGCTGCCGACGCTGATCGTCGTCAACGGAAGCGACGGCCCGGTCAACGCCGCCTGGACGCTCCTCGGCGCGCCGGCGGTGGCCCGGGGGCGCCGTGTTCTGCTGTTCGACGGGCCCGGCCAGCAGTCCATGCTGTTCCAGCACGGGGTCACGTTCCGTCCCGACTGGGAGAACGTCATCACTCCGGTCGTGGACTTCCTCCGCGGCCGCGCGGACGTCGACCGCGAGCGCATCGCGCTGGCGGGGATCAGCCAGGCGGGCTACTGGGTTCCTCGCGCGCTCGCCTTCGAGCACCGGATCGCGGCCGCCGTCGCCGACCCCGGCGTCGTCGACGTCTCCGAGAGCTGGTGGCCCAAACTCGGCCCGGAGCTGCGCGGGCTGTGGGAGTCGGGCGACCGCGAGACCTTCGACCGCGTCGTCCGCGAAGCCGTCGATGCGGACCCCGCGACGGCCGCCATATGGCGGTGGCGCTCCAAGCCGTACGGCGTCGAGTCACCCTTCGACCTGCTCACGGAGATCGCGAAGTACGACGTGACGCCCGTGGTCCAGCAGATCACCACACCGCTGCTGATCACGGACCCCGAGGGCGAGCGCTTCTGGCCCGGCGGCTCACGGCGGCTGTACGACGCCCTGCCAGGGCCCAAGGAGCTGATCCGCTTCACCGAGGACGAAGGGGCGCATCTGCACTGCGAGCCGACGGGGCGCGCGGTGTTCGAACAGCGGGTCTTCGACTGGCTGGACACCTACCTTGCCGACCCGAGGCCCCCAGCCTGACCTGCCCTCTTCCCGGCCTTCCCGCGACGGCCGCCGCCTCCGGCCGACCGTCCCCGACCGGCCCGCCGCCTCCGGCCGACTCCGCCAGTGACCGACCGCCGACCCACCGCCACCGACCGACCCGCCGCCGGGCCGACCCACCGTCCCCGACCGCCACCGACCGACCCGCCGCCGGGCCGACCCACCGTCCCCGACCGGCTCACCGTCTCCGCGCGCGCCACACCAGGAACAGCGCGGAGGCGACCGCCGCGCCCCGCACCACCCACGGCCAGGCGTCGGTCAGCGCCTCGCGCATTCCGTCCTCGGGAATCGGCTCGCCCCAGCGGCCGTCCAGCCTGCCCCAGAGCCAGACGACCGCGCCCGCCGCGACGGCGCCGGGCAGTCCGAGGACGGCCCATTTCGCCTGCGTACGGGTGAGGGTCCGGGAGCCATAGGCGAACAGCCAGCCCAGACCGAGGGCCAACCAGGAGCCGGACACCGCGCCGACTGCCAGCAGCGCGGCGGCGAGCAGCAGCAGCGGGCTGCTCAGCCGGAGCCCGGACAGCAGTCGGCGGCGCGCCGGAGCGGCCTCGGCATCCGCGGCTTCCTCCGCCCCCTCGGCCGCCGCGGCCTTCCCGGCCGTCTTCTCCGCCGTGCCTTCTTCACCCCTCGACGGCGGGGGCCTGAGCAGCTCCGGCTCCTCCACCCCGCCGACGAAGCCGCTCACCGCGTCCCCCGGCCCGAACGGCCCCGGTTCGATCCGCCACCAGTCCGGCTCGGACCCGGAGGGGCCCAGCTCGTCCATGCCCGCGAGATGCGGCGGAGACGCGGCCGCCGGAGGCGCCGCGGGCGGAGGCGCCGACGACTTGCGGGGCCTGGGGACACGGCGGCGGGCACGCTGCTCCGGAAGCGCGGCCCAGGGCGGCGCGAGGCCGTCGGTCACCGGACCGGATCCGGGCTCCTGCGGCGACGCCGGGCCCGCGGCGGAAGCCGACGCCCCCGACGACGTCGATCCCGCGGCCGGTGTCCCCCTGGTTCCCCTGGACGGCGGCCCCGTGGCCGCCGACGCGACGACCTCGTCCGGTGTGCCGATCCGGCCCAGGATGCGCCGCACCGCCGCCGGGCTGTTCCCGCCGACCCCCGACCGACGCCGGTCGATCTCCTCCCGCAACGACGCCACCAGCCGCATCCGGTCGCCCGACGGCAGCTGATGCTGCTGCGCCAGATCGCCGACACGGCTCAGATAGTCGTAGACGAGCTTGTCGCTCTCGATCCCCACAGGCTCGAAGGTAGCGTTCCAGCGGCTACCGTGGGGCGGATGGGGACCATGCCCGACGCAAGCAGTCCGCACACCGGCGACCGCTCCGAGGCGAGCGGCCCGAACGGCACGGAGCCGGCCGGCCGCTCCGGCACGGGCAGCCCGCGCACCCTCGCCGAAGCCCTGCGGGCCGGCGGCGACGAGGGCCTCGCCGCGCTGTTGCGCGCCCGCCCCGACCTGCTGACCCCGGTGCCCACCGATCTGACCCAGCTCGCCACGCGGGCCGCGACCCGGGCCTCGGTCGTACGCGCCCTGGAACGCCTCGACCGGTTTACGCTGCAGACCGCCGAGGCGCTGGCCGTGGCCCCCGACCCCGCCCCGTACGACACGCTGCTCGCGCTCCTCGGCGGAGACGACGGCGATCCCTCGGTCGCGGCCGCCCTGCCGGACGCGGTGGCCGTGCTGCGCCGGCAGGCCCTGGCATGGGGCGGCGACGACCGGCTGCGGCTGGTGCGCACGGCGCGCGAACTGCTCGCGCCGTCCCCCGCCCGGCCGTCCCCCACCGGCCTGGGCCCGACGGTCGCCGAGGCGACGTCGGGGATGTCGCCGGGCCGCCTCCAGGAGATCCTCACGGCGGCGGGACTTCCCGCCACCCATGACCCGGTCTCCGCGGTGGCCGCGTTGACGGAGCTGTTCACCGACCGCACGCGAATGGGCCTACTGCTGGACGCGGCCCCGCCCGAGGCGCTCGCCGTACTCGACCGGCTGGTATGGGGGCCGCCGTACGGCGAGGTGACCGCGGACCCCGCACCGCCGGTGCGCTGGCTGCGGGACCGGGGGCTGCTGCTGCCGGCCTCGCCGCGCACGGTGGTGCTGCCGCGCGAGGCTGCCCTGCATCTGCGGGCGGGCCGCGCCCACCGCGTGCCGGAGCCGGCGCCGCCGGCGGTCGAGGCCGGGGCGGAACACCGTCCACAGGTTGTGGACGGCACGGCGGCGGGGCAGGCGTTCACGGCGCTGTCCACGGTCGAGGAACTGCTGAAGGAGTGGCACGAGGGCGGTCCCGCCGTGCTGCGCGCCGGCGGCCTGTCCGTACGGGACCTCAAGCGCACGGCAGTGGCGCTCGACGCCCCCGAGCCGCTGGCCGCCTTCTGGCTCGAACTGGCGTATGGTGCCGGGCTGTTGGCATCCGACGGGGAAGCGGACGAGCGCTATGCGCCGACGCCCGCGTACGACGGGTGGCTCGAACTGCCCGCGGCGGACCGCTGGGCGCGGCTGGCCGCCACATGGCTCGCCGCCACCCGCACGCCGGGGCTCGTCGGCACGCAGGACGCCAAGGGCCGCACCCTGTCCGCTCTCGGCCCCGACCTCGACCGCTCCGCCGCACCCGAGGTGCGCCGCCGGGTCCTGGAACTCCTCGCCGGGCTCCCCGCGGGCACGGCCCCCGACCCGGACACGGTGCTCGCCCGGCTGCGCTGGGAGCGCCCCCTGCGCGGCGGCGGCCCGCAGAGCCCGACGGCCCCCCGTCAGCCGGACGCCCAGCGCCCGACGCCCCCGCAGGGACCTGCGCCCGCCCCGCAGGCCCCCGACCTCCGCTCCCTCCTCGCCTCCTGGACCCTGAAGGAGGCCGAACTGCTGGGCTTCACCGGCCGCGGCGCACTCGCGACCCATGCGCGCCTACTGCTGGGGCCGGGCCTCCCACCGGCCCACGGCGGCGTTCCGGACGCCCCGGAGGCCCGCGCCGACACTGCCGGACCGTCCGGCTTCCGTCACGCCGCCCGCACCGGGACGGCAGCGGACGAGGCCGGGGCAGGAGCCGCACCGGTCGCCGGCCCTGCAACTCCTCCCGGAGCGGGCAAGGCCGGCACGGGAACCGACGCCGGAGCCCCGGCGGACGCGTATGCGCCGGGAGGCGCAGCAGCGCCCGTCCCCGACGCCGGCGTCACAGGCCCGGCGGCCGCCCCTGGCGGGGCTGACCCGGCGGCCGGCTTCGGCGCGGCTGACCCAGCGGCTGGCCC
>NZ_JADWYQ010000058.1 GCF_022414575.1 Streptomyces sp. MUM 178J | reverse complement strand
GGAGTTCCGTTGCGTCGTTCAACCCCCCTTGACACATCACCGACAGGCCAAAGTCAACGGTGTTGACTCCAGTGCGACTTCGTGATCTATCCGGTTGAGGGGCTGGTGAGTCGCCGCTGGTAGTGGTTGCGGTGGGCCGGGGCCTGGTGTCGTCTGCGCCAGGTTGACCAGTGCAGCATCCTGCGCAGAGATGCGCTTGGTGGGTTCAGAAGAGTGCCGAGCAGGTGGCGGATCTCGGGGGACGGTCAGTTCGATCGCTTCGGTGCTGCGTGAACCGCCATGGATGAGGTGGAGGCTCACGAAAGCCGGCGCGCATCGGAACCCGGGGCCGTAGAAGAAGGACCCAGGCCGCCAACCGGAAGCAGGGCAGCAAGGGCAGCCGGCCCGTCAGCCACGATGGCGACTTCTACAAGGAGCGGAACACCGTAGAACGTGCGATCAACAGGATGAAGGCATGGCGGGGCATCGTCGCCCGCTTCGACAAGACCTCGGGGAGCTACCTCGTCGGCCCCCGCCTTCGCGCCTCGATGATCTGGATCAAGGACCTCACGCGAACCTGCTCACGCCTTCCAGGCAGGCCAGTCCGAACCGCAACCGTACTGCGTGGGCAAGGCGGTCAGGCGCGTTGCCACAGCTGCCGACTCGGGAGTTCGCAGGGTGGTTCTGGCAAGGAGGCGGGGGTCCTCATGGCCCGTTGCCCGGCCCTGTTCCAGCGCGAGGAGGCGGTCTTCGAGACGCTCGACGCGTTGACCCCGTTCCACGTCGTTGCCCCCGGTCAAGTGCGGGGTTCCCATCGGAACTTGCGGGATGCGATCCATACGAACAGTGTCGTCCACGCGGCCGCGATGAGGATTCGGGCCAGGGCACGGCGGCTCTGCATTGCACGGAGCAGGAACATCCCTGCGATGACGGCGAGGGAGACCCAGACTGCGTGGTCGGTGATGGTCTCCGCCAGATCGACCGCAGGTTGCCCGATGGCGTGCCCGAGGAGGGTGAACATGCCTGCCCACACCGCGGCGCCGACGGCGTTGAGGCCGAGGAACGCCCACAGCCCCATGCCCGCCCAGCCCGCTGAAGCGAACGCCAGCGGCCCGGGGATGAGGGGCAGCGGAGCGAGGACGACCGCGGCGGCGACGAGCTTCCGGTTCCTGGCGTTGCCGCCGCCCGGCTGGCCGGTCCTGGGCGCCCCGTTGTTCGCCTCGGGTGCCGCGAACTCATCGCCGGGCGTCCCTGCCGAGGTCTCTGCCGTGGGCCCGGCCGGTGCCTTGCCGACCGCCGTGGACCCGGCGGGCGCCTTGCCGGCCCCTTCGGCCGCAGGGCCGGGCGGGCCGGTGAGCAGCCCCACGACATTGCCGCCCCAGAGGCGGCCCGCCCACCAGAACACCCATGTGAACTTCATCATCCCGAAGACGCCCGCGGCGAAGGCGAGCAGCAGCGGGGTGTCCCCGACTCGCGCGGCTGCGCCCGCTACGGTCATGGCCGTCTGGGTGCCCGTCAGCACTTCCAGCTGCACCGGATGGGAGCCGATGAGCCAGGGCCGCAACGGCCACATGGCGAACGAATAGGCGAACACCAGCCACATTCCGTACCAGCAGACGAGGTCTCTGGTCGACGGCGCTCCGGCCCATGGCAGCCATGGTTTGTCGAGCGGGCGCGAGGAAGCGGCCGGGGCATACCGGGTCTCGGTGGTCAAGCGAAACCTCTCAAGGCAATGACCGGACAGAACGGGTGTGGGCGGGACGGGCGCGTCCGCGGTCGGAGGCGATCAGTCGGGCGGCGGCGCCTTCCCGTCATCGATCGAGGGGGCGTACGCGAGGTCGACGATGCGGCGGAGTTCCGCGATATGCCCTGCCAGGGCACGCCGGCCGTCATGGGTCAGCGCTATCCAGGTACGGGGGTACGACGCCCCCCGCGCCTTGGTGATCTCCACGTACCCGGCCCGCTCCAGCACTTTGAGGTGCTTGCTGAGGACGGAATCGCTCACCCCGAGGCTCTCGCGCACCCGGGAGAACTCCATGCTGTCGACGGCTGCCAGCATGGAGCAGATCTGGAGCCGGTTCGGTGCATGGATCACCGCGTCGTAGTGGGGTTCGTTCACCGGCCCGCCCGCAGTTCGCGACGCGTGGTCGCATCGATGCGGTACCCCGTCACCACGGTGAGCACACCGGTGACCAGGCCCGCGCAGGCCACGGCCCAGCGGACGCCGAAGCCCCACTCCAGCGTCATGCCGGATGCCACGAGCGCCAGGCAGGCCAGCAGGTACGCCCCGAAGATCCGGGCCGCGTCGGGGGTGCTCGTGTAGCGGTCGAAGGAGACGCCGCTGCTCCGCTTGAGAGCCCAGCCGAGCCCCAGGACCGCCAGGACGAACGGCCCCATCGCCCAGTCCGCCCACCGCAGGCTGATGGATGCGCAGACGAGCGTGAAGGCGAGCCCGAGGCCACTGTGGAACCACCAGGGGCTCGACACGCTGTCGGCGACGCGCGCCCTGGAGGCGGCCGCTTCGCCCAGCGCGCGACGAGCCGCCTCGGCGTCGGGCAGGCCGGAGGAGGTCGATGAGGGCGAATTGCTTTCCATATCGGAAAGTATAAGCAAACTGCTGTCCATCACGGCAAGTGGTTTCCCGCGGCGGGGGACGGGACGGCCCGGGTGGAAGGCGGGTGGAAGGCGGAGTGGAAGGCGGGGCGGAAGGCGGGGCGGCCTCAGCCGGCGGCTTCCCGCCCCGGGGCCGCTCCCCCGGCCCCGGCGCTGCTCAGCTCGATGCGCTGGGCGAGCAATGCCGCCTGCACGCGGTTGCTGACCTTCAGCTTGAGCAGGATGGCGCTGACGTGCTCCTTGACCGTGCTGACACCCATGTGCAGCCGCGCGGCGATCTCCTGATTGGACAGGCCGTCCGTCAGGCAGTCCAGTACGTCCCGCTCCCGGGAGGTCAGAGCGGTGAGGAGGTCCTGGTCGCCCCGGCCTCCCCGGGCCGCCAAGTAGCCGTCGATGACCTGGCGCCCGACCACGGGCGCGAGAACTCCCCCACCGCCCGCGAGGATCCGGACCGAGTGGACGAGTTGTTCCGGGGCCATGTCCTTGAGCAGGAACCCGTCGGCCCCGAGCCGCAGTGCGGCCGAGACATGCTCCTCATCGTCGAAGGCTGTGAGCACCGCCACCGCCGGCCGGTTGGGAATGGTGCGCATCTCGGCGAGGACGGAGAAGCCGTCCGACGGCGGCATCACAAAGCCGAAGAGCACCACATCGGGTTCGTAGCCTCTGATCCGGGCGACCGCTTCTGCACGGTCGCAGTCCGCGACGACCTCCATGTCCGGTTCCGCTCTCAGAATGCCGGCCAGAGCCGAACGAGTCATCGACTCGTCATCCACAACAATTGTGCGGATCACAGCTACCTACCCCCGTTGGTCACCGATTGGTCAAAGCATACTCACGGACGATCGGTGCAGGTCGGTCGCTCGCGGGCCGTCCGTCGGGCAGCAGTGCGCCCCGCCGCTGGAGTCCAGTGGCGGGGCGCGGATTCGCCCGGAAGGCGCCCAGGGGGCGCGCCGGTCACGGCCGCGGCGGCGGGGGGAGGGGACCCCCGGCCCCGGTCGCGGTCGCTCGGGGGGCCGCGGCCTTGGCGCGTACGAAGATGGCGGCGACCAGGGCCAGGCCTGCGGCGGCGCCGACGAGTTGGGCGGCGATGAACGCGGGTACGGAGGCGGGGGCGATGCCCGCGAAGGTGTCCGTGAACGCCCGGCCGACCGTCACCGCGGGGTTCGCGAACGACGTGGACGAGGTGAACCAGTAGGCCGCGCCGATGTACGAGGCGACGGCGACCGGGGCGAAGCGCAGCCGGTCCGTGCGCGCGAGGCCGAAGATCAGCAGAATCAGTCCGGCCGTGGCGACCACCTCGCCGAGCAGCAGGTGCCCGGCCGAACGGTCGTGTGTGGACCACTTCACCAGCGGCTCGCCGAACATGGCGTCGGCCAGCACCGCGCCCGCGATCCCGCCCAGGATCTGCGCGGGGAGGTACACGACGGCCTCATGGGCGGTGACTCCGGCGCCGCCGCGGCGGGAGGTCCACCACTCGGCCAGGGTGACGGCCGGGTTGAAGTGCGCCCCGGACACCGGTCCGAGTAGGGCGATCAGGACGCCCAGGCCGAAGACGGTGGCGGTGGAGTTGGCCAGCAGTTGCAGGCCGACGTCCTGGCTGAGCCGAGTGGCCTGGATGCCGGAGCCCACCACGACCGCGACCAGGGCCGCGGTCCCGGTGAACTCCGCCGCGGCCCGCGCGGCCAGCGGAGCGCGGGCCGGGTCCGTGCCAGCGGCGGGCTGCGGCGGGGCAGGGCGTATGGCGTTTTCCGCCGCGGTCTCGGGGCTGGCGGTCACAGGGGTCTCCTCGGTGGCGGGTGCGGGCGACGGCGCGCGGGGATCAGGGGCAGGACCGCTTCAGGTTCGCCGCGGCGGTGGCGCGCGCGGTCTCCGCGAGATCGGTGAACTGGCCGGCGAGGGAGGCGATGACGTCCGGACGGAGCCGGTAGTAGGTGAACCGGCCGCATGGCTCGGTCTCCACGACCCCGGCCTCGCGCAGCACCTTCAGATGGTTGGAGAGATTCGTCTGCCGCGCGCCCGTCTCCTCGACGAGGTGCGTCGTGCAGAGCGTCTCGCGGGCGAGGAGGGTCACGATCCGGAGCCTGAGCGGGTCGGCCAGCACCCGAATCAGTTCAGTGTCGACTGACGTCATCATGGGCTGATACTGTCACATCACCCGGGGCTGACACCAGTTCAGGGTGACCTAAGACCCCGGTTGACCTAAGGAAGCACCCATGTCTGCCGCCCCGCTCGCCTCAGTGCTGTTCGTCTGCGTCCACAATGCCGGCCGTTCCCAGATGGCCGCCGGGTTCCTCGGCCATCTCGCGGGCGACCGGATCGAGGTGCGTTCCGCCGGCTCCCTGCCCGCCGACCGGGTCAACCCCGCCGCGGTCGAGGCGATGAAGGAGGTCGGTGTCGACATCGCGGACCAGCAGCCGAAGGTCCTGACCGTCGAGGCCGTGCAGGCGTCCGACTACGTCATCACGATGGGCTGCGGCGACGCCTGCCCGGTCTTCCCCGGCAAGAAGTACCTCGACTGGGCCCTGGAAGACCCGGCCGGCAAGGGCGTCGACTCCGTTCGCCCGATCCGCGACGAGATCAGGAAGCGCATCGAGGCGCTCGTCGCCGAGATCGACGCCCAGCGGGGTGAGTGATCCCGGCCGCGCCGTCAGGGGCAGGCGGAGCCGGAGCGGCAGGGAGGGCGGGCGCAAGGCGTCGCCGTCGCCGCGGAACCTCGCCGGCTCCGTGGGACGCCGGGCCTCGCCCATGCGCCACAGCCGCACGGTGCCCTCCCGTCGGCCGGAGTGTGGCCGTCCGGACTGAAGGCCACCGCGGTCAGCGGGCTGTCACCGGCCGTCGAGAGCGTGGTGGGCGACGGCGCGCCCCGGCGTCGGTCCGCCACAGCCGTAGGCGCCCGTCCGTCCGGGCGGCCGCCACACGGGAGCTGTCCGGTGCGAAGGCGAGCGCCATGACCCCGCCGCCGGGATCGTGCCAGACCCGGCCGCCCCGGGCCCTGTCAGCGCCGGGCGTCCAGCGGCTCCCCCAGGACCTCGCCGTCCAGCTCGGCGTAGGCGCGCCGCAGGTTGCCCACGATCCGTTCAGGGCCGGCCGCCAGGCGTCCGAAGTCGCCCGGGTCCGCCGCCCGGGCCGCCTGGAGCGGCGTGAGGTCCTGAGACCAGCCCTTCAACGCGACGGACTGGATCCACCGCAGATAGGCCTCGGTCTCGTCGAACGCCTCGGGACCGCAGACCCGGCCGTGGCCGCAGACCACGGTGCGCGCCCCGAGACCGCGCAGCGTCCCGACGGCGCGGAGCATGCCCTCGACCGACCCCAGCACGGCGGACGGCGCCGTCCCGTGGGACACGACGCCGCCCGCGAAGAGGAGTCGGTCACCCGGGAGCCAGGCGGCGACGTCATGGGCGGTGTGCGCGGGGCCGCAGTACAGGAGCTCGATCCGCCGCTCACCGCAGTGCACCGTGAGCCGGTCGTCGAAGGTCACGGACGGCAGGGCTGCGCCGGTGTCCCTCCCCGCACGGGCCAGGGTGTGCGCGATGACTGCCGCGCCGGGGAAGGCGGCGCTGCCGAAGGGGTGGCCGCCGCAGTCGTGGGTGGCGACGACGGTCCGGACCGGGCCGGCGTCCAGCGCCTCGACGGCCCCGGCCAGCATCCGCGCGCGGGCTTCGGGCACGGCGGCGTCGATGACGGTCACTCCGTCGGGGCCGGCGACGACGCCCGCGCTGTACGGGGTCCCGCCACGGTTCGGCTCGGTGTACGCGAACACGCCGTCGGCGAGCCCGGTCAGATGCGGCAGCCGGTCGCCGGCCTCGGCCCGGTCGGATGCGGCGACCCGAGGCAGCAAGGGCACGACGGTGGAGCGTGCGCCGCGACGGGGTTCCGGTTCTGGCATGACTGGCCCTTTCCGACGGGCTGGTGTGGGGTGCGATGCGGTCAGGGCGCCGGAGTCAGCGCGTCGAGTCGGCCGCTCTCCCCTGATTCCGCCCCGGGCGCCGCCGCACCGAGCAGGAACTCCTTGTGCAGGGCGGACACCGCCCGCGCGCAGTCCGCGTCCCGTACGGTCGCGGAGATCCGCGCCTGCGAGGTGGCGATGGAGAGCGGCTCGATCCCGGAGGCGAGCAGCGCCGTCAGCATCCGGCCCGCACACCGGGGATCGCTCATCAGACCGGCGCCCACGACCGAGACCTTCGCCACGCGCGCGTCGACGACCACCTCGCAGGGAAACGCGGTGAGCACGTTCATCGCGGCCTCCACGTCCTTGCGGGCCACGGTGAAGTCCCAGCCGTGCCGCCCCGAGCCGTCGGTGAACCGGGTCACCGCATCGACGGTGACCGCGGCGTCGGCGAGCATGGAGAAGCCCTCCGCCCCGAACGGCGGGGCGTCGGGGGAGGCGGCGCCCATGGTGATCCTCGCGCTGTCGGGGTCATGTGCCACAGCGATCACTCGGTCGTCGGTTTCCAGCATCTGGGTTCCCTTCCAGTCCGAGACCACCACGGTCCCCGGGCGACGGTTGAAAGCACTGCGTACATGGATGTCCACGCCCGCGCGTCCGGCCAGTTCCACCGCGCGGGTGTGCAGCACGCGGGCGCCGGCGTAGGCCATCTCGGCCATGACGCTGTTGCGGACGGCGGGGATCAGCCGGGCGTCGGGCACCAGGCGTGGATCGGCGGAGTGGATTCCGTCGACGTCGGTGTAGATCTCGCAGGATGCGGCGTCCAGCTCGACGGCGAGCGCCACGGCCGAGGTGTCCGAACCGCCCCTGCCGAGGGTGATGACGTCTCCCGCGCCGTTCACCCCCTGGAAACCGGCCACGACGGCGACCTGACCGCGGGCCAGGGCCCGGGCCACCTCCGTGGCGTCGATCCGCGCGATGCGCCCGTCGGTGTGCGCTCCGGAGACCTCGAAGCCGGCCTGGCGTCCCAGCAGGGAGAGCGCGGATATGCCCATGCCGTCCAGTGCCATGGCCAGCAAGGCGGCCGATCGCGCCTCTCCGGTTGCCAGCAGCTGGTCGAGTTCCCTGGGCGGAGGCGCCGCGGCGGCGGTGAGCGCTTCCTCGACGAGCCGGTCGGTGGAGTCTCCTCGTGCGGAGACGACGACCACGGTCGCGTAGCCCTCTCGGCGCACCTCGGCGACTCTCTGCGCGGTCTGGGCCAGCCGCTCGGGGGTGGTGCCCATCGACGTCCCGCCGAACTTCAGGACACGGATCGGCTCTGCCGTGCCGTACGGACGCCGAGCGGCGGAGCGAGCGGTTTCCATCGGATCATGCCCTTTCAGGAGTGCGCCGGTGCTTTCGCCGGCTCTGTGGAGGTGACGTTGGCGAAGGCCGCCATGGCGGTGAAGTGGCGGCGGAACACGACGACGAGGGCGACGACGGCCAGCGCGGCGGCGGCGCCCCCGAGGAAGGAGACCGGGCCGAGGCCGGCGCCGACGAGGGCGAGGCCGGCGACCACGGCGAGGGATTCGGCGAGGCCCCATACGAAGGTCAGCGTGCCGATGGCCAGCGCGGGCCGGCCGCCGGAGATGCCCACGGCGAGCGTCTGGTAGACCGGTCCGTAGATCATTTCGCCGAGCGTGATGCCCAGCACGGCCAGCAGCATTGCCGGCAGGCCGGCGCCGGCGGCGACGAGCAGCGCCGTTCCGGCGCCCAGGGCCAGGTTGGAGACCACCACGAGTGCCGGTTCGCCCAGGGTGCGCGACCATCTGGTGACCAGCGTCTGCAGGAGGACGATGGCCACGCTTCCGGCGGCGAAGAGCAGCCCGACGCTCCGGGCTCCCAGCAGCGGGGTCGCATGGGCGGAGAACACCCCGTAGAACTGTGCATAGGCCACGGTGGTGAGGAAGTTGGCCGCCAGCAGGATCGCCACCGTCCTTCTGCCGGGTGTGGCGGGCCGGGCCGCGGCCGGTGCGCCGGCTGCGGGCGCGCTCCGTCCGGCCAGTCGGGCGGCCAGCAGGATGCCGACCGCCGCGAAGCCGATCGGGGCCAGCGCGTAGAACCGCTCCGAAGCCGTGTAGGCAAGCGAGGAGACCAGCGGAGCCAGGCCGCCCGCGGCGTTCAGCGCGATGTTCTCGTAGGAGAAGGCTCTGCGTGTCTGGGTGGAGTCGAACTGATGGACGATGAGGGTCAGCTGGGCCAGTGTGGCGAGTGAACAGGCCAGGCCGAACACCGTGGAGAGCAGCAGCCAGCCCGCCAGCGAGCGGACGGAGAGCAGGCCCATCAGACACATGACGGCGGCGGCCGCCGCGATCGCGGCCTGCGAGCCGATGATGAAGTTCCGCTCGCTGCCCGGCCGCATGACCTTGACGAAGGCCAGCGAGCCGAGCCGGTTGGCGAGGACCGCCGCCCCGACGATCAGCCCGACGCCGCCGGCCGTGAACAGCCCGCTGTCGAGCAGCCACACGGGGAAGAAGGGGTAGAGCACACCCCATGCGCCGTAGCTGAAGAACCGGAGGACGTAGGGCGTCCAGCCGCCCGGCGGGGTTCTCGGCCGGCCGGTCATGACGTCGGCGTCCAGGCCGGGCGGCGCGGGCCGGCGACAGTGTGGACGACGATGCCCTCCATCTCCCGCCGGATGTCCTCCGTGGGACCGGTCAGCACGCCGACCCAGGCGCTGTCGCCGGTGCCCGCCGCGTCGACCCGCCCGCCGTCGCGGACGACCTGGGTGTGCAGGCAGCGTCCGCCTGGCGGCACGGACACCGATGTGACCACGGCTTCCCGCTCCAGGCCGTAGTAGTACGCCGTCGTGGAGCGGGGCGCTGCCGCGGAGCCGTAGGCGGGCGCCGGGCTCGTCGGCACGTCCGGCAGGCCCAGGGTCACCACATGGGCGAGGATCTCCGCCGGATCCAGCGCGTAGGCGAGGGCGAGCTGTTCGACATGGCCGCCCCCGCCCAGCCGCCCGGCGTTGGCGTCTATCAGGAACGCCTGGTCCCCGGAGCCCGCGGAACCCGTGGGGTCCCCCGGCACGAGGAACTCGCTGTGGAAGTATCCCTGCGTCATGCCCGAGCGTTCTGCCAGCGCCGTCACGGCGGCCCGGCACCGGTCCCTGACCGCGGGGGACAGCCGGTCGTCCGCGGGCAGCAGATTGCTGATCTCGGTCCATGCGATCCGGCCGCGCAGGGAGAAGCCGATGAAGACGACGCGCCCCTCCTCCACATACCCCTCCAGGCTGATCAGCTGCCCGCGGACGTCCGCCTGCAGCACCCACGGATAGCCGTCGTCGTCGGGCATGCCCGATGCCGCCACCGCGTCCCGCACCGTCCCCGAGGTGGCGTCCGGGGGCAGTTGCACGACGCCCTGGCCGCCCGCCTGCTCGGCGGGCTTCAGGATGTAGCCGTGGGGCGCGGGGGTCACCGCGGCCGGGTCGACGGCCGAACGCCGCGCCTCGGCGGCGGTGAAGCGGGCCGTCGGCGGGCAGTGCTCGGGGATGATCCGGGCGACCTCGGCCTTGGAGGCGAGACGTGCGGCGGCCGGATCGGGCCGGCACAGGCCGTACGCCGCCGCCAACTCCTCGATCAGCGGGAACTTCTCGTCGAACAGGCCGGTGATCGCGAAGGCGTCCTCGGTGATCGCCGGATGCTCCGCCAGCAGGCGGAGAACGGCGGCGCGGTCCTCGATGTCGACCGGGAAGCAGGCGCTGCCGCGCAGAGCCGCCGCGGACTGCGCAGAGAAGTCCGCCGGGTCCAGCAGGAACACCGGCTCGTACCCGGCGGTGCGCAGCGCCTGAGGCAGGTACTTGAGACTGACGGCGTTGACCCCGAGGATGATGATCTTCTTCATATGTGCTCTCCCTTCAGTTGCCGTTCAGTTGCCGCGCCGACCCGTCACGCGGGTGAGCGTCAGACGGACACCGTCGTGGCCGCGGCGGGCATGGGGGCCTTGGCGGTTGCGCGGCGGCTGATCCCTTCCAGCGCACTCGCTCCGTAGTCGATCTCCTCGCGGGTGGTGCGCGGTCCGACGGCCAGCCGTACGGCCGCGGGAATGCCTGCGCGGAGCAGATGGTGCGGGGTGTGCGCACCGTCGATGAGCCAGCAGGCGACCCCGGCCCAGCACAGCTGCGACCACAGGTCCTCGGCGGACAGCCGCTCATGGGTGACGCAGAGGATTCCGGCGTGGTGCGTGCCGGCGGTGTGCACCCGGACGCCCGGGATCTGCCGCACCCGCTCCAGCAGTTCCCGCGAGAGGTCGGCGATGCGCCCCCAGTCGTTGTGCCGCGCCTGCCTGAGCGCGGTGTCCAGACCGACGAAGGAGGGCACGGCCTTCTCGCCGAGCTCGAACCGCCGGGCCGTGCCGGTCAGCCGGCGGATGCCGTCGTCCTCGGCGAACGCATGGGTGTGCACATCGACGCTGACCGGCTCGGCCACGGCCCGGAACCGCTCCGACATCACGGCGAAGCCGGTGCCGCGGGGGCCCAGGAGCGCCTTCTTGCCGGTGGCGGTCAGCAGGTCCACCGGGGTCGCGGTCAGGTCGAGAGGGATCAGCCCGGCCGACTGGCAGGCGTCGACGGCGAGCAGGGTGCGCCGCCCGCGGACCAGATCGGCCAGCGGCGCCAGCGGGGTGACGGTCCCGGTGCACGAGGGCACATGGGTCACCGAGAACAGCGCCACATCGTCGGTGAGATGTCGGCAGCACCAGTCGAGGTCGACGTCCCCGGCCGGGGTGAGCGGCACCTCCTCGATGGCGAAGCCGGCCTTCTTCTGGGCGTTCCGCAGCAGGAGGAGGTTGCCGGCCCACTCGTACGGCGTCGTCCACACGGTGTCCCGTTCTGTGAGGGACAGGGCGGCGACGGCGGAGTGCCAGGCGCGGGTCGCCGAGTCCGACATCGCCACGTCGTCGGCGGAGCAGTGGAACAGCTCGGAAACGGCCTGGTACACGCGGTCGTTCAGGACATCCGTGTACGAGCGCTCGGCGAAGTACGAGCCGACCGCGGCCTCCAGGGCGAGGAAGCCGGCCACCGCCTGTCTGGTCTCCGGGCTCTGCAGCCCGGAACCCGCGGTGTTCAGATAGGAGTTCCACAGAGGGGCGCGGGGGGCGTTGCGGGGGGTGCGGGGTCCCGTGGACACAGGTTCCTCCTTCAGCGGTTCCGGGCGGCGGAGGCGTGGGCGAGGGTGAGCACCTCGGCGAAGGTGGACGAGGCGGTCCGGGGATCTCCGCCGGCGCGGCGCCAGGCCCGGTACTTCGTGGCGTAGCTGACCAGGGTCTCGGAGCCACTCCGGCCGCGCCGGCGGGTGATGACTCCGCCCCAGAGGGCGTCCCATCGGGCGTAGGTGACGTCGTCGAGCAGGATGTGGTGGGCGCGCTTCATGTTCCAGAACGGGATGCTCATGTTCAGGTGGTGCACCAGGTGGTAGTTGTCGTGGTGCCGCCCGAGCAGGTAGTTCTCGATCGCCCAGCCATGGCGGTTCCTGGTCATGAGCAGCTGGGCGCGCTCGCTCTCGGGCATCGGGTAGTGCTCGGCCAGCTCCGAGAGCCAGCCGACGGCGATCGCGGTCGTGAACAGCGGGACGAGCCAGAACAGCACCAGGAGGTGCCACGTTCCGGTGGCGATCACGACCGAGGCGAGAGTCAGCCACTGGAAGGCCAGGACCACGCGTTCCGTCGGCAGGCCGACGGGCATGGAGACATTGGTCTTCGGGCCCTTGTAGAAGATGCGGTCGCGGACGATGTACCTGATGTACGAGGCCGTGCGCAGTCCGAGAACGGCCAGCAGGATGTTCTCCAGGAAGAACCGCCGGTCCGAAACCCGGGGGTCGTACAGGCCGCATTCGCGGTGGAACTGGTAGTCGGGATCCTTCTCGGGGTCTCCGAGATAGCGGTGGTGGAATCCGATGTGGCTGGTGCGGTACGGCGTGTAGAGATGGAACACCAGGTACCCGGCGAACACCGTCCCCAGCATCAGGTTGAGGAGCTGGTTGCGGGCGAGCACCTTGTGGGACGACTCGTGCAGCAGATTCACCAGAGCGCGCTGGGTCGAGCCGATCACGATCAGCGCCGGCGGATAGAACCACCAGGAAACCTGCAGGCAGGCCCATATCGCCGCGGCCACGACGGCGTAGTCCGCGAGGATCGCGACGGGGGCGTGCCAGTTGTCGAGCTTCCCCAGAGGTCTCAGGCGTCTGCGCACCTCGGGGGCGATGCGGCTGAAGTCGTAGTCGACGTGCCCGCCGTCAACGTGCCCGCTGTCGACGTGCCCGCCGTCGATGCGCCCGCTGTCGACGGGTCCGCTTGTCTTCTCGATGGTGTGAACCGGTGTCGCCATGGTCCCCTCACTCCTGCTGTCGGGTCATCGCGGTCTGCGATCAGGAACGTAGGAGCCGGAACGAACCGGCGGGCGGGGTCTACGACTTGAGTCACATGGGGCCGCCCCCAAAGGCACACCCTGCTCCAACTCCCGTTGAAGCCATGGCGGGTGGCGCCCGGGCAGTCCGGTCGGAGCCACTTGACATACTCCGCCGCGGGCGAGTGACACGGCCTTGGGACGTCGGCCAGCCTGCTCTGCGACAGAACGGATCCGTCCTGCGAGACAGGAGCAGTCCCTGCCATGTCCGGTACGTCAGTCCGCGTCCTGATCGCCGATGAAAACAGCCTGCTGCGTGAGGCCCTGTGCCTGCTGCTCGACTCGCAGCCCGACATCGAGATCGTCGCCCAGACCGGGGAGGTGGCCGAGCTTGCGGGACTCGTCGCAGGCACCCGGCCCGACCTTGTGCTCTTCGACGTCCACATGGCCCCCGCCGCCGACCGGGAGGCGATCGTGAACCGCCTGCTGCACGGCGTGCCGGCCACCCGGGTGCTGATCATGAGCATGCTGGACCACCCCGGCCTCGTCCGGTCCCTGCTGGACCTGGGCGTCCAGGGCTACCTCCACAAGAGCGTCGGCTACGCGGCCCTGGTCGCGGCGGTCCGCGCCCACCGCGGCCCGTACCAGACGGTGGCGGTCCCGATGCGCCCGGCCCGGTCGCGGGCCTCGTCCGGCCCCGCCCTCTCGGAGCGGGAGGCCGAGGTGCTCACCCTGGTGGCGGTGGCCCTCAGCAACCGCCAGATCGCCCTGCGGCTGGGCATCAGCGAGGGAACCGTCAAGCGGCATCTGAGCAATGTCTTCGCCAAGCTGGACGCGGTCTCCCGGCTGGACGCGGTCAACAAGGCCATGTCCCTGCGGCTGATCGACTCGTCGGACCAGCCGCCGCTGCGGCCCCGTACGGCCGGCAGGCCGCTCGCCGCCGCATAGAAGGCGGTGTCCGGCGGATCTTTCCCCTCCCCTCCCCTCCCCTCCCCGCCCCTTCCCGAACTGGGGCTCCGCCCCAGACCCCGCTCCTCGCTCTCCCCCAGCTGCCTCCCCCGGACTCCTCTGGGGGCGCCGACGGGCGGTGTCCTCAGGGGTTACCCCACGGAGGTGTCCCCAGGGGGCTGGATGTCCAGTCCCTCCGGCGGTCGAGGACACCACGGCAGGCGGTACCGGGGGCTGACGAACCAAGATCCGACCGGACTGGCCCCACAGGGCAGTACACCCAGCCCGCAGAGCCGATGACGGGACCTCCTGGTGCGCTCCAGGAGGTCCTTTCGGCTTTCCCGCCTCGCGGACAGCGTCCGTAAGGACAGAGTTCATGCGAGCACGGCCCTACACGGGCACGGCCCGTGCGGACTGTCCGTACGGGTATGGCCCCGTACGAGCGGGACGGTGCGGACAGGTCGTGCGAGCACGGGCACGGCCCGTGCGGACTGTCCGTACGGGTATGGCCCCGTGCGAGCGGGGGTCATGCGGAGAGGCCGTGCGGACAAGGCTCGTACGGACAGGGGCATGTGGACAAGTCATGCGGGCACGGCTCCGTGCGTACAGGCCATGCGGACAGGCCGTACGTGGCCCCGTACGGGCGGGGGCCATGCGGACAAGGCCCGTACGGGCGGGGGTCATGCGGACAAGGCCCGTTGCGGACAGGTCCAACGGACACGGGCCCTGCCGGTGTGGGCCGACACGGACTGCAGGAGCGGGGCCACACGACGCGGGCCCCGCAGGCCGAGACGGGCAAGGCCCCTGCCGGCCGAGGTCTGCGTGTCTCGGTCTTCAGGGGCCGTGTCCTGCGGTCCGCGGCGGTCACGCCGCCCAGCGCGCCCTACGCCAGCGCCTTGAGCGCCTGGGCGACCGCGTTGGCCGCGTTGACGCCGGCGTGGTGCAGCAGATACTGCTCCCCGCCGACCAGGTCGTAGTGGACGTCGGGCACACCGATCCGCCGCACCGGCGGACCCCCGATCTCCGCGACCACCTCGCAGACCGCCCCGCCCAGGCCGCCCACGGCCCGGTGGTCCTCGATGGTCACCACCGCCTCGGCGCGGGCGCAGGCGTCGACGACCGCGTCCCGGTCGAGCGGCTTGACCGTGTGCATGTTGAGATGCCCGGCGCTCACCCCCTGCTCTGCGAGTTCCCGGGCCGCCTGCGCGGCGATGAGGTTCGGGTGTGGGCCGGTGGCGATGAACACCACCCGGCCGGGCTCACGCAGGACGCGGGCCCTGCCCAGGACGAAGTCGGTGCGTTCCTCGTAGAGCGCCGGCGTGGCCTGCCTGCCCAGCCGCAGGTAGGCGGGGCCGGGATCCTCCGCGACGGCCACCGTGGCCTGTACGGCCTCCCAGGCGTCACCGGGCACGACCACCGTCATGTTCGGCAGCAGCCGGAGCGCGCCGATGTCCTCGGTCGAATGATGGGTGGGGCCGTAGTGGCCGGATGCGAGACCCCCGTGCGTTCCCACGATCTTCACCGGCAGATTGGCGCCGGCCACATCGACCTTGATCTGCTCGTAGGCGCGGGCGCTGACGAACGGGCTCATCCCGGTGGCGAACACCGGCCGGGCGGCCACCGTCATTCCGGCCGCGACACTGATCATGTTCTGCTCGGCGATGCCGAGGTTCACATGCTGGCGCGCCAGCGCCCCCGTGAAGGACGCCTCGTAGTCCATGTCGACGGTCAGACACGCCAGGTCCGGGTTCTCCCGCGCCAGGGCCAGCAGCATCATGGCGTGGGCTTCGCGGCTCTGGAGCGCCGAGCGGTTCTCCCAGACGTGGTCGAAGACGTCTGCGACGGAGCGGTGTGCGGTGAGTGCGGCGCTCATGCCCGCTCACCCGCCAGCGCCGCGAGGGCCAGCCGTCGTGCGGCCTCGTCGAGGGTGGCCGAATGGCTTTTCTTCGTGTCGTGCAGGCCGGGGACCCCACGTGCCTTGATCGTGCGGGCGATGACGGCCGTCGGCCGGCCCGGCTCGACCGGCGCGTTGAACGCCGCCCTGATCTGGTTGTGGTCGTGTCCGTCGACGGTGAGCACGCGCCAGCCGAAGCCGGCCCACTTGTCGGTCAGCGGCTCCAGCGACATGCAGTCCTCGGTCCTGCCGCTGATCTGCCAGCTGTTGCGGTCGACGACGGCGGTCAGGTTGTCGGCGCCGTGATGGGCCGCCGCCATCGCCGCTTCCCAGTTCGAGCCCTCCTGCAACTCGCCGTCGCCCAGGATCACAAAGGCCCGCTTGTCGTGCCCGTACCGCCGTCCGGCGAGGGCGACCCCTAGCCCCAGCGACAGCCCGTGCCCCAGTGAACCCGTCGAGAACTCCACTCCGGGGAGCCGCTTCATCGGGTGGCCGGCCAGCCGGCTGCCCTGCTCGGCGTAGCTTGCGCACTCCGCTTCGGAGATCGTCCCGGTCGCGGCGAGCGCCGCGTACAGCGCCGCGCACGCCTGCCCCTTGCTCAGGATCAGATAGTCGCGATCGTCCGGCGGCCCCTCGTCCGCGGGCTGCCGCAGCACCTCGCCGTACAGCACGGCGAGCAGGTCGGCGATCGACATGCTGCCGCCGATGTGCACGCCGTTGGGCGAGCCGCTCATCTCGATGATCATGCGGCGGATGTCCACGGCGAGCCGTTCGGCCGCCTTCCGCGGTGGCGCCTGTGTGAGCATCTTGGTCCTTCCAGAGCTGTCTGATGGTGCCTGCCGGTGTCCGGCGCGGTCCGCGGCGCGTCGCTACCGCTCGACCAGCGCGGCGGGGGTGGGCGGAGCCTTCTCGACGCCCCAGGTCCGGGGCGAGTTGCTGATGGCGGCGGTGGCCAGCAGGCCGGCCAGCAGCACGCCGCCGACGAGCGACCACGACGCGACCGGGCCGAGCACGCCGATCAGCGGCAGGAAGATCAGCGGCGCGAGCACCACGCCGAGGTTGAAGTGCGCCGTGTAGAAGCCCATGTTGCGGACCTGGAGCCGGTCCGGGCTTATCGCGCTGATGTGGTCGGGCATGACCGGGTAGACGATCATCTCGCCGAGCGTCCACACGGCGGTGGCGACGAGCAGCAGCCAGGTGTGGTCCGCCGCGAGGCCCATGAGGGCGAAGCCGGCGACCGCGCAGCCGTAGCCGATCAGCAGGGTGGCACGACGGCTGAGCGTCAGCATGGCGTGGTTGAGGGCGATCTCGCAGGTGATGATCAGGAAGGCGTTCACCGCGAAGACCGCGCTCGCCCAGCCGGCCGGCTCGTCAAGCGTGTGGATCACATACACGCTGACCACCGTGGAAGGCAGCGCGTAGGCGAGATGAATCGGTGTGGTCGCGGCGAGGAAGCTCCAGAAGCGCACTCCGGGCCGTCCCGCGTCGCGCTCGTCGCCGGCGGCGGCCCGAGCTCCGGTGTCGGCGGAGCCCCGGCCCGCGGCGATCCGTGCGCGCGCCAGGATGAACGCCGAGGCCAGATAGCCGATCGCGGTACCCCAGGGGAGCAGGGCCGGGCTGACGCTGAACAGGATTCCGGCCAGCACCGGCCCGATGCCCATGCCCGCGTTGATCGCCAGCCGCACCGCCGAGAACGCGAACCGCCGCTGCGCCTCGGGCATCACACGGGCCACCAGCGTGTACGCGATCGGATTGACCAGCTCGTAGCAGAAGCCCCAGAGCGCGGTCAGCCCGACGAGCATCCACAGCTCGCTGGTGACCGAGATGGCCAGCACGATGCCGGTCACGGCGGCGAGGCCCATGACCGCGAGCCGCTTCTCCGGTATGCGGGCCGCGAGCGCCCCGCTGAACACCCCGGCGAGCAGCGCGCCGATGCCGAACACGCCGACGATCAGGCCGATCAGGTCGACGGTCAGCTCTTTGCGCTCACTGGCGAGGTACACGGCGTAGAAGGGGTACAGCACGACCGAGCAGCGCGACACGGTCACCGTGGCCAGCAGTCCGCTGATCGGCCGCAGCCCCGCGATGTTCTCCCGCAGACGGGGTTTCGTCGGCTGAAGCTGTTCGGGGCCGGACATCACACGACTCCGCACGCCGTCCGCGCGCCGAGGGGCTGGACCTCGTAGATCGCTTCGCGCACGGACTCGATGAACCGGTAGTCCTCGTCCACGACGGCCTGGTCCGCAGCGGTGAGGAACACCCGCACCGGGCTGGTGAGCAGGTCATGGGTCGGCACGATGACGTCGCCGGGCTTGCGCTTGAGCGTGAGGTCCGCCACCGACGGCCGGTTGCGGATCTCTTCGACCACCGCCTCGTTGACGGAGACCACCCGGCCGGACAGCGTCGTCGGCGTGTTGTAGACGACTGCGGGCTGGCGCTTGTCGTACACGCCGCCGCCGTAGCGGGCGAGGAACTGCTCGGGCCGTACGTAGGCCAGCGCCGTCAGGTCGGCGCTGTTCACGCCGAGGCAGGCGTCGTGGAAGGCGGGGTGCAGATGGCCGTTGACCCTGGCGCCCACCTCCACGAGAGCGGGACCGTCCTGGGTCATCATCAGCTCGGTGTGCGCCGGGCCGTTGCGGATGCGCAGGACGTCGAGCATGGCGCGGGTGTAGTCGATCAGCGCGACCGCCGTCGGGTCGGTCGGCGACACCAGGATGTCGCGGTTGTAGATCGGCTTTCCGTTGGGCAGCAGTTGCTTCTCGTACTGCCACACACCGCAGACGTAGGCCCGGCCGTCGACGCTCACGGTGTCGACGATGTACTCGGTTCCCTCTAGGAAACTCTGCACCAGCACCTGGGTGTTCGCGCCGTTGAAGACCGTGGTGCTGTCGAGGATGGCGGGGAACGCCTCGCGCAGCGCGTCGGCGTCACGGCAGATGAAGACCCCGTCGGTCGACGCGGACGACAGCGGCTTGGCCACGCACGGCCAGTACCCGCTGCCCTCGGCCCAGGCGACGGCCTCCTCGGCGTCATCGGTGACCATCTGGTCCGCGGTGCGCAGCCCCGCGGCGGCGACCGCCTCGATCATCTTGTACTTGTCGCGCCGCGCCTCGGAGCACGCGGTTCCGTTGCTGCGCAGCGCCAGGGCCTCGCTCAGCCGGTCCGCGAGCAGCACTCCCGGCTCCTGGCCGGGGATGACGAACCGCGCGTCGATCTCCTTGAGCGCGCGCTCGGTGCCGCCGTCCGGGTCGTACACCAGCCAGTCGCGGTAGCGGGTCCTGTCCCACGGCTGCATGCGCGCTATCGGTTCCGGCGCGCTCTGCACATGGACGACGTCGATCCCGAGCCGGTTGAACGCCTCCGGCAGGTAGTTGCCGGTCCCGTACGCGTCGACCAGGACGCCGACCGCGCGTCCGGCATCGGCGCGCGCCGCCCTCCCGGAGCGGTTCCACAGCTCAGATCGCCTGTCCTCGGCCAGCTCAATCATCGCGTCCTCACCATCCCTGCTGTCGCGTTGCCGCGGTCTGCGGACGAGTGACGAACGTAGAAGTCAGGACCCGGCGGCGGGCGGGGTCTACGACTTGAGTCACATGCGGTCACCCCCAAAGGCACACCGGGGGCCGACGCCCCAACTCCCGTCGCGGACAGGCCCGTCCACTACGATCGACGTATGACCACAGTGCTGATCATCGGCGCAGGCGACATGGGGGAGCGGGTCGCGGACGGACTGGCCGCGGGCGGGCGGGTCGGGCGTCTGCTGGTGGCGGGCCGGTCATCCGCGCCCGACGCCGTGGCGGCGACCGTGGCCAGCGCCCGGGACTGCCGTGTCGAGGCGGTGCCGCTCGATGCGTCCCGGCTGGACGAGGTGGCCGGGCTGCTCACCGCCACCCGTCCCGACCTGGTCGTGCACTGCGCCTCGATGCGCAGCCCCTGGGCGATGTCCGGCCGCTCCGATCCCGCCGCCCGCGCCGTCACCGCCGCCGGTCTCGCCCTGCGGCTGCCCTATCAGCTTCCGCTCGTCCTGAACGTCATGAGGGCCGTGCGCGCGGCCGGCCACACCGGACCGGTGGCGAACCTGTCCTTTCCGGACGTGACCGGTCCGGTCCTCGCCCGACTCGGCCTGGCGCCCGCGGTCGGCCTGGGGAACGCCGCCATGATGCAGTTGCGGGTGCGCGCCGCCCTGCGCGCCGCACACCCGGACCGGCCCATGCCGCTGATCCGCGTGCTCGGGCACCACGCCCAGGTGTTCGACGTCATGCAGGCCCGGCGGCCCGCCGACCCGCAGCAGCACTGCCGGGTCCACCTCGGCGAGGACGGGCAGCGGGACGACTCACTCGCCTACCAGGCGCCGCCGCTCGCGCCCGGACCGCGCTACAACGTCATCACCGCGGCCGCGGTCTTGCCGGTCCTCGAGGCGCTGCTGCCCGGGGCCGGTCCGCTGCGCCACTCCACGGCGGCGCCGGCCGGGCTGCCGGGCGGCTACCCGGTCCGCATCGCCGACGGCTCCGTCGCCCTGGATCTCCCGCCCGGACTCTCCGAAGCCGACGCGATCGCCTTCAACGAGCGCATGGCCGCCGGCGACGGGGTCGACGGCATCGACGACGACGGCACCGTCCGCCTCACCGCGGCCGCCCGCCGGGCCGTCGCCGAGATCGCGCCGGACCTGGCCGACCCCATCGCGGTGGACGACCTCGCGGCTCGCGCGGCCCGGCTCGACGCGGTACTCGCCTGACGGCTCGCCGTGCGGTCGACGGGGCTCTGCCCCAGACCCGGTGTACGGCCTTCGGCCGCGTCCTCGATCGCCGGACGGGCTGAATTCGGCGCAGCCGGCAGCCGGGGGAGACCGCGGCCGGGACGCGGGTGTCCTGGGGCGGCGCCCCCGGAACAAGGCTCAGCCGCGTTCCTCGTCGGGTGACTCCGGCTCGGCGTCCGCACCCCGTTCGCTGCCGTCGACCGAGGTCACCCGGCCCCGCTCGTCGACCTCCGTGGCCATGGGCGGCTCCACCAGCCAGTCGGGGTTGGCCTGCTTGTCCCACCACTTCCAGACGGCCACCGCCCCGCCGAACAGCACGCCGAAGACCGCGAACCCCTTGGCGAGACGCCCGGCCCGGGACCGGCGCTCGTGCTTCCGCGCCAGCTTGTGGATCTCCTGCGCGGTCACCGGGCTGCGCAGCGCCGCCAGTGCGGCGGCCGAGCGGGCGGCTGCCTCCTGGCGCACCGGCTGGGCCACGGCCCTGGCGTGCTCGATGCGCGGCACGGTGTAGTCCGCCGCCTGCCGTGCCGCCTTCCTGGCCTGCGCGGCGGCCCGGTGCGCCGCCTCGTCCATCCGGGGCGGGACATGGGGGGCGACACGCGCGCCGTACTGGATACGGGCCTGGCAGGCGGCCTCGTGCGCGGCCAGGGCGAGCTTGGGCCCGTACCTGGCGCGAGCCTCGTGCGCATAGAGCTGCGCATAGTGCGCCGCCTGGTCCTTCGCCGTGCCGGCGTAGGGGGCCACCGCTTCCGCGGCGTGCCGGACACTGTCCTTCGCCGCAGTCGTCGCGGTGCGCACGCTGTCCTTGCGGGTCACAGGGATCCTCCTCCTCGGTGGCGTGCTGGGCCTGGTGTTCGTCCCGATTTCCGTGGAAATACGGCTGTCCGTCCGTTGAGAATCATGCCCGCTGCCCCCGGCCTCGGCATGCGGTACGGGCATCCGGGTCATGCACCCGCGCCGGCGGGGCCTGTGCACGCGGGGCGCACTCCGGGACGTTCGCAACCCCCGGGTCCCCGCGGCGGGCCGGCGCATGCCCCCTTCTCGGGCCCTTCCGTGCGAGGATCGTCGCAGGAGTCAAGGGGACGAGGGAAGGCAGACCGTGGCCGAGCAGCTTTACGCCACTATCAGGACCAGCCGGGGCGACATCGAGCTGAGGCTCCTGCCGAACCACGCGCCCAGGACGGTCAAGAACTTCGTGGAACTGGCCCAGGGCGGCCGCGAATGGACGCACCCGGCGACCGGCAGGAAGTCCTCGGACCCGCTCTACGACGGCACCGTCTTCCACCGGGTGATCAAGGGCTTCATGATCCAGGGCGGGGATCCGCTGGGCAACGGCACGGGCGGCCCCGGCTATGAGTTCCAGGACGAGTTCCATCCGGACCTCGCCTTCGACCGTCCGTATCTGCTCGCGATGGCCAACGCCGGCCCGAACACCAACGGTTCGCAGTTCTTCATCACAGTGGCCCCGACCGCCTGGCTGACGCGCAAGCACACCATCTTCGGCGAGGTCTCCACCGACGCAGGCAGGAAGGTCGTGGACGCCATCGTGGGGGTCGAGACGGACCTGCACACCAAGCGGCCGGTCGAGGACGTCGTGATCGAGTCCGTGGTCGTGGAGACCCGCAAGAGCTGACGGCCGGGCGCTGCGCTCCGAGAGGCGTGGGCTGACCTGCGGGTCCCGATTATCCACAGGGGAACCAAAACGCCCCGTCCATCCGTAAGGATGGACGGGGCGGTGTGTTGAGCCCACAAGACCGGCGGAGATCGAGGGGACCATGGACCAGGCACCAGGCAGCCCGCAGGAGCCGCAGGGCACGCATGGCCTGCCGAGCTGCTACCGGCATCCGGGCCGGGAGACCGGCATCACCTGCACCCGCTGCGAGCGGCCGATCTGCACGGACTGCATGGTCAGCGCCTCGGTCGGCTTCCAGTGCCCCGAGTGCGTCAGGACCGGTTCCGGCACGGGCCATGCGCCGGGCGCCGACCGGCCGCGGACGGTCGCCGGCGGAGCGGTGGCGGCCGATCCGCATCTGATCACCAAGATCCTGCTGGCGGTCAACGTCGCCGTCTTCATCGCCGTCCTCGCCGTCGACGATCTCGTCTACCGGCTGACGCTGATCGGATTCGCCATCGACCCCCGCCTCGGCGAGGTGGTCGGCGTCGTCGACGGCGAGTGGTACCGGCTGATCACCTCGATGTTCCTGCACGAGCAGTTCTGGCACATCGGCTTCAACATGCTGGGGCTGTGGTGGCTCGGCCGGCCCCTGGAGGCGGCCCTCGGCAGGGTGCGCTATCTGTCGCTCTATCTGCTGTCCGGCCTGGCCGGCGGTGCGCTGACCTATCTGCTGAACGCGCCGAACCAGCCCTCGCTCGGCGCATCAGGGGCGATCTTCGGGCTCCTCGGCGCGACCGTGGTGCTGATGCGCCGGTTCCGCTACGACATGCGGCCGATCCTGGTCCTGCTGGCGCTGAACCTCTTCATCACCTTCCGCTACCAGGACATCATCGCCTGGGAAGCCCATGTCGGCGGCCTGGTCGCAGGTGTGATCATCGCCTACGGCATGATCCACGCCCCGCGTGCCCACCGCAGTCTGGTACAGGCGGTCACCTGTGGAGCAGTGCTGCTTGCGAGCCTCGTGATGGTGGTCGCGCGGACCATGGCGCTCAGCTGAGCAGGATCTTTCCCCAAAGTTGTCCACAGCGTGTGCCGGATCCGGTGCACGCCGTGGAGAACGCCCGTACCCCGGGTCACCGGCCCGGGGTACTCCCGCTGATTTTCATGGTTTGCGGCATTTTGCTGCGCTCTGCCGGTGCCCGTCTGGTGGTGACGAGGGTGGCTCGGGCCGCCCGGCGGCGGCTTTCAGCCGGTCATACCGGCGTCAACGTCCCGGAAGTTATCCACAGATCGTCTGAACTTTCCACTGCCCTGTGGACAGCCCTGTGGATAACTCTGCGGATGGCTTGACGGGCGGGCTGCGGATCCGCTACCGCCGCGGCTGCTGCCCCGACGCTACTTCCACTGGGTGGACACTCCGAAGCCGCCGGCGATGAAGCCGAAGCCCACGACGATGTTCCAGTTGCCGAAGCTCTCGATCGGGAGGCTGCCCTCGGTCACGTAGAAGAGGACGATCCAGGCGAGCCCGATCAGGAACAGCGCGAGCATCACCGGAGCCACCCAGCTGCGGCTGGTCAGCTTGATGCTGGTCGCCTGCTTCGAAGAGGGCGGCGGCGTGAAGTCGGCCTTCTTGCGGATCCGTGACTTCGGCACGAGGGACTCTCCTGTCGATGCGCTGCGTGACCGCGCGGGGACTGTGGCTGGCGCGGGACCGGGACGAGGGGGGACTTCCCCCTGCGCCCTGGGGGCCACGGGGGCGGACCCCGGCTTCCCGGGCGTCCGTTAGCGTAGTGCTTCCATGGCGCCGTAAGGAGTAAGGGTACGTTGAGCAATTCTGCCGACTCCCCGCAAGGGCCGGTCAGACGCCCGGTGTGGCGTCCCGTCCGGCTGCTCACCGTCGGCGTCTTCGCCCTGGCCGGGCTGATCTTCGTGACCAGCTTCAACACGGCCAAGGGTACCGACATCCGCACCGACGACTCGCTGCTGAAGCTCTCCGACCTGATCCAGCAGCGCAGCGACCGCAACGGCGAGTTCGAGGAGTCCACATCGGCGGTGCGCCGGGACGTGGAGACGCTCGCCGAGCGTGACGACGGCTCCACGAAGGCGGAGGACGAAAGGCTCGGCGCCCTGGAGCGGGCTGCCGGCACGCAGGAGGTGAGGGGGGAGGGCCTCACCGTCACCCTGAAAGACGCTCCGCCGAACGCTCAGGCCGCCCCCGGCTACCCCGAGCCCCAGCCCAACGACCTGGTCATCCACCAGCAGGATCTGCAGGCCGTGGTCAATGCCCTGTGGCAGGGCGGCGCCGAGGGCATCCGCGTCATGGACCAGCGGCTGATCTCCACCAGCGCCGTGCGCTGCGTGGGCAACACGCTCATCCTGCAGGGCCGGGTCTACTCGCCGCCGTACAGGATCACAGCGGTCGGCGACCGCGGGAAGCTGGAGCAGGCGCTCGCCGAGTCGCCCGCGGTGCAGAACTACCAGCTGTATGTGAAGGCGTACGGCCTCGGGTGGAAAGTCGACGAGCACAAGGCGGTGACTCTTCCCGGCTACTCGGGCACAGTGGACCTCCACCACGCGAAGCCCGTGGAGCCCGCGGAGTAGCCCGGGGCAGGAGAGCAGGGGGGCAGGGGTGCCGCTTGGAATGCGCTTCACCCGGCTGCTCGTCAGGATCGTCAGTGAGATCTGCATCACGGTCGGCGCGGTGCTGCTGCTGTTCGTCGCTTACGTCCTGATTTGGACGGGTGTAAAGGCCGACAGCGCCGTCCAAGGCCAGCTCGACCGGCTGGAGAAGCGCTGGTCGCAGTCGACGCCGCCGCCCGCCCGGCCCGAGGCCTCGGCGACGCCGCCCGCCCCCGCCCCCGCCCCCGCCCCTGCCCGGACCCCCACCGCGGACGCGTACGAGGACGGCAAGCCCTTCGCGGTGATGCGCGTCCCCCGCTTCGGGGACGGCTGGGAGTGGCCGGTCCTCCAGGGCGTCGGGGCGGCCGTGCTCAAGAGGGGCCTCGGGCACTACCCCTCGACCGCCCGCCTCGGCGAGGAAGGCAATGTCGCCGTCGCCGGACACCGCCGCACCTACGGGGACCCGTTCAGGGACTTCCCAGAGCTGAGGGACGGGGACGCCGTGCTGCTGAACGACGGGGCCACCCGGTACACGTACCGCATCGTCGCCCGGCCCTACCGGACCGTCCCGTCCGACGTCGGCGTCGTGGAACCGGTGCCGCGCCCGCTGCGGGCCGGCGCGGCCCCCTTCGACGGCCCCGGTCGCTATCTCACGCTCACCACCTGCGACCCGGAGTGGGGCAGCAGCCACCGGCTGGTCGCCTGGGCCCGGCTGGAAGCGAAGGCCTCTGTGACGGACGGCGGGACGCGAGCCGTCCACAGCTGACCCACGGGCCCGTGCGGCCCTTTAGTCTGGTGCCCGTACCGAACGGAAAGGGACGGCATGTACGGCTGGATCTGGCGGCATCTGCCGGGCAACGCATGGGTGAGGGCCTTCATCTCACTGATGCTGCTCCTCGCGGTCGTCTACGTGCTGTTCCAGTACGTCTTCCCGTGGGCGGAGCCGCTGCTGCCGTTCGGCGATGTGACGGTGGACGGCGACGGCGCCGGAGCGGGAACGGCAGGAGCGGACAAGTGAGCGCGCGCATTCTCGTCGTGGACAACTACGACAGCTTCGTCTTCAACCTCGTCCAGTATCTGTACCAGCTGGGCGCCGAGTGCGAGGTCGTGCGCAACGACGAGGTGGCCCTCGCCCATGCGCAGGACGGCTTCGACGGTGTGCTGCTCTCCCCCGGCCCGGGCGCGCCCGAGCAGGCGGGCGTCTGCATCGACATGGTGCGGCACTGCGCCGGGACGGGTGTCCCCGTCTTCGGGGTCTGCCTGGGGATGCAGTCGATGGCCGTGGCGTACGGAGGGGTGGTGGACCGCGCCCCCGAACTGCTGCACGGCAAGACGTCGTCCGTCACCCACGAGGGCAAGGGCGTGTTCGCCGGGCTGCCCTCGCCCTTCACCGCGACCCGCTACCACTCGCTGGCCGCGGAGCCGGGTGACCTGCCGGCCGAGCTGGAGGTCACGGCCTGGACCGCGGACGGCATAATCATGGGCCTGCGCCACCGTGAAAAGGCCGTGGAGGGTGTGCAGTTCCACCCCGAGTCGGTGCTGACCGAGCACGGCCATCTGATGCTCGCCAACTGGCTCGAGCAGTGCGGCGACACCGGGGCGGTCGGCCGTTCGGCGGGTCTGGCACCGGTGGTGGGCAAGGCTGTGGCGTGAACGCGATGCGCCCCGGGCACGGACAGGAGCATGGGCGCGAGCGTGAATTCGACCCGTTGGCGGACCCGTTGACGGACCCTCTGCCGGGCCCGCCGGCGGACCCCGTGCCGGGACCCTCGGCACCGGAGGCGGCGGGCAGCGGACGGGGCGGCCACGGCGCCGCCGAGGGCGCCCAGGGCTCGCCGTGGTTCCGTGCGGCGAGCATCCCGGCACAGCAGGAGCCGCCCCCGCAGGAGTGGTACGACCCCGAGGGCTTCCAGCGCGACTGGTACGGGCAGCCGCGGCAGCCTCAGAGACCTGCGTCCGGCGACCAGGGGCAGGGCGGATACGACGGCTCCCGGGGGGCCGGAACGCACGCGGCCTTCGGCGTCACCGCCGATGCGGCTGCCGAACCCGCGGCCGGAAGCACGCCGCCGTACACGGAACAGCCCACGCCCCCGGGCCCGCACCGGGGCGTGCCCGGCCCGCGCGCCGCCGGCCCCGCGCCCGACGACACGGCCGTGCTCGACGCCGTACCGGACGCCGCCGTGCCCGGTGGATCGGGCGGGTCCGACGACGAGACGATGGCGCTGCGCGCCGCCGAGGCGCCCTCTGCCGCCGGGGAGGCGTATCCGGGGCCCTCCGGCCCGGGGAGGGCCGAGCGGCGCAGGGCGGCCAAGGGCAGGGGCCGTCGGCGGGCCGGCCCGGCGGCGGGAGCGCCGCCCTCGGCGTCCGGGAGGGGCCCGGACGGTCGGCCGCTGTCCCGTGTGGAGGCCCGGCGGCTGGCGCGGGCGCAGAAGGACAGCCCGGCCGTCATCGCGAGCCGTGCCCTCGGGGAGCTGTTCATCACCTGCGGCGTGCTGATGCTGCTGTTCGTCACCTATCAGCTCTGGTGGACGAATGTGCTCGCCAACCAGCAGGCCGACAAGGAGGCCAGCAAGATCCAGGAGAGCTGGGCCGACGGACGCGACCCGGGGCAGTTCGAGCCGGGCCAGGGCTTCGCGATCATGTACATCCCGAAGCTGGACGTGGTCGTCCCGATCGCCGAAGGAATCGACAAGCACAAGGTGCTCGACCGCGGGCTGGTCGGCCACTACGCCGAGGGCGCCCTGAAGACGGCCATGCCCTCGGACAAGACGGGCAACTTCGCGGTTGCGGGCCACCGCAACACCCATGGGGAGCCGTTCCGCTATGTCAACCGTCTCAAGCCGGGTGATCCGATCGTCGTCGAGACGCGGGACGCGTACTACACCTATGAGATGGCCAGCATCCTTCCGCAGACCTCACCGGCGAACGTGGCCGTGATCAGCCCGGTGCCGCCGGGTTCGGGCTTCACCGGGCCGGGCCGCTACATCACGCTGACCACCTGCACGCCCGAGTTCACGAGTACCTATCGAATGATCGTGTGGGGCAAGATGGTCGAGGAACGGCCGCGCAGCAAGGGCAAACCGGACGCGCTCGTCGGCTGAGATCTCGCAAGCGTCAAGCTCAAGCGTCAAACGAACGTCAACACGGAGACGGGAAACGGGTGCAGTGGCACGTGCACGAAGCCGGATCGCTGGCGTCATCAGCGTCTTCGGAGAGTTGCTGATCACGGCCGGCACGGTGCTGGGGCTCTTCGTCGTCTACTCGCTGTGGTGGACGAACGTGCTCGCCGACCGGGAAGCGGCCAAACAGGGCGACCAGGTACGCCAGGACTGGGCGAGCACTGAGCCGGACGAGCCCATCGGGCTGGACACCAAGGACGGCATCGGCTTCCTCCATGTCCCGGCGATGGGCAACGGCGAGGTGCTGGTGAAGGAGGGCACGGAGCCCGAGGAGCTCAACAACGGCATCGCGGGCTACTACACGGACCCGGTCGAGTCCGCCCTCCCCTGGGACAAGCAGGGCAACTTCACCCTCGCCGCACACCGTGACGGCCACGGGGCGAAGTTCCACAACATCCACAAGCTGAAGGACGGCGACCCGATCGTCTTCGAGACCAAGGACACCTGGTACGTCTACAAGGTCTACGAGACTCTCCCGGAGACCTCCAAGTTCAATGTGGACGTGCTCCAGCCGGTCCCCAAGGAGTCGGGCAAGACCGGGCCGGGCCGCTACATCACGCTGACGACCTGCACTCCGATGTACACCTCGGACTACCGCTACATCGTGTGGGGCGAGCTGGACCGCACGGAGAAGGTCGACGCGAAGCGCACCCCGCCGGCGGAGCTGCGCTGATTGCCCTGGGGCCTTGGGCCCCCGGGCCCCCGTCCTGGAACTCCCCCGCCGCCTGACCGGACTCCGTCCGCAGCCCCCGGAGGCGCCTCGGGGGTGTCGCCTGCGGAAGCGCCTCGGGCGGGCCGAGAACGGCCCGCCCGCCACTCGTCAGCCGTCGTCGCCGCGGAAGCCTCCGATGAAGCCCCCGCCGTCGCCTCCGCCGTTTCCGTTGCCGCCGTTGCCGCCGTCGGCGCCGCCGATCGTCTGGACCTTCACCGTGGTGGTGGCCGGGTCCACCGGAGTGCCGGGCTGCGGGTCCGAGCGGACCACCAGGGCGTTGCCGTCCTGCGAGCTGCCCTGCTCGAACTGGATGGTCGTGAAGCCGGCCTGGCCCAGCATCTGCTTGGCCTGGTCGACGGTCTTGCCCACGATCTGCGGGACCGGGACCTGCTGGGTCTGCGGGCCCTTGGAGACCTGGAGGGTCACCTTGCTGCCCTTGGGAGCGCTGGAGTTGCCGGTCGGGTTCTGCGAGATGACCTGGCCGGCCGGCTCGTCCGAGTCGACGTCGACCCGCTCCACCTCGAACTGCAGCTTGGTGAGCTGGTCGTTGGCGGCCTCGAACTGCCTGCCCACGACGTCGGGCACATTGCGGTTGGCCTGTTTGGCCACCGTCAGCGTGATCTTGGTGCCCTTCTCGGCCTTCGTCGTGCCCTTCGGGTCCTGCTTGAGGACCGTGCCCGGGTCCTCTTCGCCGTTCTCCACCTGGACGACGTCGACCTTGAAGTTCTTGCCCTCCAGGAGTTCCTTCGCGCGTTCCACGTCCTTGTCGACGACGTCCGGGACCTCGACCAGCGGCGCGCCCTCGGAGACGACGACCTGGACGGTCTCGCCCTCCTGCATGGACCCGCTCTCCGGGTCCTGGCTGCAGATGGTCTCCTTGGGCTGGTCGCAGCGGTCCGTGCCGGACTGGGCCACGTTGACACGGGCGTTCTCCGCCCGGTCCTGGGCCTCCTGGAGGGTGAGGCCGACCAGCGACGGCACATTGACCTCGCCGCCGCCCTTCTCCTGGCCGAAGACCTCCCGGCCGATCAGTATCGCGCCGACGAGCACCAGAATGCCCGCGAGGACCAGCAGCACCGTGGAGGTGTGGGACTTGCGCCGCCCGCCGCCCGTGCTGCGGCGGTCCTGACGGTCGTCGTACCCGCCGAAGCCGCCGTCGTCCGGGTTCATCGGCGGAAGCATGGAGGTCTGGCCGGCCGCCGGGTCGGCCTGGCGCAGCGCCGCGGTCGGCTGGTCCTCGGGGGCGTACCCGCCGCCGTAGCCGACCGAACCCAGAGCGGCCGTCGCCGCGACCGGCTGCCCGTCCAGACACGCCTCGATGTCCGCGCGCATCTCGTCGGCGGACTGATAGCGGTAGTCCGGGTCCTTGACCAGGGCTTTCAGCACGATCGCGTCCATGGCGGGCGTGATCTCGGGGTCGAAGGCGCTGGGCGGCTGCGGCTCCTCCCGGACGTGCTGGTAGGCCACCGCGACCGGGGAGTCCCCGACGAAGGGCGGGCGCACGGTGAGCAGCTCGTACAGCAGGCAGCCGGTGGAGTACAGATCCGAGCGGGCGTCGACCGTCTCACCCTTGGCCTGCTCCGGGGAGAGGTACTGGGCGGTGCCGATCACGGCCGCGGTCTGCGTCATGGTCATGCCGGAGTCGCCCATGGCGCGGGCGATGCCAAAGTCCATGACCTTGACCTGCCCGGTGCGGGTCAGCATCACGTTGGCCGGCTTGATGTCGCGGTGCACGATGCCGTTGCGGTGCGAGTACTCCAGCGCCTGGAGGATGCCGGTGGTCATCTCCAGGGTGCGCTCCGGCAGCAGCTTGCGCCCGGAGTGCAGCAGCTCACGCAAGGTGGAGCCGTCCACGTACTCCATGACGATGTACGGGATCGAGACCCCGGAGCCCCCGCCGGAGGAGCTGTCGTACACCATGTCCTCGCCGGTGTCGTAGACAGCGACGATCGCCGGATGGTTGAGCGAGGCGGCGGACTGGGCCTCACGGCGGAACCGGGCCTGGAAGGACGGGTCCCGGGCCAGGTCGGCCCGCAGCGTCTTCACGGCGACGGTGCGGCCGAGCCGGGTGTCGTGGGCGAGATAGACCTCCGCCATGCCACCACGGCCGAGCACCGAGCCCAGTTCATACCGGCCGCCGAGGCGACGCGGCTCTTCCATACTGTTCCAGCCCTCTCCGTCAGTCCCGACCGCACCCGCGTGTGGTCCGGCGGTGTGCTGTTCGCGCATACGGTACCGGGCGTGTCGCTTCTGATCGGCCGTCGGCCGTCAGCTGATACCCGACCGGTATCGCAAAGCGCAGGTATAGCCGCCGCGCGTGATCTGCATCACTCTGCCATGCCATGGCGTTGCGTCCGTGTCACTTCTTGCCGTCGAGGACCGCCTGCATCACGGCCTTGGCGATCGGCGCGGCGAGACCGCCGCCGCTGATGTCGTCGCGTGCGGTCCCCTGCGAGTCCTCCACGACCACCGCGACCGCGACCGGCGAACCGCTGTCGGTCTTGGCGTACGAGATGAACCAGGCGTACGGGCGCTTCTTGTTGCCCACGCCGTGCTGCGCGGTGCCGGTCTTGCCGCCGACGGTGACGCCGTCGATCGCCGCGTTGCCGCCGGTGCCCTTGGTGACGACGTTCTCCATCATCTCCTGGACGAGCTGAGCCGTCTTCGCGGAGATGGGCCGGCTCATCTCCTGCGGCTCGTTCTTCTTGATGACGTCCAGGTTGGGCGCCTCCAGTTTGTCGATCATGTACGGCTGCATCAGCTTGCCGTCGTTGGCGATCGCCGCGGTGACCATGGCCATCTGCAAGGGCGTGGTGGCGGTGTTGAACTGGCCGATCGCCGACTGCGCGTTGCCCGGCCGGTCCATCTTCTTGTCGTAGACGGAGGCGGCGGCGCGCACCGGGGTGTCGACCTTGGGGTTGTTGAAGCCGAACTTCTCCGCGTACTCCACCATCTTGTCCCGCGTCACCTCGTCGCCCAGCTTGGCGAAGACCGAGTTGCAGGAGACCTCCATGGCGCGGTTCAGGGTGGCGTTCTCACAGCCCCGCGCATGGTTGACCATCTCGGTGCGGGTGTTGGGCAGGATGTACGGGTCGGGGGTGTCCGTCGGCGCGTTGATGTCGTCGACGAGGCCTTCCTCGATCGCCGCGGCGGCGGTGACCACCTTGAAGGTGGAGCCGGGCGGGTAGATCTCACGCAGCGCGCGGTTCAGCTTCGGCTTGTCCGGGTCCTCCTCCAGCGCCTGCCAGGCCTTGGCGTCCTCGTTGCCGTACCCGGCGAAGGACGACGGGTCGTACGACGGCGTGGATGCCAGCGCCAGGATCTTCCCGGTCTGCGGGTCGATCGCGGCGACCGCGCCCTTCTTGTCGCCCAGCCCCTCGTACGCGGCCTTCTGCGCGGCCCCGCTGAGGGTGGTGACGACATTGCCGCCGCGCTTCTCGTCGCCGGTGAACATCGCCATCGTGCGGTCGAAGAACAGCTGGTCCGAGTTGCCGCTGAGGATGCCGTCCTCGAGCTTCTCGATCTGGTTGGCGTCGAAGGCCTGTGAGGCGTACCCGGTCACCGGCGCCCACATGGGGCCGTTGACATAGGTGCGCTTGTATGTGAAGTCCGTGTCGTCGGTCTCGACGGACCCGGTGATGGGCTTGCCGTCGACGATGATGTTGCCGCGCTCGTGCGCGTACCGCTCGATCTGGACGCGACGGTTGCGGTCGTGGGTGTTGAGGGAGTCCGCCGCCACGTACTGCAGCCAGTTGGTGCGCACGAGCAGGGCGAGGACCAGGAGTCCGCAGAAGATCGCGATCCGGCGCAGGGGCTTGTTCACGGTCGGACCACCTGGGTCATCTCGACGTCGGGGGAGGCGGGTGCGGGTGCGGGGCGGCGGGCGGTGTCGCTGATGCGGATCAGAATCGCGATCAACGCCCAGTTCGCGAGCACCGAGGAGCCACCGTAGGCGACGAACGGCATCGTCATGCCCGTCAGCGGGATGAGGCCCATCACACCGCCGGCCACCACGAACACCTGGATGGCGAAGGCGCCGGAGAGGCCGACGGCCAGCAGCTTGCCGAACGGGTCACGGGCTGCCAGGGCGGTGCGCACACCCCGCTCGACGATCAGTCCGTAGATCAACAGGACCGCCATCATTCCGGCGAGGCCCAGCTCTTCGCCGAAGGTGGAGAGGATGAAGTCGGAGTTGGCCGCGAAGCCGATCAGGTCCGAGTTGCCCTGACCGAGGCCGGTGCCCAGGGTGCCGCCGGAGCCGAAGGACATCAGGGCCTGACCGATCTGCTCGCTCTGCCGCCAGGTCTCGTCCGCGAAGGGGTTCAGCCAGAACTCCACACGCTGCTGGACGTGCGGCTCAAAGCTGGCGACGCCGACCGCGCCGGCAGCGGACATCAGCAGACCGAAAACGATCCAGCTGGTCCGCTCGGTGGCGACGTACAGCATGATCACGAAGAGGCCGAAGAACAGCAGCGAGGTGCCGAGGTCGGTCTCGAAGACCAGGATCAGGATGGACATCGCCCACACCGCGAGGATCGGCCCGAGGTCGCGGCCGCGCGGCAGATAGAGACCCATGAAACGGCGGCTGGCCAGGGCCAGCGCATCCCGTTTCACCATCAGGTAGCCGGAGAAGAAGACCGCGATGATGATCTTTGCGAACTCGCCGGGCTGGATGGAGAACGGGCCGAGGCTGATCCAGATCTTTGCGCCGTTCACGGCGGGGAAGAACATCGGCAGGATCAGCAGCACCAGCGCCGCGGCCATCGAGATATACGTGTAGCGCTGCAGGATCCGGTGGTCCTTGAGCAGCATCAGCACCGCGACGAACAGCGCGATGCCGATCGCGGAGTACATCAGCTGCTTGGGGGCGTCGGGGCTGAAGCTGTCGAAGAGGATCTCCGAGCGCCGGATGAGCCGGGGCGACTGGTCGAGCCGCCAGATGACCACCAGGCCGAGGCCGTTGAGCAGCGCCGCCAGCGGCAGCAGCAGCGGATCGGCGTACCTGGCGAACCTGCGCACCGCCAGATGGGCCACGCCGGCGAGCAGCCCGAGCCCGAGGCCGTAGCCCAGCATGCCCGGGGGCAGTTCGCCGTCGAGGGCGAGTCCGACGTTGGCGTAGGCGAACACCGGGATGACGACGGCGAAGACCAGCAGCGCCAGTTCGGTGTTGCGACGGCTCGGCGCGTCGATCGCGCCGATGGTGGTCGTGTTGGTGACAACGCTCATGGTGGAGAAGGGCCCCCTACGGCTGGTTACTGCTTACCGCAGTTCGAGGCCAGGTCCCGTTCCTTCTCCGTCAGGCCGGGGCCGGGAGAAGGAGAGGCTGCGGTGGTGGTCGGCTTGGATGTGGCGTTCTGGGCGTTCGAGGCATTGGACGCGCCGGCCGCTCCGCCGGTTTCATCCTCGCCCTGGGCCGGCGAGCCGGTCGGGGACGGGGAGGCGCCGGGCGGCGGGGTGCTCGCGTTCTCCGTGGCCTCGCGCCGCTCCTCGACCTGCTTGCAGACGGCCGCCTGCTCCTGCAACTCCTGGACCTTGGCCTGCGCCTTGCCGAGGCTGTCCTCGGCGATCGTCGCCTGGACCTGCTTGCGCTGGTAGGGCGGGAGGTACTTGAGTTCGATGTCGGGATGGTCCTTGTGGACCTTCGACAGCGAGATCCAGGCGAGATCCTGACTGATGCCCCGGTACAGCGCGACGTGTTCGTCCTTGGCGCCGACGTAGTACTGGGTCTGGGTCCAGCGGTAGCCGCCGTACAGTCCGCCGCCGAGCACCGCCAGGGCGAGCACAAGGTACAAGGATCTCCTGAGCCACCTGCCGCCGCCGCGGCGGCGGGGCTTGCCCTGGCCGTCGTCGGTGTACGAGGGGAAGGCGCCGTCCTCGGGCGGCATGCCCGTATACCCCTCGCCGCTGCCGGGCGGTCCGAAGCCGCCGGAGGACTGCTGGGGCATGGGGCGGCCCAGGCCCGCGGCGCGTCCCGCGGGCGTCTGCATCGCCGCGCCGTCGCCCAGCGGCGGAGGGTTCTCCGCCACCGCGCCGACCACGACGGGGGCGTCGCTCAGCTGCCCGGCCAGGGTGTCGCCGCCGTCGACGTCGAGGACATCGGCGACGATCACGGTGATGTTGTCCGGGCCGCCGCCGCGCAGCGCGAGCTGGATCAGGGCCTGCACGGTCTCCTGCGGGCCCTGGTAGCTGGCCAGGGCCTCCTCCATCGTCCCGTGGGAGACGACTCCGGACAGCCCGTCCGAGCAGATCAGATAGCGGTCGCCGGCGCGGACCTCGCGGATCGAGAGATCGGGTTCGACATGGTCGCCGCTGCCCAGCGCGCGCATCAGCAGGGAGCGCTGCGGATGGGTGGTGGCCTCTTCCTCGGTGATCCGTCCCTCGTCGACGAGCCGCTGCACCCAGGTGTGGTCCTGGGTGATCTGGGTGAGCAGGCCGTCGCGCAGCAGATAGGCGCGGGAGTCGCCGACGTGGACCAGGCCGAGCCGCTGGCCGGTCCACAGCAGCGCGGTCAGCGTGGTGCCCATGCCTTCGAGCTGCGGATCCTCCTCGACCATCTCGCGGAGCTGATCGTTGGCCCGCTGCACGGCCGTGCCGAGGGAGGTGAGGAGGTCGGAGCCGGGGACGTCGTCGTCGAGCTGGACCAGGGTGGAGATCACCTCGGAGGAGGCGACCTCGCCGGCGGCCTGGCCGCCCATGCCGTCGGCGATGGCCAGCAGGCGGGGGCCGGCATAGCCGGAGTCCTCGTTGCCCTCCCGGATCATGCCCTTGTGCGATCCGGCGGCGAAGCGCAGGGACAGACTCATGCGCACCTGCCCTGTCGACGCCGCCTCGGGGTACAGCCGGTCTCGAGCCACACTGCCCACCCTCCGGTCGGGAGCCGGCCCCGGCCGTCCGCCGGGGCCGCCGCGCAGCTCGCCGTACGGGCCGCCGCGGCTCGCTCGCTCCGCTCGCGCTCATTCATGATGCAGCACTACTTCCGCAGCTCGATGACGGTCTTGCCGATGCGGATCGGCGCGCCCAGCGGAATCGGGGTCGGGGTGGTAAGCCGGGCCCGGTCGAGATAGGTGCCGTTTGTGGACCCGAGGTCCTCGACGATCCACTGGCCGTCACGGTCCGGGTAGATCCTGGCATGCCTGCTGGAGGCGTAGTCGTCGTCCAGCACGATCGTCGAGTCGTGCGCCCGGCCGAGCGTGATGGTCTGGCCCTGCAGCGCCACCGTGGTGCCGGTGAGGGTGCCCTCGGAGACGACCAGCTTGGTCGGGGCGCCACGGCGCTGCCGGCCGCCGCCCGACTGCTGTCGCTGCGGCGGCGGGGTGGCGGACTGGCGCTGCTGCGGGCGGTTCTCCGCGCCCCGGCGCGAGCCGCGCTGTGTGACGCGTGTGCCGAACAGATCACTGCGGATGACCTGGACGGCCACGATGACGAACAGCCACAGAACGGCCAGGAAACCCAGCCGCATGACCGTCAGGGTCAGCTCTGACATTGCCCCCGCTTCACCCTTCGGCTTGCCGGTAAACGATGGTGGTGCTGCCCACGACGATCCGCGAGCCGTCGCGGAGCGTAGCGCGGGTGGTGTGCTGCCCGTCTACCACGATGCCGTTGGTAGACCCGAGATCCTGGATCGTCGAGGGCGTTCCGGTCCGGATCTCGCAGTGCCGGCGCGATACGCCGGGGTCGTCGATCCGCACATCGGCGTCGGTGCTGCGGCCCAGCACCAGCGTCGGGCGGGAGATCTGATGGCGGGTGCCGTTGATCTCGATCCAGCGTCGTACAGGTGCACCCGCGTGTGCGCCCGGCAGCGGGCCGGGGCCGCGGCCGGCGGCGTGTCCGCCGGGCGGCGGGGCCGCGGGCATGGGCGGGGCGGGGCTCGCGGCCGGGTAGCCG
>NZ_JADWYQ010000057.1 GCF_022414575.1 Streptomyces sp. MUM 178J | reverse complement strand
TCAAGAACTACGACGGCTCGTGGACCGAGTACGGCTCCCTCGTCGGCGTGCCGATCGAGCTCGGCGCGAACAAGTAATCCCGGACCCCGACCTCTAGGACAGGACAGAGAACATGTGTGGAGCGCAGGTCGGCGGCCCCGACGCCTCGACGATCAAGCCCGGTGAGACCACCATCCAGGGCCAGGTGACCCGCGACGGCGAGCCCGTCACCGGTTACGTCCGGCTGCTGGACTCGACCGGGGAGTTCACCGCGGAGGTGCCCACCTCTGCGACGGGTCAGTTCCGCTTCTACGCGGCCGAGGGCACCTGGACCGTGCGCGCACTGGTCCCGGGCGCCACGGCGGACCGCACGGTCGTGGCCCAGAAGGGCGGCCTCGCGGAAGTCGCCATCGCCGTCTGAGCGATCATCTGAGCGATAGCCCAAGTGATCGCCCGAGTGATCGCCCGAGCGATCGCCGAGCGATCATCTGAACGGCCGGCACAGCCGACCGGACAACCGCATACCGGCCGAAGGGCCGCACCCCCGGGGTTGGACGCCACTGGGAACGGGGTGCGGCCCTTCGGTCGTTCGAAAGCCCGCCCGGTCGTAGCCTGGAGACATGTACGCGCGACGCCGTCACGCCTACTTCCTGCTGATGGGCGTGTGCCTCGTCCTCTTCGTGTCCTCCTGGGCCTTCGTACGGCTCTGGTCGGTGCCCGCGGCTGTCGCGATGTGCCTGGTCGCCATGGCCATCCCACCGCTCGCCGCCGTGGTCGCCAACCGGCGAGGCCCGGAGGACCGCTGGTGGGACGCGCCTTCCGGGGACCCGCAGTCCGACGAGTGGTGGGACGAGCTGGACGGCAAGAAGAAGCCGGGCGGCAAGAAGAAGCCGGGCGGCCGATAGGGCTTCACGGGCCGCGGCCGGCCGGCGCCGGTCAGTACATGAGCAGTGCCGGTCAGTACATGAGCAGTGCCGGTCAGTACACCAGCGCCTGGACGCCGTCCGCCGTCGCCTCGCTCACGAAGACCTGCGCCCCCGCGATCCGCACACCGTCGATCACGTCCTTCTCGGTGATCTCCCGGCGCGCCGCGCACTGGGTGCACAGGGTGATGCCCCCGCCCGCCAGGACCGACTCCATCAGCTCCGGCAGCGGGGCGGCGTGCGGCAGCTCGAACTCCGCCGCCCGCCCGGGCAGCGCGAACCACGCGGACTCCCCGGTGAGCCAGAGCGACACCTCCACCCCACTGGCGACGGCGACGGCCGCCACCGTGAAGGCCTGCGAGCACCGCTCCGGTGCGTCGGCCCCTGCGGTCACCTTGATCACGAGCTTCTTCGCCATACGCCGAACTGTAATCCGCGACGTTGCAACCGGGGCCGTCCCCCGGTGGTCACCTGTCTGCTCAGGCGGCACGCAGCTGCGCCAGGCATATGTCCTGGCGGGCGGCACGCTGGCTCTGATCGTCCAGGAGAGGGCGGGCGGCGCGGCCGCGGTCCCTTCCACCAGACGGTCGTCGTGCAGAGCCAGCTGCTCGGCCGAACCGTGCGGTTCCGGCTGCCGGCCCGGCCGGTCGTACCTCACGCCGGGGTCCGGTCCGCCACCCATTAGGCTGGGGACCGGCCCTGTCATCGCCCACACCGCTCATCCGAGGAGCACCCCGTGCTTGAGGCATTCTTCGAAGCCCTGCTGGTCCTGGTCTGCGTCGGCGTTCTCGCCTTCACCGGGCTGGCCGTGAAGAAGCTGTACCAGGGTCAGCGCTGACGCGCGCGTTCACCGCCCGTACCTCAACAGATCGCCAGAGCTGCTCATGATCGAGATCCCGTCCGACCTCAACCCGAACCTCGTCCCCCTCGCATTCCTCCTCGGGACCTGGGAAGGCGCGGGCGTATCGGACTTCCCCGGCGCCGAGAAGTGCAACTTCGGCCAGTCCGTGACCTTCAGCCACGACGGCCGCGACTTCATCGAGTACGTCTCGCGCACCTGGGTCCTGGACTCCGAAGGCAAGAAGGTCAGGCCGCTGGAGAGCGAGAGCGGCTACTGGCGTGTCGACGAGACGCGCAAGGTCGAGGTCGTCATGGTCCGCGACCAGGGCATCGTCGAGGTCTGGTACGGCGAGCTCGCCGACAAGAAGCCGCAGATCGACCTGGCGACGGACGCGGTCGCCCGCACGGCCGCCTCCGGCCCGTACAGCGGCGGCAAGCGGCTGTACGGCTATGTCAACGGCGATCTGATGTGGGTCGGCGAGAAGGCCACCCCCGAGGTGCCGCTGCGGCCGTATATGTCGGCGCAGCTGAAGAAGGTCGTCACGCCCGACGAGGTGGCCGCCATGGCGCGCAGCCTGCCCGAGCTGCCCGACGACGGAATCGCCTTCTTCAAGTAGGTCCCGGTCCCTAAGCAGGTCCCGGTCCCTAGACTGGTGGCGTGGTGAGCACCGACTGGAAGAGCGATCTTCGGCAGCGCGGCTATCGGCTGACGCCCCAGCGCCAGCTGGTGCTGGAAGCGGTGGATGTGCTGGAGCACGCCACGCCCGACGACATCCTCTCCGAGGTGCGCAAGACGGCCTCCGGCGTGAACATCTCCACCGTCTACCGGACGCTGGAGCTGCTGGAGGAACTCGGCCTGGTCAGTCATGCGCATCTAGGGCACGGCGCTCCCACGTACCACCTGGCGGACCGCCACCACCATCTGCATCTGGTGTGCCGGGACTGCACCGAGGTGATCGAGGCGGATGTGGAGGTGGCCGAGGAGTTCACCGCCAAGCTCCGCGACAGCTTCGGCTTCGACACCGACCTCAAGCACTTCGCGATCTTCGGCCGGTGTGAGAACTGCACGGCGAAGGCTCTGCGGGAGGGCGCAGCAAAGGTGGCGAAGAGCCCCGCGAAGGGGTCGACCGCCGGGTCGTAGGCTGGGGGCCATGAAGAGCCCTCTGTTGACCCTGCCCGGCGCAGTCCCCGCTGAGGGGCCCGACGAAGGCGTCGCCGCGCACTACGGCGACCTCTTCCGCGAGCAGCGCACACTCGCCGACGGCGCCGGTCTCGTCGATCTCTCGCACCGCGGCGTCGTCACCGTCTCCGGCGAGGAACGGCTCAGCTGGCTGCACCTGCTGCTCACCCAGCACATGAGCGAGCTTCCGCCCGGCCGGGCTGCCGAGGCGCTGATACTGTCCGCGCACGGCCATATCGAGCATGCGCTGTATCTCGTCGACGACGGCGAGACGGTCTGGGCGCATGTCGAGCCGGGCACGCAGGAGGCGCTGATCGGCTACCTGGAGTCGATGAAGTTCTTCTACCGGGTCGAGGTCGCCGACCGGACCGACGACTTCGCGGTGGTCCATCTGCCGGCCGGGTCGATCGCCGAGGCGCCGGAGGGCGTCGTCGTCCGGGAGACCGCGCACGGCCGCGATCTGTTCCTGCCGCGGGCCGATCTGGAGGGCTACGCGGCCGGGCACGGGCCGCTCGCCGGGATCTGGGCGTACGAGGCGCTGCGCGTCGAGCAGCATCGGCCGCGCCTCGGCTTTGAGACAGACCACCGCACCATCCCGCACGAGCTGGGCTGGATCGGCACCGCCGTCCACCTCCAGAAGGGCTGCTACCGGGGACAGGAGACCGTCGCCCGCGTCCAGAACCTGGGGAAGCCGCCGCGCCGGCTGGTCTTCCTCCACCTCGACGGCAGCGAGGTGCAGCTGCCCGGACACGGCACGCCCGTACGGCTGGCGTCGGAGGGCGAGGACGGCCGCCAGCTCGGCTTCATCACCACCTCCGCGCGCCACCACGAGCTGGGGCCGATCGCGCTGGCGCTGGTCAAGCGGAACGTTCCGGTGGACGCGGAACTGGTGGCGGGGGAGACGGCTGCGGCGCAGGAGGTCGTGGTCCGGCCCTGAGGCGTCAGACCTCCACCAGGATCGTGAACGGCCCGTGGTTCGTCAGCGACACCCGCATGTCCGCGCCAAACCGCCCGGTCTCCACTCTCGCCCCCAGCGCGCGAAGCTGTGCCACCACCTCGTCGACCAGGGGCTCCGCGACCACTCCGGGCGCGGCAGCGTTCCAGGTGGGGCGACGGCCCTTTCGGGCGTCCCCATAGAGGGTGAACTGCGAAATCACCAGGAGGGGTGCATTCACGTCGGAGCAGGACTTCTCCCCTTGGAGAATCCGCACCGACCACAGCTTCCGGGCGAGCTGCGCCGCCTTCTCCTCGGTGTCCCCGTGGGTGACTCCCACCAGCACACACAGCCCTTCGCCGACGATCTCGCCGACGGTCTCCGTCCCGGACTCGCCCGCGACGACGACCTTCGCGCCGTCGACCCTCTGTACCACTGCACGCATGCGGATCAACCTATCCGGGGTTGAAGGGGCGCGGACCGCCTGCATCCGGCGCATGCGGAGTGGCACGATGCACCGAGTCGGTGCTTCCATGCGCCGGTCGAGGGGACGGACACACGCATATGAGCATTTCGGACGCCGGGCGTTCCGCCGCCGGGCCCGTACCACTTCCCGCATCACTTCCCGCAGCGGACCGCAGGCCGGACTTCGCCGCCGCTGAGCGTACGTCGGACTTCCCGTCCGGCCACGGCCTGAGAAAGCCGCCCCAGCAGCGGACGGCGGGCGAGCTCCCCGATCCCCCGCGGTACGAGCTGCCCGCCCTGCAACTGCACGAGCTGCGCACCCTGAGCCGGGACGCCCAGCGCGACGAGGCGGATCTCAGCTATCTGCGGAGGCTGCTCCAGGGGCGCATCGACATCCTGCGGGCCGAGCTGGCCCACCGCAGCGACCCGGAGGCGCCGGTGGTCGACCGGCTGTCGGAGATCCTGGCCGACGCCCCGTCCCGGCAGCGTACGTCCGCCCGCCATGTGACGCTGTCGACGCCGTACGGCGAGGAGTACCGGCGGCTGGCCGCCGAGATGCTGGACGAGGTGGAGCTGTCCGACCTTGACGCCCGCACGGACGAGGAACTGCACACGGCCATAGGGCGGCTGATCCGCCATGAACAGCAGGTCTCGCGCCGTCGCCAGCTGCTCCAGCGGACCGCCGACGGGTGCAGCGCGGAGATCGCCCGCAGGTACCGTGAGGGAGAAGCACAAGTAGACGACCTGCTCGGCTGACGACAGGGGCCCCACCGGGCCCGGGTCTGACAGGGCGGGTCACCCCCCACTGGAAGGCCGACGATGTCCTCCTCCGCCACCTCCGCGATATCCCCCTCGTCTCCGGCGTCCCCGATATCCCCGGTGCTCGCCGAAGTCGTGCGCTCCGGCTTCGTCGAGGGCCGTCATCGCGGGTCGCTGGTCGTCCTGGCCGCCGACGGAGGTGTGGAGCTGACGCTCGGAGACCCGGAGGTCCCGGTCTTCCCCCGCTCCAGCAACAAGCCCATGCAGGCGGCCGCCGTGCTGCGCGCCGGGCTCGACCTCGCGGGGGAACGGCTGGCGCTGGCGGCCGCCAGCCACTCCGGTGAGGACTTCCATCTCGACCTCGTACGCAAGATGCTCGCCGAACACGGGCTGACCCCCGCCGAGCTCCGGACCCCGGCCGATCTGCCGCTGGACACGGCGGAGGCGGAGAGCTATCTGGCGGCGGGCCAGGTGCGGGACAAGGTGGCGATGAACTGCTCCGGCAAGCACGCCGCGATGCTCGCCGCCTGCCGTCTCAACGGCTGGGACCTGGAGAGCTATCTCGATCCGGCGCACCCGCTGCAGCAACTGGTCCGCACGGCCGTCGAGGAGGCCGCGGGCGAGCCCGTGACCGCGGTCGGCACGGACGGCTGCGGTGCGCCCCTGATGGCGATCACCCTGACCGGCCTGGCCCGCGCCTACCGGGCCTTCGTGCTGGCGGAGCCCGGCACGGCCGAGCGCCGGGTGGCGGACGCGATGCGGGCCCACCCCGAGTATGTGGCCGGCACCCGGCGCCCCGACACCTGGCTGATGCGCGAGGTGCCCGGCGCGCTGTCGAAGATGGGCGCGGAGGCGGTGCAGGCGGTGGCGCTCCCGGACGGCCGGGCACTCGCCTTCAAGATCGACGATGGTGCGATCCGCGTGCTTGGCCCGGTGCTGGCCCGGGTCCTGGCCCGGATGGGGCTCGACGCGCCCGTGGTCGGCCGGATCGGTCGGATGCCGCTGCTCGGCGGCGGGGCAGAGGTCGGAGAAATCCGCGCGACTTTCTGAGGTCCGCCGCTCTAGCGTGAGCCGTATGACGCATGCGCACGCCGACACACGGACGCCGACCGGGACACGCACGCCGATCGACATACGCACGCTGACCGACTCCGAGTTCCCCGACTGGCTCCGGGTCCTGAACACCGGCTTTCTGCGCGCCCCGACGCCCACCGACCGGGATGTCGAGACCCGGCGCTCGGGCGTCGTCATCGACCGCACGCAGGGCGCCTTCGACGACAGCCGGTGCGTGGCGACGTTCCGCTCCTTCCCGCAGGAGATCACGGCGGTGGGCGGGGCGGCGGTGGCCGCCAGCGCGGTCACCAATGTGAGCGTCTCGCCCACGCATCGCCGCCGCGGGCTGCTCAGCCGGATGATGGCGAAGGACCTCGCGGCGGCGAAGGAGCGGGGCGACGTCGTCTCCACCCTGATCGCAGCCGAGTATCCGATCTACGGGCGGTTCGGCTTCGGGCCGGCCGTCTCGGTCGCCGAGTGGACGGTCGACGTGCCGCGCTCCGGACTCGATCCGCGCCGGCCCGGGCCTTCGGCCGAGGACGGCGGCCGGGTCGACCTCGCCACGGCCGACGAGGTGCGCAAGGAGGGGCCCGCGCTGCACGAGCGGCTGCGGGCGGAGCAGCATGGCGTGGTCAACCGGACCGAGCACGGCTGGAAGCTCGCCACCGGGGAGCTCACGGTGGACTACGACCCGTGGAAGGAGCCGTACTACGCGCTCTACCGCTCGGCGTCCGGGGAAGTCGAGGGGCTCGTCGCCTACCGGGCCGACGACAAGTGGAGCGAGTCCGGACAGCCGCAGAACACGGCGACGGTGCAGGACCTGATCGCGGTGACCCCGGCGGCGGAGCGGGCACTGTGGCACTTCGTCTGCTCCGTGGACTGGGTGACGGCCGTGACCTCGGGCTTCCGGGCCCCGGACGATGTGCTGCCGCTGCTGCTCCCGGACAGGCGTGCGGCACGGCTGATGTTCGTCGCGGACTTCCTGTGGGTGCGCCTCCTCGATGTCGTACGGGCCCTTGAGGCGCGTACGTATCCGGTGCCGGGCGCCCTCGTGCTGGACGTACGGGACGAGGCCGGCCTGGCCGGGGGCCGTTTCCGGCTGGACGCGGGCCCGGAGGGCGCGAGTTGCGCACCGACCGATGCGTCGCCCGATCTGACCCTGGACGTCGGCACGCTGGGGTCGCTCTGGCTGGGCGACGAGTCGGCGGTGCGGCTGGCGGCGCTGGGCCATGTGACGGAGGAGACGGCCGGGGCGGCGGGGATGGCCGATGTGCTGTTCCGTACGGCCAGGCGGCCGTGGTGCCCGGACGTCTTCTGATCGCCGGAGGGACGCCCGCTGATCGCCGGTGAGGCGCCGCGGTTCCTCCGCGGATCAGCTCCCCGCCTGCAGGACCGGGGCGATCAGCAGGACCCCGCCGATGCCGGCGCAGGTGCCGTTCTCGGTCTTCAGCCCGATGCTCAGCAGCGTCACACCCAGCGCGGCGGTGAAGCCGTAACGCCACTGCACGAACTGCTCTATGGCGAGCGTGATGAGAGGCATGGACGGTCACTCCTTCGGGGGCTTCGCTGCCGGGCTTGCACCTCGTTGTGTCAACTCCCGTACAAATTAGTTCGGTTGACTTGATGGGTTGTTTCCCTTCGAGGGGCTGTCTGCAAACTTGTCTGGTTGTTGGGGTTGGTTGACGGTGTCGGGTTGCCGCCTCTTGTCGGCGGATGGGCAGTTGTAGGGTTGTAGGGTGACAACTCATGGGCCCGGTCCGAGCGATGCGACCTACCGCTACCGTTGGGTCGCAGACGAGCTGCGCAAGAAGATCAACAGCGGTGCCCACGGCCCGGGGGAGCGCCTGCCGACGCAGGGCGAACTGGCCTCGGAGTACGGGGTATCCCGGGCGACCGTCATCCAGGCACTCGATCTGCTGCGCGAACGGGGGCTGATCGTCACCCGTCAGGGAAGCGGCACCTTCGTCAAGAGGCGCCCGCCGGCCGTCGCCCGCCCTGCCGAAGGAGAGGACGCGAGGGACGGCCACGGGGCGGACGGCGACGGGGCGGACGGCGACGAGCTGTGGGCCGTGGTCTCCGAACGGGTTCCGCCGGTGGTCCTCTCGCCCTATCTGGAGGAGGCGTTCGCCGCGCGGGACGTCACCCTCGACGTCTACTCGATGACCACCGAATCCCTCGCCACCCGCGTCACCGACCAGAAGGCGCGCATCGTCTCCGGCCGCAGCCGCCCCCCGCGCAGCATCCGGGCCCGGCTCATCCTGCCGGACGCCAGGTCACCCCATCTGTCGATACCCCGGCGCACCGACGGCACGGACGACCCGCGGGTGCGCGAGCGGCTGCGAGGCATTCTCCAGGCGCATGCCACCATGCTCAGGGAGGCTCTGTACGAGCTGCGGAACCGGGGCTTCGTGCCGAAGGTCTCCGTCGAGGTCCGGCAGGTGCAAACCGCCCCTCAGCTCAAGCTGTACATTCTGAACCGCCGACTGGCGCTGCAAGGCTTCTACATCCCGGAAGAGGGGACCGTCACCCTCCCGCCGGACAACGAAGAGGTCACCATCCTCGACGCATACGGCACCGGGGCCACCCTGTTCCCCTTCCGTGCCACAGCCGACCCCACCCAGGCCGGCATCGTGCACGACGCCCAGGAATTCTTCGACCAGACCTGGAAGAACAAGGCCAAGAAGGCGGACTTCTGACCGTGCTGCCCCTGCCCCCCGTCGCCTCCCTCGCCCCCGTCGACCTGCGGCGCGCCCTGTCCCGGGCCAAGTGCCTCATCCTCGACCTGGACGGGCCGGTCGCCTCCGTCTTCGCCGGAGCGCCCGCCGACCGCATCGCCGGGGAACTGCTCCGGATCGCCGACGGGCACGGCTGCCCGCTGGCCGAGCTGAGCGGATGTGCCGACCCCATCGCCGTACTGCTGCGTCACACGGAGGAGCTGAAGCGGGACGGGGCCTCAGACGTCGGGCGCCGCCGGGGGCGGGCCGTCGCCGAGATGCACGACGCGCTCGACGCCTGGGAGCGCAAGGCCGCCGAAACCGCGACGCCGACGCCGGGCGCGGCGGACTTCGTCCGCCTCTGGCACTCCGCGGGCCGCCATCTGTCCGTCGCCACCAACAACTGCGCGGACGCGGCCGTGCGCTGTCTTGAGCGGCAGGCTCTGCTCGACTGCCTCGACGGGCCCGTCGTCGGCAGACCGCGCGACGCCACGTTGATGAAGCCCGACCCGTATCCGCTGCGCCGGGCAATGATCCCCGGCATCCCGGCGGAGGACCATCTGATGGTCGGCGACACGGTCACCGACCTGCTGGCCGCGGGTGCGCTGTCCATGCCGTTCTGCGGCTACCACCGCTCGCAGGAGGGCCGGCGGCGGCTGCGTGCGGCCGGCGGCGGGCCGGTGGCGGCGTCGATGGGCGAACTCACCTCCGCCGCACGGGCACTGGGGCTGTGAGCGGGCAACTGCCCTCAGAGGAACATCAGCTGAACCGTGGTGACATGAGGGGCCGCAGCTCAGAAGAGTTCCGTGCCGCGCCCGCACCCCGGGACGCCTGGCCGATCCGGCCTGCCGCCCGGCGCCGACGAAACCGCCGGACGCCGGACGCCGGACGCCGGGCGCGGCCCGAACCGGGCGGGCCGGCCGGACCGCGTGCCCGGCCTCGGCTTCATCGTGGACGTCGGCCGATGACGCCCGGACGTCGGCCGATGACGCCCGGACGTCGGCCGATGACGGCCGGACGACGGCCGGACGACGGCCGGATGACGGCGGGCGTCGGGGCTCAGACAGTGAGCAGCACCTTGCCCCGCAGACTCCGCTCCTCGATCGCGCGATGGGCGTCACTCGCGCGCTCCAGCGGGAACGTCCCGCCGACCACCGGGCGGAGACGGCCCTCGGCGGCGGCCTCGACAGCCCTGGCGAGCAGCCGCACATAGGCGTCGTCGGCCAGCTGCACTTCGGCGATGCCCGTCAGCTTGACGCCCCTGCTGTCCGCCTCCGCCGGGTCGATCTCGGCGAAGCCGCCGGTCGGCGCGCCGTGCGCGGAGAACCGCCCGCCGTCCGCGAGGAGCCCGAAGGCCGCCAGGCCCATCTCGCCTCCGACGCCGTCCAGTACGACGTCCGCGCCGCCCTCGCCGAGGGCGGCGCGTGCCGCCTCGGTCCAGTCCCCGGCCGTCGCGTCCACGGCCGCGTCCGCCCCCAGCTCCTTGACGAGGCCGGTCTTCTCCGGACCCCGCGCCACTCCGACGACCTCGGCTCCCGCGGCCTTGGCGAGCTGGACCAGCAGCGTCCCCATGCCTCCGGACGCCCCGAGGATCAACACCGTGTCCCCGGCGTCGAGTCCGGTCGCCTCCAGCAGCGCCTCCGCGGTGGCCCCGTCGTGCGCCAGGGCCGCGGCCTCCCGCAGCCCCAGCCCGTCGGGCACGGCGACCAGCCTCGACTCGGCGGCGACGGACTTCTCCGCGTATCCGCCCCGGACGCCCACGGAACCGACCACCCGCCGCCCGAGCCACGCCCTGTCGGCTCCGTCGCCGACGGCGACCACGGTCCCGGCGACGCCGCCGCCCGGCACATACGGCGTACGCACCCCGAACGGCTCCGCGAACGCGCCCGACCGGATCTGCGTCTCCAGGAAGAGGGTGTCGACCGCCGCCACCTCGACCACCACCTGCCCCACTGCGGCGGCCGGCTCCGCCACCTCGGCCACCTCCAGCACCTCGGGCCCCCCGAACCGCTTCGCCTGCACCGCACGCATATCGTCCGCCTCCTCTGCTCGCATCTGCTTCCGTGCGCAAGCCTCAGACATGAAGTGAGGTTGAGGTCAAGGGCGGTGAGAAGAGGTCAAGGACGGTGGAACGACACCTCCGGATAGCCGGCGGACGGGCCGCGGAGCAGCGGCTGGGGGATGCCCTTGAGATGGGCGTCGAAGAAGGCCGCCGTGTACGCACGGGTGATCTCCAGTGCGCGGGAGCCGGGCAGCGGCGGCTGCCCGCCGCCCGAACCCGGCTGAGGCAGCCCGAGTTGGTCCAGGAAGGCGGGCAGGTCCGAGAAGCTGTAGTGGGTCGATTCGGCGACCGTCAGCCAGCGCTTGCAGCCGTTCAGCCGCTCCCATGCCTCGTCCCAGCTGTTGTCCGTGCCGCCGGGGATGTGGGTCTCGTCATGGGTGCCGAGCATCAGAAACGGCCTGCCGTCGAGCCCCTCGGCGGGTACGGCCGTGCTGCCGAAGGCGCCGTCCATGTTGACGCCCGCGCGCACCCGGCGGTCGCCCGCCATGGCCGCGGCCGCGCTTGCGCCGCCGATCGAGTGGCCGGCCATGCCGATCCGCCGGGGATCGATCAGCGCGGCGTGCCGCCAGGCCGGGCGGGGCCCGGTTAGCCGGTCGAGGACGAAGGACACGTCGTCGCCGCGGCCCTGGACGAGGGCGTCCCGGTCCTCACCGGTTCGCACCTTCTCGCAGGCCACGCAGGTCAGCATCCGGCCGCCGGGGAAGGCCGTGCCGACCGACTCGTACGCGTGGTCCACCGCGGCGACCACATATCCGCGGGAGGCCAGGTCCTCGGCAAGGCCGGTGAGCGTGGAACGCGGCGCCCCGAAGCCGGAGGAGAGCACCGCCAGCGGATACCGGCCCCGGGCGCTGTGCACGGGTCGGGCGGCGACTCGGCCGTGGACGGCGGTGGCGCCCAGGGTCTCCGGAGGGAAGGCGTCGGCCATGTCATAGGCCTCCAGCAGCAGCCGGGCCTCCTCCGTCGTCGTGTACCGGGCGGGACGTCCGGTGCCGTGCCGGGCGGGGTAGTACATCTCCACCATCAGTTCACGCGCCCCGGCCTCCGGCACCCATGGGTCCGGGCGGCTGGGGTCGACGAGATGGAGGGTGTCGCGGCCGACGGCGTACGGGCCGGCAGGGCGGGGCAGCCGGGTCCGTACGTCGGTGACGGAGGCCGCCAGTGTGGACGCGGTCGGCGAAGAGCCGGTCGGCGGGGAGCCCGCCGGCGGAGTCGGAGAAGCAGCCTGCGCCTCCAGCGGCAGCGCGGCGAACGCCAGCAGCGCGGTGCCCGCAAGGGTGAGGGAGCGTGAAAGTCTCGGCATGGCCCAGGACGCTAGGCGCGGCGGCGCGGTCGGCACATCAGCCTGCGGTCGCGATCCGAACCATGCATCGCCGCGTCTGTGACCTGGACTGATGTTCCGTCACCCGCGGTCGGCGCACGCGGGGCCGCCGGCCCGTACGACCCCGGTCGCATGGCATTCCTCCTGCGGACGCAGTTCGGCGCGCCGCGCGTTCAGCCATGCGGCTCATGCGTCTGCCTGCTGTCTGTGCGCGCCGAGGAAGGCCTGCCGTCCCCGCACTGGCCGCTCGCTCGCGTCGGGTGCGCCGGACCGGAGGCGCGTCCACGGCCAGTCCCGCTCCCGCCAGGCAGCGCGGCGCGGAGTCAGCCGTGCGCGGACGCCGCGCGCTCCCGGCAGCTGCGGGCCACCATGTCCGCGAAGGTCCGTGCGAGCGGGGGCAGCGCGTCCCAGTGGCGTACGGCCCACCCGACCGGCAGCGGCGGCAGCGCGGGGACGGGGATGAGCCTCAGCGGCCCGTCGGCGTCGCCGGGCGCCCGCCAGCCGGGCAGGGCCGGTACGACGGCATGGCCGAGGCCCAGCTCGGAGAGCAGCAGTGCGGTGTCCCAGTCGGCGACGCTGGTGTCCGAGCTGACCCGGATGCCCAGCTCGGCGAGGGCGGCGTCGAGCCGGGCCCCGGATGTGGAGTTCCGCGGCAGCCGTATCAGCCGGATGTCCGGGAGGTCGGACACCTCGACGCGGGCACGGCGTGCGAGCGGGTCGTCGGCGCGGACCGCCGCCACCCAGGGCAGCTCGACGACGGGCCGCTGCTCGATGCCGCGCACCGGGCCGCCGACCGTGATCCAGGCGAGGTCCAGCTCGCTGGCGGCGAGCGCGTCGAAGCAGCTGCTGCTGGAGTTCTCCGTACGGAACTCCAGGCTCACCTTCGGATAGGCCTGCCGGAACGCGACGATCGCCTCCGACATGAAGTGCCGCACCGTGGTCGCGCCCGTCGTCACACGCACCGATCCGCTCTCGCCGCGCGCCAGGTCGCCGAGGCGGCGCAGCGCGAAGTCCAGCCCGGCGATGCCGCCGGCGGCCGCGTCGCACAGCACCCGTCCCGCCGGGGTGGGCAGGACGCCCCGCGCATGGCGCTCCAGCAGGCTGACCCCGGTCTCCCGCTCCAGCCGCCGCACATGCTGGCTGACCGCCGACTGGGTGCAGTCCAGCTCCCGGGCGACGGCGCTGAGGCTGCCCGCCCGGCACACGGCGACGAAGACACGTAGATCGTCGAGAGTCACAACACCCAAGCTAACACTTGGACTTGAGGAGTAGATCCGAGGATTGACTGGGGTCGCCCGCTTGGCGACGATCAGTGCAGGGCCGACCCAGGCGGCAACCCGGCCGACTGCCTCCGTCCCCGTCCGGACACCGGGCGAAGGCGGTCGACGGGTGCCGACCACCGCATACCGAACGAACGTGGACCGAAGGAACGTGGACCGAAGAACCGAAAGGATCGAAGAGATCGAAGGGACCGGGCGTATGAAGGAGCCCGCCTGAGCCTCAGGGGTGCATACGGGCCCCCTTGAGCACCTTGTCCACCGGGTTGCGCGGCCCGTAGACGGCCAGCCCCACCAGATCGAGCTGGTCCCCGCCCACGGCCCGTACCGCCGCGCGGTTGTCCCGGTCATTGCCCGTGCGGAACAGATCCGAGGTGAACACGGCCGTCCGCAGCGAGCGCGACAGCGCTCGGTTGTGCGCCGCGGTCAGCGTCTCCTTCCCACCCTCGAAGACCAGCACGGGCTGGCGGAACATCGGCAGATACGCGGCGCCGTCGGCGTCCGCGTAGGGTTCGCCGATCACCTCGGGCTCCGCTGTGCCGACCCCGCTGACCAGGAACGCGGTCACATTCAGCCGCTGCCAGGGCTCGAGGTCCGCACGCAGCAGAACCGCGATCTTCGTGTCGAAGCGGACCGGCGGCATGTCGGCGGTGTCGGTGATGACAGTGATCTCGGTGATCTCGGCGGTGTGGTCGGTGTCGGCGGTGTGATCATGGGGTTTCATGCCCTGAGACTGCCGGGAGGACCCCCGGGCGGTCTTGTACGTTCTTTGCATGGCGTCCCGGCAGGAGGTCTCCGCCTGGCGTCCGCAGGTCGCGGGCGTCGTGGAAGTGCTGCACGCCCGCTTCACCGAGCACGCGTACCCCATGCATGTCCACGACGCCTGGACGCTGCTGATCGTCGACGACGGCGCGGTCCGCTACGACCTCCACCGCCATCGGCACGGCACGCCGGACGACACCGTGTCCCTGCTCCCGCCGCACATCCCGCACAACGGCTCGCCTGCCACGCCCCGCGGCTTCCGCAAGCGCGTCGTCTACCTCGACATGACACAGCTCGACGAGCACTTCATCGGGCCCGCCGTGGACACTCCGGACCTCGTCGACCCGCTGCTGCGCCGTCGCGTCGGCCGGCTCCACACGGTTCTTGCGCACCGCGGCGACGAACTGGAGGCGGAGAGCCGGCTTGCCCTGATCAGCGAGCGGCTGCGGATGCATCTGCGTCCCGGTGCGGCTTCCGGCGGCGCGACTTTCGGCGGCGGCGGCGCGGCTTTCGGCCGCGGCGGCTTGGACGGCGGCGCGGCTTTCGGCGGCGGTGCGTCCCTCGGCTACGGGCCGCTCGGCCGCGGCGTCGCCGGCGACCTGCGCGACCTCCTCGACGCACGGCTCGTCGAGGGCCTCGGCCTGGCGGAGGCCGCCCGTCAGCTCCACGCCCACCCGACGCACCTCGTCCGTGCCTTCACCGCCGCCTTCGGCATCGCCCCGCACCAGTACGTCGTCTCCCGCCGTGTCGACCTGGCCCGCCGCCGCCTCCTCGACGGCCGCCCGCCCCACGAGGTCGCGCCCGCGGCGGGCTTCTACGACCAGTCCCACCTCACCCGCCACTTCAAGCGCATCCTCGGCACCACCCCCGGCCGCTACGCCGCGGCGCCTCCTCCGCGACGCCCCGGGAACTCGGCGATCCGGCTGAATCCGTCCGCGCCATGACCCCGTCCGATCGCGCGGCGGGTCAGGCCTTCGGCCGCGCGCATCACGCCCGCGTCGACGCCATGGGCCCCGGACGCGCAATGTCCGACCTCCGGTGCCCCGCCCGGGTCGGGCGGCCCTCCGACCGGTCCCCACCAGCTCAGCGCCCTCCCGCCGCACCGACAGGTACCCACAGAAAAGTGGGTGCCGCGGCGGCGGTCACGCCTCGGGTGCGGCGGGGGCTTCGATGAAGTCCGTCACGAGCTTGACGAAGAGGTCCTCCTGCTCGAAGAGCATGACGTGGCCCGCGTCGATCTCGGCGTAGCTGCTGCCCGGGATCGCGGCGTGGAGGGCGCGGCTGTGCTCGACGGGGACGGTGATGTCCTGGGTGGCGCCGATGACCAGGGTCGGCGCCTGGATGCGGGGCAGCAGCTCGCGGATGTCGACCGTGAGGTCGTAGGCGATATGGCGCAGCGTGCCCTCGGTGGGCGGCATGTTGGGCATCAGGGCCTCGAACTGGTCGCGTCCTATGGTGTTCAGGAAGCCGCGGCTGAACCCGGTCATCGCCAGGGCGCGGCCGAACGACGCGGGGGCGGCGTCGCCCAGTTCCTGCCAGAGGGTGAAGAGGCTGCGCAGGTACTCGTCGCCGTCGGTGTGGGCCCAGCCGGCCGCCAGGGCCAGCCGTCGCACCAGGTCGGGCCGGAGTGCGGCGACGGCGGCGGTGACGGTGGCCCCCATGGAGAAGCCGAGCAGATCGACCGGTCCGTCGACCGCTTCCTCGATGACCGCGACGACCTGGGCGGCGAGCCGCTCGACGGTCAGCGGGCCGCCGTCGTCGACGGTGGCGCCGGCGCCGGACAGGTCAGGTGCGATCACGGTGCGGTGTGCGGCGAACCGGGGCGCGATCTGCCCCCAGTTGAGGGCGGCGCCCGCCGAGCCGGTGCCGTGGACCAGGGCGAGCGCGGGGCCCGAGCCGGTCTTCTCGTAGTGGACGTGCGCGCCGTCGACGGCGATGGTGGCCATGGAACGCTCCTTGTGTGGCTGCCGGGGCCCGTTGCTCCGGCCCGACTCACACTGCCGCCGCGGCGGGCGGTCCGGGAGAGACCTCCTCAGCCTGGGATCGGCGGTCCCTGGCTGAGCGGCGGAACACCTGTGCAGGATGATCGTCATGACGATCGACAGAGCCGGACTCGCCGACTTCCTGCGCCGCTCACGCAACCGGGTGCGCCCGCACGACGTGGGCCTCCCCGCCGGCTCGCGACGCCGGACCCCCGGTCTCCGTCGCGAGGAGGTCGCCCAGCTCGCCGGGATGTCGGCCGACTACTACATCCGCCTCGAGCAGAGCCGTGGCCCTCACCCCTCCGCGGAGATGCTCGCCGCGCTGGCCCGCGCCCTGCGCCTGTCCGACGATGAACGCGATCACCTCCATCTCCTCGCGGGACGGCGACCGCCCGCCGGCCGCACAGCCGGCGACCATGTGAGCCCGGGGCTGCTCCACCTGCTGGACCAGCTTCCGGCCACGCCGGTGCAGATACTCAGCGACCTGGGTGATGTGCTGGCCCAGAACGCCATGGCCGAGGCACTGCTCGGCGGGGTGTGCACGGTGTCCGAGCACGGCCGCAACATCGTCTGGCGCTGGTTTGCCGACCCCGCCCAGCGCACCGCGTACCCGGTCGAGGAGCACGACTACTACAGCCGACTGCACGTCGCCGACCTGCGGGCGTCCTCAGCCCGGCGCGCCGGTGACCCCGCCGCGACGCGTCTGGTCGAGCGTCTGCGGCAGGCCAGTGAGGAGTTCCGGGCGCTGTGGGAGCTGCACGAGGTCGCCGTACGCCGGGCCGCGCGCATGCGCGTGCTGCACCCGCTGATCGGCCCGGTCGACCTGGACTGCCAGGTCCTGCTCGCCCCGGAAGGCGACCAGCGGGTGATCCTCTGCACCCCGCCCGTCGGCGGCGACACCGCCGAACGCCTCGCCCTGCTCAAGGTCGTTGGCACCGGGCAGTTCACCCGGACCCGCTGAGCGCACGGACACCGGGGAGGCAGCTGTCCGGTAGGATCATCTGCCCATGGGAGCGAGCGTGGGAAAGATGATCGCCGTCCCGCCCGGGCGGGTGACACTGTCCGACCGGCGGACGCAACGCAGTTGGCCGGTCGAGCTCGAACCCTACGAACTCTCGGCGTTCCCGGTCACCCAGGCACTGTACGCAGAGGTCACCGGACGACGGCCGAGTGCCGCCCAGGGCGAGCAGCGGCCCGTCGAGAGCGTTTCCTGGTGGGACGCGGTCCGATTCTGCAACGCCCTGTCGGAACGTGACGGGTTCGCACCCGCCTACCGCCTTCACGGCGAAGGCGAAGGCGAAGGAGACGGCGTCGAGTGGGACGCGTCCGCCGACGGGTACCGGCTGCCGACCGAAGCGGAGTGGGAGCACGGCTGCCGTGCCGGGACGACGGGACCGCACTACGGGCCGCTCGACGAGATCGCCTGGTACCGCGGCAACTCGCACGGACGGATCCACGACGTGGGCGGCAAGCGGCCCAACCCGTGGGGTCTTCACGACATGCTCGGCAATGTCTGGGACTGGTGCTGGGACGTCTACGACGCCGAGGTCTACGGCGCCTACCGGGTGCTGCGCGGCGGCGGCTGGTTCGACGAGCACTGGAGCTGCCGGGCCTCCGCGCGACGCCGCAGCCACCCGGCCTTCCGGGTCGACGACGTGGGATTCCGCATCGCGCGTTCCCTCCCGGGCTGACCCGTGCCGTGCGCGCCCGTCCTGACGGGTCCGGGCAGGCCGGGCCCTGACCCGCGGCGCCCGTGGTTCACGCCCGGAGAGGGCGTGGCGCGCCAGGCTCCGCCGTCGTCCGGGGGCGGGTAGAAGGCGAAGTTGGTGCGGATGTTGCGTGCTGCTGCCACAGTTGTCCCTTGTTCTACGGCACGTATCGTGTGGAGCCCGACGTACCGGTCATAGCCATCATGGGCTGCCAGTCAGGAGCGATAGGGGACGCTGTGGCGAATGAGGTCGGGTGTCCGTCGGAGCCAGAGAACCTCAGGGGCCGTTGGGGCTGTCTCGGCCGTATCGCTCGATGAGCGCGTTGCCGATCAAGGTGAGGTGGTCCCGCACACCAGGTGGGTCGGTCACTTCGAGCCATTCGACTAGTCCGGCGAGCTCGCCGGCGAGCGCGTACTCGTTGTAGCCGCGGATCACGACCTCGATGCGGCCGTCGATTGTGGAACCTCCAACCTCGAGCCGGTCCCCAAGCGTCATTCGGAGCTTGCCGATCCCTTCGGGAGTGCACACGGCCTGGATTTCGAGGGGTGTTCGCTTTCGGTCGACTTCGTCGGCGATCTCCCTCCAGCTCTCAGCGAGGTCGAACCCCTCGGGTCGGTGCACGGGACCGTCGATCGGCTCGACGGATGACACGCGGTCGATCCGGAACGTCCGTCGACCGGCGCCAGTGTGAGTGACGAGGTACCAGGTCGGCCCTTTGGCGACAACGCCGAGCGGGTGGACGATCCGCTCGGTTACGGAGCCGTCGCCGTCGACGTAGCCAAGCCGAATCTGGACGCCATGGATCACCGCGTCTTGGATGTCGTCGAGGAACGGCGGGGTTGTGCGCTCGAACCGGCTCACACCCCATCGATGAGGATCCACCAGCATCGACGACGCTGCTGCCTGTGCCAGTACTCGGAAGGGCTCCGGCAAGGCTTGGACGAGCTTGCGCAGAGCGGCCTTCGCGGCCGGGTTCGCCGACGAGGCCGGGCCGGCCACCTGGAACAGCGCCCTGGCCTCCCCAGCAGTCAACCCGGTCAGGTCGGTGCGGGCGCCGCCCACGAGGCGCCAGCCACCTCCTCGGCCCTGCGCGGAGTACACGGGGACCCCTGCCATGGCCAGAGCGTCGAGGTCACGGCGGGCGGTGCTCTCGGAGACCTCCAGCTCTCGGGCGACCTCCGCTGCTGTCACCAGCTCTCGCTGTTGCAGGAGGAGGAGGATGGCCACCAGCCGGTCTGCTCGCATGCCAACGACACTTTCACATCAAACCGCTCAGGAGATGACCTGTTTCGGTGGTCATGATGGCGACGTGACTTCAACAACGAGCCTCACGACCGCACCGGCCCAAGGTCGATCAGGGGTCCGCAGCGCCATCTTCGGGGCTCCACGGTCACCTTCCTTCGCCTGACAATCCGAACAGACAAAGAGGGCGTGCAAGTGTTCAACCCAAACGATTTTCCCAAGCCCACCCGAATTCCAGTCAACGGCGTGGAACTCGAGGTCTTCGAGGCCGGACAGCGAGGTGCGGAAAAGCCCATCGTTCTCTGTCACGGCTGGCCAGAGCACGCCTTTTCTTGGCGCTATCAGATGTCCGCCCTCGCCGCAGCCGGTTACCACGTCATCGTTCCAAACCAACGGGGCTACGGCAATTCATCCCGTCCCGGCGAAGTCACCGACTACGACATCGAACACCTGTCGGGCGATCTCATCGCACTTCTCGATCACTACGGGTACGAAGACGCCGCCTTCGTAGGTCATGACTGGGGAGCATTTGTGGTGTGGGGACTGACTCTCCTGCATCCCAATAGGGTGAACAAGGTGGTCGCGCTCAGTTTGCCCTATCCCGAGCGCGGGGAACAACCGTGGTTGGAATTCATGGAGGCCACGCTTGGTGACGACTTCTACTTTGTCCACTTCAATCGACGGCCTGGCGTCGCGGACGCGGTGCTCGAAGAACACACGTTCCAGTTTCTTCGCAACATGTACCGGAAGAACGAGCCGGCGAGCGAGCCTCAGCCAGGAATGGCGATGATCAACCTCGCCAGAGCAGGAACACCACTCGGTGAGCCTCTCATGAGCGACAGCGAACTGGCCGTCTTCGTCTCGTCCTTCGAATCAACAGGATTCACGGCGAGCATCAACTGGTACCGGAACCTTGACCGCAACTGGCGCCTTCTGGCGGACGTGGACCCGATCATCCGACAGCCCGCACTCATGATCTATGGCGACAGGGATCTGGTCGCACGGGGTGAGAACCTGGCGGAGTTCGTGCCCAACGTGGAGGTGGTCAGCCTTGATTGCGGACACTGGATCCAGCAAGAGAAGCCGGAAGAAACGAACCAAGTGATTTTGAAGTGGCTGGAACAGCAGGATGCCACCTGACCGCGATATGACAGGCCGGCATCCGGGAAGTGGCCGTCTCGCTCGACACCGAAGGCATACGTGACCTCTGCGCAACCCGGACCGTCGGCGTCCGAGCACCCCGCCACGTGGAGGTTCGGCTACCCGATCTACCACGTCGAGACTCGGCCGCAATGGCGATCGTGGCTCGAGCACAACCACACGTCGACCCGCGGCGTGTGGCTGTGCTCGTGGCGCGCCGGCACCGGCCGACCGCGATGCCCCTATCCCGAAGTGGTCGAGGAAGCGATCTGCTTCGGGTGGATCGATTCGACCGCCGTCCCCCTCGACGACGACCGTGGCCTCCAACTGATCACCCCCCGAAGAGCCAAGAGCCCTTGGTCCCGACTCAACCGCCGACGTGCCGCCGAAATGGAACGGCGCGGCCTCATGACGGACGCCGGGCGAGCTGCGATCGACACGGCGAAGGCGAACGGATGGTGGACCATCTCCGACCAAGTCGAAGACCTCGAAGAACCCGCCGACCTCGCCACCTCGCTCGACCAACACCCTCAAGCACGGGCCAACTGGGACAGCTTTCCCGCGAGCGCCCGCAAGCGGATGCTGTGGTGGATCGTCAGCGCGGCGCGGCCGGCAACGCGGGCCAGCCGAATCGCGGCCGTCGTCGCCGAGGCGGCGAACGGGCGGCAAGCCCAGGGCTGACCTCGGACGCGAAGACTCCGAGTGCCACGACTGCCGCCACCTGAGCCCTTACGGCCCCAGATGGACCCAAGGCAGCAGGCAGCCCCCGGAGCGATCTTCCGGGGGCTGTCTCACCGCGACCGCCCGCCCCCAGTGGTTCCGCCTGGAGGGGAAGGAACCGATGCGAGGGATGGGCAGCCGACTCTTGGGACCGCGCTATCGGCCGTCCGGCGGCGGGGCCTTGTGGCAGGCGCAGGCGCACCGGAGCGTGAAGACCGGCCGCTCCCCCCGGTGGCGGGTGCCGCTGGCGTAGACGTCCTGCGGGTGGCAGAAGGAGTGTTCGCCCATCTCGCACTCACTCGACCGCCCGGAGCGCTCTGCGTCTGCCAGCCCTGCCGAGACGCTCGGCCAGTTGCTGCCGCCGGACGATCTGCTGTTGCCTCTGGAGTCTGGTGGCGGGCAACGCATTGCGATGGACAGTGTGACAAGTCTTGCGGGCAGGGTTCATGGGCTGAGGCTTGCCGACGATGTGCTGGCCGGAGGCGACCTGCTCGCCCCCGCTTTCCGCGAGCTGAGCTCTGCTGTGCGTCTCTATCGGGAGAGCAGCCACACGGAGGATGTTGGGCGGGGTCTCCTCATCCAGATTGGCGAGCTCGCCCAGATCTCTGGATGGATTGCCAGCGACGCCGGGCACCACGACCGAGCCGAGAAGGCGTACCGGCTGGGCATCTCCGCCGCGCGTGAAGCAGGGGACCGGGCCCTTGTCGGCCACCTTGCAGGCTCGCTTGCCTACCAGTGGAGCAACATCGGCAGGGAACAGGAAGGCGTCGACCTTGCGCGCGCAGCGCTGGACGAGGCAGGGCCGGACGCCCACCCGAAGGCGCGGGCGCTGTTCTTCGACCGCATCGCCTGGACGCACACGCGGGCCAGGGAGTCCCAACCGGCGATGAGGGCACTCGGAGAGGCGCACGAGGCACTCTCAGCAGAGGCCAGCGACGATGCTCCGCAGTGGTCCTACTGGGTCAGTGACGAGGAACTCAGCGTCATGGACGCGCGTGTCTACACGGAACTGCGGCGACCGCTGCGAGCCGTGCCGCTGCTGAGCAGCGCCCTGGCCGGCTACGACGCGACGCACGCGCGGGAAGTCGCCCTGTACCGCTCATGGCTTGTTGTGGCTCTGGCCGACGCGAACGAGCCGGAGCAGGCTGCCCAGGAGGCGCGTCGGGTGCTGGCTGTCGACGTGGCGAGCGAGCGAACCGCCGAGCGCTCACGCGTCATGCTGCGGCACCTGCAATCTCACGCGGACGCACCGGACGTATGCAGCTTGCTCGACGAGTATGGGATCTGGTGCAGTTCGAAGTGAAAGTCGCTCGCTCCTACTGCTGGAGCTCCATGACGTCGGCGACCACGCAGCTGACGTTGTCCGGGCCGCCGGAGCCGTTGGCGAGGGCGACGAGTTCGCGGACCGCCTGCTCGGGCTCGCTGATATGGGAGAGCACTCGGCGGATTTCTCCGGTCGACACGACGGTGGACAGACCGTCGGAGCAGAGCAGGTAGCGGTCTCCCCGCCGGGCGTCGTGAAGGCGCATGTCGGGGGTGGCATCGGCTCCTGACCCCAGAGCTCGTATCAGCAGAGACCTCTGGGGGTGGGAGGCGGCCTCTTCCGGGCTGAGGCGTCCTTCGTCGACCATCGACTGGACCATGGTGTGGTCGTGCGTGATCTGGAACAGCTCTCCATCGCGTAGGAGGTATACGCGGGAGTCACCGATGTGGACAAGGGCCAGCTGCGATCCGGTCCAGAGCATCGCGGTAAGCGTGGTCCCGGCCGCTTCGGAGGAAGCGTCGACTCCGGAGATGGCGTGCACGGCCTGCTTGGCCTGGTCGATCGCGTCTTCGAGGACGTTGAGGAGATTGCTCGCCGGGGTGCTGTCGGTTTCGAGGCTCTTGAGCGCGTCGACAGCGGCGGCGCTTGCGGGGGCACCTCCGCTGCCGTAGCCGTCGGCGACGGCGAGCAGACGGGACCCTGCGTAGGCGGTGTCCTGGTTGCTCTCGCGGACAAGGCCGGTGTCGGAAAGAGCGGCGTAACGGATTCCCAGGGGCTCGGCGATCGGGCACATGGCAGGGTCCTTCCAGGAGAAGTGGTCGATGAGGAAGGTGGCCAGGTCCCGCCGTGCGGCGGTGTCGGCTTCGACTTGGGCCCAGAACGCGCGGATCTCTTCGGCTGCCGGACCTGCATCCAGCGTGCAGATGTGCTGGATGCGGGCGAGAGGCATCCCGAGCCGTCGGAGCCAGGCGACCAGCCGGGCCTGATCCAGTTGTTCCGGTGCGTAGAGGCGGTAGCCGGTCACCGGGTCGACGCGAGCGGGAGTCAGCAGACCGAGCTCGTCGTAAAGACGCAGCGCCTTTGGGGACAGTCGGGACGCCTTCGCGAACGTCCCGATGGTCAGCAACTCCATGCTCGTTCCTCCTCATGCCAGGCACGCCGCCTGGCCCCACTGATGCTGTGGGCTCCCCCAAGGTGAAGGTCAACCAAGTGCTCCTCTTAGCGTCGTCTGATGGTCTCCCGCTCGGTCGGAGGCTGCGTGGCCAGCCGAGGACGCTGGTCCATTGTTGGGCTCACGGGGCGAGTCCAAGAGGGGGCTTGACGCGTCCCGCCAGTGCTGCTCGAACAGGACGGTCATGGGCATCACCAGAGTGTCGCCGGTGTAGTCGAGTACGCGCCGGGCGGTCTCGACCACGAGCGGCCGCCACGGGGGCCAGTCCTGAAAGTTGCCCGCCTGAAAGTTGCCCGTCCAGGGCAGCCCCGGCTTGATGTCCATGAGTGTCTCACCGGCCTTCTCGGCGTCGAACACCCGTGAATCCGGGATCAGCTGCTGCACGAGCGCACTGGTCGTCGTCTTGCCCGCGCGTGGGTGCCGTTGAGCCATACGATCACGGGAGCCCACGCCAGCGCTGTGCGGGCCGCGGGAACGGGCACAGCAGAAATCCGGTATGGCTTCGGCGCTTCTCGGGGTGGTGTCGACCACCAAGATCAGGTGACACCTATCTCGAACCTCCGTGCCGCCCACCTGTGACTGAGCGCTGTAGTTGGCCCGTCTGGCCGGGTAGGTGCTCAGCCGGAGCTTGCAGTGCAGACCGGGACCGGTCCAGAAGCTAGCGGCCGACGGTGCTCCAATCGGCGGGGGCGGGCGGCACCGTACGGCCTGCGGCGTGTCCGCGGAGGCGCCGGGTCAGTTCCGGCAGGTCGTAGGCGGGGAAGCTCACCTGGAGGAGGCGCAGGCCGAAGTGCGATGGCTGGTCCTCCTGGAACATCGCCGCGTCCATCGGCTTGATCTTCACTTCCCAGGCGTCCGGGGCGGCCCAGTGAGTCATCCGCACGTAGAAGGCATCTCGCGGGCCGGCGTTCGCCACGGCCGAGAGGAAGGCGAGGCCGCCGTCGACCGGGAAGTCGATGAGCATCCAGCCGCGGCGGGACTCCACCCACTCCGCCATGTGCGGCAGCTTCTCCGGCCAGCCCGCGTTGCTCTCTGCCAGGTCCTGGCAGCAGGTGAACGTGTCGAGGCCGCACTCCCAGATCGCCTGGATCGTGGGTGCGAGCTGTTCGTCGATCTGGGCGTGGCGGCTACCCACCTGGACGAGAACGGTCGGATGCGTTCCTTCGTAAGACGTCATCGCAGGAGCATAGAAGCGGGGCACGACATCGAGGCAGGCGGAGCCCCCCAGGCCGCTTCGGCCGCTCCTCAGGCCAACTGGAGCGCACACCGGCCAACTAAAACGGGGCCACCAGCGACAACAAGCCCTGGAAGGTGACACCTATCGCTAGAAGTCACACGGCCGGGCGTCTGTTGCGTGAAACACTATTGCAAGCAGGTGCTTGCAATAGTTAGCAAGCGGCGGCATCATCGAGGCATGGCATCACTCAACGTCGGCAATCTCGGTGAGTATCTGCGAGAGCAGCGGCGCACTGCGCAGTTGTCGTTGCGGCAGCTCGCCGAGGCCGCCGGCGTGTCCAATCCGTATCTGAGTCAGATCGAGCGCGGGCTGCGCAAGCCGAGCGCGGAGGTGTTGCAGCAGGTCGCCAAGGCCCTGCGGATCTCCGCGGAGACGCTGTACGTGCGGGCCGGGATTCTCGACGAGCGGGAGCGCGAGGAGCTGGAGACGCGGGCCGTCATTCTGGCCGATCCCTCGATCAACGAGCGGCAGAAGCAGGTGCTGCTGCAGATCTACGACTCGTTCCGCAAGGAGAACGGCTTCGGCGCGGAGCAGGACGCAGCGCCGGACGTCGCCGCGGAGGCGGACGACCACGAGGTGCCCCCGAAGGCAGAAACGTAAACGCTGACTCCGTGATCCGGGAGGACCACAGACATGGCCATCACCGATGACCTGCGCAAGACCTTCACCGACCCCAAGCCCCTCTACTTCGCCGCCGGCACCGCGGATCTCGCCTACCAGCAGGCGCTGAAGCTGCCCGGGCTGGTCGAGCAGATCCGGACCGAGGCGCCGGCGCGTATCGAGGCGGTGCGCAAGACCGATCCCAAGGCCGTGCAGGAGAAGGTGACCGCGCAGGCCAAGGAGACCCAGGCGACCGTGCAGGCCAAGGTCGCCGAGGTGCTGGAGAACATGGACACCGACTTCCGGAAGTTCGGGGAGACCGCCCAGGACCTGGCGCTGCGCGGTGTCGGCTTCGCCGCAGAGTACGCCGTGAAGGCCCGCGACACGTACGAGAAGGTGGCCGAGCACGGCGAGCAGGCCGTCAGGACCTGGCGCGGCGGGGTCGCCGAGGAGATCAACGAGATCGCCGTCGCCGTCGAGCCGCAGGGGGACAAGCAGGCGGACGGGGCGGCGGACGCCGTCGGCGAGGTCGGCGAGGCCGGCGAGGAGAAGAAGGTCGCGCCCGCCCGCAAGGCCCCTGCCCGGAAGGCGGCCGCCAAGAAGACCGCGCCTCCGGCCAAGTAACGCCCGGAGCGCACGCGCCCCGATTGCGCACGGAAAGCGCCGGGCACCTTTGAGGTGCCCGGCGCGTTCTCCCGGTACGTTGGCGTACCTTGGCCGGGAGGCGCTACACAAAGAATCGAACGGCTCACAAGGCGGTGCTGACCATGTTGCGTGCAGGATTCGAGTTCGGGCTCTGGTTCCTGGTCAATACGCTCTTCATCGTGACGTCGGTGACCGCACTGATCATGGCGGCGCTCGCCCGCGAGGACGCCTACCGCGCCGCCGGCAAGCAGACCAAGACGTTCTGGCTGGTCATCCTCGGCATCGCGGTAGCGGTGAACCTGTTCCTCGGCCTGCTCTTCCTGTCGATCGCCGGGCTGATCGCCAGCATCGTCTTCTTCGTGGACGTGCGTCCCGCCCTCCAGCAGGTCTCCGGCGGGGGCCGCGGCCGCCGCGGCTCCAGCAGCGACGGGCCGTACGGGCCCTACAACGGCGGCCGGTAGTCGGCGGCCGGCAGAAGGGACGCACAGCGGCCGGCAAAACGGCGGTCGGCAGAACGGCGGTCGGCAGCCCCGGGCCCCGGGGGCCTTACGCGGAGCCCGGCCGGCTCAGCAGCAGCACCGCCACATCGTCGGTCAGCTCCCCGCCGTTCAGCTCGCCCACCTGTGTGACCGCGGACTCCAGCAGCGCCTCGCCCCTGAGCCCCGCGACCAGCAGCCGGTTGACCATCGCGGCCATGCCCTCCTGGCCCAGCCGCGGTGTGCCCGGGCCTGCCGAGCGGCCCTCTATCAGCCCGTCCGTGTACATCATCAGGCTCCAGACGTCGCCCAGCTCCACCGCGCGGCGCGGCCAGCGGGCACGCGGCAGCAGGCCCAGCGCCGGCCCGCCGTCCTCGTACGGGAGCAGCCGGGCCCGCCGCCCCGGCCGGGCGATCAGCGGCGACGGGTGGCCCGCCAGGCACAGCCCGGCCTGCCGTCCGTCCGGCGCGATGTCGACGGTGCAGAGCGTCGCGAAGATCTCCTCGCTCTCCCGTTCGTGCTCCAGCACTTCCTGGAGCGTGGACAGCAGCTCGTCCCCGCACAGCCCCGCCAGCGTCAGCGCCCGCCAGGCGATCCGCAGCTCCACGCCCAGCGCCGCCTCGTCCGGGCCGTGCCCGCAGACGTCGCCGATCATGGCGTGCACCGTGCCGTCCGGGGTGCGGACGGTGTCGTAGAAGTCGCCGCCAAGGAGCGCCCGCGACCGGCCCGGCCGGTACCGGGACGCGAAGTGCAGCTCGGAGCCGTGGAGCAGGGGGGTGGGCAGCAGGCCGCGCTCCAGGCGGGCGTTCTCCTGCGCCCGCAGCCGTGACTCGGTCAGCTTCACCTGGGTCGCGTCGGCCCGTTTGCGCTCCACGGCGTACCGGATTGCGCGGCTCAGCAGCCGGCCGTCGAGTTCCTCGCGGAAGAGGTGGTCCTGGGCCCCGGCCCGCACCGCCCGGGCGGCCAGCTCGGCGTCGCCGGACGCGGCCAGCGCCAGCACCGCGTGTCGGGGCGCGAGCCGCAGGACGTGCCGGAGCGGAGCGAGGTCGTCCGGCTCCTCGCCGACGCGCCCCGAGGGCAGCGCGAGGTCGACCAGCACGCAGTGGATGTCGTCGGTGAGCAGCCGCTCCGCCTCGGTGAGGTTGCGGGCGGTGCGGATGCGGACCCGGGTGCCCGAGCCGGACTCGTCGAGCAGCTCGGGCACAGTGAAGGCGCCTGCCGGATCGTCCTCGATCACCAGCAGGGTGAGAGCGCCGCCGCTCACGGTGAGCTCCCCGGCTCCCCCGACGGGGCTGCCGTCGGCCGTACCCTCGCCGACCGTGCCGTCACGGACCGTGACGTCGTCGAGGGAGGGCGTGCCGGCGGCGCCGCCTGGGGCGGTTTCCGCGAGGGGGACCTTCCTCTGTCGCGGTACGGGTACGGGCATCGGCGTTGGAATCCTTCCCTCCCCCCGAGGGCGGTGGAGCGGCGAATCGCGCCCACCGGACGAGGACCATAGCGGTCCCGGAGCCTGCGGGGAATGGCCCTGCGCTATGCGCCGATGGCATATGCCCAGCATCGGGCAGTAGTTGCCGCCCCGGCGCCGGCCTCCGTCATGACGAACGTCACGCGGTGTCGGTGGCGCAGGTCACCTGTGTGGCTGACTGGGCCAGTTGAGTGCCTCACACCTCAACGGGTCATTTGTCGGGGCGTACGACTCCGAGGATCTTCATCGAGCCCGCGCCCGCGAGGGTGACATCGCGGCCCGGCCGCGGGGCGTGCACGATTGCGCCGTCGCCCACGTACATCCCCACATGGCTGGCGTCCGCGTGGTAGATGATCAAGTCGCCGGGGCGCATGTCCTCGATGGCGATCCGGGGCAGCAGCCGCCACTGCTCCTGCGAGGTGCGCGGGATGGTGCGCCCGGCCGCCGCCCACGCCTGGGACGTCAGTCCCGAGCAGTCGTAGGAGTCCGGCCCCTCGGCCCCCCACACGTACGGCTTGCCCATCTGCGCCGTGGCGAACTCCAGCGCCTTCTTGCCCCGGGGGCTCGCGCTGCGGTTGATCTCCTTCAGTGCGCCGGAGTCGAGCCACTTGGCCTGGGCCTCGTACTGCGCCCGGCGTTCGAGCTGGAGGAGCCGCTCCAGCTCCTCCTTCTCCAACTCGTCCTCGAGTTTCTTCGCCGCCTCGATCTTGGCGTTGATGGCCTTCCTGGCCTTGTCCTGCTTGACGCGGTGGGCTTCGAGCTCCGTCCAGTGGTCACTGGCCGACTTGGCGTACGCGGTCAAGTCGTCCTGGATCCGATTCAGTTCGGAGAGAAGGTCCCTGGTGGCCTTCTGGCTCTCCTGGAGTCTGCCGACCCCGTCCAGGAACAGCCGCGGATCGTCGCTGAGCGCCAACTGTGCCTCGGGGGGCAGCCCGCCGCCGCGGTACTGGGCGCGGGCCGCCGCGCCCGCGCGGTCCTTGAGCTCCTTGATCCGGGCCTCGCCCTTGACGATCTCGCGGGCCAGCCGGACGATCTCCGCCGACTGCTTCTCCGCCCGCTCCTCGGCGAGGTTGTACGCGTCGGTCGCGGAGGCGGCCTGGCGGTAGAGGGCGTCGATCTCCTGACGTACCTCTTCGAGCGTCTTCTTCCCCGGCTTCCCCGGCGTCCCCGGCTTCCCCGGCTTCCCCGGCTTCCCCGGCTTCCCCGGCGTCCCCGAGTCGGCGTCGGCGGTGGCGTCGTCGGCGGGGGGCGCGGGGGCCTGCGGGGCCGTGGCGGCGGGGGGCGGCTCCGGCGCCGCGAACGCCGTGCCCGGAGACGCCAGCACATTCAGCGCGGTCACCGTGGCCAGCGCGCACACCACATGGATCGCGGCGGCGGCGCAGCGGCGTCGGTTCACGGCTCCCCCTCCAGGACACCCTTATCTGATTTACCGTCAGTAACCTATCGAGCCCACGCGATAGTGCCATGGCGTGCCCGAAAGCGACAGACCCGGCGGCGGACGACTTCCCTCCGCCGACTGCTCCCCCCATCGAGACGAGCGACGCCGCCCCCGCGTTCCCCGCCGCTCACAGCCGGGGCGCGAGCGCCTCCCAGGCCACCGTCACTTCCCCCTGCCGCCACCGCCGCCGGTCGTCGCACACCGGCCAGTCGGCCGCCAACCGCCGTACGGCGCTGATCCACCGCTGTCGCGCACCCAGCGACGCATACGGGGCCGCCGCCGCCCACGCCCGGTCGAAGTCCCGCAGGAACGCATGGACCGGCTCCCCGGGGACATTGCGGTGGATCAGCGCCTTCGGCAGCCGCTCCGCGAGGTCCGAAGGGCGCTCCAGTGAGCCGAGCCGCGTGGCGAACGTCACGGTCCGCGGCCCCTCCGGCCCGAGCGCCACCCACACATGCCGCCGCCCGATCTCGTCGCAGGTGCCCTCCACGAGCAGTCCGCCGGGGGCCAGCCGCCCGCACAGCCGCGCCCACACCTCCGCGACGGCGTCCTCGTCGTACTGGCGCAGCACGTTCGCCGCGCGGATCAGGGCGACCGGGCCGTCGACCGGCACCTCGAAGCCCCCGTGCCGGAAGTCGAGGCCCTCGCGCTCGTACGGCCGTGCGGCGGTGACCCGCTCGGCGTCGATCTCGATGCCGACGACCCGGCAGCGGGGGTCGGCGGTGCGCAGCCGCGTCAGCAGTTCGACGGCGGTCCAGGGGGCTGCCCCGTAGCCGAGGTCGACGGCCACGGGCGGGGCCTCGCCGCGGCGCAGCGCCGCGCCGTGCGCCGCGGCGATCCAGCGGTCCATGCGGCGGAGCCGGTTGGGGTTGGTCGTCCCGCGGGTCGCGGTCCCTACGGGGCGGCGCGTCATGGCATCGAGAGTACGGGCCCAAGCAGGCGCGCCGAGGCCGGGACGCCCGTTCGGCAATCTTTTGGCAAAGTGGAGGCGAGGGGGAAATGGAAGAGGCGGCCGGAGCTGTTGTGCGGCTGTGCGGGGCAGCCAGTCGATGCCCCGTGCCCGGCCGCGCCCGGCGGCGTGCGCCACAAGCGAGGAGGACCGACGACGTGAGCCAGTACGTGTCCCGCCTCAGCGGCAGCCTCCCGGCCCCGCGCCTCCGCTTCGGCGTCGGTCACCGCCGGCCGCGCCGTGTGGCCATGCTCAGCGTCCACACCTCGCCCCTGCACCAGCCGGGCACGGGCGACGCGGGCGGCATGAACGTCTACATCGTCGAGCTCGCCAAACGGCTGGCCGCCGTCGGCGTCGAGGTCGAGATATTCACCCGCGCGACCGCCGGCGGGCGGCCGCCGGCCGTCGAACTCGCCCCGGGCGTGCTCGTACGCCATGTGGACGCGGGCCCGTACGAGGGGCTGGCCAAGGAGGAGCTGCCCGCCCAGCTGTGCGCCTTCACCCACGGCGTCATGCAGGCCTGGGCCGGCCACCGCCCCGGCCACTACGACCTGGTCCACTCGCACTACTGGCTCTCCGGCCATGTCGGCTGGCTGGCCGCCGAGCGCTGGGGCGTCCCGCTCGTGCACGCCATGCACACCATGGCCAAGGTCAAGAACGCGTCGCTGGCCGAGGGCGACACCCCCGAGCCGGCCGCCCGCGTGATCGGCGAGACGCAGATCGTACGCGCGGCCGACCGGCTGATCGCGAACACCGCGGAGGAGGCCGACGAGCTGGTGCGCCACTACGACGCCGATCCCGCCAAGGTCGCCGTCGTCCACCCCGGCGTGAACCTGGAACGCTTCTGTCCGGCCGACGGCCGCGCGGCCGCCCGTGCCCGCCTCGGCCTGCCGCAGGATGCCTTCATCCCGCTCTTCGCCGGCCGCATACAGCCGCTGAAGGCCCCGGACGTCCTGCTGCACGCGGCCGCGCTGCTCCTGGAACGCGATCCCTCGCTGCGCTCCCGTCTGCTCGTGCCGGTGGTCGGCGGGCCGAGCGGCAGCGGTCTCGCCAAGCCGGAGGGCCTGCAGAAGCTGGCCGCCCGGCTCGGCATCGCCGACCTCGTCCACTTCCAGCCGCCGGTGGGCCAGGACCGGCTGGCCGACTGGTTCCGGGCCGCGTCCGTCCTGGTGATGCCCTCCTACAGCGAGTCCTTCGGCCTGGTGGCGATCGAGGCGCAGGCCTGCGGGACCCCGGTGGTGGCGGCCGAGGTCGGCGGGCTGCCGGTGGCCGTCCGCGACGGGGTGACCGGCGTCCTCGTGCCCGGCCACGACCCGGCCGACTACGCGGACGCGCTGTCCGGCCTGCTGGCCGCCCCCGGACGCTCCGCCGCGATGGGCGAGGCGGCCGCCCGCCACGCCCGCTCCTTCGGCTGGGACACGGCCGCGTCGACGACGGCGGACGTCTACACGGCCGCCATGTACGACCACGCCCAGCGGCACGGCCAGCGCGGCGGGCACCACCATCACCGCCGCCACCGGCTCCGCCACGTCTGACCTCGCCGCGTCCGTTCCGCCGCGTCCGGCTCCGCCACGTCTGACCTCGGCACGTCCGTTCCGCCACGTCTGATCCCGCTGGGCGGGCACTGCTGACGTACGCTCAGCCCATGGCTGAGGCACCAGACGCACGGAACCCGGACGCACGGAACAACGGCATCGCGCAGATCGTCGAGCGGACCCTTGACGACGCCGACCTGGAATGGGAGCGTCCGGAACCAGGCTCGTACGTCGTCAAACTCCCCGGCACCCGCAAGCTGTCCACCACCTGCTCCCTCCTCATCGGCAACCACTCCCTCTCCGTCAACGCCTTCGTCATCCGCCATCCCGACGAGAACGACGCGGCGGTGCACCGCTGGCTGCTGGAGCGCAACCTCAAGCTGTACGGGCTGAGTTACGCGATCGACCGGCTCGGCGACATCTACCTCGTCGGCAGGCTGCCGCTGTCGGTGGTGTCCCCCGAGGAGCTGGACCGGCTGCTGGGCACGGTGCTCGAGGCGGCCGACGGATCGTTCAACACCCTGCTGGAGCTGGGTTTCGCCAGTGCGATCAAGCGGGAGTACGAGTGGCGGGTCTCGCGTGGGGAGTCCACGCGCAACCTTGAGGCGTTCACCCGTCTGACGCAGCCGTCGGGCAAGGACTCCTGACGCTCAGGCGCCGTCGGCCGCCCGCTCGACGGCGGGCGCGGTCGCCGACGGCGTCTGACCGCCGCCCTTGTCCCCGTTCCCGTTCCCGTCCCCCTGCTCGCCCCCGTCCTCGGCCAGCGCACGGCGCAGGAGCAGCGCGTATCCGGCCGCCGCAGCACAGCCGACCACGGCGCAGCCCAGCCACAGCACGCCCGGCCCGGGCCCGTCGACGATCCAGCCGGCCAGCACCGGGGCGACGGTGCCCGCCACCGCCCAGGACATGCCCATCACGCCCTGGTAGCGGCCGCGTGCGTGCTCCGGGGCGAGCCGGGCCGTCGCGGCGGCGTTGGTCGGCACATGCACCATCTCGCCGATGGTCCACACGACCACGGTCGCCCCGAACGCCAGGGGAGTCCCGGCGAGCGCGGTCGCGCCCGTCCCGGCGGCGAAGAGCAGGGAGGACACGGTCAGCAGCGCGGCCGGCGACCGCTTCCCGATGACCGTGGTGACCAGCAGCTGCAAAGCGACGATCACCACGCCGTTGACCGCGATGACCGCACCGTACGAGCCCGACAGATCCTGCGCCGCCATGGTCAGCGGCAGGCCCACCCAGGGGGCCATGAAGACCGTGCAGACCAGCAGATTGAGCAGGACCAGAGTGCGGAACGGCGCGTCCCGCAGCACGTCCAGGGCGGTGACCCGGTCCTTGTGCCCCTCCGCCGCCTCGTCGGTGTCGCCGTCTTTGCCGCCGGCGGCCGCGGGCCGGGTCTCTGGCAGCCGCAGAAAGACGATCAGCGCGCACAGCACGGTGGCCACCGCGTCGGCGACGAAGAGCGCCCGGTAGCCGAGGAACACCGCCGCGCCGCCGCCGAGCGCGGCGATGGCGAAGCCGAGGTTGAGCGCCCAGTAGTTCAGCGCGTACGCCCGCCGCTGATCGCTCTCCGGCACCAGGTCGGCGATCGCCGCGCTGATTGAGGGCCGCACCGCCTGCATCGCCACACCCATCAGCAGCACCACGGCGGCGATCCCCCACGCGCTGGTCACCACCACGAGGGCCGCGGCGCACGCCGCTGCCGCCAGATGCGCGACGATCATGGTGGGCCGCCGCCCCCACCGATCGCTGAGCACCCCGCCCAGCGGAGCTCCGGCGATGCCGCCCAGCCCGTGCAGCGCGACGACGATGCCCGCGTACCACCCCGAGTAGCCGAGCTCCTGGGTCAGGAAGAGCGACATGAACGTCAACACGAAGGCCCCGACCCGGTTGACCAGCGTCGAGGCCCACAGCCACCAGAAACCGCCGGGCAGCCCTGAGACGGTTCCGCGCACGGCGCGGCTGAGCGAGGCAGAGGTCATGGGTCCCCCGTAAGCGGCTGGTCTGGCAGCCGGAAATTACATCCCAGGCCCTCGGACGGCCACCGAATTAGCCGGACCCCGCCCCCGCTCGGGCGTCCATTAGTCTCGTACGCATGGCCGACGCACCGTACAAGCTGATCCTCCTCCGCCACGGCGAGAGCGAATGGAACGCCAAGAACCTGTTCACCGGCTGGGTGGACGTCAACCTCACCGAGAAGGGCGAGAAGGAGGCAGTCCGCGGCGGTGAGCTGCTCAAGGACGCCGGCCTGCTCCCCGACGTACTGCACACCTCCCTCCAGAAGCGCGCCATCCGCACCGCGCAGCTCGCCCTGGAGGCCGCCGACCGCCACTGGATCCCCGTCCACCGCACCTGGCGGCTGAACGAGCGCCACTACGGCGCGCTGCAGGGCAAGGACAAGGCGCAGACCCTGGCGGAGTTCGGCGAGGAGCAGTTCATGCTGTGGCGCCGCTCGTACGACACCCCGCCGCCGCCGCTCGCCGACGACAGCGAGTTCTCCCAGGCCCGCGACCCCCGCTACACCACCATCCCGAACGAGCTGCGCCCCCGCACCGAGTGCCTCAAGGACGTCGTGGAGCGCATGCTGCCGTACTGGTACGACGGCATCGTGCCCGACCTCCTCACCGGCCGCACGGTCCTGATCGCCGCCCACGGCAACAGCCTGCGCGCCCTGGTCAAGCACCTGGACGGCGTCTCCGACGCCGACATCGCGGGTCTGAACATCCCCACGGGCATCCCGCTCGTCTACGACCTCGACGCCGACTTCAACCCGGTCACCCCCGGCGGCGCCTACCTCGACCCCGAGGCGGCGGCCGCAGCCATCGAGGCCGTCAAGAATCAGGGCAAGAAGAAGTAGCCTTTGTGATCATGCCCCTGACCTGCTCGGGAAGTGCAGATCAGGGGTATTTTCATGTCTCGGAACCTCCCTGGAACCTCAGCCCTGGGGATCTTGGGGCCGGAGTGCCTTGCCGAGAGCCTTCCTGGCCCGGTCCCGACTGCTCGGCATGAGGTGCGCGTACACCTTCAGCGTCAGGCCCGGGTCGGAGTGCCCGAGGTACTCCGCGAGGGCCTTGATGCTCTCTCCGGCATCCAGGAGCACGGATGCGTAGAAGTGCCGCAGGGCGTGCATGCCGTGCTCCCGGGCGGCGGCATGCTCTCGGCTCTTGGCCTTGGGAATGACTCCGGCCTTGGCGAGAGCGGGCTTCCAGTGGTCTTCGTTCAGGGACGTACGCCAGACGTGCCCGCCGTTGGGGCCCGTGAAGATGAGCCGCCGGGTCACCGGCTGGCCGTTCCCGCGCATCCATGGGAGCTTGATCTCCACGGGCGGGTACCGCTTGATGTGCTCCTGGAGAGCTCCCGCCACGGGGTCGGGGAGCGGCACATCACGGAGCTTGCCGCCCTTCGGCGGGGCGAACACCGCCTTGCTCAGGCTCAGCTTGAGTTGCTGCACCACGTGCACGGTGCCGCTGTCGAAGTCGATGTCATCGACGGACAGCCCTAGGATCTCCCCTTGCCGCAGGCCGCATCCTGCGCCCACATCGACCATGGGCCGGAACCGCTCGACTATGGCGGCGCGTACGGCGAAGACGCGCTCAGGCTCCCAGGGGACGACGCGGCGCGAGCCCATGGCCGGCGGGGTCACCGTACGCGAGTTGCAGGGGTTCCGGCGCAGGCATCCGTCCTCCACGGCGGCGGAGAGCACGGCGCGGACGTTGGAGAAGATGACGCGGGCGTAAGAGCCGGACATACCCGTCTCTTCGAGCTGCGTCACGAACTGCCGGATGTGGCTCGGCTGGAACGACCCGAGCTGACGCGATCCGATACGCGGGAAGGCGTGCAGCTTGAGTTGGGACTCCATCGAGGCTCGGGTGTTCGGGTCGCCGCTCTGGCTCGCGAGCCACTTCTCTGCGAACTCCGGGAACGTCGTACGGGACGCGTTCGGGTCGATGAAGTCGCCGCGGGCGACGTCGGCGGTGATGGCGCTCAGCCACTGCTCCGCGAGCCGCTTCTGTCCGTCAGGGAAGGACGGCGAGATCGCCGGATGGGCCCACGAGATGCGGGCCTGGTTCTCTCTCACGACGGGCGACTATCGCGGCGTCGTCTCTGCCGCACAAGCCGGGGCGGAGGTGGCCGGCGGCCACAGCGTCGCCGTGCAGCTCGCCGCGCAAGAGGCCAAGGCGTGGGCGCGGCTCAGAGACCGTCGACAGGTTGAGGTGGCTCTCGACAAGGGGCGGCGGCTGCTCGAAGGGATGCCGCACCCCGAGAACCTCGACAACCACTTCGTCGTGGACCCTGCGAAGTTCGACTTCTACTCCATGGACTGCTACCGGCTCGTGGGTGAGGACAAGCTCGCTCGCACGCTCGCTGACGAAGTGCTCCGCGCGGGCACGGACTTCGACGGTACGGAGCGCTCACCCATGCGCAACGCCGAAGCGCGCGTCACGCTCGGCGTCACGGCGGCCCGTGAGGGTGACCTCGAACAGGCGCTCCTCATGGGGGAGCGGGCCCTCCAGGGCGACCGCCAGTCGGTCCCGTCGCTCATCATGACGAGCCGCGAACTGGCCGCAGAGATGCGGCACCGCTACGCCGACGAGCCGTCCGCTCAGGACTACCTCACGCACCTTCGCGACCTTGGCAACGCAAAGCCCGGCTTCCTGCCGCAGTAACATCGCGTAGCCGCTGCTTGGAGGGTGCTAGCGGTCGCCGCGACCCTCGGAAACCCTGGATTCGGCCTGAATCCGGGGTTTCCCCATGTCGGCCGCTATCTGCTAGCGGCCTGATCAGTGGTGGTATTTGCTGCTATCGGGGGTGCTATCGCTAGCAGCGCGTGCTGCTAGCGCTCGTGGCTGCTGCTATCGCCCGATTCATCACAGAGAGTGGTATCGACGGTGGGGCTGTCGATCTCGCTGGGCGGCTCTCGTCGGTGTCCCGTGCCATCGAACCTTGAGCGGGTGCCGTCGAAGTTTGAGTGGTCCGGTGGCTGCCTTTAGATCGTGTCTCTATGGGTGCGCGGCTGGTATCACGAAGGAGACTGCACTCCTGGGTATTGGCTCGCGTGTGGCAGTTGGTGCCCGGCTACTCGTTGCTTCGCTCCATTCGGCGGCGATGGTTCTCAGGCTGTGGTTCGCGCCCGTACCGGCGAGCCAACTGCGGTGCGACGAGTCCGAGAACGAGCATCACGCCTGCGGCGGCCGAGGGGGCGACCGCCATGATGACGCCCGCGCTGATGAGCGCGCCGGCGGTCACGCCCAGGGCAGGACGCCAGTCGGCCCGGTAGCGCTTGCTCCGAAGAAGGACTTGGACGCAAGCCCAACCGCCGATAAACGCGACGATGGCCACGTAGTCGTACGCATGGACGAACGCGCCGCACCGGGTGCCTCCTCCAGCAGGCACTCGTACGCATTCCACGACCAGAAGCCGCGCGATGCCCAAGCCGGTGACTGAACCGTTCCGGGTTCGGTAGAGATCTCAGATGTTGGTTGTGACCTGGGGTTTCGTGGCTGCTCGG
>NZ_JADWYQ010000056.1 GCF_022414575.1 Streptomyces sp. MUM 178J | reverse complement strand
CGGGAGCCGGTGCGGCCGTCCCACGCCCGGCGGGCCACGATCCGCCCGCCATTGAAGGTGTACAGGCTGTGCCGGACCGCCGAACGACCGGCCGACAGGGTGCGCTCGTGTGTAACAGCGGTCTTCACTGCCCGGCCGGAGCGGACCCACAGCGGCACGGGCCGCGCGGGCGGGGCTTCCGGCACGACCGTGAGCACGGTGGGGGCGGTGCCGTCGGCGGGCGGGTCGGTGTGCTTGTGGAGGTGAACGACGTTCTCAGACATGCGGGAACAGCTCCTGACTACCCCTTCAGGGGCGGGAAGTGGAGAGAGGCACCGGGGCCCCGCCCGGTGTGAGCACGGGCGGGGCCGGGGCGTCAGAGATGAGTGCGGGCCCGGTTCTCCGCGCGGCTGAGCTGCGACGGCTCGGTGCGCGGGCCCTCGATCCAGCAGAACGGGCGGATGCCGTCGGCGGCCTTGAAGACGCGGATGGCGGCTCCGGTCGGGGCGTCGGGGAGGGCGTAGACGCGCCCGCCGTCGAGGGAAGCGAGCAGCCGGGCACCGTGGTGCTCGCACCCGTCGGCCCCCGCGTTGACCGCGTCCAGCACCGTCACCATGACCGGGCCGACGCAGGGCGTGGGGTCTTCGGGGTGCGCGGCCGGGCACCGGCGGGCGGTGCGCTGCACGCTCACCACCACTTCGACTTCTTCTTGGGCACGATGGAGGGGTGGCCGTTGACCATGTGGTCCACGCACTGCGGGCAGTCCTCCCGGGGGCCCAGGTGGCGGTGTGCGCGCCGGTCGTGGGCGTGCTGCCAGCACTGCGGGCACTCGCCCGAAGGCGTGTCCGTGCGGGCCACGGTCACCACCACCCCGAGGACTTCTTGGCGGCCTTGGCGGTCGCGTGCTCGTTGACGATCCGCTGCCGCTCGGTCCGCAACGCGGTGAGTTCGGCGGTCAGCCGGATCTGTGCGGCGTTCCAGACGTTCTCCAGCGTGCGTTCGGCGCGGCCGGTGCTCTTGCCGCGCACGACCCGATAGGAGCCGCCGGCCAGAGCGCCGACGACCTTGCGCCGCTCCGCGCTGTTCAGCGGCCACATCTCCTCGTTCTGCACCGCTTCCAGCTTGCGTTCCGTCAGCCGGATCTCCTTGTCCAGGCGACGGGTGTTGGGCTTGCCCATGGTCAGCTCCCTGTCGGGGATGCGCAGTGGTCGGGGTGGGCGCACAGCAGGCACATGCCGAGCGAGGTCGGCATGCAGTAGCCGTAGGTGATGCCGCACACCCGGCAGGTGCGGCGGGCGAGCATGGCCAGCGCGAGCGCGCCCCATTTGCGGGAGGTCATCGGCCTCACGGGCTTGGCCCGGTCGACGCGGTAGAGGTAGGCCACCCGGTCCGTGCCCGCCCGGCGGTTGGTCCGCATGACCTGCGCCGCCACCTTCTGACCGCCGGGCCGTAACCCCCTGGCCCGCAATTGCCGACGGGTGGCCAGGCCGTCGGGCGCGTAGCGCCACGGGTAGGTCGGGATCCCGTACCGGGCCCCGTTCGGGTCGAAGCACTTGCCGTAGGCGGTCATCACGCCACCGCCCCGGCACCCGTTGCGGCGGCGGCGCGTTCGGCGAGCAGGGTGTCCCGCAGAGTGCGGGCGTTCGCGGGCGAGGTGTGGATGGCGCGGCGGATGCCCTCGCCGGTCACCTTCGCGTCCGGCCAATCGGCCGTCGCCTGGCGTGCTTCGGCGAGCAACTGATCCGGCGTGCGCTTAGGCCGGGGCGACCTCGCCACCGCCGGGAGGCGGCCCGTAGCGCGGCGCGGACGGGTCGACTCAGCCGCCACCGCCCGCGACTCGATCGAGGCGATCGGAGCAGGGCCGACCGGCGGGAGGGGCTTGAGCTGGGTCGACTTGCCCAGGTCGACCGCGACCGGATCCGGCAGAGCCAGCCGAGTCAGCCTCACCACCGGATCCGGGGTCGATTCGGGCAGGTCAACCGTAGACCGTTTCCTTGCGGTCTCGGTCGATTTCTCCGTATTCGAGACCGGGGCAGGATCGAGGGCGATACCGCCGAACATGGCAGCAAGCGCGGCATCCGCACCGGCGGTGACCCGGTCGCGCTGCACGTCCAGCAGCCTCGATCCGAGCGCCACGTCCCCGACCCCGACCTTGCGGGCCAGACGCCACGACGCCCGATCGGACCGCTTGCGCACCCGGTCGGTTGGGTGGTGCGCGGCGCGGGCGCGGTGGTAGGCCAGTGCCTGCACCAGATCGGCGGTGTGGCGCTCGTTCTCCGCGTCACGGCCGTCGATGTGCACCACGATCCGCCGGGCCAGGAACGCCATGCCCTCAGCCGAGACGGACATGCCCATCGGGGTCAGGGCGTAGATCACGGTGCGGCCCGGATCGGGGGCGGCCATCGCCCCCATCACCGCGGCCGCGGCCGGCAGCGCCCACAACCCGAGGCGGACGATGCGCGGGGAGGACTGTCCCAGCATGGTCAGCCCGAGCAGGACCAGAGCGAGCACGGCCGTGGCACCCTCACCCGCGGCCAGCGCACCAAGGGCGGTGCCCTGGCCGTAGGCGTGGCCGATGTTGCTGTACGTGCCGATCCCACCGAACACGCCTGTGGCCAGCATCGGCACGAACGCGGCGGCCAGGACACCGACCTGTGCGCGGGTCAGTTTCGCGCCGGTCACCGCGCACCCCCGGCGGTGAGCAGGGCGGCGAGGATGAGCAGGGCGCCGCCGGTCATGGTGAGGTCGACCGCGCGGCGCAGGCACGTGAACTTGGCGACCGCGAGCCGGGACAGCCCGGCGACGTCGGCGGCCAGATCACGGGCGACAGCCGCGCCGATCTCGTCGGCGGACAGAGTGGCCCACAGCGGAAAGCCGTGCCGCCCGCCCAGGTTCGGGCGCACCGACCGCAGCAGCAGCCCCGCCGCGCCGACCAGCAGCGCCAGCCCGGCCCCACCGGTGACGAGGGCGGGCACGGTCAGCGCCACGTCGCGGGCGACACTCCAGGCCCCGGCGACCACCGCGCCGACGAACGCCAGCAGCAGCGCCGTCTTGGTGTCCGTCCGCGTGATCTCCGCCTTCACCTCAGCATGCGCGGCGATCAGGTTCTTCTCGGCGGCGCTCACGCGACACCCCCGAAAAGGTTCGTGTCGGCCGTGCGGTTGACCAGCGCGACCCGGGCGGCCAGCGCGCGGCGGCGGGCCCGGCGGATGCGGCGGTCGTCCACCTCGGTCGGCGTGCGGTCAAGGGTGATGATCTCCGCGTCCAGCAGGTCGACGTCCGTGAGGATCACGGGCATCTCCCGCTCGATCGCATCCAGCTCCGCGTTCGTGGGTTCCATCCACGGCTCGAACGCGGTAACAGCGTCCTGAACAGTGACGATGTGATTCATGGGTCGTGGTCTCCCTAGCAGGTGAAACGGCCCGAAACGCGGCTCCCGGGAGGCACCCCGGGAGCCGCTCGCCGCTGAAGTCGATTCCGGCTCCCCTCAGCGCTGCACGCACGGGACGTGCAACGGAGGCAACCGGCCCGCAGCCACACTGCGGACGTTGGGTCGCGCTGTACCTCACGCGGGAGATCCCGCGTGGCCGCCTACTTGGCCGAGGAGAGGCGGCGTGATCCCCATTCAGTTGTCAAGGAGCCGGCGCTTTCTTCGAGCCCGTTTCACGGAGCCCTCCAGGCGGCGGACACAGGTGTGTCGGGGCACCCTCCGCTCGATCGATCCGACCGGCGAGCACATCCCTAGGGTTCCCTAGGGTTCCCTGCGGTGTCAAGCGGTAAGGTAGGGAACCTCAGGGAAGTCACAAAAAGGAGCAAGCGACATGGCAGGCCAGGCCGACAATCGGGCCCCGTACGCGAAGATTGCCGCCCACTACATGGAGCTGATTTCGTCCGGTGAGCTACAGCCGGGAACGCTCCTGCCGAGCATCAAGAACCTGTCGGAAGAGTGGAAGGTCAGCACTGCGACAGCTGAGAAGGCGCTTCGCAAGCTGCGCAACGAGGGTCTTGTGCGAGGGATCCACGGCATCGGTACCGAGGTCCTGGACCGGCCGACCCCGATGTCCTCGGGAGCCCAGCGGCAGGACCGGGGACGCCGCACCGGTTCTAGCTGGGGGGCGGGCGAACGATCCGACTCGCATCAGGCGGCCGTCGTGCCCGCGCCTGCCGAGGTCGCGCAGGCACTGGACATCGAGCCCGGCTCGGACGTCGTACGGCGTAGCCGGGTATACAGGGACCGGCACGGCATCGTGGCTCACAGCACGTCGTGGATCCCCGCTCGGTACGGCAGGCTCATCCCACAGCTAGCAGCGAGCGAGCGCCTGACAGGGGGAACCTCACTCCAGCTCATCGCCCAGGCGACCGGCCACCCGATCAGCCACCGTGTCGACACGGCCTCTGCCCGCACGCTGACGCCGGAGTACGCACGACTCTTGGAGCTGGACCCTGAGAACCCGCCGACGGAACCGGTGGTCGTGATGACCGCGAAGTTCGTCGATAGCGAGGGCAACATCGTGGAGTACGGCGTCGACCTCGGAGGGCCGGGCCGTACATGGCGCACAGAATCGGAGGTCACCTCGTGACGGTCGTGGATGACACGCTCGTGAGCGTGCTCGAAGACCGACTGGATGCACTGCTTGCGGCCCGGCGGACTGGCACAATCACGCCGGAAGCCGATGCAGAGGTGGCCACCATCTCCCGAGTCATGACGAGACCGATGTCCCCACGCCCTCCGTTCTGCGTCCTGATGGCCGGACTCCCCGGGTCAGGCAAGACCACGCTTTCCCGCGCCCTCACGGATCGCGGATTCGTACGGCTGTGCCCAGATGAGGAGATGTACCGCCGGCACGGCGTCTATGGGGTCGACTTCCCCCGGGGCACCTTCCCCACCCTTGAGCGGCCGGTCCTGGAAGACGTGGCGGTCGACCTCTGGGAACAGCTCAAGGCCGGACACGATGTCGTCGTTGACCACGGCTTTTGGACTCCCGAGGATCGGGCCAAATGGCAGGCCATCGCCACCGACGCCGGCGCGGTCCCTGTACTCGTCTACCTTGCCGCCAGCCACGACGAACTGTGGGCGAGGATCAGCAAGCGCAACGAGTTCCACGCAGAGGATCCGAACTCGATCTACTTCGCGGAGAGCGACCTCCAGCGGTACCGCAGCCGGTTCATACCTCCCACGGCAGACGAGCCGCACTTGTTGTACGAGGGTGACCCCGCCGCTGTGATCGCGGCCGTGGAAGGGTCCGGCCGCTGACACTGCCAGAGGTAGACGCGCAGGTCAGCCGGTCCGCATCCCGTCTCAGTTTCCGTCTCATTCAGCCCCGTCCGGCATCGTCCGAAGCCGTTCATGCGACAGGCGAGGAACCGGGAACGAACGGGGCTGAACGGCCCTGAACAACCCTCTGACCAGCACGAACAGACCTCGAAAGCGAGTGTGGCGCAAGTCACCGAGGGTTCAAATCCCTCCGCTACCGCTCTTCGACGAAGGGCCCCGACGCCGGATGGCGCCGGGGCCCTTCGTCGTAGGGACCGGTCCCGCAAGCCGGGCCGCAGTCAGGGGGAAGGCTGCGGCCGGGCCCGCACGAGGGCGGTCCCCGCCTGCGGGGTTCCTGCCGGGTCCTTGCGGGCTCGCCTCCATCCCGTGTCTCCGGGACAGGGGCGCGGGGCGGCGAAGGGCCCCGAAGTGCAGGCCCTTGGTCCTTAAAGATTCAGTCAGCTCGGTTAGACTCACGCGACTGCGCGGGACAGGCGATACGGAAGGGGAGGAAGCGACCCATGGTGCAAGCGAAGAAGATATCGCTGTACATCCTGGTCGTCTTCGTCCTGTACACGATCATCACCTCCCCCGATCGGGCGGCGGACCTGGTGCAGGTAGGGTTCGAGGGCATTTCGAGCGCCGCTCAAGGTGTGGGAGAGTTCATGACCGAGCTGGTGAACTAGGAGCGCCCGTTGATCCGCCATCTGGTCCTTCTCAAGCTCAACGAAGGCGTCTCGCGCGACGAGCCGCGCGTGATCGCCGGCGCGCGGGCGTTCCAGGAGCTCGACACGCTGGTTCCGGAGATCGAGTTCTGGGAGTGCGCCTGGAACATCACGGACCGGCCGATCGCATATGACTTCGCCATCAACTCCGCCGTGGCGGACCGCGACGCCCTCAAGCGCTATCTCGAGCACCCGGCCCATCAGGCGGCCGCCGCACAGTGGCGCGAGTTCGCCACGTGGGTGATCGCCGACTACGAGTTCTGAGCGGGCCCCGAGGAGCTCTCACCGCCCCTGCCGCCCGGACGTCCCGCCCCTCGCCCATACGGCGAGGGGCTTTCGCATGCCATCGGCCGGGCGTTCCGTCAACACGACGTAATGCGATGCTTGCACACAGTGGACATGTCTTGTGATGCTATGACCGCTTTTGATGGATGAGTTGACCGTAAACGATCGCAAAGGGGTGGCGTAAACAGTGCCGGCCAGTACTGCGCCTCAGGTGCCGCCCCAGAACGAGCGGCCGGACGACGGGTCCCCGTCCCGGGCGGCGGAGGCGTCAGCTCCCGGGAACGCCGCATCCGGGAGCGCCCGCCGACAGGGCCGGCGGAACCGTCAGGAGCAGACAGGACAGCCGGACGCCCCCCAGACGGATCACACGCAGACGGATCACACGCAGACGGGTCAACCGGAGAGGGACCGCCCGGAGAGCGGCCAACCGGAGAGCGGCCAACCGGAGAGCGGCCAACCGGAGAGCGGCCAACCGGAGAGAGAGCAACGGGAGAGAGAGCAACGGGAGAGGGACCGCCCCTCGACAGGCGGCCCCCAGGGCGGGGGCAGCGGCCGGAGCCGGGGTGCGGACACCCGCGCCCTGACCCAGGTGCTCTTCGGCGAGCTCAAGGCCCTCACCCCCGGCACCTCGGAGCACTCCCGGATCCGCGCGGCGCTCATCGAGGCGAACCTGCCGCTTGTGCGGTACGCGGCCGCCCGCTTCCGGAGCCGCAACGAACCCATGGAAGACGTCGTCCAGGTCGGCACGATCGGCCTGATCAACGCGATCGACCGGTTCGACCCCGACCGGGGGGTGCAGTTCCCGACCTTTGCCATGCCGACCGTCGTCGGCGAGATCAAGCGGTACTTCCGGGACAACGTCCGCACGGTGCACGTCCCGCGCCGGCTCCACGAGCTGTGGGTCCAGGTCAGCGGCGCCACCGAGGACCTGACGACGGCTCATGGGCGGACCCCGACGACCGCCGAGATCGCCGAACGGCTGAGGATCTCCGAGGACGAGGTGCTCGCCTGCATCGAGGCGGGCCGCTCGTACCACGCCACCTCGCTGGAGGCGGCCCAGGAGGGCGACGGCCTGCCGGGCCTGGTGGACCGGCTCGGCTATGAGGACCCGGCGCTCGCCGGGGTGGAACACCGCGATCTCGTACGCCACCTCCTCGTACAGCTGCCCGAGCGCGAGCAGCGGATTCTGATGCTCCGTTACTACGGCAATCTGACGCAGTCCCAGATCAGCCAGGAGCTGGGAGTCTCCCAGATGCATGTCTCCCGGCTGCTGGCCCGGAGTTTTGCCCGACTGAGATCCGCAAACAGGATCGATGCATAGCTGAGACGGGTAGACCGCTTCCGAGCCGATGTTGACGGTGTAAAAGGCGCAGACACCCAGCTTCCTGCGCACTTCCACCTGATACTTGTCGACATGTCACTACAGCGTGTTGCCGACATGTGACATTCTGCTGGAACCGCGTTTGCCGCAGCTCCGCCTCCGGTATTCAGGTGGAGGCTGCGTTCCTCCGACGGTCGCGGCCGCCGCGACCGTCCCGCGACCTCAAGGGGGTGGCATGTCCGCAGAACAGGGCAGCTCGAAGGTGCTCACGCTCACGAAGAGCGCACCCGCGCCTGTCGTGCCTGACGGCTCCGAAGCCATCGACACCCGTACTCTGTCCCGTTCCCTGTTCCTGCGGCTACGCGCGCTGGACGAGCAGGGCACCGGCGAGACTCCGGAGCGCACCTATGTGCGCGACACCCTGATCGAGCTGAACCTCCCCCTGGTGCGGTACGCGGCAGCCCGCTTCCGCAGTCGCAACGAACCGATGGAGGACATCGTCCAGGTCGGCACGATCGGTCTGATCAAGGCGATCGACCGGTTCGACTGCGAACGGGGCGTGGAGTTCCCGACGTTCGCGATGCCGACCGTCGTCGGCGAGATCAAGCGATTCTTCCGCGACACCTCATGGTCGGTGAGAGTCCCGCGCCGGCTCCAGGAGCTTCGGCTCGCCCTCACCAAGGCCAGCGACGAGCTGGCGCAGAAGCTCGACCGCTCGCCGACCGTCTCCGAACTGGCCGCGACGCTGGGGGTGTCGGAGGAGGACGTGGTCGACGGGCTGGCCGTGGGCAACGCCTACACGGCTTCCTCGCTGGACTCCCCGTCCCCCGAGGACGACGGCGGCGAGGGCTCCCTGGCGGACCGCCTGGGCTATGAGGACAGCGCCCTGGAGGGCGTCGAGTACCGCGAGTCGCTGAAGCCCCTGCTGGCCAAACTCCCGCCGCGCGAACGGCAGATCATCATGCTCCGCTTCTTCGCCAACATGACCCAGTCCCAGATCGGCGAGGAGGTGGGCATCTCTCAGATGCATGTCTCCCGGCTGTTGACCCGCACATTGGCGCATCTGCGGGAGGGCCTGATCGGCGACTGACATCCGGAACGCCCGCCCGGACAGCCCTTCGGACGCTTCCTTATTGACGGACCGTCAGACACACTGGCGCGATGCGACGAGGAGGACACGGACGGGACGTGCGGCACACGCATCGCTGCCGGGCCGCCGCCGTGGCGGTCGTCGCGCTCCTCCTGGGCGGTGGAGCGCTGACCGCGTGCGGCGACGGCCCCGGCGACGGCTATGCGGCCGTCGCCGCCCCGGACGACGCGCCGACGGCCACCGTGCCCCCGACGGGCGATGTGCTGCTCGTCCCCCTGGACGAGGGCCAACGCGAGAAGCACGGCGAGGGCCTCCACGAGGACCGGGGCCCAAGCCTCGGCACGGACCGCGAGGATCACCGGAATCAGCAGCGGGGAGGGCGGACCGGCGGCGCGGAGGGGAGGCCGCCGGACGGCACGTCCCCGGACGGCACGTCCCCGGACGGAGGGGAGGGCGGGCCGCCGACCGCCGCTGCTCCGTCGCCTCAGGGGAGCAGCGGCGCGGCCCCGCAGGCGCCCACGCCCGCGCCGTCACGCCCCTCGCCGCCCCCGACTCCCGCCCCGTCCCCGCCCGCATCTCCGTCGCCGTCGCCGACGCCGTCTGCGGGTCCGGCCGAGCTGCGCATCGTCAGGGCCGACCGCGCCCCGCTCGACAAGCGCTGGTGCGAGAAGGTGACAGTCGAGTTCCGCAACACGGGCGGCTCGGCGGCGACATCAGGGCAGGTCGTGTTCGGCACCCATGTCATCGGAGCGCTGGGCATCGACTGGGCGACGGTGGAATCGGCCCGGCCGCTGCCCGCGCCCATCCCTCCGGGGGCCGTGCGCACAGCGTCCTACACGGTGTGCGTCGACGCCTGGCGGGTGCCGCCGGGCATGCACGTCGAGACCCGGGACATCAGCCTCGCGGGGGCATGAGCGAGACGTCAGCCGAGGGCGAGCCAGGCGACCGCGACGACGACGGCGATCGCCGCGACGACGCCTGCGATCAGGCCGACGCGCGGACCGGATGACCGGTCGGGCGTCGCCTGACGGCTCGGCGGGGCGCCCTCGTCGACGAAAGCGCGGAACATCTGGGTGCTGCCCGCGGGGTCGTGGTTGCCCTCCGGGCCCTGGCCGTGCTGGGGGTTGTGTGCCATGGGGCAGGACCCTAGCGAACCGCCCGTTCCGCTCCCAAGCCCGGGGCGCGCGTGCGCGCGAATAGCAGGAACGGTCCGATGTGCGCCATGACGGGAAGCAGGCGAAGACTTTTGGTTTCCTTTACTCCATAAAACCCGCTTTCATTTGCCTGTAGCAACCAATGGCTCCTATGGTTGCCCTAAGCAACAAGATAAGGCGGTCGGGAGGACGGGCGGACCGTGGCTGATCAGCACACCGACCGGTACGCGGAACTCGCCCGGCAGCTCAGCGCCATCGGGGCCGTCAAGCGGGGCATCGCGCGGATGCTGCCCGTCGAGTGCCCCTCCGGGCCGGCCGCCGTGCTCACCCTGCTCGACCGGCACGGCGAGATGCGGATGAGCCGACTGGCCGAACTGCTGTCCGTCGACATGTCGGTGACCAGCCGGCATGCCGCCCATGCCGAGGAGCCCGGCTGGATCGAACGGCTTCCCGCCCCCGGCGACCGGCGCTCCCGGCTGCTCCGGCTGACGCCCGAGGGCCGGGACATGCTCGACGGCCTTGCACGGCGGACCGCGGACATGTTCGCCCGCACACTCGACGACTGGTCCGACGACGAGGTCGGGCAGCTCGTCGCGATGCTCGCACGGCTGCGGGAGTCGTTCCGCGACCGCCGGGCCTCCGCGGACCGCATCACCGCGTGACCGACGTACAACGAAGGATTTCCATGGCTACAGCCACACCGGCCGGTGCGGCGCGGGCCGGGCGCGCCGAGCCCGAAGGCCCGACGTCCGAAGACCCGTCGCCCGAAGACCCGTCGCCCGAAGGCCCGAAGGCCCGACGATGACACACCGGCAGATCATGGAGGCGCTCTCCGGGCTGCTGCTCGGCATGTTCGTCGCCATTCTGTCGTCGACGATCGTCTCCAACGCCCTGCCGCAGATCATCACCGACCTCGGGGGCGGACAGAGCGCCTACACCTGGGTGGTGACGGCCTCGCTGCTGGCGATGACCGCGACCACCCCGCTGTGGGGCAAGCTCTCCGACCTCTTCTCCAAGAAGCTGCTGGTCCAGATAGCCCTGGTGATCTACGTCCTCGGCTCGGCGGCGGCCGGGCTCTCGCAGAGCGCGGGCACGCTCATCGCCTGCCGCGTGGTCCAGGGCGTGGGAGTCGGCGGGCTCTCCGCCCTCGCGCAGATCGTGATGGCCGCGATGATCTCACCGCGGGAGCGCGGGCGTTACAGCGGCTACCTCGGCGCGACCTTCGCCGTGGCCACCGTGGGCGGGCCCCTCCTCGGCGGCGTGATCACCGACGCGGACTGGCTCGGCTGGCGCTGGTGCTTCTACGTCGGCGTGCCCTTCGCCGTGATCGCCCTGATCGTGCTGCAGAAGACCCTCAAGCTGCCGGCGGTCCGGCGAGAGGTGAAGGTCGACTGGACGGGCGCGTTCCTGATCAGCGCCGCGGTGTCGCTGCTGCTGATCTGGGTCACCTTCGCGGGCGACAAGTACGACTGGCTCTCCTGGCAGACGTATGCGATGACGGGCGGCGCGGTCGCGCTGGGCGCGCTCTTCCTCGCCGTCGAGTCGCGGGCGAGCGACCCGATCGTCCCGCTGCGTCTGTTCCGCAACCGCACCATCGCGCTCGCCTCGGTCGCGTCGCTCTTCGTCGGCGTGGCGATGTTCGCGGGCACGGTCTTCTTCAGCCAGTACTTCCAGCTCGCCCGGGACAAGTCCCCCACCATGTCCGGCGTGATGACCATCCCGATGATCGGCGGACTGTTCCTCTCGTCCACCGTCTCCGGTCAGATCATCACCAGGACCGGCCGCTGGAAGGCCTGGCTGGTCGTCGGCGGTGCGCTGACGACGGCGGGCCTCGGTCTGCTGGGCACCATGCGGTACGACACCGAGTACTGGCACATCGCGCTGTTCATGGCGCTCCTCGGCCTCGGGCTCGGCATGATGATGCAGAACCTCGTGCTGTGCACCCAGAACCAGGTCGCCCCCGAGGAACTCGGCGCGGCCAGCTCCGTGGTCACGTTCTTCCGCTCGCTGGGCGGCGCGGTGGGCGTCTCCGCGCTGGGCGCCGTGCTCGGCAACCGGGTCACCCACTACGTCGAGGACGGCCTCGCCGCCCTCGGCCCGCAGGGCGCGGCTCTGGGGCACGGCGGCACGGGCGGGGGCGGCATCCCGGACCTGGACCTGCTGCCGCCGCCCGTCCGCACGGTGATGGAGAGCGCGTACGGGCACGGGGTGGCGGATGTCTTCCTGTACGCGGCGCCGTTCGCGTTCCTGGCGTTCCTGGTGACGCTGTTCATCAGGGAAGTCGCCCTCAAGTCGAAGGCGCACTGATCCCCGGGGCGGCCGCCCTGTAGCGGAGGCGGCCGCCCCGGTTTCCCTTCCTCCCCGCCCCGGGCGAACCGCCCGCTACACCGGCCGCGTGAGGTCGTACAGCGTCGCGCCGTCTGCCGTCACCCGGGTGAAGTTCTCCTCGACGTACGCCGTGATCGAGGCGCTGGCGTCGCCGCCGCGCCCGCCGCCCATGCCGCTGCTCACGATGTAGTAGTGGATCTTCCCCTCGGAGACGTACTGCTTGAACCGGGCGAGCGTCGGCGAGGGGTCCGTTCCGTTGAAGCCGCCGATCGGCATCACCGGTTCCCCGGTGGCGAGCTGGTAACTCGCCGCGTTCTGGGCGCCGATGGCGGCGGCGACCCAGGTGTAGTCGTCGGCGTTCTCCTTGAGCGCGGCCTGGGCGGCGGAGCTGACGTTCGCGCCGTTGATGAGACCGCCCATGCCGCGTCCGCCACTGCCTTCGGCACCGCCGCCGGGACCACCCGCAGGACCGCCGCCGGGACCACCGGCAGGACCGCCGTCGCGGTTGCCGTCGGGACCGCCGTCGCGGCTGCCCTGCTGCCCCTGGCCGCCAGGCCCCTGCATGCGCCCGTCACCGCCCCCGCGCGCACCGCCTCCGTCAGCAGCTCCTCCGGGACCGCCGCCGACACCACCGGCGGCGGGGCCACGGCCGCCCGGACCGCCACCGCCTGGGCCGCCACCGCGGGCCGACGCGGGGCCGGCCATGACGAGCGAGCCGGTGTGCCCTTCGTTCACGGTCGTGAGGGAGTACGCAACCGGCCCCGCCAGCGACACCGCGAGCCCGGCCCCCGCGGCCCCGAGCGCCAGCCATCGGACCGGCCGCCGGCCGCCCGAACGCCCCAGCCGTCCGGCGAACGGCAGCGCGGCGAGCACCACGGCCGCGGCCAGCCCGCCCGCCAGCACCGCCCCGCGCAGCCACGGCAGATAGTCCGGCGTCCGGCCCAGCAGCACATACGCCCACCCGGCCGTCACCGCGACCGCGCAGCCCAGCGCAGCGGAGGCGAGCGGCCTCGACCGCTCCTCCCACAGCACCGTCGCGCCCATGCCGACGAGCGCCGCGATATACGGGGCCAGGGCCACGGTGTAGTACTCGTGGAAGATCCCGGCCATAAAACTGAAGATGCCCACGGTCATCAGCAGCGCCCCGCCCCACACCAGGAACGCCGACCGTGCCGTGTCCGTGCGACCCGCCCGCCAGGTGACCACAAGCCCGGCGACGAGGAGCAGCAGCGCGGCGGGCAGCAGCCAGGAGATCTGGCCGCCGACCGAGTCGTTGAACATCCGCCCGAGTCCGGTCTCACCCCAGCGTCCGCCACCGCCGCCGGCGCCGCCGCCCCCGGGGCCTCCCGGGCCGCCGCCGCCCACGCTGCCGGCCTCATTGCCGTTGATGCGCCCCAGCCCGTTGTAGCCGAAGGTCAGCTCCAGGAAGCTGTTGGTCTGCGAGCCGCCGATGTACGGGCGGGAGGCGGCGGGCCACAGCTCGACGATCGCCACCCACCAGCCGCCGGAGACGAGCAGCGCGAGCCCGGCGAGGGCGAGTTGGCCGAGCCTGCGCAGCAGCGTGGCCGGTGCGCACACCGCGTACACCAGCGCCAGCGGCGGCAGGATCAGAAACGCCTGGAGCGTCTTCGTCAGAAACGCGAACCCCACGGCGACGCCGGCCCACACCAGCCATGCCGTCCGCGCGCCCTCCAGCGCACGCAGCACGCAGTACACGGTGAGGGTCATCAGCAGGGTGAGCAGCGCGTCCGGGTTGTTGAAGCGGAACATCAGGGCGGCGACGGGCGTCACCGCCAGCACCGCGCCCGCGATCAGCCCGGCGGCAGCGCTGAAGCGCCTGCGGACGGCGGCGTACAGCACGGCGACCGTCGCCACGCCCATCAGCACCTCGGGCAGCAGGATCTGCCAGGAGCCGAGACCGAAGAGCCGCACGGACAGGGCCATGGGCCACAGCGCGGCCGGCGGCTTGTCGACGGTGATGGAGTTCGCGGCGTCGGACGAGCCGAAGAAGAACGCCTTCCAGCTCTCGCTGCCCGCCTGGACGGCGGCGGAGTAGAAGGAGTTGGCGTAGCCGGAGGCGTCCAGGTTGTACAGGTACAGCACAGCGGTGGCGAGCAGCAGCCCGAGGAACGCGGGCCGCACCCAGCGGGCGTCCCCCTCGCGCTGCCCCGCCGTGCTGAGCTCGGGCGGCCGGGCGGCCGCATCCATGGTCGCGGTCATCGCCTCGCGCCCTCCGTCATCTCGTCCTTCTCGCTCTCGCTCGTCTCGATCTGAGCCGCCTCGATCCGGTTCGTCTCAACCTGGTTCGCCTCGGCCTGGTTCGTCTCAACCCGGTTCGCCTCGACCCGATTCGCCTCGACCCGGTTCCTCTCAACCCGGTTCGTCTGGTGCGTACGCCTCTCCGGGAACACCCACGCCCGGTAGAGCAGGAACCGCAGCACGGTCGCGGCCAGATTCGCGGCGATCAGCACCGCGAGCTCCGTGCTGTGGGAGGGTGCGCCCGCGGCCGCCTCCAGAGCGGCCAGCGAGCCGCTGGTCAGCGCGAGGCCGATGCCGAACACCACCAGCCCCTGCGCCTGGTGGCGCACCGCGCGTTCCCGGCCGCGCACCCCGAAGGTGAGGCGGCGGTTGGCCGCGGTGTTGGCGACGGCGGACAGCAGCAGCGCCGCGGCGTTGGCCGGCTGCGGCCCGACGCCCAGCCGGAAGCCGGAGTACAGCAGCAGATAGAGCACGGTGGACAGGGCTCCCACCGCGCAGAAGCCGACCAGTTGGCGGGCGAGCCCGCCGGGCACCCCGGTGAGCCGCCGATCGCGCGGATCGTCGCCGAAGGGGCGGGCGAGCCGGTCCAGCGGCAGCGACCCGGTGGCGAGGGCCCGCCCCACCCGCCAGACGCCCTTGAGGTCCTCGGTCGCGGTGCGCACGATGTGCACGGTCGAATCGGGGTCGTCGACCCAGTCCACCGGCACCTCGTGGATGCGCAGCCCGGCGCGTTCGGCCAGCACCAGCAGCTCCGTGTCGAAGAACCAGCCGGTGTCCTGGACCATCGGCAGCAGCCGTTCGGCGACGTCCCGCCGTATCGCCTTGAAGCCGCACTGGGCGTCGGAGAAGCGGGCGGCGAGCGAGGAGCGCAGGATCAGGTTGTAGGCGCGGGAGACGAACTCCCGCTTGGGCCCGCGGACGACCCGCGACGAACGGGCGAGACGGGAGCCGATCGCCAGGTCGGAGTGGCCGGAGATCAGCGGTGCGACCAGCGGCAGCAGCGCGTTGAGGTCGGTGGACAGATCGACGTCCATATAGGCGAGCACGGGTGCGTCGGAGTGCGACCACACCGTGTGCAGGGCGCGTCCGCGGCCCTTCTGCTCCAGCCGCCACGCCCGTACCTCCGGCAGGCCGGACTCGAGGCGGGCGGCGATCTCGGGCGTGCGGTCGGTGCTCGCGTTGTCGGCGACGGTGATCCGGAAGCCGTAGGGGAAGGTGCGCGCGAGATGCTCACGCAGCCTCAGCACACAGGGTTCGAGGTCCTTCTCCTCGTTGTAGACGGGGATCACGACATCGAGGACGGGCACGTCGGCCGGGTCGTCTGCGCGCAGGTGCTCCCGGGCGGGGAGGGTTCCTGGTGGGATGTCGGTTCGCATGGCACCGACACTCGACGAACCCGCTGTCACACCTGTGTGGTGCGCCTGTGGCCCGCCTGTGAGTCGGCCCGCTGCTCGTCCCGTGAGTCGGCCCGCCCCCTGTCCGATGAATCGGCCCGCCCCTTGCCCGGTGGAACGGCACGCCCCTCGCCGTCCACGGGCAGCCGGACCGCGAACACGGTCCTCCCCGGCCGGGACCGCACGCTCACCGCCCCACCGTGCGCACCGACGACGGCGTCCACGATGGCCAGCCCCAGCCCGGTCGACGAACCGTCGCGCCGTGTCCGCGAGGCGTCGCCGCGCGCGAAGCGCTCGAAGACATGCGGCAGCAGCTCCTGCGGGATGCCCGGCCCGTCGTCCTCGACCTCCAGCACCGCGGTGTCCTGGCCCCCGGACACCCGGGCGGTGACGGCGGTCCCCGCAGGCGTGTGCGTACGGGCGTTGGCCAGCAGATTGACCAGCACCTGGTGGAGCCGGGCGGGGTCGCCGCGTACGACGACGGGTTCGTCGGGCAGCTCCAGCCGCCACCGGTGCCCGCCGTCGGCGGCGCGGGCGTCGGAGACGGCGTCCACGACCAGCGGTGCGAGGTCGGTGCTCTCGTACGACAGCGGCCGTCCGGCGTCCAGCCGGGCGAGCAGCAGCAGATCCTCCACGAGCCCGGTCATCCGCTCCGCCTCCGACTCGATCCGCCCCAGCGCGTACCGGGTGTCCGGCGGAGTCTCCTCCCGTCCGCGCCGGGTCAGCTCTGCGTAGCCGCGGATCGAGGCCAGCGGGGTGCGCAGCTCATGGCTGGCGTCCGCCACGAACTGCCGTACGCGCGTCTCGCTCTCCTGGCGGGCCGCGAGCGCCGAACCGACATGTCCCAGCATCCGGTTGAGGGCCGCGCCGACCTGGCCCACCTCGGTGCGCGGATCGGCCTCCGCCTGCGGCACCCGTTCGTGCAGGGCGACCTCACCGCGGTGGAGGGGGAGTTCGGAGACCCGGGTGGCGGTGGCCGCGACCCGACGCAGCGGCCGCAGCGCCACCCCGACCAGGGAGGCGCCGGCGATCCCGGCAGCGACGAGACCGGCGCCGGTGACGCACACCTCGACGAGGACGAGCGTGCCGAGGGCGTCCTGCACCTGGTTCGCGGGGATGCCGACGAGGAAGCCGCCGCGGAAGCCGGAGACGTACTCGACGCGGTAGTCGCCCTTGCCGGGCAGTTCCACGGTGTGCGGCCGCCCGTCGCGAGGCACGTCCGCGAGAGCCTGCGTCTGGGCGCCGGACAGCCCCGTCCGGACGACGCCCGGCCCGCCGTCTTCGGCGTTCTCCCGCTCGCCGCTGCCCGCGGCCTCCCGCACCGTCCCGTCGGCAAAGAGCAGTGCGCCGACCGTGCCGACGGGTGCGCCGCCGCCGATGACGAAGTCCAGTGGATCCTTGCGCTTCCCGGGGGGAGGGAGGTCGCCGGGAACGGCCGGTGGCCCGGCGGCCCTGGACCCGATCGCATCCAGCTGACCGTCCAGTTGACCGTAGAGATACGTACGGAAGGCGATCGCGGTGACCGTTCCGATCACGGCCGCCACGACGGCGATCAACGCGACGGCGGACACAACGAGCCGGGTCCTCAGCGACTGCGGTCTGCCCATGGCGCGCTCACTCCCCGGGCTTGATCAGATACCCGGCTCCCCGACGGGTGTGGATCATCGGCGACCGCCCGGCGTCGATCTTCTTTCGCAGATACGAGACATAGAGCTCGACCACATTGGCCTGTCCGCCGAAGTCATAGCTCCACACCCGGTCGAGTATCTGCGCCTTGCTGAGCACCCGCCGCGGATTGCGCATCAGATAGCGCAGCAGCTCGAACTCGGTGGCGGTCAGATGGATGGGCTCGCCGCCGCGGGCGACCTCGTGGCTGTCCTCGTCGAGGGTGAGATCGCCGACCGTGAGCAGCGACTCGCTGCTCACGGCCGCGGCCCCGGACCTGCGGATCAGCCCGCGCAGCCGGGCCACGACCTCCTCCAGCGAGAACGGCTTGGTCACGTAGTCGTCTCCGCCGGCCGTCAGGCCCGCGATCCGGTCCTCCACCGCGTCCCGGGCGGTCAGGAACAGCACCGGCAGCTCCGGCAGCTCCCGCCGCAGCCGCCCGAGGACGGCGAGCCCGTCCATGTCGGGAAGCATCACATCGAGCACCACGGCGTCCGGACGGAACGCCCGCGCACAGCGCACGGCGCCCGCGCCGTCTCCCGCGCTGCGCACCTCCCACCCCTCGTAGCGCAGCGCCATCGACAGCAGCTCGCTCAACGCGGCCTCGTCGTCGACGACGAGCACGCGGACGGGGCTGCCGTCGGCGCGGCGCAGCTCATGGCGTTCGAGGCGCGGCTGGTCGAGGCGCTGCTGGGAGGGGATCGCAGTCATGGGACCCGACTCTGCGCGCACGGGGTGAGAGCCGCCTTGCCGGACCCTGTGAATTCCCTGAGAAAAACCCCGGAAAGAGCCGGACCCCGTTCTCGTGGCACACCCGCCGCAGCCAGTCGTCACCCAGCTCCAGCCTCTCGAGGGCCTGGAGTTGATGGACGTACGGATACGGGATGTTCGGGAAGTCGCTGCCGAGGAGGATCCGGTCGCCGAGGGCCGCGAGGCGGGGCTTCTCCTGCTCGGGGAAGGGGCACAGGCGCTCGCTGAAGTCGGTGAAGGCCATGGTGGTGTCGAGGCGGACCTCGTCGTACCGCTCCGCGAGGTCGAGGAAGTCGGAGTACTCGGGCATGCCCATATGGGCGACGATCAGCCGCAGCCGGGGGTGGCGGGCGAGCAGCCGCCCGACCGGCTCGGGCCCGGTGTGCTCGCCTGGCACGGGTCCGGACCCGCAATGCACGACAACAGGGGTCGCGCTCTCCGCCAGCGCCCCCCACACCCCGTCGAGCAGCGGGTCGTTCGGGTCGTACCGCCCCACCTGAAGATGGGCTTTGAAGACCCGCGCACCGCGATCGAGGGCCTTCGCGACGTACGACTCCGCACCCGGCTCCGGAAAGAAGGTGGCGGTGTGCAGACAGTCGGGGACGCGGGCTGCGAAGCCGGCGGCCCACTCGTTGAGCCAGGAGGCCATGCCGGCCTTGTGCGGATAGAGCATGGCGGTGAACGCGGTCACCCCGAACTCCCGCAGCAGCTCGACACGCCGGTCCTCCTCGTGCCGATAGGTGATCGGCCACTCCATCCCGGTCAGCGGCCCGGCGGCGTCGAAGTACGCCCACACCTTGTGCAGCACGCGCTCGGGCATGAAGTGGGTGTGGACGTCGACCAACCCGGGAATCCCGAGACGCGCCGCAAACTCCCTGCTCAAAACAGCCCCTCCTGTCTGTCCTGCCCGCCCGTGCTCTCGACGGGCACGGTGAGAGCGCTGCGGGCATCGGCACCCGCCAGCTCCCACCCCACCGCCACTCGTGTGTCGCACACCACCATGCTCCCGCCGACCGTCTCCAGATGGAGGTCGGGGCCGGCGACGGCGGCCAGCGTCCCCGCGACGACCCCGCCGTCCACCAGCTCCCGCACCACCGCGTCGGCGGGAGCCAGCCCCTGGAGTCCGAAGACCTCCGCATGGTCGACGGCCTCGAACTCCAGCGGCTGGAGCGTATCCGCCCACTCCCTGCGTCCCCTCGCCCTGCGGTGCACGGCCGCCACCTCGGCGGCCCGCTCCGGGGCGGGGGGCAGCCCGGCCCGCGCGGCGCGCTTGGCGGCGTACGGAATGCGGTCAGGCACCCCCAGCGCCGCCCGCACGACCTCCTCGGTCCGTCGCGCGGCCATCAGCGGCCCCCGCCCCAGCCAGCTGAACACCACGGCCCCCTGCTCCAGCAGCCGCGCGCTCCCCCGCTCCTCGGCGGTGATCCCGACCTTCACCATCCCGGGCCCGAACCACGCGAGATACACCCGGTACGTCCGAGGATCGTCCACCGCGGTGTCGGCCGCCACGGAGTGCGCCCGCTCCAACCGCGCGCACTCACCGCACCGCGGGTTCGTCACGCCCGCCGCGACCACGGCCCGCCGGGCGCACGCATGCCCCCGCGCCCCGACGCACCTCCGCTCCCCGACGGCCCGGAACCCCAGCGCCCTCCCGACGCCCAGCGCGCTCTCCCGCCCGCCCTCCCACCGCAGGACGGCCCCGTCCTTCCCCCACCGGACCCCCGCACACCGCCAGCCCATCGCCCAGCCCTCCGTCCAACCCCGTACAGCCCGGTACAGCCTCTACGGGCACAACGCGCAAAGCCCCCGATCAACTCCTGCAGCGCGGCCGTCCGCCGCATCCGCCGAGCGCTTAACCTCGCCCCATGACGAGGACGACGCCTCCGCGCCCGCTCGATGTCGAAGCGCTCTTCCCGGAATTGGCCGCTTACCGGGGCACCACGACCCGACTTCACCCGCGGCCCGGCAGCCCGGACGTGTCGGCGAGTTCCGTGGGCGGCCCGATGCTGTGGCCGGCGGACGAGCCATGGCCGGTGTGCGAGGAGGCCCACGGCCGCGGGCGAGGGCGACGTCCTGCGGACATCCACCACAAGCGGCAGGTGCTGGCCACCGCCTGGGCCCGCGAGCCCTTCTGCGGACTCACGGACGACGAGCGGCAGCTCGTGGACGAGCTGAGCCGCACCCACCGGATCCCTGAGGCCTCTGACACCGACCCACTGCCGCTGGTCGGCCTCGCGCAGCTGTACCGGCGCGACATACCCGACCTGCCGGCCGGACCGGACGACTGCGATCTCCGCCAGGTGTTCTGGTGCCCCTTCGACGCGCACGGGGCGGGACGCCACGATCCGCTGCCTCATCTGCGCTGGCGCAGGTCCGCGGAGGTCGGCGAGCCACTCGCCGCGCCGCCTGAGCCGCAGCTCGTCGGCTACGAGTGGTACGTGCCCGAGCCATGCGTGCTGCACCCGGAGCAGGTCGCCACCTACCCCTTCGCCGGCCTCCTCCCCGAAGAGCTGTGCGCCCGCCTCGACGCCTGGGACGAGGCCCAGGAGGACGAGGCCGAGCAGTCCGACGGGGAAGACCGGGCAGAGCCGCTCGGCTACCAGTACGACCTGTCCATCCCACCCGGCTGGCGCGTCGGCGGCTTCGCGTCCTGGCACAGGACCGACCCGTACCCGATGAACTGCCTGACCTGCGCGACCCCGATGAACCTCCTGCTGACCGTCGACAGCACCGAGTGGGACGAAGGCAGCGGCAGCTGGACACCACTCGAAGAACGAGGTCTCCCCCCGCACCCGTTCGCTTCCCCCACCGAGTTCCATGTAGGCCGCAGCGGCGAACTCAACTTCTTCACCTGCCCCGTAGCCCCCGGACACCCGCACCGCTGGAGCCTCCAGTAGGCCCTTGCTCTCCCCGCCGCGGCTGCACCGGTCGCATGCGAGAGGCAGCTCCCCTCGAGCGGACACGGTTGCGGCGCCCGCGCTTCCGTACGGCACGACAAAGCCCCCTCCGGGATGATCCCGAGGGGGCTTCGAACTGTGTGCACTCGGCAGGATTCGAACCTGCAACCTTCTGATCCGTAGTCAGATGCTCTATCCGTTAAGCTACGAGTGCTTGTGCTTGGCGTTCCGGGCTTTTTGCCCCGGTCGGCGTTGCGGGAACAACATTACATGACCTGCGCCGTCACGCGAAATCCATTAGCCGGACCCCACCCGACCTGCATAAATGCCGATGTCAGGGGTCGATCGCCTACGAAGCCGAGCCACGCGGGAGCGGAGGGCGCCGCAGAAGACACCGAAGCCCCGGCCGGGCGGCCGGGGCTTCGGTGATCTTGCTGGCGGAGGCGGAGGGATTTGAACCCTCGATGGGCTTTAAGACCCAAACCGCATTAGCAGTGCGGCGCCATAGACCGGACTAGGCGACGCCTCCAGCACACCACCGGGCCACGCCCGTGGGCGCGAGGTGGTGTGTGCAGATGATGACACAGCATCGCGGCCGGTCACCAATCGCTGTCCACGGTACAAGGCGCGCGGCCCGCAGGGCAAAGCAATCTGCGGTTGCGCAACGCCTGGGGCCCCGGCGCGTTAGAGAGGGTGGGGCGCACTCTCCCGTGCCTGCCGACCCCGTGCCGGACCACGGGACGGCAGAGGCCGGCAGGGCCGCCCCGGAGGGCGGGCCCAAGGGCTCGTGGGCCCGCCCGGACCTGTAGCCGACACATGGAGCTGCACATGCTGCGCCGTCTCGCTCTCACCGCAACCGCGTCCGCCGCCGCGCTCACCGGAGTCGGCATCGCGGTCGGCCCGGCCGCCGGGGCCGCAGCCGCGGCGGCCGCCGCCCAGTCGCCCGGGCCGCTGTCCCTGGGCTCGCTGCTGTCGTCGCCCGACCGGCTCACCGTGACCGTCGAGCGGTCGGGGAACCGCATCGGCGACGGCACATACAAGCTCGAGTGCGGCCCCGTCGGCGGTACGCACCCCGCGGCGGAGAGAGCCTGCGCGCGGCTGGACCAGTTGGCCCGGGAGCGGAAGGACCCGTTCGCGCCCGTGTCCAAGGGCAGCATGTGCACGCACCAGTACGGCGGGGACGCCACCGCGCGGATCACCGGCACCTGGCGCGGCCAGCGGATCGACGCCCGCTTCAGCCGTGCCAACGGCTGCGAGATCGCCCGCTGGCGGAATCTGGAACCGGTGCTTCCGAACGCCCGCCCGAACGCCCGCCCGAGCGGCCGGTAGCAGGGCCGAGAGGGACGCCGCGCGCTTCGGAGCTCCGTGAGAGCTCCCCCTCATCCACCGCCGCACCCGCATCCGCTGCCCTTAGACTCCCTCCAGTGACAGGCTGCGGCCCGAGGGGCAAGATGGGAGCGGCCGTCCGCACTGTGCAGTAGGTCAGGGAGGAACCGTCGTCGTGAGCAGCAGGCCATCCCGAGGCGCTGCTCGCCTTGCCGCCATACTCGACGCGCTCCCCGACGGCCTTGTGCTCGTCAACTGCAACGGCACGGTCGTCAACGCCAACACCATCGCGCTGGAGCTCTTCGAGGCCCCCGGCACCGCTCTGGTCGGCCGGGGACTGCTCGATCTGCTGCCGTCGTTCGACTCCCAGCTGATCCCGGGCTCCATGCGGCGGCCGGAGGCGGCGGACCCGCGCGGCCGCACCAAGCCGACCCGGATGATCGCACGGCGCACGGACGGCGCCGAGTTCCCCGTCGAGGTCACCAGCGCCAGTCTTGAGGACGGACGCGAGGCCTACGCCTCCCAGTCCGGCTACACCGGCGACGAGCTGCTGATGCTCGTTGTACGCGATCTCTCCGGGACGGTCGACACCGAGGCCGAGCTGGCGCGTTCGCAGCGCCAGACCGAGATGATCCTGCGGGCCGCGGCGGAGGGCGTCGTCGGCACGGACACCGAGGGCAGGGTCGTCCTGGTCAACCCGGCCGCCGCCCAGATCCTGGGCTTCAGGGCCAGCGACCTCGGCGGCCAGGAGCTGCACCCGCTGATCCTGCACTCCCGCCCGGACGGCGAGCCCTTCCCGTACGAGGAGTCCCCGCTCGCGGACACGCTGAAGTCCGGCCGCAAGCACCGGGTGCGCGGCCAGGTGCTGTGGTCGAAGAACGGCGCCCGGGTGCCGGTGGATCTCACGACCGCGCCGGTGCGGGACGGGGACCAGCTCGTCGGCGCGGTGATGACCTTCACCGACCGGCGGCCGCACGAGGACCTGGTGGAACGGCATGCCGCCGAGCTGAAGGAGACGGCCGAGCAGCACGCCGCCGAGCTGGCCGACAACGCCGACCGGGCGGCGGCCGAACTGGAGGCGAGCCAGGAGCGGTACGCGGAGCTCGCCGCCCGGCACGCCCAGCTGACCGCCGTGCTCGGCGGGTCGCTGCGCGGCCCGCTGGAGGAACTGCGCGCCGAACTCGGCACGCTGGCCGCCGACCCCGCCGGACAGCTCTGGCCCGAGGCGAACCAGATCCTCCACCATCTGGCCGCCGGATACGCCCGGATGACGACGCTTGTCGACAATGTCCTCAGCTTCCAGCGTCTCGACACCGGAGCCGAGGGGCTCCAGAAGGCGAAGACGCTGCTCGACGAGGTCGTAGCGGCCGGGGTCGAGGGCGCGGTCGAGCTGATCGGCCCGGGGCGCGCGCAGTTCGCCGTGCACGCCCCTCCGGTCGAGGCCGAGGTTGACGGGGCCCGGCTGGCGACGGCACTGGCGCATCTGATCGCGGATGTCGCGGGGGTCGACTCGACGGGCAAGGCCCGGGCCGTCCCGGGCGGCGGCTACGGGGACTCGACGATCGTGGTGGCCGCGGCACAGCGAGGCGATGTCGTACGGATCGAGGTACGCGGGCCGTATGCCGGGGGAGACCCGGTGCACGAGCCGATCGTGCGCGGGATCGTCCTGGCGCACGGCGGCCTGCTGCAGACGCACGAGATGCCGGGGATGGGCGGCAGCGCCTATGTGCTGGAGTTGCCGCTGGGCGAAGGCGCCGGAACCGTGGTGCAGCCCGCCGCGGCGACGCCGGGGACCGCACTCGCCCTGCCCGGGCAGCAGACCGCGGAGCCGGTGGCCGCTGCTCCGGCCGAGACGGGGACTCCCGAGGCCGCCGCATCCGCTGAGGCCGTCGCACCGGTCGAGGCCACCGGCCCAACTGCCCTGGCCCCGGCTCAGGCGCTGACGCCGGCGCCGACACCGGCCGCCGCGCAGGGTTCCTCCTCCGTTTCCGCAGGCGGAGGAAGAGGCGGTCGGCGGCGTGCTCGGCGCGCTTCCACGGACGCGTTCCTGGAGAGCCCGGTGGCCGCGGAGGACCCGGTGGCCATGCGGCCGACCGGTCGCCGTCGGGCGGCTCCCCCGGCCGAACCGGCCACGCCTCAGGAGCTCATTCCCGCCCAGGCGGCAAGCGGCGGCAGCAGCGGTGGCACGGGACGCAGGCGCGGACGGCCCAGCCCTGCCGAGGAAGCCCTGACGGCCTCAGGCCCCGCGGCCGCGGTGCAGCCGGCCGAGGGGTCGGTGGTCACGGCCGCGGAGGGCGCCGCGTCCACTGGACGTCCGGCGCTGGGCGAGACCGTGCCGCCCCAGGGCGTGCCCGTCGCCCCCCACGGAAACGCGCATCCCAACGCGCACCTGAACGGCAGCGCCCCGTCCGGCCGCCCCGCCCGTGCCGAGCTGCCCGCACCCGGACCCGCACCCGTCCCCACGCCCGCACCTGTGCCCGCCGCGCAGCCCGCTCCCGCCGGGCGGCGCGCCAGGCGGGCTCTGGCCGCGGCCTCCGTCGAAGCACCGGAAGCACAGGAGGCACCAGAGGCGCTGGAAGCACCCGCAGCCCTCGATGCAGCCGAAACACTGGAGGCGGCCGAGGCGCCGGCGGCCGCCGGGGCCAGGGAGAGTGCCGGGAGCGGGGAGAGGGCTGTCCCGCACAGTGCGTTCGCGCTTCCCCCGGCCGCCTCGGACCGGTTTCGGGCACCGGAAGCACCCGCCCCGGCCGGGGACGCATCCCCCCGTGACGTGCCGGCCAGGCACGAGGCCGTCCGTACGGAGCCGGGCATGGACCACCACCACACCCCGCCGCAGCCGCATCCGCTGCCGACCGGGCGCAGGCGGGCCCGCCCCGCCGCCGAGGTCGCCCAGCCCCTGCCCGACCCGGCGGACGCCACGAGCCCGGCGGACACAGGTTCGGCAGACGCGGCGACTCCCGCGCCCGGCACCCCCGTGCCGCAGGAAGCCGCACCCGTGCCGCCGTCAGCCACAGGCGCCGGGGAGGGTGAGGGCACCGGGTCCGTGTCCCTGCCACTGCCTCCGCCGCAATCACAACCGCAACCACAGCCTCAGCCCGCGGCCCAGCCGCTGCCTGCCGAGGCCCCGGCCGCCGCCGCGCCCGCCCCGGAACCGGCGCCGACCCCGGCTCCCGAGGCGTCCGGCACCGATACGCAGGGCAGGGCGTTCAGCGTGCGCACGCTGGGGCAGGGCGTGCCGTACGCCCAGCAGGCCGCCCAGCAGGCGACGCCTCCGCACGGTCAGCCGAGCGCCGGCTCCGGCCGACGCCGCAAGCTGGCCACCCGGCCCGATGCGGAGCACGCCGAGGCAGCCGCCCGCCGGCACGCGACGCAGCCGCCGTCGCCGTCCCAGCCGCAGCCGCAGCCGGAGCCCGCGAAGCGCGCCGCCGACCGCTCCGAGGGCCGCGCATATGCGATCTCCGCACCCGACGAGGGAGCGGAGGGCCCAGAGCCGCTGGACGGCCCCGGCGGCGCGGTCGAGGTGTCCAACCGCCCGCAGCCGCAGCCCGTCGACGACGAACTCCCCCCGGAGCCGCTGGACAATCCGCGTCGGCTGCTCGTCTGGCCCGCGCCCGACGTCTCCACCCAGCAGGCGCTGAGCGACCGCGGCTACCGCCCGGTGGTCGTGCACTCGCGCGAGGAAGTCGATGCGCAGATCGCCGCGTTCCCGGCGGCGCTGTTCGTGGACCCGCTGACCGGCCCCATCACGCGTACCGCCCTTCAGTCCCTGCGCCAGGCGGCCGTGGCCGCCGAGGTGCCGGTGCTGGTGACCGCGGGCCTGGGGCAGGCGACGCGGGAGGCCGCGTACGGGGCCGACCCGGCCGTCCTGCTCAAGGCGCTGGCCCCCCGCGACAGCGAGCAGCACCCCTCGCGCGTCCTGCTGATCGAGGAGAGCGAGGAGATCGCGCTGGCGCTGACGGAGACGCTGGAGCGGCGCGGCATGCAGGTCGCACGGGCGGGCGCGGACGCCGACGCGGTGGCGCTCGCCACCCAGGTGCGGCCGAATCTGGTGGTCATGGACCTGATGCAGGTACGCAGACGGCGCGCGGGCATCATCGACTGGCTGCGTGCGAACGGGCAGCTCAACCGCACTCCGCTCGTCGTCTACACCTCGGCGGAGCTGAACCGGGCCGAGTTGCCGCGGCTGTCGTCGGGGGAGACGGTGCTCTTCCTCGCGGAGCGTTCGACGAGCCCGGAGGTGCAGACCCGCATCGTCGACCTGCTGGCCAAGATAGGGACGAACTGACCGGAAGCCGAGCCCCGTGACGGTGCGACGGGACCCTGACGGTTCGGCAAGCCCTGGTCGGACGGCAAGACCCCTGACGGGACGGCAGACCTCCTGACCGGACGGCAAAGACGCCGGCAGGGAGGCGCCGCGACGCATGCAGACGGCCGCCCTCCGGCTGAGGACGGCCGTCTCGCGTCAGACGGCGACACCGCTCAGATCCGGGTGACCTCCAGCTCTCCGTCGGCGTACTGCTTTCGGATGACCTTCTTGTCGAACTTGCCGACGCTGGTCTTGGGCACCGACTCCACAACCGACCACCGCTCCGGCAGCTGCCACTTGGCGATCCTGGCAGCCAGGAAGTCCTTCAGCGCCGCCAGTTCGGCCTTGGCCCCGTCCTTCCACACCACCGTCGCCAGCGGCCGCTCGCCCCACTTCTCGTCCGGCACCGCGACCACGGCCGCCTCCGCGACCTCCGGGTGCGCCATCAGCGCGTTCTCCAGTTCCACACTGGAGATCCACTCTCCACCGGACTTGATCACATCCTTCGCCCGGTCGGTCAGCGTCAGATACCCGTCCTGGCTGATCACACCCACGTCCCCCGTCTTCAGCCACCCGTCCTCGCTGAACTTGTCCTCGGGACGCAGCGTCTCCGCCTCGGCGCCGCCGTAGTAGCCGCCCGCGATCCACGGGCCGCGCACCTCCAGCTCCCCCGCCGATGCCCCGTCCCAGGCCAGCTTCCTGCCGTCCGGGCCGATCAGCCGCGCCTCCACGCTCGCCGGGAACTTGCCCTGGGTGAGGCGGTACGGCATCTCCTCCTCCGCCGACAATCCCGCCGGCGGACGCGCCATCGTGCCCAGCGGCGAGGTCTCCGTCATCCCCCAGGCGTGGCACAGTCGCACCCCGAGCTTGTCGTAGGCCTCCATCAGCGACGGCGGACAGGCCGAGCCCCCGATCGTCACCTGCCGCATCGACGACAAGTCACGGGGTCGGGCCGTGACCTCCGCCAGCAGCCCCTGCCAGATCGTCGGCACCGCGGCCGCATGGCTGGGCTTCTCCCGCTCGATCATCTCCGCCAGCGGGGCCGGCTGCAGGAAGCGGTCCGGCATCAGCATCCCGATGCCGGTCATGAACGTGGCGTGCGGCAGCCCCCAGGCGTTCACATGGAACTGCGGCACGACGATCAGCGAGGTGTCCTCGTCCGTCAGCCCCATCGACTGCGCCATGTTCACCTGCATCGCGTGCAGATAGACCGACCGGTGGGAGTAGGCCACGCCCTTGGGGTCGCCGGTGGTGCCGGAGGTGTAGCACAGCGCGGCGGCGGACCGCTCGTCCAGCTCCGGCCAGTCGAACTCCTCCGGCCGGCCCGCGATCAGCTCCTCGTAGTCGTGCACCTGGGCCTGCGCGTCCGCGAGCGCCGAGCGGTCACCGGGGCCGGAGACCACCACATGCTCGACGGTGGGCAGATGCGGCAGCAGCGGGGCCAGCAGCGGCAGCAGACTGCCGTTGACGATCACGACCCGGTCGGCGGCGTGGTTGACGATCCACGCCAGCTGCTCCGGCGGCAGCCGCAGATTCAGCGTGTGCAGCACCGCACCCATCGAGGGGATGGCGAAGTACGCCTCGACATGCTCAGCGTTGTTCCACATCAGCGTCGCGACCCGCTGATCCCCGGTGATCCCCAGTCCGTCGCGCAGCGCGTGCGCCAGCTGCGCCGCCCGCGCCCCGGTCTCGGCGAACGTCCGCCGTTGCGGCTCCGCCTCCCCCGTCCATGTCGTGATCAGCGACGATGCATGCATCGTCGTCCCGTGTCGCAGGATGCGAGACACGAGCAGCGGTACGTCCTGCATGGTGCTGAGCACGGCGACCTCCCGGTGGGCGCTGGCTACGCGGCAGTAAAGGTTGGAGCAGATTCTGCTCACATACCAAGCGGTATGTCACTACCCGGAGGTAAGGAAATCGCCAGTCGATCTTGTAAGGGCCGGCATACGGTCAGCGCATGAGGGAGAGCTCCGGGTCCTCGCGGAGCTTGCCCAGCGCACGGGACACGGCGCTCTTCACCGTGCCGACGGACACTCCGAGCACCTCGGCCGTCTGCGCCTCGCTGAGGTCCTCGTAGTAGCGCAGCACGACCATCGCCCGCTGTCGGTCGGGCAGCTTCAGCACGGCGCGCCACATGGCGTCGTGCATCGCCTGCCGCTCGGCCGGGTCGGGTGCGGGCGAGATCTCGCGCTCGGGCAGTTCCTCGCAGGCGAACTCGTCGACCTTGCGCTTGCGCCACTGCGAGGTGCGGGTGTTCAGCAGGGCGCGCCGGACATAGCCGTCCAGCGCCCGATGGTCCTCGATCCGCTCCCAGGCGACGTAGGTCTTGGTCAGGGCGGTCTGCAGCAGGTCCTCCGCGTCGCTCAGGTTGGCGGTGAGCGAGCGCGCGGTCCGCAGCAGCACGGGCCCCCGCGCCCGTACGTATGACGAGAACGATGCGTAGGATACAAAGCGTGCGGTCGTCGGCTCGGCGGCCGTGGCAGCGCTTGTGCAGACAGGCGTGGTCATGGCTCCACGCTAGAAGCGGCCCGTGCCCCGCGGATCGGCCCCAGGGCCCGAAGCCTTGTCCCTCTTTGGTTGTAATGGGGGCCGTGGCCGCACCTCCTGAAGGTGGAGGCCTTCTCAGGGTCGCCACGCAGCACAGCCGCCGCCACGCGCCGCCCCGCCCGGATGCCCGACGGCGCCGCCGCCGGGGCCGGTCGCCCCGCTCTCCGGCCCGGGTCGCCCCGGCCTCCGGCCCAGAGTGTCCCGGCCTTTGGCCCCGCGGACCCGACGGCGCCCCTGCCGCCGGGCTCAGCCGTCCGCACCCAGGATCAGCCCCGACGTGGGCACCCCGGCGCCCGCCGTGACGAGAACCCTCGCCGCACCCGGCGTCTGGTTCGGCGAGGTGCCGCGGAGTTGTCTGACCGCTTCCGCGATGCCGTTCATGCCGTGCAGATACGCCTCGCCCAGCTGGCCCCCGTGCGTGTTGAGGGGCAGCGCGCCGGAGGCGACGAAACCGGCCGCCTCACCGGGCTTGCAGAACCCGAACTCCTCCAGCTGCATCAGCACGAACGGGGTGAAGTGGTCGTACACGATGCCCACGTCGATATCGGCGGGCGCAAGCCCCGAGGTCTGCCACAGCTGCCGGGCCACCACCCCCGACTCCGGCAGCCCGGCCGGATCGCCCCGGTGGAAGCCGGTCATCTGCTCCTGCCCGCGGCCCGCGCCCTGGGCCGCGGCGACGATCACCGCGGGCGGCTGCGGCAGCTCACGGGCGCGCTCCACCCCGGTGACGACGATCGCCTGCCCCCCGTCGGTCTCCTGGCAGCAGTCCAGCAGCCGCAGCGGCTCCGCTATCCAGCGCGAGGCCGCGTGCTCGGCGAGGGTGATCGGCCTGCCGTGGAAGTACGCGGCGGGGTTGTTCGCCGCATGGCGGCGGGCGACCACCGCCACCTGACCGAACGCCTCCGTCGTCAGCCCGTGGACATGGAGATAGCGCTGCGCCGCCATGGCGACCCAGGAGGCGGGGGTGAGCAGCCCGAACGGCATGACCCAGCCGAGCGCCGCGCCCTCCGCCGACGGCTCACGCCGCTGCACCCCGGCCCCGAAGCGGCGGCCGGACCGTTCGTTGAACGCGCGGTAGCAGACGACGACCTCGGCGACTCCGGCGGCGACGGCGAGCGCGGCCTGCTGCACGGTGGCGCATGCCGCGCCGCCGCCGTAGTGGACGCGGGAGAAGAACGACAGCTCGCCGATGCCCGCCGCCTGCGCGACGGTGATCTCAGGGCTGGTGTCCATCGTGAAGGTGACCAGTCCGTCGACGTCGCCGGGGGAGAGGCCGGCGTCGTCGAGCGCGGCCCGCACGGCCTCGACGGCGAGCTTCAGCTCACTGCGCCCGGAGTCCTTGGAGAACTCCGTGGCCCCGATGCCGGCGATCGCCGCCCGCCCGCCGAGCGCGTCCGCTCCCCGAAGGCTCATACGATGACACCCCCCGCCGGGAAGTCCTCCGGCACGGACAGGGTCACCGTGCCCGTGACATGGGCGCCGACGCCGTTCACGCCCGTGACCCGCACCGTGACCTCGCCGTCCGCGACCGAGACGACCGTGCCGCGCAACACCATGGTGTCTCCCGGATAGTTGGGCGCGCCAAGCCGTATGGCCACCTTGCGCAGCCGCGCCCGCTCGCCGAAGAAGTCGGTGACATACCGGCCCACCAGCCCGTTGGTGGTCAGGATGTTCATGAAGACGTCCGGGGCGCCCTTCTGCCGGGCGAGCTCGGGGTCGTGGTGGACGTCCTGGTAGTCGCGCGAGGCGATGGCTCCGGCGACGATCAGGGTGCGGGTGACGGGGACGGTGAGCGGCGGCAGCTCGTACCCGGGGAGCACGGCCATGTCACACCACGCTCCCCCCGCGCAGGGCCCGGAAGACCGGCAGTTCGAGCTCCTCGTCCACCTGCCGGAATTCCAGCCGTACGGGCATGCCGATGCGCACCTGGTCATACGGCGCCCCGATGACGTTGCCGACGGTGCGCACGCCCTCGGCGAGCTCGATCAGCCCGACCGCGTACGGGGGGTCGAAGGCGGGGAACGGCGGGTGGTGCATCACCACATACGAGTAGACCGTGCCCGCGCCGCTCGCCCGGACCGTGTCCCACTGTTCGCAGCCGCAGCCGTTGCACCCCGGCAGCCAGGGGAAACGCAGGGTCCGGCAGCTCAGGCAGCGCTGGATCAGGAGCGTGTGCCCGGCCACGCCTTCCCAGAACCCGGCGTTGTCCCGATTGACCACGGGCCGCGGGCGACGGGGCTTCCCGGCGTCATGCGCCGGGCGGGGGGCTGCAGGAGCTGCCGCGGCCGCAGGGGCTGCCGGGGCCTCAGGGGCTGCCGGGGCTGCCGGGGCTGCAGGCGCGTACTTGAGGATGCGGAAGCGGTGTGTGCCGGCCGGCTCCCCATCGGCCCGGATGTCCGTCCGCGTGGTGATGAAGTGGCCTGTGCCCAGCTTGGTCGTCTTCCTGGGGGAGACGGATTCGATCACCGTGCGGAAGGTGATCCGGTCGCCGGGCCGGAGTGGCCTGAGGTACTCCTGCTCGCAATCCGTGGCGACCACCGAGGTGCAGCCCGCCGCTTCCAGCAGGGCGAACAGCTCGTCCTGCGCTCCGCCGCCCGGTGCGTGCCCGGTGAGGCCGCCCATCGTCCAGGCCTGCAGCATCGTCGGCGGGGCGATCGCGCCGGAGCCGGTGTACGCGGGGTTGGCGTCGCCCATCGCCTCGCACCAGTGCCTGATCATAGGCTCGTTGACGATGTCCTTGCCGACGCCGGGGGCGGCCGCCGGCCGCCCCTCGTACGCCTTGAGCCGCCGGTGGAACGCCTCGTCGGCGGCCGCGTCGCCGCGTCGCCGCCCCTCTTCGTCCAGCGCCCCGGTCACCACATCACCCGCCAGTCAACGCCGCTGCACTGAGGACTGTCTGACTGTCCGTCAGTTCAGTTCGGCTGTCAAGGCGGTGAGAACGCGCGGCAGCCCGCGCAACGGCGCCGAAACACCGCCGCACAGGCTGCCGCTCACCCCCCGGTCACCCCCCGTCGGGCCGTCGCGCTCACCACAGGTTCGTGAAGGTCACCACCGCGTTCACCTGCTCGACGTTGACGTCGTCGGCGTCGTTCACTGCGGCCGTGTTGTTCTGGTTGGTCGCGCCGGAGCCGTTCGCGACCTGTTGGGTCGTGGTGGAGTTGCCCTTGTTGTCGTCACCGACGCCGCTTCCGACGATGGCGGCCGTGATCGCGTTCGAAATCGATCCGTCGTCCGCACCCGCGCCGTTGTCGGCCTGGGCGACGCCCGAGAACATCAGGGCTGTCAGGGGCAGGGCGGCAACAGCGGCGAGAACGCGGGCGGTACGGATGCTTGCCATGTCTTTCCTCCATGAACCGGCACTGCGGAAGTGCGACTTGCTCGAAGTAAGCCTTGCTCCAAGGCAGTTGGCCGGCCGCCCCGGACCTTGTTCACGACGTCGCGAGATCAGATTTGCCCACCGAAGCCCCGGCGAACCATCCCTGAAGGCATGATTCGCCCTCAAGCGTGATGACTTGTCGATAAACCCCCTCCACTACCTGAAAGCTCCCTGAAGTCCCAGATAGGGCGACCGGGCATGGCGGATCCACCCCCGGCCCGCGCCGCGCGCATCCTCTGCACCATCCGCACTCGCTGCCACGCCCGCACCCCGCGGCATGCCTGCGCCTGCCGTCATGCCCGCGCAGTCCTCCCCACAGCCGCGGTTTCGGCGCCGTCCGCGGCCAGCTGCGCCCAGGGCCGCTGCCGGCCGCCGCTCACCGCGGCGACCCCGGTCTCGTCGTAGCGGGAGGTCGCCAGGGACCAGGCGAGATTGCCCGCCATCAGATGCCCCATGCCCTCCACATAGTGCTCGACGTGCCCGCGGACCTCCGCGGGCACGCTGCGCCGGCTCAGCCTCCTCGGCAGCGATGCGGCGAGCTGTGCGAAACGGGCGGCCCGCGCATTGGCGAGCGCGGCGATGTGCTCTATGGCCTCCGCCGTCGTACATCCCCGCTGCGCGGTGCGGATGATCACGCTGTTGTTCACATCCCCGGCCGCCAGCTCCTTGCTCAGCGAGACGATGTCATTGACGAAGATCACCACATCGGCGGTGATCTCCCGCAGGTCCGGCAGCGGCGGCATGCCGTACAGCTCGTCCGGCAGGCTGTAGCCCCCGCACCGCTCGGTGAAGTCGAGACAGGGCTGCACACCGATGGAGTCCCGCCTGACCTCGAGGAAGCGCTCCAGGGACGGCAGGCGCTCCGCGTTCCGGTACTGCGCCTCTCCTCGGTACGCGGCCATATAGGCCGTCCAGTGCGCCCGGAACCTGCGTTGCCAGCAGGCCGGCCGGCCCGCGACGGACCGACGCCAGATGTCGCGGAACGCAGTGACGAGGGGACGCACGCCGCCGTCGGCGGTGACCGCGGGAGGCCGGCGCACCCCGCGAGGAGCGCGCCAGTCGTACTGCCGGGGCACGCCGTCCGGCGTCATCGTCCGCGCCAGGGTGCGCACCAGCCCCTCGACGGCCCCGGGCCGCTTCCCCAGCCAGCCGTCGAACTGGTCGTCGAAGATGAAGAACCAGGCGTTGAAGTCCGCCGCCAGCTCCAGATCGGCTGCCGTGGCGTCGGGGTAGAAATAGGCCATCAGCCGTTCCAGCCGGAGAGCGTCGTACTCCCCTGCTGCGGCGTCCCCCGTCAACAAGCCCATGCCCTGCACCCACTGCAGGGTATGACGCCGGGCGCGCTCCGCATGCGGGCTGAAGCGCACGGGGAACGGGAGCCTGACGGCGGCGGTCCGCCGGGTGGGATCGGAACATGCCGAAGTCCGCCCGGACGACGGCGGAATGTTCGAAGCGATCCGAGGACTTTCGGGAGTCGGTGCGTCCGCCATGAGTCCCCCTCGAGTCCCTGCAGCTCCGCCGATCGACGGTGCAGGTCTGAGCGTTGTCCCCGCGCTACCAGGCTAGGCAGGTCATATGGTCTGCATACCCGAGCACAACCGGGCACGTGGAGCGCGAATCACGCGCGAACGACGGCGCACGCGCCCCTTCGCACCGAGATGCACACACGTGCGGCTGTGACAGGTGAAACCACAAGGAAGGCCCCGGTGTTACCAGATTCCGGCCCTTTCCGCGAGCAGATCCCGCGCACTGGACTACAGACCGTCTCGGCGGGCGTACGCTTCGTTTATCCGAGACGAATCACGGCAGTACGGCGACCCACGACTGAGATCCACCACGACACATACGCGGCGTTCAAAGGAACGGATGTGGCCAACACGGGATACGGAGCGGGGCGACCGCACCGGCCGCTGCTGGAACGTGACGGGGAACTGGCGGCACTCGACGACCTGTTGAGCGAGCTGTGCGGGTCGTCTCCCGGGTCCCGATCACCCGGCACGGGCGGATTGGCGGCATTCGCCGGACCGGCCGGACTGGGCAAGACCGTACTGCTCGGGGAGGTCCGCAGGCGGGCCTCGGCACGTGGCTGCACGGTGCTATCCGCCCGCGGCGGCGAGCACGAACAGGGCATGGCGTTCCATGTCGTACGCCAGCTCATGCAGCCGGCGCTCGCGTCCGCCACCGAGGAGGAGCACCGCGCGATCCTGGGCGGCTGGTACGACATCGTCGCCCCCGCCGTGGGACTGGTGGCGTCGGACACCGCCGGGATGCCCGATCCACAGGGCGTACGGGACGGCCTGGACTGGATCGCCACGCGCTTCGCCGTGCAGCGCGCGCCTCTTGTGGTGCTGCTGGACGACGCCCACTGGGCCGATGCCGAGTCGCTTGCCTGGCTCACCGGCTTCGCGCCGCGGGTCGCCGAGCTGCCGATGCTGCTCGTCGTGGCCTACCGGCCCGAGGAACTCCCCGCCGACGCACTGGCCTTCGCCAGGCTGTCGGAACGACACGGCACGCGGCCCTTCGAACTCGTGCCGCTCACTCAGGGCGCAGTGGGCAGCATCGTCCGGGAAACCCTCGGAGAGGAGGCCGACGAGGCGTTCTCCCGCGAGGCCTGGGCGGTCACCGGCGGCAACCCCTTCGAAATCGTCGAACTCACCGCCAAAGTCGCCGACCACGGACTGACGCCGCAGGCCGTACACGTTCCGGAGCTGCGCGAACTCGCCTCCGCCGTGAAGGGCAGCGGGCTCGTCGAGCGGCTGGAGAGGCTCGGCACCTCGGTCGTCCGCTTCGCCTGGGGCGCCGCGGTGCTGGGCGCCGACGCGACCCGCGCCCTGGCCGCGAGCGTCGGCGGACTGGGCGAGGCCGAATCCGCCGACGCGGTGGCGCGGCTGCGCGAGGGGCGCATCCTCGCCGCCCCGAATCCGGAGGCGCCCGACGACGACCGGCTGGAGTTCTTCCACCCGCTGGTCGCCACGGCGGTCTACCGGGCGATCCCGGCGACGTTCCGCGTCGCCATGCACGGCCAGGCGGCCATGATCATCTCCCGCTCGGGGCTGGGCGTCACCTCCACCGCCCGCCACATGCTGGAGATGCACCCCGAGAGCGACGCCTGGGTCGTGCAGACGCTGCGCGCCGCCGCCCGCGAGTACATACGCTCCGGCGCGCCCGAAGCAGCCCGGCGCTGTCTGGCCCGCGCGCTGCGTGAGCCGCCCGCCCTGGAGGAGCGGGCCAGCGTCCTGTTCGAACTCGGCTGCTCCGCACTGCTGACGGAACCGACGACCACGGTCAACCATCTGCGGGCCGCACTGGAGGAGCCCGTCCTGGACCCCGCCCTGCGCGAGGCGATCGTCTACCGGCTGGCACAGGCCCTCGGCCACTCCGACCGCATGAAGGAGGCCGCGGACACCGTCGCCGAGGCCGCCCGCGAAGCCACCAACGCCAGGACCCGGCTGCGGATGCAGGCGGAGCAGTTCATGTGGAACGCCTTCCGGACCGACGAACCGGACTCCCCTGCCCGTTCCCGCCGACTGGCCAGGCTCGCCGAACACCTCAGCGGGCGGGGTCTGGCCGAGCGCTACATCCTGGGGCTGCGCGGCTGGGACGCCATGGTGCGCGGCGAACCGGCGGCCACCGCGCTCCACTATGCGCAAGCGGCCCTCGGCAACGGGCTGAAGTGGACCGACGAGGAGTGGGGCTTCGAGGTCCCCGTGCTCGTCGCCCTCACCTTCATGTACTGCGACCAGCCCGGACGCGCCGAGGAACTCTTCAACAAGGGCATCGCGGAATGCGAGGAGAAAGGCTGGCGCGGAGCGCACCTGTCCTTCGGCTTCACCCTCCTCGGCTATATCCGCTACCGCCGCGGCCAGCTCGACGAGGCAGAGGGGCTGGTCCGCAGCGGGCTGCGGATCGCCGACCGGGTCGGCCACCAGCTGCCCGCCCAGTACTTCGCCATCGGCATCCTCATCGAGATCCTGCTCGCCCGGGGCCACACCCCGGACGCACAGAAGATCGCGTCCACCTACAGCTACGGCGAGATCATGCCCGGCGCCGTGGTCTATCCGGACTCACAGACCGTCTACAGCGAACTGCTGCTCGCCCTCGGCATGCGCCGGGAAGCCGAACAGCAGCTCGTTCAGGTCGGCGAACGCCTCGAACCACGCGGCATGCGCAACCCCGCCTGGTGTCCCTGGCAGCTCCATCTGGCCGAGACCCTCAAGAACACCGACCCCGAGCGGGCCCGGAGGTACGCGGACGAAGGCGTCCGCAGGGCGCGCCGCTTCGGCACCCAGGGCGCCATCGGACAGGCGCTGCGCGCCACCGCGGCCGTGGCACACGGCGAGGAGCGGCTCACCCTGCTCGCCCAGTCCGTCGAGCACCTCGAACGCTCACCCGCCGGCTACGAACTGGCCTGCGCGCTCGTGGACCACGGCATCGCCCTGCGCCGCGCGGGACTGCCCCGCGACGCCGCCGAACAGCTCCACCGCGGCCTGGAAGGCGCCGTCCAGTGCGGCGCGGACGGCCTCGCCGCCCGCGCCCGCGAACAACTGGACAAGTCCGGCCTCTGGCCCCTCCATCCGCGCACCACACCGGCCGACTCCCTGACCACACAGGAGAAGGCAGTCGCCGAATGGGCCGCCCTCGGCTGGTCCACGACCCGCATCGCGGAAGCCCTGGGCACCCAGAACCCCGTGGTGACCCGCCTCCTGTCGGACATCTACCGCAAGGTCGGCTCGGACCACGCGGGCCTCCCCCACCTGATCGGCAAACAACCCGCCCGCTCCCCGATCCGCCTCCCTGACCCACCATCCTCCTGAGTGAACCGTTCCGGGTTCGGTAGAGATCTCAGATGTTGGTTGTGACCTGGGGTTTCGTGGCTGCTCGG
>NZ_JADWYQ010000055.1 GCF_022414575.1 Streptomyces sp. MUM 178J | reverse complement strand
GGCTCCGGGGCCGGGGCCGCTGGCGCCGGGGCCGGGGCCGCTGGCGCCGGGGCCGGGGCATGGACAGCGGTCGCCGGGCAGTTGCCCGGCCACGGGCCCGCGCCCGAGCCCAAGCCCGGGCACTTGGACGGCACAGGCTCCGCGGCTGCCGCCGCCGCACATCCGGCGGCGCCCGGCACACCGCCGCCCGGCAATCTGCGCGCCCGGCTCAACAGCTTCGTGGGACGCGGGCCCGAACTGCGGGCCATCGGGCAGGACCTGGCCCGCACGCGGCTCGTCACACTTGTGGGGGCGGGCGGCTCGGGCAAGACGCGCCTGTCGCAGGAGGCGGCCGAGCGGGCCGCGGGGACGGGCCCGGCTGGGACCGCGGAGGCGGATGCACCCTGGCCGGACGGCGTCTGGCTCGCCGAACTCGCGCCCGTGGACGACCCGGAGTCCGTTCCCGAGGCGGTCCTCAGCGCACTCGGGGCGCGCGAGACCGTGCTGTGGGGCGCGGGAGCGGACGAACTCCGTGCGGGCGGCGAGAGGCAGAGCGGCGACGCCTTCGTACGGCTCGCCGAGCACTGTGCACGGCGGCGCATGCTGCTGCTCCTCGACAACTGCGAGCATGTCGTCGACGCGGCCGCCTCGCTCGCCGAGCGGCTGCTGCAGCGCTGCCCGGGGCTCACGGTCCTGGCGACCAGCCGCGAACCGCTCGGCGTGCCGGGCGAGTTGGTGCGCCCGGTGGACCCGCTGCCCGACCCGATGGCGCTGCGGCTGCTCGCGGAACGCGGCGCGGCCGCGCGGCCCGGGTTCCGCGTCGACGCGGACGAGGCGACCGCGGCGGCCGCCGCCGAGATCTGCCGCCGCCTCGACGGGCTGCCCCTGGCGATCGAACTCGCCGCGGCGCGGCTGCGGATGCTCACGGCCCGCCAGATAGCCGACCGCCTCGACGACCGGTTCCGCCTGCTGACGAGCGGCGCGCGCACGGTGCTGCCGCGTCAGCAGACGCTCCGCGCGGTCGTCGACTGGTCCTGGGACCTCCTCGACGCCCCGGAACGCGCGGTGCTGCGCCGCCTGTCGGTCTTCGCCGGCGGCTGCGACCTCGCCGCAGCGGAATCGGTCTGCCGGGACGCGACCTACGACGACGGGCCGCCCACCGAAGCCCCCGGGCCTGCCGATGACGCGCCCCCGGCCGAACCGCCCTCCGGCGGCCGGGCCGCCGAGCCGACCGCCGGCTACGCCCGCCCGGCCGACACGACCCCGGCCGACCCCTCCGACGCAGCCGGACCGGGCACCGGCAGCCGACCCGCCGACGGCCCGACCCGCGCCCGCGCAGGCGGCACCGCGGATCTGGCCGGATCAGTGGACGGCAGCCGGTCTGCCGAGACCGCCGAATCCGCCGGTGGCCCGACCCGCACCCGCACGGGCGGCGCCGACGCGCCCCCCGCCGGACCCGCCCCCCGCAACCGACCGCCCACCAAAGCCCACGGGCCCGCCGGAACCCCCGGGCCTGCCGGTCACGCGACCCCGGCCGTCCCGCCCCCCGGCAGCCAAGCCGCCAAAGCAACCGACCCGGCCAGCGACCCAGCCGCCCACCACCCCCAGCCGACCAACGCAGGGGGCGCGGCCCAAACCTCCGAACCCGCTGGACCGGCCTCCGACAGCCGTCCCGCCGGGGCCGTGGTCGCCGGACGCCCCGGGCCGGACGCTGACACGGCGGCAGGCAGCGCCCGCTCCGGCGCGTACGACGGGTCATCCGGCCCCGAGCTGCCCGCCGGGGGTGCGGGGGCGGCAGCCCTCATCCCCTCCGGGCGGCACGCAGTGCCGGGCGGCCCCGGCGTGCGGGAGGCCGACGTCGCCGGGGTTCTCGGGGCGCTCGTCGACAAGTCGCTTGTCGTCGCCGCGCCCGGCGAGGACGGAGACATGCGGTACCGGCTGTTGGAGACCGTCGCGGAGTACGCGGGCGAACGGCTCGACGAGGCCGGAGAGCGGCACGCCGCAGAGCGGCGGCATCTGGTGCACTACCGGGAGCTGGCCCGCACCCTCGACCCCCGCCTGCGCGGCGGCGGGCAGCGGGCCGCGCTGGACCGGCTGCAGCTGGAGCACGAGAATCTGCGGACCGCGCTGCGGCACGCGGTCGCCGCCCGCGACGAACACGAGGGGCTCAGCCTGGTGCTGTCCCTCGCCTGGTACTGGCAGCTGCGGGATCTGCGCAGCGACGCCCGGCACTGGACGGACGCCGTCTCCGCTCTGGGGCCGGACCCGTTCGCGCCGCCCGTCGTCCCGGCCCCGCCGCTGACTGAGCGCTGCACGGACGCCCCTCCGCCGCTGCGGGCGGAGCTGCTGGCGGAGGCACGCCGGCAGATCCGGCTGGTGCGCATGGTCAACATGGACCACGGGGTGGAGGAGTGGATGACCCCGGAGTGTCGCCGCTGGCTGGACGCCGTGGCCGAGGCGTACCACCCGGGTCTGCCGCAGGCGTGCCGTTTCCCCGCCTCGCTGTGGTTCTTCGCCGTCCTCATCGCCGGCGACGGCGAGCGCATGCTGGAGATCCTCGACTCGAGCGCCCGCACCGCGGAGGAGGCGGGCTATGACTGGGAGTTGGCGGCCGTGCTCCAGGTACGGGCCAACGCGCTGGCCAACCGCACTCTCTGGGCGGCAGACGCCCGCCGCGACGCCGACCGCAGCCTGGAGATCTTCGAGCGGCTCGGTGACGCCTGGGGCGCCGCCGAGGCGCTCTCCGCGCGCGGCGAGGCCCATGAGCGCAGCGGCGCGTACGAGGAGGCGGCGGCCGACTACCGCCGGGCGATCGACCGTGCCGCCGTCCTCGGCGCACAGAGCCAGGTCTCCCTGCTGCGGGCCAGGCTCGCGGGGGTGCTCGACGAGATGGGCTGCGGAGCGGAGGCCGAGACGATCCTGCACGAGGTGATCGCCGCCGGCCCGGAGAGCGGAAGGGAGGGCCCGCTCGCCGCCCGTCTGATCCTCGCCCTCCGGCTCACCAGGACCGGTCGCACCGCCGAGGCGCGCAGCCATCTCGGACTGCTGCTGGACGACTTCCGGACCGAGACGCTCGCCCTTTTCGAGGGGCTGGCCCATGGAGTCTTCGCCTGTGTGGAGGTGTTCGACGGCGATTTCGACGCGGCTCTGACCCGCTGCCGCCGCGCGCTGGAGCTCGGCTCCACCCCGCTGTCGATGATGGTCGCCCCGCAGCTCTCCGCCTCCACGGTGCTCACCGCGGCCCGTGCGCTGACCGGGCTGGGCGGCGAGGCGCGGGCGCTGCGGGCGGCCCGGCTCATCGGCGCGCACGACGGCCTGCTGCCACCCGGCCATTTCCCCACGTCCTTCGAGCGGGAGAACCGGCGGATGGCGGAGGAGGCCGCACGCGCCGTGCTCGGGGACGCGGCGTTCGACGCCGCGCGGGCCGAGGGCGGCGGTCTCGGCGTCGAGGGGGCCGCCGCCCTGCTCTGAGCCGTTGGGGCCGGGTGGTCAGCTCTTCTTGCGGAACCGGGCGACCGCGAGCGGCGCCGTGACCACTGTGATCGCGGCGGCCCAGCCCAGCGTCATCCACACCGAGCCGGCCACCGGCCCTCCGTTGATCAGGTTCCGGGCGGCGTCCGCGAGGTTGGAGAGCGGGTTGTACTCGGTGAACGTCTCCAGCCAGCCCGGCATGGACGCCGTCGGGGTGAAGATCGACGAACCGAACTGCAACGGCATCAGCACGAGCATGGCAATCCCCTGCACTGCCTGTGCGGTCTTCATGGCGATACCAAGCAGGATGAAGATCCACATCAGCGATGCGCCGAACAGCATGGACAGTCCGACCGCGGCGAGCAGATCGAGCACCGAGGTCTTGATCTCCAGGCCGACCAGAAAGCCGATGCCGAGCAGGATCGCGGTGGCGACCAGCATCCGGCCCATCTCCACCACGATCTTGGCGATCAGCACGGACGACCGGGCGATCGGCATGGTCCGGAAGCGGTCCATGACGCCCTTGCGGAAGTCCTCGTTCATCCCGGTGCCGACGGCCATGGCGACGTTGAGGCCCATCATGGCCATCAGCCCGGGGATCACATAGTTGACGTATGCGTCGCGTCCGCCTCCTATGAACGCGCCCACCGATCCGCCGAAGACATAGACGAACAGCAGCGTGAAGACGATCGGCATCAGCAGAGCATCGATCATGGACTGCGGATCGGCCTTGATCTGCAGGGCGTTGCGGCGTACCAGCGCCCCGATGTGCCGGAGGTTGGCCCGCAGCCCGATGCGGCCCTCTGCGGCGGTGACGGCGACGGCGCTCATACGGCGGCCTCCTCGTACTGCTCGTGCGCATCGTGCCGGCCGGGCCGGTCGTGCGCGCTCTTCTCTCCGGTGATCGCCAGGAAGACCTCGTCGAGGCTCGGCAGATGTGTGCCGATGTGAGCGAGGGAGAAGCCCTGCGCCCCCAGCAGGCCCACCACCGCGGTCAGTTGCTCATCGCTGAGGATCGGCACATAGAGCTGCCCCTCCTCCGGCACGGCACGGGCGCCGACGACGCCGTCCAGCCCCGCCGCGGCGATCGCCGCCGCCATCGCGGTCAGCTGCGCGGGGTCGCTCGGCCGCAGCTGCAGGGTGCGCCCGCCGACCTTGGCCTTCAGCTCGTCGACCCTGCCGCCGGCGATGACCCGGCCCCGGTCGATGACCGTCAGCTCATGGGCGAGTTGCTCGGCCTCCTCCATGTACTGGGTGGTGAGCAGCACGGTCACACCGTCGGCGACCATGCTCCGCACCTCGTCCCAGACCTCGTTGCGGGTACGCGGGTCGAGGCCGGTGGTGGGCTCGTCGAGATACAGCACCGCCGGGCGGCCGATCATCGAGGCGGCCAGATCCAGCCTGCGGCGCATGCCGCCCGAGTACTGCATCGCCGGGCGGCGGGCGGCTTCGGTGAGCGAGAACCGCTCCAGCATCTCGTCGGCCCGCCGCCGCGCGTCCCTGCGGGACAGATCGAGCAGCCGGCCGATCATGTAGAGGTTCTCCCAGCCGGAGAGCTTCTCGTCCACCGAGGCGTACTGGCCGGTCAGCCCGATGACCCGGCGCAACTGCCGCGGCTGGCTCAGTACGTCGTACCCGGCGACCGTCGCGGTCCCCGCGTCGGGCTCCACCAGGGTGGACAGACAGCGTACGAGGGTGGTCTTGCCCGCCCCGTTGGGCCCCAGCACACCGAGGACCGTGCCTTCCCGCACGTCGAGGTCCACCCCGTCCAGCGCCTTGGTCTCGCCGTAGTGCTTGACCAGCCCCCTCACCTCGACGGCCGGCGGGCCGTGTCGGGGGTCGTCGTCGATTCTCTTCATGCGGCCACGCTGTCAGCCGCCGCCGACAGATCGCCTACAGACCACCGACAGCCCGCCGATGGGGGATGTCGGCGGGCTGTCGGCTGGTGCCGGGAGTGGCTCAGTGGAAGGTGTGCTCCTCCTGGGGGAACGCTCCTCCGGCGACGTCCTCGGCGAACGCCCTCGCCGCGTCGCCCAGCGTCTGGCGCAGCTGGGCGTACTGCTTGGTGAAGCGCGGCACCTTGCCGCCCGTCAGGCCGGCCATGTCGGTCCACACCAGGACCTGTGCGTCGGTGTCGGGACCGGCCCCGATGCCGATGGTCGGGATGTGCAGCGAGCGGGTGACCTCCGCGGCGAGCTCCGCGGGCACCAGCTCCAGCACGACCGCGAACGCCCCGGCGTCCTGCGCGGCCTTGGCGTCGCTCAGCAGCCGGTGCGCGGCCTCGTCGCTGCGGCCCTGGACCCGGTAGCCCATCGTGTTCACGGACTGCGGGGTCAGGCCGAGGTGCGACATGACCGGGATGCCCGACTGGACGATCAGCTCGGTCTGGGCCAGGGAGCGCTCGCCGCCCTCCAGCTTGACCGCGCCCACGCCCGCCTCCTTGACCAGGCGCGTGGCGCTGCGCAGCGCCTGGACGGGGCCCTCCTGGTACGAGCCGAAGGGCAGGTCTCCGACGACGAGGGCGCGCCGGGTGCCGCGTACGACGGCGGCGGACAGCAGCGTCATCTCGTCCATGGTGACGGGCACGGTGGTGTCGTAGCCCAGGTGGCAGTTGCCCATCGAGTCGCCGACGAGCATCACCGGGATTCCGGCTTCGTCGAACACGGACGCGGTCATCGCGTCGTAGGCGGTCAGCATGGGCCACTTCTCGCCGCGCTTCTTGGCGGCGGCGATGTCGTGCACGGTGATGCGGCGGTTGCTCTTTCCTCCGTACAGCGCCTTGCTGCTGTCGGCGGAGCGTCCCGCAGGCGGCTTCTGGGCAGCCTGAAGCGTCATGGCCAATCGGCTCCTTCGTCATCTCGAGGCGCCCTGACGGCGTCCCCGGACCGCATCCATGGTGGCACTTCGTGCCGCGCGGGGAAAGGGGACCCGCGCCCCCGTGACAGACACCCGTTCGAGGGCCGGGAGGGGCGGGCGTCCGACCGGGCGCCACCCCGGGCGTTTTACGAGACGATCTCGTATCGAAAATCGTCTACAGTGGGCCCATGTCCCGTGTACCCGAAGCCGTACACCGGCGCCGCTGGGCGATCCTCACCGTCCTGATGTTCAGCCTGCTGATCGTGGTGCTGGACAACTCGATCCTGAACGTCGCCGTCAAGACCATCGCGGTCCCGCCGCCCACCGGCATCGGCGCCGGCCAGAGCGAGCTGGAGTGGGCGATCAACTCGTACACGCTGGTCTTCGCCGGGCTGCTGTTCACCGCGGGACTGCTCGGCGACCGCATCGGACGCAAGAAGGTGCTGCTCTTCGGCGTCCTGGTCTTCGGCGCCGGCTCCGCGCTCGCCGCGTTCTCGGGCTCGCCGGGCGAGCTGATCGCCTACCGGGCCGTGATGGGCTTCGGGGCGGCGTTCGTGATGCCGGCCACCCTGGCCGTCCTGATGAACGTCTTCGAGCGGGAGGAGCAGCCCAGGGCCATAGGGATCTGGGCGGGCAGCGTGGGTCTCGCCATCGCCATCGGCCCGGTCACCGGCGGTCTGCTCCTGGAGCACTTCTGGTGGGGTTCGATCTTCCTGGTCAATGTCCCCATCGCGATCGTCGCACTGATCGCCATGGCGCTGCTGGTGCCCGATTCAAAGGACCCCTCCCCCGGCCGCACCGACCCCGTCGGCGTCGTCCTGTCCGTCGTCGGTCTGGTGCTGCTGGTGTACGGGATCATCCACGGCGGCGAGCTGGCGGACTTCACCGCGCCCACCGTGCTGCTGCCGCTGTTCGCCGGGCTCGCCGTGCTCACCGGGTTCGTTCTGCACGAGAGGCGCAGCGACCATCCGGCCCTCGACATGGCGTACTTCAAGAAGCCCGAGTTCTCCGCCGCCGTCGCCGCGATCGCGCTGGTGTTCTTCGCGCTGCTGGGCGTGACGTTCTTCTCCGCCTTCTATCTGCAGAGCGTGCGCGGCTACAGCGCGCTGCAGGCCGGGCTGCTGATCCTGCCGCTCGCCATCACCCAGATGGTCTTCGCACCGCGTGCCCGGCTGGTCGTCGAGCGCTTCGGGGCGCGAGCCGTGTGCACCGCCGGCATGCTGCTGGTCGCCGCGGGCCTCGCCGCCTTCGCGCTCTTCGACGCCGACACCCCCGTCTGGGCGCTGGAGGCGGTCTTCTTCGCCCAGGGCGTGGGCATGGCGCACATCATGCCGCCGGTCACCGTCTCCGTGATGCAGTCGCTGCCCCGCGAGAAGGCGGGCTCCGGGTCCGCGGTCAACAACACCTTCCGCCAGGTCGGCGGCGCGCTGGGGGTGGCGGTCCTGGGCTCGCTGCTGTCCGCCGTGTACCGGCGAGAGATCGAGGGCCATCTCCAGGGGGTTCCGAGCGGGACGCGGCACACTGCGGGCGAGTCGATCGAGGCCACGCTCGCCGTCGCGGAGAAGCTCGGCCCGGCCGGTCAGGCGCTCGTCGACCAGGCGCATTCGGCCTTCCTGAACGCCATGCACATCACCGCGCTCTGCTCGGCGGCCGTGGCGCTGCTGGGCGCGGCCGTCGTGGCATGCTTCCTGCCGCCCCGGCCCGCCGGGGCGGGCGGGGGCCCGGAGCGGGAGGACGAGCATGAACCGGCCGCGACCCGCTGAGCCGGGCGCGCCCGGGGTGCCCGGGTGCGGCGCGATGAGCCCGGATGCGTCCCGGAGGCGGGCCCGACGCCGGGCGCGGGGCAGCGGCAGCCGACCACCGGGCCGAGAAGGCCAGACGCAGGCCCGACACCAGGTGCGGGCCAGCGGCAGCCGACCACCGGGCCGAGAAGGCCAGACGCAGGCCCCAGGAGAAGGAGGCCGACCGGGCGGGAACCCGGCCCCAGGCCCGAGGGGCCCGGCTCGGGCCCGACAAGACCGGGCGCGGGGCAGCCGAGGCCGACCCCGCCGGGCCGAGGAGGTCGGCGAGAATGAGCGGCACGAGGACGATCGTGCGAGAGGCGGATGAACGGACGTGCCCCTGACGGAGCAGGAGCCCGAGCGGGAGCTCGCACAGCGGCCGGAGCACGCGGTGGAACGGCGTCGCACGGGCCGGCGCGGACGCCCGCGCAGCGAAGCGGCGGAGCGCGCCATCGTCGACGCCGTGGTACGCCTCCTCGAAGAGGGCGTGCCCGTCTCCGAGCTGTCCATCGAGCGCGTCGCGCGCACGGCGGGCGTCGGCAAGGCCACCATCTACCGGCGCTGGGACGGCAAGGAGGCCCTGCTCGTCGACGTCGTTCGCTCCATGGAGCCCGCCGACCCCCCGCTGCCCGGGACGTCCGTACGCGACGATCTGGTCGCGATGGTGGAGACGCTGCGGCGGCGCGGGCTGGCCAAGCGGTCCTCCGCGCTGCTGCACAACGTGTTCGCGCAGATGCAGAGCTATCCGCAGCTGTGGGACATGTACCACCGCACTGTCGTGCTGCCGCGCCGTGAGCGGATGGACGAGGTGCTGCGCCGCGGCATCGCGGGCGGCGAGATCCGCGGCGACATCGACTTCGATCTGCTCGGCGACCTGTTCGTGGGGCCGATGCTGGTGCGCACCGTGCTGCGCCCGGACGCCGCACCGGGCCAGGGCAGCGCGGAGCGGATCGTAGACGCGGTGCTCCAGGGCCTGCGCCCGTCCGCCTAGCACAGAGGCACATGCCGACGTGTATGTGCGCGTTCTGTCACACCCGACCCATCGGCCCCAGCGGCAGGAACTCCCTGCTCTGCCCCGTCGTCCTCGAAACCGAAAGAAGCGTAAGAACCGCAAGAAGCAGCTGTCGTCGAGCGGGTCCCCTAGGGTCATCGGCGGGACAGCCGAGACAGCGGTGTGACGGCAAGGCAGTGAGGAAATCTCCATGGCGCAGGCGGAAGTGACGGAGACTGGGAACGGCGGCGCGGCTGACCGGCGCACCGGATCCCGGGTCCGGGGCCTGCTGGAGCGACTGCGCGAGGACAGAGGCCTCTGGCGGCGCGGCGTCTTCCTGGCGGCAGTCGCCGTGCTGCTGGCGCTGACCATGATCCTGCACGCCCAGATCCCCAACCGGATCGGCAATCTCGGAAGTCTGACGGAGACGTTCCTGCCGTGGCTGGGGGTGTTCGTTCCCGTCCTCCTCGCCGCGGCGCTCTGGCGGCGCTCGGCCACGGCGCTGATCGCCCTGGTGCTGCCCGCCGTCGTCTGGGCCAATCTCTTCGGCGGGCTGCTGGTGGACAAGGCCGCCGCCTCGGGCGGGGAGCTGACCGTCGCCACCCACAATGTGAACGCGGGCAACCCCGACCCGGCGGGTACCGCGAAGCAGGTCGCCTCGTCGGGCGCGGACGTGCTGGCGCTCCAGGAACTGCCGGTGAGCAAGGTCCCCGAATACGAGCGGGCGCTCGCCGGGACCTACAGGTACCACCATGTGCGGGGCACGGTCGGGGTGTGGAGCAAGTACCCGCTGACCGACGCCCGGCGCGTCGACATCCGTCTGGGTTGGGACCGGGCCCTGCGGGCCACCGTGGCGACGCCCCGGGGGCCGGTCGCGGTGTACGTGGCGCATCTGCCGTCGGTGCGCGTCAAGCTGAACGCCGGCTTCACGGCCAACCAGCGTGACGCCAGCGCCGACGCCCTCGGCGAGGCGATCGTCCGTGAGCCGCTCGACAGGGTGGTGCTCCTCGGCGACCTCAACGGCACCATGAACGACCGTGCGCTGCGGGCCGTCACGTCCCAGATGCGCTCCACCCAGGGTGCGGCGGGCGACGGCTTCGGCTTCAGCTGGCCCGCGTCGTTCCCGATGGCGCGCATCGACCAGATCATGGTCAAGGGGGTGGAGCCGGTGGCGTCCTGGACGCTGCCGCGCACGGACAGCGACCATCTGCCGATCGCGGCGCGTATGAACCTCTGACGGGGCGCGGCGCATCGCCGAAGGGGGCCCGCTGCACGGTGTGCGGCGGGCCCCTTCATATGCGGATTCATATGCGGACCGCAGACGGTGGCCCTCCGGAGGGCCACCGTCAGTGCCGGCGGAGAACCACCGGAAGACCACCCTGGTGGCGGCTCTCAGCGGGAGGCCGTCTCCCGCCAGCGATTGGTGATCGGCAGTCGGCGGTCCTTGCCGAAGACCTTGGCCGAGATCTTGGTGCCCGGCGGGTACTGGCGGCGCTTGTACTCGGCCGTGTCGACCATGCGCAGCGTCTTCGCCACCAGCTCCTCGTCGAAACCGGCCGCCACGATCTCGTCCTTGCCCTGGTCGCGGTCGACGTAGAGCTCCAGGAGCCGGTCCAGCACGTCGTAGTCCGGCAGCGAGTCGGTGTCGACCTGGCCGGGGCGCAGCTCGGCGCTCGGCGGCTTGACGATCGACGCTTCGGGGATGGGCGGGGCCTGGCCCCGCTCCTCGGCGGCGCGGTTGCGCCACTGCGCCAGCCGGTAGACGGATGTCTTGTAGACGTCCTTGATGGGCCCGTAGGCGCCGACGGAGTCGCCGTACAGGGTCGAGTAGCCCACCGCCAGCTCGGACTTGTTGCCCGGCGCGAGCACGATATGGCCCTCCTGGTTGGAGATGGCCATCAGCATGGTGCCGCGCAGCCGGGACTGGAGGTTCTCCTCGGCGAGGCCCGTGAGCGCGAGCGAGTCCATATAAGCGTCGAACATCGGCTCGATCGGCACGGTGCGGAAGTTGAGCCCGGTACGGCGGGCGAGCTCCGCGGCGTCGCCCTTGGAGTGGTCGGACGAGTACCTGGACGGCATCGACACGCCGTAGACGTTCTGCGCGCCCAGCGCATCGCAGGCGAGGGCGGCGACGAGGGCGGAGTCGATGCCGCCGGACAGGCCGATGAGGACGGAGCGGAAGCCGTTCTTGGCGGCGTAGGCGCGCAGCCCGACGACCAGGGCGGAGTAGACCTCCTCGTCGTCGTCGAGCCGCTCCGCGTAGGCGCCGGTCAGCTCGGGCTCGTACGCGGGCAGCGGCTCCTCGGAGAGGACGACCCGGTCGATGCGCAGCCCGTCGTCCACACGCTCTCCGTCGGCGGCTCCGCCGCGGGCCGCGTCCTGGCCGGCCAAGGCGGCGGGCAGGTCCAGGTCCAGGATCACGCTGCCCTCGGCGAACTGCGGAGCCCGGGCTATCACATCGCCCGAGGCGTCGACGACGATCGAGTCGCCGTCGAAGACCAGCTCGTCCTGGCCGCCGATCATGGCGACGTAGGCGGTGGTGCAGCCGGCCTCCTGGGCGCGCTTGCGGACCAGCTCCAGGCGGGTGTCGTCCTTCTTCCGCTCGTACGGCGAGGCATTGATCGACACCAGCAGCCCGGCCCCGGCGGAGCGGGCGGCCGGGACGCGGCCGCCGTCCTGCCACAGGTCCTCGCAGATCGCGAGCGCCACGTCCACGCCGTGGACGCGGATGACGGGCATCGTGTCGCCGGGCACGAAGTACCGGAACTCGTCGAAGACGCCGTAGTTGGGCAGGTGGTGCTTGGCGAAGGTGAGCACCACCTCACCGCGGTGCAGCACGGCGGCGGCGTTCTGCGGCGCGCCGGCGGGCTGACCGTAGCGCGGCTGGGCCCGCTCCGAGCGGTCCAGATACCCGACGATCACCGGCAGCTCCCCGAACCCCTCATCCGCGAGCCGTGCGGCGAGCGCACGCAGCGCGGCCCGCGAGGCCTCCACGAAAGAGGGGCGCAGGGCCAGGTCCTCGACGGGGTATCCGGTCAGCGCCATCTCGGGGAACGCGATGAGATGCGCGCCCTGCCCGGCGGCGTGCCGGGTCCAGTGCATGATCGATTCGGCGTTTCCGGCGAGGTCGCCGACGGTCGAGTCGATCTGATTCAGAGCGAGGCGAAGTTGAGGCACGGGTCTCAGTGTAATCGTCAGACCGACGCGATGTCCCGGGTCGGCGATGTGGTCCGCCCCACGGCCGGGAGGGGAGGGTCCGCCGGACACGGTCCACCCAGGTCACCGTGGAGCGTCGTCGTCACCTCGCTTCGGGGCGTCGTGCCAGCGCGGGTCCGTCTCCCACTCGAGGTTGCGTTCGCGGGCCGTCTCCATCGCGTGGGAGGCCTCCTCGCGCGTGGCGTACGGTCCGAAGCGGTTCTTCGCCGGGCACTCCGGGCCCTCCTCGACCACGCCGTGCTCCAGGCAGTAGTACCACTCGCCCGGTTTGCCCACTGTGCGGCGCTTGAACAGGCCCATCCTCGGCTCCTTCCCTCATGGACATGCTGCCCCATACGGGCTGGTTAGACTCGCTGTCATGTCTGGCCAGTCGCTGCTCGTACCCGGGAAGCTCTCTCCCGCCCGCTCCGTCCCCGGCGCCATCCGACGCCCCGAATACGTCGGGAAGCCGGCGCCGACCCCGTACACCGGCTCCGAGGTGCAGTCCGCCGAGACCATCGAGCGGATGCGCATCGCGGGCCGGATCGCCGCACAGGCGATGGAGGAGGCCGCCAAGCTGATCTCCCCGGGTGTGACCACGGACAAGCTGGACGAGGTGGCGCACGCCTACATGTGCGACCACGGGGCCTACCCGTCCACCCTCGGCTACCGCGGTTACCCCAAGTCACTGTGCTCGTCGATCAACGAGGTCATCTGCCACGGCATTCCGGACTCCACCGTTCTGCGCGACGGCGACATCGTGAACCTGGACGTCACCGCGTACATCCACGGGGTGCACGGCGACAACAACGCCACGTATCTGTGCGGTGACGTCGACGAGGAGTCCCGGCTGCTGGTGGAGCGCACCAGGGAGTCCCTGAAGCGGGCGATCAAAGCCGTCAAGCCGGGCCGCCAGATCAATGTCATCGGACGCGTCATCGAGTCCTACGCCAAGCGCTTCGGCTACGGCGTGGTCCGGGACTTCACCGGCCACGGCATCAATTCGTCGTTCCACTCCGGGCTGATCATCCCGCACTACGACGCCCCGCACGCGAACACCGTGATGCAGCCGGGCATGACGTTCACCATCGAGCCGATGCTGACGCTCGGCACGCACGAGTACGACATGTGGGACGACGGCTGGACCGTGGTGACGAAGGACCGCAAGCGGACCGCACAGTTCGAGCACACGCTGGTCGTGACCGAGAACGGGGCGGACATCCTCACGTTGCCGTGACGCTCAGAGCGGGTACCCATTTGCCGACAGACCGTCGGGAAAGCAGTTGACTTAGGCTTACCTAAGTAGGAACATCTGCGATGTCGGCGGGCGTGCACGCAGACGTGCGACGCCCGTCGGCTTCCCGTCCCACTTCGGCCCCTCGGAGGCCCGCCTTGGACACGCCCTTCTCGACGCTCATCCGTGTGGCCTCCCATGAGGCGCACTCCGAGGCAGAGACGTCCACCTTCATGAGCGATCTGCTCGGCGGCAGGCTCGGCGTGGACGCGTACACCCGCTACACCGAGCAGCTCTGGTTCGTGTACCGGGCACTGGAGGAGGCGGCGGAGGCGCTGCGGGACGACCCGGTCGCGGGCCCCTTCATACAGCCCGAGCTGATGCGCACGGCGGAGCTGGAGCGGGATCTCACACATCTGTACGGCGGCGCGGGCGGACACCCGGACGGGGACGCGGACACACACAACGGCAACGGCGACTGCGACTGCGACTGCGACTGCGACTGCGACTGGCGTACGGGGCTGACGCCGCTGCCCGCCACCGCCGCCTACGCCGCCCGGATCGCGGAGTGCGCCCGCGACTGGCCAGCGGGCTATGTCGCGCACCACTACACCCGCTATCTGGGCGACCTCTCCGGCGGCCAGATCATCCGCGACAGGGCGGAGAAGACATGGGGCTTCGCCAACAAGGGCGACGGAGTGCGGTTCTACGTCTTCGAGGAGATCCCCAACCCGGCCGCGTTCAAGCGGGGTTACCGCGAGCTGCTCGACCGGGTGGAGGTGGACGACCTGGAGAAGCAACGCATCGTGGAGGAGTGCAAGGGCGCCTTCGCGTTCAACAGCGCCGTGTTCCACGAGCTGGGGGCACGGTTCCCGCTCAGCGCATGACGGGAGAGCCCACGGCGGAGTCGGCGAACCGGACGCGTCCGCCGATCTCCACCACGCCGTCGGGACCGGGGGCTGTGAGGATCTGCGACCCCCGGCCCTGGATGACGTTCAGGGCCCGTCCGAGCTGTGCGCTGAGCAGCAGCGCCGCCGCGCCGGTCGCCTCGTCCTCGTCGACGCCTTCACCGCGCCCCGGGAACGCGCGCGCCCGCACCCGGCCCGCCGCCTCGTCCTGCCAGGCCCAGGCGTAGACGCTCTCCCACAGCCCTTCGGGCGCGGGAGGCGCCCCGGCCCCCGGCGGCGGAACGTCGAGCGCCTCGACCTCCGCCGCGGAGCCGTACTGCCGCAGAGTCCACGGCGGGGCCCACTCGGCGCGCGCCTCGATCCAGGTGAACTCCCCGTCATTGCGCGCCCAAGCCTCTCCGGCCGGCGCGCTGACGGACTCCAGGTCGAGCAGCCAGGCCGCGCCGACCAGCGGATGGCCGGCGAAGGGCAGCCGGGCGCCCGGGGTGTAGATGTCGACGACTCCGCGTTCCGGGTCGTCGACGAACACCGTCTCGCTGAAGCCGAGTTCGGCGGCCAGTTTCTGCCGGGCCGGCTCGTCGGGGTAGCCGCGGGGGTCGCGTACGACTCCGAGCGCGTTCCCGAACCGGCCGTCCGGGCCGCAGAAGACGCGCAGCACGTCGAGTACGTCGAGGGCGTTCCGCGGTGTGCCGGACACCTCGGGGACCTCGGAGGCGGTGGGCAGTCGGAAATCGGTCACCGGGGCATTGAAGCATCCGGCCCGGGGGCGGCGCGGGCTCCGGGCCGCACCGGCGCGCGTTCGCGCGATGCGGCCCTGAGACGGAGAACGGGTTCCGCTGACCGCCGATTCCGGACACCGGTAGGGTTGCGCCGGTCAGTGGGGGTCGAGGAGCAGAAGGCAACCGATGAGAAGGCTGAGTCGGGCGGCGGCAGGGCTCGCGGCGGCAGTGGCGCTGTCCCTGGCGGCGGGCGGATGCGTAACCGTGCACGGGGAGCGGGCGGTCGTCCCCGCGGTGACGAAGGATGAGGCAACACAGGCGCTCCAGGCCTTCACCAAGGCGTACAACGCGGCCGACAAGGCCTACGACCCCGCTCTCGACGCGCATGTGGTCACCGGCTCGCTGGGCGCGATCAACCAGGCGGGGCTCGCCTCCCGGCAGGTCAACTACCCGGAAGGCAATCCGTCGCACAGGCCGCTTGAGCTGGCGGACACCCGGTTCGTCATCCCCAAGAAGGCGGGCTGGCCACGCTGGTTCATCGCGGACACGGACTCCAACCGCGACGAGGACGGCGGCGACGGGGACACCCGCTGGCTGCTCGCCTTCATACGCACCGGCCCCGACCAGACGTGGCGGGCCGCGTATCTGTCGGTGCTGGCCCCGGATGAGATCCCGGCGTTCACGACCGACGAGGAAGGCTACGCCGAGCCCGTCGCCGCCGACAGCTCAGCGCTGGCGGTCGCCCCCGGCGAGCTGAGCGAGCAGTACGCCGGGTATCTGCAGAGCGGGAAGCCGGCTCGCTTCAAGGACGGTCCGTACACCTCCGCCTGGCGGGCGGAGCGCAAGAATTCGGCCAACCTGCCGGGGATTTCCACCCAGTACCGCGACCGGGCGGCGAACGAGGGCGACTTTGCCCCGCTGGGGCTGGCCACCGAGGACGGCGGGGCGTTCGTGCTGTTCTCGATGCGCAGCTTCGAGCGGCAGACGGCCGCGAAGGGCGTCCGGCTGAAGGTGCACCCGGATGTGCAGGCGCTGCTGTCGGGCGAGGTGACGTCCACGCTCACCAAGGAGCGGGTCTCCAGCCAGGCCGTGACGGTGCCCGCGGCGGGCGCGGGCGGCGGCGCGGTGGAGGTGCTGGGCAGGCTGGCAGGCCTGACCTCTGCGAAGGGGTCGTAGGGCTCGCAGCGGCCCGGCTCCCGGCGGCCCCGGCTCAGCGGCCAGTGGTTCAGCGGCCAGTGGTTCAGCGGCCTCAGCGGCTCAGCGGCCAGGCCACCTCGTGCCGGTCCGGCTCCGCGTTCTCACCCGCGTACCGCGCACAGGCGTCCGTGAGCGACTCCAGCAGCGTCAGCGGATCGGGCAGCGGATGCTCCGGTCCGCGCACCCAGACGACCTCGAGGCCGCCGGGGAGCTGTGCAGGCGGCACCAGGACATAGCTGCCTCGGCAGTGCCAGCGCAGCCCGGGATGCTCGTCCATGGTCTCCGGGTGGCAGTCGAGTTCGCAGGGCCACCACTCGTCCTCGTCCTCGGGGGTGCCGCGGGTGGCGGTGAAGAACAGCATCCGGTCGCCGCCGGACTCGGCCACCGGGCCCACCTCGACGTCCCGCTCCAGCAGCCGCTGGAGCGCGCTGCGCCCCGCCTCCAGCGGGACGTCGAGGACGTCGTGGACCATTCCGGTCGCAGTGATGAAGTTGGCCTCCGGCTGGGCCTGCGCCCAGCGTGTGATCTGTGCGCGGTCGGTGGTCGACTGCGTCTGCCAGGCGAAGGAGACGGGGTGCCTGGCGGGAGTGGGACAGCCGATGCGCTCACAGGAGCAGCGGTATCCGGAGGGGTGCGCGGCCGGCGCCAGCGGCAGTCCCGCGGCGGCGACGGCTGCCAGCAGCGACTCGCGGTCGGGGACGTCGGCGTGGGCCTTCCTGGCGGACCTCGGGCGTCTGCGCAGCCACTGGGCGAGGCGGCTCTCGGGTCTGCCCCCCGCGGCTGAGGCGCGGCCCGCGGACCACGCTCCCGCACCCGTTTCCGTACCGGCTTCCGCTCTCGTCCCGGCTTCCGTGCCGGACTCCGCACCGCTCCCCGTGCCGCGATGGCGGCCGATGCCGTCGCCCATGTATCCCCTCACAGACTTAAGTCCTCGCCCCTGCGGTCCCTGCCATGGTCCCACCATCCTGCGCCCTGGGTGACCCGAGTCAGCAACCGGGGTCCGCTACGCCCTGGGCGCGCCCCGCGGCGCAAGCCCGTACAGGGCGCAGTCGACGACCGCGTTCGCGTAGTCGTGGGTGAGCGGGAGGGTGCGCAGCAGCCAGCGGTGCGCGAGCGGGCCGACGAGCAGTTCGAGGGCGATGCGCGGATCGATTCCGGCCCTGATCTGGCCGGTCTCCCGGGCCGCGGTGAGCCGCTTCACATAGAGCTGGAGCTGCGGTTCGAGAAGCCGGGAGACGAACCCCGCGGCGAGCCTCGCATCGACCACGCTCTCGGCGGCGAGGGCACGGGCCGGCGCGTCGTAGGCGGGGTCGTTGAGTTCGTCGACGGTGGCGCGGAGCACCAGCTTGAGGTCGGCTTCGAGGTCACCCGTGTCGGGGATCCCGGGCTCGGCGGCGCGGTCCGCCGCCTGTTCCACGAGGTCGAGGAAGGCGTCGAGGAGGACCGCCGCCTTGGAGGGCCACCAGCGGTAGATGGTCTGCTTGCCGACGCCCGCACGGGCGGCGATTCCCTCGATCGTGGTCTTGGCATAGCCGGTCTCGCCGACGAGGGCGACGGCGGCGGCGTAGATGGCGCGTCGGGAGGCCTCGCTCCGGCGGCTGGAGCCGGGCGCCTTGCGGTGGGTCATGGCCGTCAATGCACTGCCGCCGAACCGAGACGTTTCGTCTTACCGACGGGGGTCATGTGGCGAATGTCTCACAGCCGAACCGCATGCGACACGTCAAGCACTAGGGCGTGAATCACTCGAACGGGGCACAGCAGGATCGCGTCTCAGGCCGCACCATGGCTGCACGCACACACCCTGTGCACCGGTGCCCCATGCCGAACGTGAGGAGCTCTCATTGCGCCCAACGCCCTGTGAGGACGCCGCCGACCGCGTCGCCTCGCCGCGCCGCTATCTGATGTGCCCGCCCGAGCACTTCAAGGTCACGTACTCCATCAACCCGTGGATGGATCCGGCCAAGCCTGTGGATCTCCCGCTCGCTTTCGCGCAGTGGGAAGACCTGTACGAGCGCTACCGCTCCCTGGGCCATGCCGTCGAGCTGCTCGACCCTCGCCCCGATCTGCCCGACATGGTCTATGCGGCGAACGGCGCGACCGTGGTCGACGGCCGGGTGCTCGGCGCGCGCTTCGCCCACGCTGAGCGCGCCCCCGAGGCGGCGGTCCATCTGGACTGGTTCCGGGCGCACGGCTTCACCGGAATCCATGAGCCGGCCCATGTCAACGAGGGCGAGGGCGACTTCGCGGTCACCGCTTCGTATCTGCTGGCCGGGCGGGGCTTCCGATCCAGCCCGCTCTCCCACGACGAGGCGCAGGAGTTCTTCGGCCGCCCCGTGATCGGCCTGGAGTTGGTGGACCCGCGGTACTACCACCTCGACACGGCGCTGAGCGTGCTGGACGACCAGGCCGACGAAATCATGTACTACCCGGGGGCGTTCTCACCGGGCAGCCGGGCGGTGCTGGCGCGGCTCTTCCCCGACGCGCTGATCGCCGAGGAGGCGGATGCGGCTGCGCTCGGGCTGAACGCGGTCAGCGACGGCCGCCATGTGCTGCTGCCGCAGGCGGCGACGGGGCTGTTCGCACCGCTGCGGCGGCGGGGCTTCGAACCGATCGGGATGGACCTCGGGGAGCTCCTCAAGGGCGGCGGCAGCGTGAAGTGCTGCACGCAGGAGCTGCGCGCCGCGGGTTGCCCGTCGCCGTAGGGGTTGTTGTCTCCCCCGCCCCTCCCCCTACGCCCTGGGGCGTAGGGGGACCCCCACTTCCCGAAACCGGTGGCAAGCCCCCAGACCCCCGTACGGCCTTCCGCCTACCGGCCCGCCTCTCCCGGCGGCCACGCATCCCCCCACTCCGCATCCCGCGCCGCCTTGTACAGCGCCCCGTGCCGCTTGGTTACGGTCTCCCGCCGCAGCGTCTCCTCCGCCGTGCACAGGTCCAGCAGCACCTGCCCCTTGCGGATCTGCGGCCGCCGGGTCACCCGCGCGGGCGCCGGTTCCGCCGGGAACCGCACGGCTGCGACATAGCTGAACTTCTCGTCCTCGTACGCCAGCGAGCCGCCCTTGACCTGCCGGTGCAGGGAGGACCTGCTGACCCGGGCGGCGAAGTGGCACCAGTCCGTGCCCGGCTCGATGGGGCAGCGGGCGCTGTGCGGGCAGGGCGCGGCGATCCGCAGCCCGGCCGCGGTCAGCCGGTCGCGGGCCTCGATGATCCGTTCGTAGCCGTCCGGGGTGCCGGGCTCGACCACCACGACGGCCTGCGCCGCGCGCGCCGCCTCGTCCACCACGGCCGCACGGTCCTCCTCCGTCAGCTCGTTGAGGACATACGAGACGGTGACCAGGTCGCTGCCGTCGATGCGCAGCGCCGGCCCGATGCGGGTGCGCCGCCACTCGACGCCGTCCAGGCCGGGCACGCCGGAGGCCCGCGCCAGCTCCCGGCCCAGCGTGAGCGCGGGCTCGGCCCAGTCGAGCACCGTCGTCCGCGGCGGCCCCTCCGGACCCTCCGCCCACGCCTCGGCGACCGCCCAGCTGGCCGCTCCCGTGCCGCCGCCGACGTCGGCATGCGTACGGGGGGCGAACCCGGGGGCCGCTGCGCGCAGCCCGGCCAGGGCGGACCGCACCGCCTCGAAGGTCGCGGGCATCCGGTAGGCGGCGTACGCGACGACGTCGGCACGGTCGCGGAGCACCGGCGCATCGGTCGGAGTCCGCCCCCGGTAGCTGGCGATCAGCCGGTCCACGGCCTGTGCGGCCTGCCGGGGCGGCAGCCCGTCCAGCAGTTCGCCGAGGGCGCTGCGCAGGGCGTCGGGGACGGGGATGCGGAGGGAGGCATTCACTGAGAAATTCTAGGCATGTGAAACCCGTGCGGAGTCCGTGAGGAGTCCATGCGCAGTCCTGTGGGGTCTAGGGGTGCGCGCCGGACGGCTCCGGGCGCGGCTGCCAGGGCCTGCACAGCAGCAGGAAGCAGGCGACGGCCGCAAGGGCGCAGCCGAGCTGCACCACCGCCATCGGGACCGCGGTGTGCTCCCCGGCGATGCCCACGAGCGGCGAGGCGAGCGCTCCGACGAGGAACGAGGAGGTGCCGAGCAGCGCCGAGGCGGAGCCCGCGGCGTGCGGGGTGCGCATCAGGGCGGAGGCGTTGGTGTTGGGCATCGCCAGCCCCATCGCGGACATCAGCGTGAAGAGCCCCGCCGCCACGGGCGCCAGTCCGACGTCCCCGAAGACGCCGGACGTCATCAGCAGCAGGGCGGTCGCCGCCAGGGTGATCACCGCGAGGCCGAAGCCGAGCGCCTTGTCGAGCGCGATCCGGCCGACGAGCAGCTTGCCGTTGATCTGGCCGACGGCGACCAGTCCGACGGAGTTGAGGCCGAAGAGGAGGCTGAAGGTCTGCGGGGACGCGCCGTATATCTCCTGCACGACGAAGGGCGAGGCGGAGATATAGGCGAAGAGCGCGGCGAAGGCGAACCCTCCGGTGAGCATGTAACCGGTGAAGACCCGGTCGGCGAGCAGCCCGCGCATGGTGCGCAGCGCCTGGCCGACTCCGCCGGTGTGCCGGCGCTCGGGTGGCAGCGTCTCCTTGAGCCAGGCGACGACGACGAGGGTCAGCAGCAGTCCGACGCCGGTCAGGACCAGGAAGACGCCGCGCCAGTCCGTCACCCGCAGCACCTGTCCGCCGATCAGCGGGGCGATGATCGGCGCGGCGCCGGAGATCAGCATCAGGGTGGAGAAGAACCGGGCCATCTCGACGCCGTCGTAGAGGTCGCGCACCACGGCCCGGGCGATGACGATGCCGGCCGCGCCCGCGAGCCCCTGCACCAGCCGGACGGCGATGAGGAGTTCGGCGGTCGGGGCGAGGGCGCAGACGGCGGTGGCCGCGACATACACGGCCATGCCGATGAGCAGCGGCCGCCGCCGCCCCCATCTGTCGCTCATCGGGCCGACGACGAGCTGGCCGAGCGCCATGCCCGCGAGGCAGGCGGTGAGGGTGAGCTGCACGGTCGCCGCGTGTGCGCCGAAGGACTCGGTGACCGCCGGCAACGCCGGGAGGTACATGTCCATCGACAGCGGCGGCAGTGCGGTCAGCCCGCCGAGGACGAGGGTGACCAGCAGGGCCGCACGGCGCGGAGCCGCCGCCGCGGTGGGAGACGGCGGGGGCGGCGGCTCCGCGGTGCGTATCCGACCCGGTTCACGGCCTGGCATTGGGCGGCTCCCACAGCTCATTGGATCGTTTGTTGAAACTGCACCTATGTTCTCAGGGAGCCGGGCCTCGCCGACACGCCCCTCCCGGGGGCTTCAGACGGGTTCAAGGCCTGGATTCCCCGCTTCCGTCACGAATGAGGCGATCGTGCCGACCTGCCCGCCCGGGGTCGTGACATGTGTCACCGCCCGGAAGTCCACTTGTGCCAGCCGCTCCCCCAGCGTGACCTTCACATAGCCGCGCCTGCCGTTGTAGAGCCTCATGTGCGGGTTGGCGCGGGTGTACGTCTCCCAGTTGCCGGGTCTGTCCGCTCCGTCCCGGCCGCTGGAGATGGACGTCGCCGTGACCTCGGTGCCGACGGTGCGTGCGCCGGGCGTCTCGAAGTCGCGCTTGATGTCGTACGCGTACGCCGCGTGCACATCACCGGTGAGCACCATCAGATTCTCGACGCCCGCGGCTTCGGCGCCGTCCAGGACGCGGTCGCGGGAGGCCGGATAGCCGTCCCACGCATCCATGCTGACCTTGGCCGCCGGATTGAGGTCCAGTTTCCGCTGGGAGAAGGTGACCTGCTGGGGCACCACGTTCCACAGCGCCCGGGAGCTGCGCCAGCCTTCGATCAGCCAGCGCTCCTGCGTCGCGCCGGTCATGGTCCGCGCGGGGTCCTGCGACTCGGGCCCCGGGATGTGCGCGCCGTCGCCGTACGCCTGGTCGGAGCGGTACTGGCGGGTGTCGAGCACGTCGAACTGCGCGAGCCGGCCGAAGTGCAGCCGGCGGTAGAGCCGCATGTCCGGGCCGTCGGGCCGCTGCGGCCCGCGCAGCGGCATGTTCTCCCAGTACGCGCGGTAGGCGGCGGCCCTGCGCAACAGGAACTCCTCGGGCGGAACGTCGTTCTCGGGGATGTCGTCCGCGTAGTTGTTCTCGGTCTCGTGGTCGTCCCAGGTGACGACGAACGGGTGCGCGGCGTGTGCGGCCATCAGGTCCGGGTCGGACTTGTACAGGCCGTAGCGGAGCCGGTAGTCCCCGAGGGTGGCGGTCTCCTTGTCGTAGTGCGCCGGCAGCACGCGGTCCGTGTACCTGCGCTCGCCGCCTACAGCGTCCACCGGGTACTCGTAGAGGTAGTCGCCCAGGTGGAAGACGACGTCGAGGTCCTCGGCGGCCAGATGCCGGTGGGCGGTGAAGTAGCCGTGGTAGTACGCCTGGCAGGACACGGCGGCCAACCGCAGCTCGCGGATGCGGGCGTCGCGCGCGGGCGCGGTGCGGGTGCGCCCGACCGGGCTGATCCAGGGCCCGGCGCGGAAGCGGTAGCAGTAGACCCGGTCGGGGTCGAGCCCGTCCGGTTCGACATGGACGCTGTGGTCGAACTCCGGGTGGGCGAGGACGTCTCCCCTGCGGGCGATCCGGCCGAAGGCCTCGTCGTGCGCCACCTCCCAGCTCACCCGGAAGGGCGCGCGGGGCAGACCGCTGCCGGGCTCGTAGGGGCGGGGCGCGAGCCGGGTCCACAGCACGACGGAGCCGGGCCGGGGATCGCCGGAGGCGACTCCGAGGGTGAAGGGGTACTCGGCGAGCTTGCGGGCGTCGGCCGCGGCGGCAGCCGCGGCTTCGTCGCCGCCGGGCAGATCGACGGCGAAGGCGAGCGCGGCGGCGGCCGAGGCGGCGGTGAGGAAGCGCCGCCGACCGAGGTGCCGGACGAAGTGGCGGGCGGCAACCCTGAGCTGGGGCGAGTGGTCGGCGGATGAGTCGGCGGACGACATATGGTGGGCGGCAGGAGCGTGGCGTTGCTGCGTCGCGGGTGTCATGGATCCCTCCCCTGACGACTGTTGTCAGTCGCATTGGAGCGGGACCCGAGGGCGGGCGATCGCCGGGTGCATGTCATCCGTATGTCGGTCGGATGAGTTCCTGGTACACGGTTTACGCGTACGCTGCGCCCCCATGAACGCTGTGCGGAGTGTGCGGAGAGTCGCCGTGGTGACGGGCGCGGGTTCGGGCATCGGCCGGAGCGTAGCGCTCGAGCTCGCACGGGGCGGCTGGGCGGTGGCCGTGGCGGGCCGGCGTGCCGCGGCGCTTGAGGAGACGGCGGCGCTGGCCGGGCCCGACGTGCTGTGTGTGCGCACGGATGTGACGGACCCCGAGGACGTCGCCGCCCTCTTCACCGCGGTGCGCGACCGCTTCGGCCGGGTGGACCTGCTCTTCAACAACGCGGGCACGTTCGGGCCCGCCGGGGTGCGCTTCGAGGAGCTGACATACGACGCCTGGCGCTCGGTGGTGGACGTCAACCTCACCGGCGCGTTCCTTTGCGCGCAGGCGGCGTTCCGTCAGATGAAGGAGCAGACCCCGCGGGGTGGGCGCATCATCAACAACGGCTCGGTCTCCGCGCATGCGCCGCGCCCGCACTCCGCCCCGTACACGGCGACGAAGCACGCCCTGACGGGTCTGACGAAGTCACTGTCACTGGACGGGCGCGCCCATTCGATCGCCTGCGGCCAGATCGACATCGGCAACGCGGCCACGGAGATGACCGCGGCGATGCAGACGGGCGTCCTCCAGGCCAACGGCGAACTGGCGGCGGAGCCGGTGATGGACGCGGCGGACGTGGCGCGGACGGTGCGTCATATGGCGGAGCTGCCGCTGGAGGCGAATGTGCAGTTCGCGACGGTGATGGCCACGAACATGCCGTACATCGGCCGCGGCTGAGCCGCCGCCGCTCCGCCGCGTACCGCCCGCCTTCCGGACCGGGCGCTACGCCTGCCCGGTGTCGAAGCGGCTGACCTTCCCGTCCTCCACGGTGAACCGCCACTTGGTGCGCATCTCACCCCAGGTGTCATTGCGGTACCGCGCGATGAGCTCCCGCCCTCCGGCGGACTCGTTCTCGACGTCCATATGCCCGCGCGAGTCGAAGATCTCCCGGTCGACCCAGTCCTGGAGATCCCGGTCGCTGCCGTCGTCGGTCATGGTCGCGTCCGACGTGAGCACCGCCATGAACCGCTCGCGGTCATGCGCGTTGACGGCGCTGACGAACTCTCGTACGGCGGGTTCGGTGAGCTTGTCCACGGAGATGGTCACGGGGGGGGCTCCTCATCCATGCGGGCGCGGGCGGACGACCGGATGCCGCCACCCCACCCCCATCCCTACACCGCCCCATCCCCTCCCGCATGGCACGCTCCTCCACATGACGGATTCCCCCACCTGGTCCACGATCACCCGCCTCCACGCCTGGCTCGACGCCGAGAGCCCCCGCCCGCCGGAGCACGAGACACTCCTGCGCCTCCTGAAACTCTCGGAGGAGGTCGGCGAGGTCGCCCAGGCCGTGATCGGTGCGACGGGGCAGAACCCCCGCAAGGGCACGACCCACAGCTGGGCGGACGTGGAGTCCGAACTCTGCGACGTGATCATCACCGCGATGGTCGCCCTGCGCACCCTGACCCCGAAGGCGGAGGAGGTCTTCACCGCCCACCTGGCACGCGTCGCGGAACGTTCGACCCAAGGCTGACCGGCAAGGCCGTGCGCTGGATCGGAGTGCGGACGTACGAGCGGCAGTCCGGAGCGCCGGGACTGCCCGGGAGCTGTGCGACTGGCTGCACCGGGGACGCGTCGTGCGGGTGTCGGCGGCGGCCGACCGCGCCGCTGCACTGGGAGGGGACAGGTGGAAACGCACCATGACAGCCTGCGGCACAGGCCGACCCCCGGCGAAAGACCAGGTCAGACGGCGAAATCCTGCTGGAGTATAAGCCGTCCGCAGAGGCCCGATGGCGGTTCGCTGCGTCTGATGACGAGCGTTGTTCATGGAAGGCGCGGAACGAGTTCCAGCCAGGCTCGAGTCTCCTGAAAGGCAGGGTCATCACCTTCCATGAGTGCGCGGAGAGGAAGCAGCGGAGTCAGCATGTTCTTGATCCGGCGCAGTTGCAGCATCTGCTCCCGCGGTGCTGATTTCCACCCTTCAGCGAGACGCGTGCCCAGCTCCAGCGGCACTCCCAGGTTCCGTAGGATCTCCGAGCAAAGAGCAGGGAGGTCCCGAGCCGGATCAGCGTTGCTGACCCCAAATTCCTGGATCATGTAGGCACGTACACGGGCAGCTTCGGCCGTCGCCTGCTGCGGCGTCTGGCTCGGCGCTTTTCTCGTGATTGCGGAGAGAGCGAGACGGCCCCAGCGAAGCCTGACTTCGTCCGAGAGACCACGGGACTGCATGCCGCCGACGGCGAAATCACGCAACTGTTCCCAGTGCTCCGCCGCCCGGGCTCCAGCCTCGGGCGTCAGCAGGTGCCGTTCCAGGTCCTCCAACGAAGCACCGAGGAACCGTCGCCCGCTCCCGTGGCAGCCGTGAGTCTCCGGGGACCAGTCAGAGGATGGGGATTCCCGCACGTTCAAACGCCTCCTTCCCGATGTCAAGGCTCTCCTGCGAGGGCCAGTAGTGTCCACTCTGGTTGTTGATTTCCATACCGAAATAGTTGCCACCACCTCCGGCGATTTCCGCCTCGCCCGCCGCACGCACAGGTGCCCCGTTCGTCAGCACGGGGTGCTTCAGCTCGGTGCCTTGAAGATGCTTCGGGATGAACACCAACTCTCCCTCCTCGGTCACCGCCCACTTCACCGTGCCCGAGTTGATGACGTCATCGAAACCCTCATCGTCGACACGCATGGGCTTCACTCCAAGACGTTCGGCGTCGGCCAGCTCGCCTTCCAGTTCCTCCGGCATCCGATTGTGGAAGAGGCATGGTGAAAGTCCTCTCGGATCGCTCCACGTCTGCGGATTGTTGACGTACGTCGCCGGGTTGGGGGCCGGGGCGAGGCCGAGGGGGTCCTGTTCGCCCACCTCGCCGACATCCGGCGCGGCTGGAAGACGGCCCCCCTGTCCCTGGGCGAGCGGCGGGCGATCTTCATGCGCTTCGCCCTCGACTGGGACGACCAGCGGATCGCGGCCCGCGAGGCGGTCACCGACCGGGCCATCCGCTACCGCCTTGAGCGCGGAGTCGGCAATCTCGCCGCCCACCTCAACGGCACTGAGTACATCGACGGCTACGACGAATTGGAGACCGCAGCTTGAGCGAGCCCCTGCCCGAGGAGCCGCCCGCCGAGGAGCCCGCGCCGAGCGTGGAAGCCCCCGCCGGCATGGCCCCGGAGGACTACGAGTTCTGGGACGACTCGACCCAGACCTACTACGAGCGCCAGCCGGACGGCACGGTCGCCGCCCGCCCTTACACGGAAGCGGAGGCCGCCCAGTACGAAAACGAGCTGGCTCTCGACAGCCTGCACGCTGAGGCCGCGACCGCGATCCAATACCTCGACGAGCGGATCGACCTGTGTCTCGCCCATCTGGCCCTCCCCACCCCAACCGGCGAGGAGACGGCGGAACAAGCAAAGGTGTTGTCGGACCTCGCGGCGTACAGCGCGGGCACCCTCAAGCGGCTGATCAAGGTGTTGGCCATCATGCTGAACAAGCCGATCTGACCCCGGAAAAGTATGAACTCCCTGCATGCCCGGCAGAAGCTCCACGCTGACTCGATGCAGTAACCGCCGCCCTGCACAACCAAGTTGGGCCCCCTTCGGGGGCCCATTGGCGTTTCCGCAGTTAGAATTCCTGCATGACGTTCAAGATGACATGGACCCTGATCGCCGAGCATGCAGACGAGTGGATCGGTGACGACTTCCTTCAAGCTGCTGCCGTCCTAAACGAGAGGGTCGGCGCGGCCCGTAACCGCGAGCGGCATGGCCACGGACGCTCAGGAGCACTTCCGCGAGACGTTCCTCGGCCCCATCCAAGACGGCCTCACTACTGCCAGCAAGTCCGCGGTCGAATCAGGGCTCGAATGGAGCAAGGCTACCGGTCCACTCCTGGTTACACTCACTCCGACTGCGTGACAGAGGTCTACGAGTTCTGGGCGAATTCCACGAAATCAACCCAAGATGACGGCGGAAATACCAGGATTCCGCCGTCACGGTCCTTGGTGTCTCGAACCATGACCTTCGTTGGATCATTGTCGGCCACTTCGACACAGTTTTCCGTGCCAGTGTAGGAGCTGGTGCGCCAGTTCGGAGTCACAGGATTCTTCCCTTCTAGTCGCGCGGCATGCGCTCGAAATGCTGCATCGCAGTGAAGATGAGATCTCGTGCGGAGTTTCCGTATACAGCCGACTGCTTCAGCGAGGCGAAAGCCTTGGCGTACAGCTCGATCTCCCGAGGCTGCGTAACAGAGAACTCCGCCGAGTAGGTCTCAACCAAGACAAGCCTGTCATCGAACATAGAGAATGAGTTCCCCGGCCATACACTGAGGACGGCAGATCGAGGGATCAGCCCCAAACTAAGGCGCGGAAGGCGCATTGCGGACAGTAGTCGATCGAGCTGTCCGATCATGACCTCCGGGCCCCCAAAGTTGGTGTAGAGGGCCTGTTCGCCAAGTAGCACATTGAAAATCCGGCCCCCTCGATACAGGTACTGCTGTCGCTCAAGCCGCTTCGCCACTGCGGCTTCCGTGTCATTTGGGATCTCATAGAAGGCGACAACCTGCTCGAAGGTCTTTGCGGCATATTCTGGCGTTTGCAGCGTCCCCCACACTAGCGTGGGATGCCAGATGCGGAAGACCTTGGTTTTCGCGTAGACCGGCAAAGCCTTGCTCTGCCTTTTTTCCGCGCCCGTCTGGAGCTGTCGACGCCATTCAAGCCATAGCTCGTCGATGTGGCGCACCGTCGCTACGAGGTCATCGACGTGTTGCTCCTGGCCCGTCGCCGCGCACCAGGTCCTAATGTCCTCCTCGCTGGCGTTCTGCTTTCCGTTTTCAAGCCGTGAGACTTTCGACTCCTGCCAGCCGAGTGCACGGGCGAGTGCCCGGCCGCTCATGAATCCCGCATCCTTGCGGAATCCGCGGAGCCGGGCACCCAGCGCCTCACGTGCTTCTTGTGCCTGCGTACTCACTGATGAGTCAGGGCTTGTACTCGACGTGCGGGATGGCGACAGCCCAGAGCAGGTCACGCAAGCGGATGCACTCGGTCACGATGTCGGGGTCTTCGATGATCTCGGACCCGAGCACCCGCCCCTCAGTGTCGAAGTGGCCCACGGCGAGAAGTCGATCGTCGTACAGCCACCAGTCGTTCCCGTTCACGGGGAAGGTGACGCCTTCAGGCAGCTGGTGTCGCGGCAGCCAGCGAATGTCCTCACCGACCTGCAGGTTGAGGCGGGTGAGCGAGTGCTCCCAGGTGACGTACTGGCTGTGCGGCTCGGTGACCACACGGACGCGACGTACCGTCTTGCCTTCGCCAGTGACGCGCTTCATCAGCGCCTTCCAGTCGTCGAGCCAGGCGTAGTCGTCGGGCTCGCCCCTTTTCCATCGGGCGTACGGCGTGTCCTCGATGGGAGAGCCGTAGTCGTCCCTCAGCTCCAGGTGAAAGGCGTCCCGCTCGAACCTGTTGAACAGCTTGTCGCGCTCAGCGCTGGTGATCAGGTCCACTCGTCTCCTCCAGCAGGGCCACGATCGAGGACTTGGGGACCTCGATGCAGGTCTCGTAGTCGGGCATACGCATCTGGCTCAGGGCCTCAGCATCGTGCATCTCCGGGCCCTGAAGGACACACGTTCCCTGTTCGGTGAGGATCATGATCGGGTCCGTGAACTGCTTAATCTCGCCGTTCTCGTGGCCGTCCTTGGTCAGGTGCTCGAACAACTCGGTCGGCACCTCGATGACGGTCTGTCCCGCCGGCACGTCGAGCTGCATGAGCAAGTCGTTCGCGTACACCTTCCAGCCTTGGATCACGTAGGTGTCCTGGTCACTCGCGTACAGGGTGGGGCTGTCTCCGGGGGTGGAGTTCTTACCAAGGAACCGTAGCTTCATGGCTTCTCTCCCGTCCGCTGCCTTGCGCCGGTTTGCGCGACAAGACGATGGTCGCCAGACAGTTCGACGCCGTCAATCGGCTTGCTGCAAACTCGCGCAATTTGCTTGGGACTTGGGAAGCGACCGCTCTACGTTCGTCAACGAGCCAAGCAGCCAAGAAGCCCACGGCAGCGTGCGGCACCGAGGGGAGACGCGTGGTGATCACCGTGACACGGATACAGGATGCCCGGCCCGTCGATGTGGAACTGATCGGCGACAGCACCGACGCCGCCCTCCTCATGGAGCTGGGCACCACGACCCGCAACCAGATCAACGTGAAGACGCCGATCCTGACGGGCCACCTGCAACTGCTCCTGAGCGAGGATTTGGGCGCGGACGAGGACGAGGCCGTCAGAGAGCTGTTCCGCCAGGCTTACGCGCTCCTCGACCTGAGCCGCCGCCCCTCGCAGGACGCGCCGACCTTCGTCGCCTACTTCTACATGCGCGAGGTGGCCACCCTGACGCGCCGCTTCCTGTGGGTCTACAGCCAGAGGAACCGGCTCAGTGCGCCATGAGCCCCAAGGCGCAACAGATCGCGTACGTCGTGGCGCTGCTCGCGTTGGTGGCCGCCCTAGCGCTTGGCGTCTTCGCCGCCCCGGAGGCCGACACGCGCGTCCGCTCGGCTGGCGTCAGTGGGTCGTCCAGGGCCTCGTGATCCTCATCTCCGTCTCGATCACGGCCGCTTACTGGCGGCTGACCACATGATCTTCCGCCCCCGAGGTGACCTCTGCCGGTTCCCTCTGTGCGGCTTCCCCTCGTGGGGCGGAACTCAACGCCCACCCGGGCTCCGAGACAAGGACAGGTCAGGCCGAGGTGGGGCGCAGGTGCACGACGGCGCGGGGACCGAATCTCCGCACAGCAGATGCACTGAGGAGGACTACCCCTCATGGACCTCTACAACCTGCCCGTCGCGGGCGCTCAGTTCGAGAACTACTGCGGCGGCAACCTCCAGGGCGAGCACGAGTCCTGCGTCGAGGTGGCCGCGATCCCCAGCGCGGGGTCGGCCTTCGTCGTCCGGGACACCAAGCCGGAGGGTGCCGGCCTGGAGCTGCGGTTCACCGCGGAGGAGTTGGACGACTTCACGCGCGGCTGGGCCCGGAAGCGTTCCCTCACCCTCTAGCCTGGCTGCCCCTCGGTCAGGCGGACATTTCAGCGGGTCGCCCTCGTCAACGCCGAGGGCGGCCCGCCCCACCCCCGGAAAGGCACAAATGAGCTGGTCAGGACACTGGCACGGGTACGGCCCGTGGGTCGGCCCATTGAAGGTGTACGGGCGGGAGGGAGGTCGGCGTCCACCACACCCCAACGGCGCCCCCATGGTGCTGGACCCCGAGAACAAGACGCAGGTGGATACCCTCAACCGGTACCGCGAGGCTGCCTCCGAGTTCCAGTCGGGCAACGTGCCACCGACGATGACCGGCTACTGGCTCATGAAGAAGCACCTGGTCTCCGCTGACCGCACCTGGACTAATGTCGGAGTCGCCCTTGCCTGGCTGACCAAGCACTACGAGGCGAACCCTCCGTTCCAACGCACTGACGGACTCCAGGCGTACTGCGGCCTCGACTGGAAACTGGAGTACGCCGAGGACGTGCTCCCCCGTGGGGTCGACGTGAGCTGGGCGTACTACATGCCTTCCGAGAACTTGACCTCGTACTCGGTGGTCTGCTGCCCGAACCGGTTCCACCCGGAGATCCCCTGCCCGTTCCCGCCGTCATAAGGAGTCGATGCCATGTCGCTGAGCCTCTTACTACCCGAGGATGGTGTGACCGAACTGCTGAACACGTGGCCTGACGAGCCGCGCGTATTCGAGCGTGGTAAGACAGCGCTCGACGAGACGGTCACCGAGGACCTCCTCACGGGCTACACCTTCACGGGGTGCGTGCCGGCGAACGAGATCGCGGTCGTGCGGGCCCCTGGCCCGTCACTGAACCAGAACGCCTACATGACCCATGGCCACACCGACGCGGCCAAGCTCCGCAAACTGTACGACAACGGGTACACGATCCGGCTCGGCAACCTGCAACGAGTCATCCCGTTCATGACGAAGGTCTCGCGCGGTATTCAGGAGGAGACGGGCTTCTCCAACTACATCCACGCCTTCCTGACCCCGCCCGGCAACCAGGGACTACGCCACCACTGGGATCAGCAGATGGCCGTGATCGTGCAGACCGCCGGCACCAAGCGATGGCAGCTCTGGCGCCCGCCGGTCGAGGCCCCCATGAGGGAGTACAACGAGTCGTGGCGCGTCTGGCGCGACCACTACATCCCCGAGTGGGAAGCCGCGGGACCGGAGTTGGAAATCGACCTCCGGGCCGGGCAGTCGCTTCTGCTCCCAAGGGGCTGGGTCCACAACCCTCATGTGGCCGACAAGGATGAGCACAGCGTCCACCTGACGTTCGCCATCCGGGAGCGCACGCCCCTGTGGCTGGTCGAGAAGCTCGTAGCGGAGGCGATCGAGGACCCGTTGTTCCGCCGAATCGTCCTACCCGACAACATCACCGGACCAGCTCTCGTAGAACGGATGCGCGAGGTGCGGCAGGCGCTTCGCGAGCACCTGGACGGACTCGATCTCCAGAGCCTCGCCGCGTCCGTGCGTCAGGCCGCCATAACGGAGCTGGAGTACACCACCTGATTTCCGCTCTGGGCCCCCGGCCGCCCCCACCAGGCACGATGGAGTAGATCCGCAGGCGGCCTGTGCGTCCGCCAGGGCGGCCGGAGCTATCGTGCGCCCGAAGTGCCGGACGCTGCCGGCGCAGATAGGCCGCCACCACCGCCACAGGATCGCCACACAGCGCTGAGAAACCCCGGAAACAGCTACAAAGAGTGAGCAACGATCACTCGCACCCTGAAACGAAAAGTGGCCCTTGCCCAGGCAAAACGCCAGGTCAGGGGCCTGCCCCCGAAGGGGCGGCAGACGAGTCGGGCTGTACGCCGGGTTCTGTCACCCGGTCGCCTCGCGGCGGCCGGGGAGACGGCCATCCATCTAGGACCGGCGTTGCCGCCGGTCTCGTGCGGTCTACCCGCGGACTCGGGCGGGCAGCCCTCGGTCGTCCGCGCAGGGACGCCGGGGCGTCCCCTTTTGACCTTGCTCCGGGTGGGGTTTACCGAGCCGCCTGAGTCACCTCAGGCGCTGGTGGTCTCTTACACCGCCGTTTCACCCTTACCGGGGACGTGGAAGTCCCCGGCGGTCTGTTTTCTGTGGCACTGTCCCGCGGGTCACCCCGGGTGGCCGTTAGCCACCACCCTGCCCTGTGGAGCCCGGACGTTCCTCGGGGAGATCCGGAGGGGATCTCCACGCGGCCGTCCGCCCGGCTCGTCTGCCGTGACTGACATGCTACCTGGCATGCGGGGACGCCGGGTGCGCGGTGCTTGACCCTGCCGCGGCGTCACGGTTTGTACTGAGGGGCATGAGGATCTCGGAGATCGCCGCGCTCGTCGGCGTCACACCGCGTGCCGTGCGGCACTACGGGCAGCTCGGGCTGCTGCCGGAGCCCGACCGGCTGTCCAACGGGTACCGGGACTACGGGCTGCGGCATGCCGTGGTCCTGGCGCGGGTGCGGCGGCTGACCGAGCTGGGGATGGGACTGGCGGAGGTGCGGGACGTCCTCGCGGACGACGCCGGGCGGGAGCTGGCCGAGGTGCTGGAGGAGCTGGACGACGATCTGGCCAGGCAGGAGGCCGCCCTCGCCGAGCGGCGGGCGCGGCTCGGCGAGCTGATGAAGCAGGCGCGGGAGGGGCGTCTGCCTCCCGAGGGGCCGGTCTCCCCCGAGCTGGCCGGGCTGCTGGCGGAGCTGGGGCCCTCCGACTCCCCGATGGCAGCCAAGGACCGGGCTCATCTGGCACTGCTGGACGGCATCGTGGACGAGGAGCAGCGAGGGCGGCTGTTCGCGGCGCTGCGGCCGTACGCGGAGGACCCCGACGCCGTACAGGGGGTCCGGGAGCTGTACGCGCGCCTGGACGACCTCGCCGGGGCGGAGGCTGACGACCCCAGGGTCGTGCCGCTGGGCGACGCGCTGGCCGCGAGCATGCCGGACGGGCTGCTGGAGCTGATGGGCGACGGGGCGGCGGCGCAGGTCGGCGGGCCGTTCGGGGAAGCGTTCCTCGCGGACTTCGCGCCCGCGCAGGCCGCGGCCGTACGGCGGATGCTGGCGGTGCTCGCCGGGCGGGCCGCGGGGCGGACGAACGGGGCCGCGGGGCGGGCGAGGGGGGCGAAGTGAGCGTCGTACTGCGCAGGCTGCTGGTCCACGAGGTGCGGGCGCTGTACAGCCTCGTGCTGTGGCTGCTGCGGCGGCGGCACGGCGTGGGGCGGGGGGCGTTCGCGGCCGTCTACACGGGGCCGCAGACCGCGATGATGTGGGGCTTTGTGTTCGTGTCGGTGATCGAGACGGTCGCGCTTGCGGTGCTGATCCCCTGGCCGCTGGTGCACGCCGTCGTGCTGGTGGTCGATGTGTACGGGATCGTGCTGCTGCTGGCACTGCACGCTTCCTGTGTCACCCGGCCCCATGTGGTGGGCGCGGACGGCTCGCTCCGCATCCGCTACGGCGCGCTGTTCGACCTGCGGATCGCGGCCGGGGACGTCGTGCGGGCCCGTGTCGAGCGCCGCTACCCGGAGGGGCGGCTGGTCCAGCACTGCGACGGGGACGCCGGCGGGACGCTGGACGTGGTCGTCGCGGGGCAGACGACGGTCGCCGTCGAACTGGCCCGTCCGGTCGGCTTCGTACGGCCGCTGGGGCGGCGGGGCAGCGCGAGCACGGTGCGGTTCCACGCGGATGACCCGGGTGCGGTCGTCGCGGCGCTCACACGGGTGCGAACAGCACCTTCTGTCGACCCGGGTCCGCCTCGATGAGCCGTACCGGCATCCGCTCCCCGAGCGGCAGCGGGCCGTCCCCGCTCTCGATGCGGCCCACCACGGCCGGGTCCGCCAACTGGGCGGTGCCCACGGCCGGGTCGCCGTCCCGGACATCCACCACGCAGGCCTCGAAGGTCTCCCCGAGCCGGTCCTTCAGCAGCGCCGCCTCGACGATGTCGACGCACTCGCGTTCGACGGCGTTGGCGCGCCGCGCGCCGGCCTCCATCTCCTTCGGCAGTGCGTCCAGCGCCGCCGTCACCCACTCGGCAGGCTCCCGTCCGCCGACGGCCGCCACGCACAGCTCGCCCGCGTAGCGGTCGACGAGCCGTCGCAGCGGGGCGGTGCAGTGCGTGTACTCGTCGGCCACGGCGGCGTGCACGGACGGCGAGGGGAGTGTGCCGCCGGTGAAGACGGAGTAGCCCGCGCCGCGCAGCAGGGTGGTGCACTCCTGGAGGAACGCGGCGCAGCGCGGCTCGCGCGGGTCGAGCGAGCGGATGAGATCCGCGTAGGAGACATGGTGCGGCCAGTCGATGCGCAGGGCCGTGGCGGTGCGCCGCAGCCGGGCCACCGCGCCGTCCGGGGCCGTGGGCAGGGTGCGCAGGATGCCGGTGCCGGAGGCGGCCATCAGATCGGCGGCGGCCATGCCGGTGAGCAGGGAGATCTGGGCATTCCAGCCCTCGGCGGCGAGCGGGGCGCGGAACTCCAGGTCGTACGAGCCCGCCCGTTCCACGATCTCCTGCTCCGGGACGGAGAGCGAGATGCCGCCGCGCGCGATCTCCAGCCGCTCCCGCAGCCGGCCGATCACGGCGAGGAGCGCGAGGGGCTCCTCGGCCGTGTCGGCGTCGATCTGCCGCTGGACGCCCGCGTAGTCGAGGCGGGCTCTGCTGCGTACGAGGGCTCTGCGCACCTCGGTCCGCACGGTGCGGCCGTCCGCGTCGAGGTCGATCCGCCACAGCAGGGCGGGCGCGGTCTGACCGGGGAGCAGGCTGGCCGCTCCTTCGGACAGGGCGGGCGGGTGGAGCGGAATCCTCCCGTCGGGGAAGTACAGGGTCGTCACCCGGCGGTGGGCCTCGGTGTCGAGCGCCCCGCCGGGCGCGACGAAGGCGGCGACGTCGGCGATGGCGTAGTGGACGGTGTAGCCGCCGTGGGGTGCGCGGGCGAGGTGCATGGCCTGGTCGAGGTCCGTGGAGCCGGGCGGGTCGACGGTGAAGAGGGGGAGGTCGGTGACGTCCCGGTCGGGGAGCCGCGGCGCCACGGCGGCGGCGTCCGCCTCGGCGAGGGCCTCGGGTGGGAAGGCGCCGGGGAGGTCGAGCGCCGTGCGCAGCGTGCGCAGGGCGGACCGGAGCGGGGCCTTGGCTGCGCCCGCGGTGTGCAGATGGCGGCGGGGCATGGACCGAGCGTATGGCGGGCGTGGTCGGTCGGCACGCCGGGAGCGCGATCGGCGCGCCGGAAGCGCGAGCCAGGGGGGCGGCACGCCGGGGGCCGGGAGGGAGCGCGAGCCGGAGGCCGGGACGCCGAGGGCAGCACGCCGGGGGCCGGGACGCTGAGGGCAGCACGCCGGAGGCCGGGACGCTGAGGGCAGCACGCCGGAGGCCGGGACGCTGAGGGCAGCACGCCGGAGGCCGGGACGCTGAGGGCAGCACGCCGGAGGCCGGGACGCTGAGGGCAGCACGCCGGAGGCCGGGACGCTGAGGGCAGCACGCCGGAGGCCGGGACGCTGAGGGCAGCACGCCGGGGACGGCACGCCTGGGGCAGCACACTGGGGGCCCGTGCGGTCGGCGCAGGCCCGGCAGCACGCCCCTGGCCGGGCTCGACGCACCGGCGGGCGCACGCCCCTGGCCGGTGGGACCGCCGGAACCGCGCCCACGGGGCCGTAGGCTGGCGCGGGGCCGCACCCCCGTCCCCGTATGTACGAAGGAGAGATCACCGTGCTCGTGCTGTTGCCGCCGTCGGAGGGAAAGGCCGCGTCCGGGCGCGGGGCCGCGCTGAAGCCTGAGTCCCTGTCGCTGCCGGGTCTGGCCGAGGCGCGCGCCGCGGTGCTGGACGAGCTGGTCGAGCTGTGCTCCGCCGATGAGGACAAGGCACGGGACGTCCTGGGGCTGAGCGAGGGCCTGCGGGGCGAGATCGCCAAGAACGCGCAGCTGAGGACCGCGGGCACCCGTCCGGCGGGGGAGATCTACACGGGCGTGCTGTACGACGCCCTGGACCTGGCCGCGTTGTCGGACCAGGCCCGCCGCCGTGCCCGCCGGTCGCTGCTGGTGTTCTCGGGCCTCTGGGGTGCGGTCCGGATCGACGACCGGATTCCGTCCTACCGCTGCTCGATGGGCGTGAAGCTGCCCGGCCTTGGCGCCCTGGGCGCGCACTGGCGGGGCCCGATGGCCTCCGTGCTGCCCGAGGCGGCGGGCGACGGCCTGGTGCTGGACCTGCGCTCCTCCGCGTACACGACGGCCTGGCGGCCCAGGGGGGAGGTCGCGGGCCGTACGGCCACGGTGCGGGTGCTGCACGCGCAGCTCGACGAGGCGACCGGCGTCGAGAAGCGCTCGGTGGTCAGCCACTTCAACAAGGCCACGAAGGGACGCATCGTCCGCAGCCTCCTGGAGTCCGGCTCCAGCCCCGCGGACCCGGCGGAGCTGGTGGAGGCGCTGCGCGACCTGGGCCATGTGGTGGAAGCGGAGCCTCCGGCGAAGCCGGGGAAGGCGTGGGCGCTGGACGTGGTGGTCAGGGAGATCCACTGACCGCTCGGGCCGTGCGGCAGCAGGCAGTTGCACATGACGCAATGGCCGCTGCGTGCCGTGAAGTACGCGGCACGCGAGGATGGCGCGCATGGCCGACTCCTCCTCTGTTCTGGAGCTCTCCCTCGTCCTCCCCGTCGTGGTCGTCGACGACGTCCATGACGCCGTGCCGCTCGCGCGGGCGCTGACGGCCGGGGGGCTGTCGGCAATCGAGGTCCCGTTGCGGACGCCCGTCGCGCTGGACGCGATCCGGGAGATCTCGGCGGAGGCGCCCAAGACGGTCGTCGGTGCGGGGACGGTCGTCTCGGCGGAAGGCGTGGCGGCGGCGACGGCTGCCGGGGCTCGGTTTCTGGTGAGTCCCGGGTGGACCGAACGGGTGCGGGTGCGGGTGCGGGTGCGGGTCAGAGGAAGGCGATCTCCGCGTGGTCCGCCAGCGGGCGGTAGCCCAGGCGCTGGTAGAGCGCGTTGCTCGTGGGATTGGCCAGGTCCGTGAAGAGCAGGACCTGTTGCGCGCCCACCGCCAGGGCGGCGCGGGTGACGGCCGCCGTGGCCCCGGCGGCGTATCCCCGGCCGCGCAGCGGGGGCGGGGTGTAGACGTGCGAGATGCGGGACTGGCCCGCGAGCGGCGTCGAATGGGCGGCCATGGAGACCGGGCGGCCGTCCGGTCTCTCCCACAGGTGCAGACTGCCCTCGGCGATGCGCTGTTCCGCGAACTGCGCGTAGTCCATGGCGTGCGTTACGCCGACGGCCGCCGCGAACTCCCTCAGCCAGGACGCCGCCAAGTCCAGGTCCGCACCGGACGCCTGGCGCGCGCGGCCCGGCGGGGCGGGGTGCGGCGGGGTCAGGGCGCCCAGCCGGAACAGGCGGATCCGGCCCGTGAGCTGCCAGCCGCCCGGCCCCGCCCATGCGTCGGCGAACGCCCGCGCGGCCCGGTCGCCGCCCCGGACTCCGGGCAGCCGCGCACCACGGCTGCGCAGCTGCCCGGCCAGTTCCGCCGCGAGACGGTCCGGCATCGGTCCGAGGGCCGGCGGCCAGGGCGGCGTCTGGAGGAAGGCGGCCTCGGCCGGCGCCCCGGGGCCCCGTCGCCACCAGCCGAAGCACGCAGGCCCCCCGTACACCTGTGTGCCGTGCCGCCGCACCGTCTCGCTGACCGTGAGCAGTGTGGTGGCACGGGCGGCCTCAGCCGCGAGATGCTCATCCGCCTCGCGGCGGAACTCCTCGACGTCCTCGCTCAGTTGCCAGGGCACGGCAGGCGGCCGCTCAGCGCAGATGTGATGTGTCGTTGAGCAGCCGCACCGACGCGTTGCCGTCCGCGTAGTACGCCACGGCCGACAGCGACGCCGCCGACAACTCCATCCGGAACAGCGACTCCGGCGGTGCGCCGAGTGCCAGCCGGACCAGCGTCTTGATCGGCGTGACATGGGTGACCAGCAGCACCGTGCGCCCGGCGCTCCCGGCGATCAGCCGGTCGCGGACGGCGGCGACCCGGCGGGAGACCGTCGCGAAGCTCTCTCCTCCCCCGCTCGGGGCGGCCTTGGCCGAGGAGAGCCAGGCGTCGAGGTCAAAGGGGTACTTCTCCCTCACCTCCGCGAAGGTCAGCCCCTCCCATGCGCCGAAGTCCGTCTCACGCAGACCGTCTTCGATCCGCACGTCCAGACCGAGGCGTGCGGCGACGGCCGCCGCGGTCTCGCGGCAGCGGGCGAGCGGCGAGCTGACGATCTCCTGGATCGTGCCGCGGGCGGCGAGCGCCGCGGCGACGGCCTCCGCCTGGCGGCGGCCGGCCTCGGACAACGCGGGGTCGCTGCCGCCGCTGCCTGAGAACCGCTTCTCGGGGGTGAGCGGCGTCTCGCCGTGCCGCAGCAGTACGAAGGTGGCCGGTGTGCCCAGATCGGGGGCCGCGGCCCAGCCGACCGCCGGCGACGCGGTCCGGCCCGCGGACGGGGCCTCCGGCCGGCCGCCGCGTCCGGCGGCCCCGGTCCCCGCCGCGGTCTCGCGGCCG
>NZ_JADWYQ010000054.1 GCF_022414575.1 Streptomyces sp. MUM 178J | reverse complement strand
GGGACGACCGGCCCCGCGGCCCCGGGCGGCGGGGAAGGCGGCGGCAGCCCCGCTCCCGGCGGCGGGGCCGGGGGCGAGGCCGGCGGCGCGGGCGGCATACGTCCGTCGGGGTCCGCGTCGTCCGGCGACGGCGACGCCTCCCCGACGGCCTCCGATCCCGCAGACCCGCCGTCCGGCGACGCCTCCTCCCCGTCGGCGTCCGCGCCGACCTCCAGTCAGAGCCCGACCGACTCCACGGTCAGCCCCGCACCCACGCCCACGCCCACCGAGGAAGACGGGAGCTGCTTCCTCTGGTTCTGCTGGTGACGGCCACATGGTGACGGCCACTTGGTGACGTCCACTGCGACTGCCGCTGCCACGGCAGCCGCCGGCCGCGGCCCCTCGGACGTCCGCTACGCGGCTCCGCCGAGCATGCGCCGCAGCAGATCCCGCAGCACCGTCCGCTCCTCGGCCGAGAGCTGCGCCAGGGGCTCCCGTGCGAAGTCCAGCGAGTCGCGCAGCCGCCGGGCCGTCTGGCGCCCCTGAGCCGTCGGCGCGGCCAGCTTGACCCGCCGGTCGGCTGGGTCCGGGCGGCGCTCCACCAGCCCGCGGACCTCCAGCCGGTCCACGATCCCCGTCACATTCGACGGTTCGCACTTCAGCTTCTGCGCGATGCGGCGCATGGGCATCGGCTCCAGGGTGAGCAGTCCCAGCACCCGTGCCTGCGCGCCGGTGAGGGAGTGCTGGGCCGCGGCCTCCTCGTACTCGTCGTGGTAGCGGGCCACGACCGTGCCGATCAGCTCGACCACTTCGAGGGTCAGGGCGTCCGTACGGGGAGCGGGGGCCGAGGCGGCGGCGCTGGCAGAGTCCATGGCGTCGAGTCTACCCAGATACTTGACAACATGAAATATCCAGGAGCATGGTTGTTTCAGTTCCTGAAGCTTTCTAGGAGGCATCCCCGTATGTCCGCACTCCCCACGTCCGGCCGCGCCTGGCATCTGGCGGCCCGCCCGCACGGCTGGCCCACGGCCGAAGACGTCGCCCTGCGTGAGGTCCCGGTCACCGCGCCGGGCGAGGGCCGCATCCTCGTGCGCAATCTGCACTTCTCGGTCGACCCCTACATGCGCGGCCGGATGAACGACGTGAAGTCGTACGTTCCGCCGTACCAGCTCGACCAGCCCATGGACGGCGGCGCCGTCGGGGAGGTCGTCGCCTCAAACGCCGAGGGCTTCGCCGTCGGCGACCACGTCCTGCACGGCCTCGGCTGGCGCGAGTACGCGGACGTCGACGCCGGGCACGCCACCAAGGTCGACGCCTCGCTCGCCCCGCTCTCCACCTACCTCGGCGTCCTCGGCATGCCCGGTCTGACCGCGTACGCCGGGCTCTTCGAGACCGCCTCCTTCAAGGAGGGCGACGCCGTCTTCGTCTCCGGCGCGGCGGGCGCGGTCGGCAGCCAGGTCGGCCAGATGGCGAAGATCAAGGGCGCCTCGCGTGTCATCGGCTCGGCCGGCTCCGACGAGAAGGTCAAGCTGCTCGTCGAGGAATACGGCTTTGACGCGGCCTTCAACTACAAGAACGGCCCCGTGGCGGAGCAGCTCAGGCAGGCCGCCCCCGACGGCATCGACGTGTACTTCGACAACGTGGGCGGCGACCACCTCGAGGCCGCCATCTCGTCGCTCAACGTGCACGGCCGGGCCACGCTCTGCGGCGCGATCGCCCAGTACAACGACACCGAGCCGGCCCCCGGCCCGCGCAACCTCGTCCTCGTCGTCGGAAAGCGGCTGCGGCTCCAGGGCGTCCTGGTGGGCGACCACACCGCGCTCCAGCCGCGGTTCGTCCAGGACGTCTCCGGCTGGATCCGCTCCGGCGAGCTGAAGTACGCCGAGACCGTCGCCCAGGGCATCGAGAACGGCTTCGACGCCTTTCTCGGCATGCTCCGCGGCGAGAACACCGGAAAGATGATCGTTTCCCTTGCCCACTGAGCCCCGCTAGGCTCACGCCAGACCGCCGCGATCGTGGGCGCGAGTCGCGGCGACACTCCAGGAGGAATCCTCAAGCATGTCCATCCAGAACATAGACGTCCTCTACACCGCTGTCGCCACCGCGGAGGGCGGCCGTGACGGCCGGGTGGCCTCCAACGACGGCCAGCTGGACGTCGTCGTCAACCCGCCCAAGGAGCTGGGCGGCAGCGGTGCCGGCACCAACCCGGAGCAGCTGTTCGCCGCCGGCTTCAGCGCCTGCTTCCAGGGCGCGCTCGGCGTGGTGGCCCGCCAGGAGAAGGCGGACATCTCCGGCTCCACGGTGACCGCCTCGGTCGGCATCGGCAAGAACGGGGCCGGCGGCTTCGGCCTGGAGGTCGCGCTCACCGCGTCCATCCCGAACGTGGACGCGGAGACCGCGAAGTCCCTGGTGGAGAAGGCGCACCTGGTGTGCCCGTACTCCAACGCCACGCGCGGCAACATCAAGGTGGACGTCTCCGTCGCCTGACGGCCCCACCGGCATGCCGGGCCCGCACCTCGCGAGGGGCGCGGGCCCGCGCCGTCTCCGGCGGTTCCCCTCCCCGCCCTTCCCGCACCTGGGGCTCCGCCCCTTCACCCCGCTCCTCAATCGCCGGACGGGCTCGGAATGAGCCTGTCCGGCGATTGAGGACACGGCCGAAGGCCGTACGGGGGTCTGGGGGCCTGCCCCCCAGCTATGGGAAGGGGCGGGGAGGGGAAAGACCCGCCGGACACCGCCTACTAGTACCGTATCCGCATGGGCGATCTCGGTTTGGGCTTCGGCTACTTGGTGAAGGGTCAGCGCTGGGTCGCCGGCCATGGCCGCTGGTTCGGCTTCGGGCTGCTGCCCGGTCTGGTGACCCTGGTGCTGTACGCGGCCGCGCTGGTCGGCCTCGGCTACGGAGCGGACGATCTGGCGGCCTGGGCCACGCCCTTCGCCGACGACTGGGCCTCGCCCTGGCTGGGCATCTTCCGCGGCGCGCTGACCGCGCTGGTCTTCGCCTTCGGGCTGTTCCTCGCGGTGATCACCTTCACCGCGGTGACGCTCCTGGTCGGCCAGCCCTTCTACGACTCGCTCTCCGAGCAGGTCGACCGCAGCGAGGGCGGTGAGGTCCCGACCTCTGGCCTGCCGCTCTGGAAGGAGCTGTGGATCTCCGCCCGGGACTCGGTGCGGATCCTGGTGCGGGTGGCGCTGTACGGGGTGCTGCTCTTCGCCCTCGGCTTCATCCCGGTCATCGGACAGACGGTCATCCCGGTGCTGGGCTTCTGCGTCTCCGGCTTCTTTCTCGCCGAGGAGCTCACGGCGGTGGCGCTGGGTCGGCGCGGCATCGAGCTGAAGGAGCGTCTGGAACTGCTGCGCGGCCGGCGGATGCTGACGCTCGGCTTCGGAGTGCCGCTGACCCTGGCGTTCCTGATCCCGTTCGTCGCCGTGTTCCTGATGCCGGGAGCGGTCGCGGGGGCCACGCTGATGTCCCGCGAACTGGCCCCCTGCCCACCGCCCCAGGGGCCCCGGAGCGAGAAGACCGCAGCCGACGCGGACGGCGCGGAGCCCGCCGTCCGGCTCACCGGCGGCGAACCGTCTTCGCCTCCCACGCTCTGACTGGGCGCACCCGGGGCCCGCACAGAGCCGCGATGTGAGGCTCTGCCCGGATCCGCGACGTCCGGATCAGAGGTCGGGACGACCACCGGCCCCGGCATGCGAGTGCGGTCGCCGAGAATCGCGTCCGGCGCGTACCTGTGGGGCTCGTCGCGCTGTTCTTCTCCGACACCCGGCTGCGCGCCGCGATGCTCCGCCGGCAGAAGGCGCTCAACCGCGCGATCGGGTCGGTCCTCGTCGGCCTCGGCGTCTCCTTGGGCTTCGCCCGCTAGGCCCGCCGCACCGGGGCCGCGTTCTCAGGCGCCGTCCGCCGCCACCGTGATGATCGCCCGGACCTGGGCGACGATGTCGAGCCGGTTGCGTACGAAATCGGGGTCGGTGACCTCAGTGGTGTTGCCGTCCCCGAACTCCAGGACCGGCGTGTGCACATGGCCGCCCGGGATGTCCAGGCCCAGCCGGTCCCGCAGCAGGGTGGCGCGGTAGGCGATCTCGTTGGAGAGGTAGTCGCCCCCGCCCCCGCGGCGCGCCGTGGAGCCGGGCGTGGGGCCGTCGGGGCGGACGACCTCCGCGACGCCGCCCGCCGGGATCTCGGTCACCGCCGTGTTGTCGTACACCGGGAAGCGGCCGGTGGACGCGGCGACGATCTCCTTGTACGGGAGAGTGGTCGCCGTCCACTGCGGCTGGGAGGCCGGATCGGCGACCGGGACCGTCCCCGTGGACGAGAGGTTCTCGTTGTCCGGGAAGCCGCCGCGCCATGCCCCGTTGAAGCGCTCGATGTCGAAGCGACCCGCCCGGCCCTGGCTCACCGTGGTGAACACGTCCGCGCGCGGCAGCTGTGCGCTCAGCGTGCGCTCCACCTCGCCGTCGGCGAAGTCCCGCCAGCGCACCGGGAAGACCGCGGTCTCGACGCGTGCCCACCCCTCCGCCGTGCGGATCCAGGCGCCGTCCAGGGCCAGGGCCGCCGCGCCGGACGGGTTGCTGATCCGGATGTCGCGGTCCAGAGTGAACGGGTCAAAGCCCGTCATCACGATCCGCCGGTAGCCCCCGCCCCGCGGGAAGTCCATCGAGTCCTGGCCGCGCGAAGACCGCTCCAGCCGCTCCAGCAGCCGTGCCCGCGCGCTTGCGGAGAGCGGGAACCCCGGTTCCCAGGTGCGCAGTTCCCGGGTCATGGCCAGCCGAGCCCAGTACAGCGGGCGGTCGTCGTCATGGCTCAGGTCCCCGCGCGCCGGGCCCCTGCCCTGGGCGCGGTCGACCGCCCGGTCCCACAGCCGCGCGCCGTGCCGGGCGGCGGACCGCTCCGCCTCCCGGTACGAGCCGGCCCGCCGCAGCGCCCGGGCGAAGTCCCGCCCCGCCTCGTCGAACCCGCTGCGCCGGAGGATCTCCTGCGGCACGGCGCGCTCCAGCCGCTGCTCCTCGACGGTCGCGGCGGGGCCCGTGGCCGCCGCGGGCCCCGCCGCCGGATCGGCGGCGAGCGCCGGGGGTGAGGCGGAGACGAGGGCCAGGGACGTGAGCAGGACGAGTGCGGCGGCGGTGCGGCGGCGGGGGCGTATCCGGGATGCGGGGGCGCGTGACACGGGGAGTCCTTCCGTCGGCGGGGCGCTGCGAGAGTGATCGTGCGCGGCGGGAAGTATTCACCCCGGTCGCAACTCCCGCTGCCGGCTGGCCTGAAAACCCCTCCTGTGCCGCAGGACATGTCCGGTAACCATGCCCGTCACGCGGACGGCTCCGCGGCGGTGACACCGCGGTAGGCGATCTCCGCCAGCCGCTGCTGCCCGTCCTTGCCGGGGTGGAACAGATCCCAGCGGCTGAGCTGCTCGCGTGTGAAGGGGAAGTCGAAGACCGCGCCGCCGTCATAGCGGCAGCGCCGGTCCCTGGCGCAGACGTCCTCCAGCGCGGCGTTGTAGTCGACCACCCGCTGCCGGACCGTCGCCCTGCGCTGCCGCGCCGCGGGCCCGTCGTCCTCGGCGTCGGCGAGCATCGAGGCGCATACGCCCAGCTTCCAGACCCGTCGGCCCAGCGGATGGCCGCGCCCGGTCGACCAGAGGCGTTTGAGGTCCGGCACGCTCGCCACGTACACCTGGGACTTCGGCGAGGCGCGCCGCAGCGCCGCCAGCGCCTTCTCGAACGAACTGCGGAACTCCGCGACCGGCGTCATCTGTTCGGCCGTCGCCCGGCAGGCGTCGTTCGCGCCCGCCAGCACGGTCACCAGCTCCGGTTTCTTCTCCGCCGCGCGCGTCATCTGCGCGGCCAGATCGCCGACCGCCGCTCCGGAGCGGGCGAAGTTCCAGCTGCGCTCGGCCGCGCCGGCCGGCCCGAGGAGCTTCACAGCCAGTGAGCGCACGGAGGCGTCGGTGCCGGTCGCCCAGGAGACCTCGGGACAGTCGGAGAGCACCCCGCAGGCGTCGAAGCCACGGGTGATCGAGTCGCCGACGGCGGCGACCGAGTCGGGGCTGCGGTCCCAGACCGGGGTCGGACTGGGGGAGGGGCGCGCGCTCGCGGCCGTACCGCGTGATCCGTCGGGAGCCGACGCCGTGTCACATCCGGTGACCGCGCCCACGGCGAGGAGCAGACCCGCGAGCGAGGCCGCCACGGCGGAGGGCCGCGCTCTGGGAGGGTCCGTCACGGCGGAGGGCCGCGCTCTGGGAGGGTCCGTGACGGTGGAGGGCCGCGCCCCGGGATTCCCCGCCGCTCTCGGGGAGTCCGCCCCGAAGGCCGCCGCCGTGGAAGGGTCCGCTGTGCGTACGCCCCGCCGGCGCTTCCGCACTCCCATGTCGGTCTCCCCGTCGCTCCATGTCGTCGCCGGCTCTCCGCACGGCGGGCGCAAGACGTCCTGGCGGGTGAAAGCTTCGTGCGTACGGCCCCGGGACCGACAGTACGTCGCCTCCGGGCCACCGCCGCGCGGTAGCTTTTTCCCGTCGACCCAGAGGCGTGCCTCGCCCACCGGCTCCGGTAAATTACATCACGTCACAAGGCGTCCCTTTTGTGGAGATTCGCTCCCGATGCTGTTTACTGAGGCCGCTGGGGAAGGCGATCCTCGTCCCACACTGGAGGTCCCGGTGACGACACGTGGCGTTCTGTACGTTCACTCCGCACCGCGCGCGCTGTGCCCGCACGTCGAATGGGCCGTCGCGGGCGTGCTGGGCGTCCGGGTGCAGCTCGACTGGATCCGCCAGCCCGCCGCCCCCGGCACCTGGAGAGCGGAGTTCTCCTGGCAGGGCGAAGCCGGCACGGCCTCCAAGCTCGCTTCCGCGCTGCGCGGCTGGCATCTGCTCCGCTTCGAGGTGACCGCGGAACCCTCCCCCACAGCCGAGGGCGAGCGCTACAGCGCCACCCCCGACCTGGGCATCTTCCACGCCGTCACCGGCATCCACGGCGACATCCTCGTCCCGGAGGACCGGCTGCGCGCCGCCCTCGCCCGCTCCGCGCAGGGCGAGGGCGACATCGAGGCGGAGATCGCCAAGCTGCTGGGCAAGCCCTGGGACGACGAACTGGAGCCCTTCCGGTACGCGGGCGAGGGCGCGCCCGTCCGCTGGCTCCACCAGGTCGTCTGAAGTCCCGTCTCCAGCGTCCTTCGGCCCGCGGGGCGAAGACGAACGGGCCCGCACCGGAAGAACCGGTGCGGGCCCGCTTGTGTTCGTGTGCCGGGGCGGCGCCGCCGGCGTACGGTCAGACCGTGCGGAAGGCGAGGACCACGTTGTGGCCGCCGAAACCGAACGAGTTGTTGATCGCGGCGATCGTGCCCTCGGGCAGCGCCCGCGGCTCGTCGCGCACGATGTCCGCGTCGACCGTCTCGTCGAGCTCGTCGACGTTGATGGTCGGCGGGGCCGTGCGGCAGTACAGGGCGAGAACCGTCGCGACGGTCTCGATGCCGCCCGCGCCGCCCAGCAGATGACCCGTCATCGACTTGGTGGCGGACACCGCGACATGGTCGAGGTCCTCGCCCAGGATCTTGCGCAGCGCCTTGATCTCAGCGATGTCGCCCTGCGGCGTGGAGGTGGCGTGCGCGTTCAGGTGCACCACCTCGGAGGCCTTCAGATCGGTCGAGTCGAGCAGGTTCTGCAGTGCGGCGGCGATGCCGCGGCCGGTCGGCTCCGGCTGGGCGATGTGGTGGCTGTCCGCGGACAGGCCCTGGCCCAGCGCCTCGCAGTAGACCCTCGCGCCGCGCTTGGCGGCATGCTCGGCCGACTCCAGGATGACGACGCCCGCGCCCTCGCCGAGGACGAAGCCGTCGCGGGCCGTGTCATACGGGCGCGAGGCCTTCTGAGGCTCGTCGTTGTTCTTGGACATCGCCATCATGTTGGCGAACGCGGCGACCGGCAGCGGGTGGATGGCCGCCTCGGTGCCGCCCGCGACGACCACGTCGGCGCGGCCGGTGCGGATCATCTCCACCGCGTAGCCGATGGCCTCGGCGCCGGAGGCGCAGGCGGAGACCGGTGTGTGCACACCGGCCTGGGCGTTGACCTCCAGGCCCACATTGGCCGACGGGCTGTTCGGCATCAGCATGGGGACGGTGTGCGGGGAGACCCGGCGGGCGCCCTTCTCCTTCAGCACGTCGTACTGGTCGAGCAGGGTGGTCACACCGCCGATGCCGGAGGCGATGACCGTGCCCAGCCGGTCGGGGTCGATGGCCTGGTCCTCACCGGCGGCGGCCGTGAAGCCGGCGTCCGCCCAGGCCTCGCGGGCCGCGATCAGCGCGAACTGCGCCGAGCGGTCCAGCTTGCGGGCCACGGGGCGCGGCAGGACCTCGCCCGGGTCGACGGCCGCCGAGGCGGCGATGCGGACCGGCAGATCGGCGAAGCGCTCGCCCTCCAGGGGCGACACTCCGGACCGGCCGGCGAGAAGACCTTCCCAGGTCGATGCGCTGTCGCCACCCAGCGGTGTGGTTGCGCCGATACCGGTGACGACCACGGTGCGATTGGTCGAGCTCACAGGAATTCTTTCTCCACGTGTAGAGGGTGCTGAATTGTCACGGCGCCACCGCCGGGTGGCGACAAACGCATATCAGGTTCAGCCCTGGTGATCGAGGATGTACTTCGTCGCGTCGCCGACGGTCTTGAGGTTCTTGACGTCGTCGTCGGGGATCTTCACGTCGAAGCGCTCCTCGGCGGCGACGACGACCTCGACCATGGACAGCGAGTCGACGTCCAGGTCGTCGGTGAAGGACTTGTCGAGCTGGACGTCCTCGGTCGGGATGCCCGCGATCTCGTTCACGATCTCTGCGAGACCGGCGACGATCTCTTCCTGAGTGGCGGCCATGTGGCGCTCCTTCTATCTGTTAACAGAGGGTGTGGTGCTTGGGAAGATCCGCAAGCGCCTAGGGGAGGGTAACGACCGTCGCGGCGTAGACGAGCCCCGCCCCGAAGCCGATGACGAGCGCGGTGTCCCCGCTCTTCGCCTGACCGGTCGCCAGAAGCCGCTCCATCGCGAGCGGAATCGAGGCGGCCGAGGTGTTGCCGGTGGTCTCCACGTCACGGGCGACCGTGACGTGCTCCGGCAGCTTCAGAGTCTTCACCATCGAATCGATGATCCGCATATTGGCCTGGTGCGGAATGAAGACGTCCAGGTCGTCCGCCGTGATGCCGGCCGCGTCCAGCGCCTGCTGGGCCACCTTCGCCATCTCGAAGACGGCCCAGCGGAACACCGCCTGGCCCTCCTGCGTGATGGCGGGGAACCGGGCGACGTCGCCGTCGCGGTAGTCCGTCCACGGAACGGTCTGCTTGATGGTCTCGGACTTGTCGCCCTCCGAGCCCCAGACGGTCGGGCCGATCGCCGGCTCCTCACAGGGGCCCACCACGACCGCGCCGGCGCCGTCGCCGAACAGGAAGGCCGTGGCCCGGTCCTCCAGATCGGTCAGATCGCTCAGCCGCTCCACGCCGATGACCAGCACATGCTCCGCCGAACCCTCGACGATCATGCCCTTGGCGAGGGTGAGGCCGTAGCCGAAGCCGGCACAGCCGGCGGAGATGTCGAACGCGGCAGGCTTGCCGGCGCCGAGCTTGTCGGCGATCTCGGTCGCCACGGCCGGGGTCTGCTTGAAGTGCGAGACGGTGGAGACGATCACCGCGTCGATGTGCTGCGGGGTCAGCCCCGCATCGGCGATGGCCTTGCCCGACGCCTCCAGGGACATGGCGGCGACGGTCTCCTCGTCGGAGGCCCAGTGGCGGGTGGCGATGCCGGAGCGCGAGCGGATCCACTCGTCGGACGAGTCGATCGTCTCGAGGATCACCTCATTGGGCACGACCCGCGTGGGACGGTAGCCGCCGACGCCCATGATGCGCGCGTACGACGCTCCCCTGGCGGGTTTGATCTTCGACATGCTCTACGGCTCCTTCTCTCAGGCGGAGTGCTCGGCGTGCTCGGCGACGAGCGTGCGGGCCGCGTCGAGGTCGTCGGGGGTCTTCAGCGCCAGCGTCTTGACGCCCGGCAGGGCGCGCTTGGCCAGTCCGGTGAGGGTGCCCCCGGGACACACCTCGACCAGGGCGGTCGCGCCGCGCTGAGTGAAGGTCTCCATGCACAGGTCCCAGCGGACCGGGTTGGCGACCTGGCCCACGAGCCGCGTCACGACCTCCGCGCCGTCGGCGACGACCTGGCCGTCCTTGTTGGAGACATACGCGACGGCCGGAGCCGCCGGGGCGAGGGAAGCGGCGGCCTCCTCCAGGGCGGCGACCGCGGGCGCCATGTGGTGGGTGTGGAACGCGCCCGCCACCTTCAGCGGGATCACCCGGGCCTTCTCGGGCTTGTTCTCGGCGAGCGCGGCGAGCTGCTCCGCCGTGCCCGCGGCCACGATCTGGCCCGCGCCGTTCACATTCGCCGGGGTCAGGCCCAGGCCCTGGAGGTGTGCGACGACCTGCTCCGGGTCGCCGCCGAGCACGGCGGACATGCCGGTCTGCGTCACGGCCGCGGCCTCGGCCATCGCCAGGCCGCGTTTCCGTACGAGTCGCAGTGCGGACGTCTCGTCGAGCACGCCCGCGAAGACGGCCGCGGTGATCTCGCCGACGCTGTGGCCGGCGACGGCGTCGGGGGCCGCCCCGAGCGCGTCTGCGGACAGCAGTCCGGCTGCGACGAGCAGCGGCTGTGCCACGGCCGTGTCGCGGATCTCGTCCGCGTCGGCCTTCGTGCCGTAGTGGACGAGGTCGAGTCCGATGGCGTCGGACCAGGCCGCGAGGCGGTCACCGGCGCCGGGGAGGTCGAGCCAGGGAGTCAGGAAGCCGGGCGTCTGAGCGCCTTGGCCGGGAGCGACGAGTACGAGCACCCTCACACTCTCTCTTGTGGACGGCTCCAAATGCCCGTGGGGACAGGGACGAAGAACCGTTGGGGGAATTGTTGGTGTTCGACAAAAGATTAGGGCTGGGAGTCGGCGTCGGCCAGACGCCCCAGGATCAGTGCGATCCGCAGAGTGAACGCCGAGCGAACATCGGAGGGTGACCACCCGGTGACATCAGTCACACGTCGCAGCCGGTAGCGCACGGTGTTGGGGTGGACGAAGAGCATCCGTGCGGCGCCCTCCAAGCTGCTCGCCTGCTCCAGATAGACGCTCAGCGTCTCCAGCAGCGCCGAGCCCGCTTCCTCCAGTGGTCTGTAGATCTCCTCCACCAGCTGCTCGCGCGCGGCCGGGTCGGCGGCGATCGCGCGCTCCGGCAGCAGATCGTCCGCGAGCACCGGGCGCGGGGCGTCCTGCCAGGCCGAACACGCCTTGAGCCCGGCGGCCGCGGCCTGCGCGGAGCGCGTGGCCGCGAGCAGATCGGGCACCACGGGACCGGCTACCACGGGCCCTGCCGCATACGGCCCGATCAGCGCCTTGGCGACCTGCAGCGGGTTGTCGCTGCCGCCCGCGATGACCACGAGCCGGTCCCCGAGCACCCCGGTCAGCACCTGGAGCTTGGCGTGCCGGGCGGCCCGGCGGATCGCCTCCACCGTCAGCTCGCTGTCCCCGTCGGGCGCGGTGCCCAGGATGACGCACACATGCTCGGGCGCGTTCCAGCCGAGGGCGGCGGCCCGGGAGACCGCGCCCTCGTCGGCTTCGCCCGACAGCACCGCGTTGACGACCAGCGACTCCAGCCGGGCGTCCCACGCGCCGCGGGCCTCGGCGGCCTGTGCGTACACCTGTGCGGTGGCGAAGGCGATCTCCCGCGCGTAGACGAGCAGCGCCTCGCGGAGCACCGACTCGTCGCCCGGCGCCGCGACCTCCTCGATCGCCGACTCCATGACCTCGATGGTGGTGCGCACCATCTCCACGGTCTGGCGCAGCGTGATCGCCCGGGTCAGCTCGCGCGGCGCCGTGCCGAAGACGTCCGTCGAGATCGCCTGGGGGGTTTCCGGATGCCGGAACCACTCGGTGAAGGCGGCGATGCCCGCCTGTGCCACCAGTCCGATCCAGGACCGGTTCTCCGGGGGCATCGCCCGGTACCAGGGCAGCGTCTCGTCCATGCGCGCGATGGCGCTTGCGGCGAGCCGGCCGGAGGACCGCTCCAGCCGGCGCAGAGTCGCGGAGTGCGGGTGTTCGTCGTTCGCTGCAGGTTCTGGCACGGGGACAAGAGTGCCTTATCGGGACGGGTGCGCGGAGTGGCGGGTCGGGCTACCGGTGCGTACGGGGCGTACGGGGTATACAAGGGGGCTGGCGGGCGTCGCCGGGACCGCGCGTTTCGTCCCCTGGACGCGGCGTCTGGCATATGGGGGAACGAGGCCTTTGGCGTACTCCGGACGCGGCGGTTCCGGCGCTGGGACGCGGGGATACCGTGGGGGCGTGATTTCTGTACGGCGGGCAGGGGAGCGCTACCGCGGGGGCGATGCGGACGCGGGCATCGAGTCCTGGCACGCGTTCTCCTTCGGAAGCTTCTACGACCCCGAGAACCTCCGCTTCGACGCGATCCTCGCCTGCAACGAGGAGCACCTCGCGCCCGGCGCCGGATTCGACGAGCATCCGCACAGCCACACCGAGATCGTCACCTGGGTGGTCGAAGGCGAACTGACCCACCGCGACTCTGCCGGGCACGCCACCGTCGTACGGCCCGGCGACGTCCAGCGCCTCAGCTCCGCCGGCGGGGTCCGCCACATCGAACGCAACGACGGCGCCGATCCGCTGGTGTTCGTGCAGATGTGGCTAGCACCGCGCGACCCGGGCGGCGAGCCCTCGTACGAGATCGTGCGCGGCATCGCCGACTCCACGCCGTACGCCCTGCCGCAGGCGGGCGCGCTGCTGCACATACGCCGGCTCGCCCCCGGCGAGCGGACCGCGGTGCCGGGCGCGAACGCCGCGTATGTGCATATGGTCCGCGGCGCGGCGCTGCTGGAGGACGAAGAGCTCGGGCCCGGGGACTCGGCGCGGATCAGCGGCGAGGACGGTCTTGAGCTCCAGGCGGGGGCGGCAGCCGCCGAGGTGCTGCTGTGGGAGCTCGGCGGCTGAGCCGCGAGGTCCGACCGGCGCCCGACCGGCGACCGGCCGGCGACCGGCCGGCGACCGGCCGGGGGCTGACCGGGGCGCCTACCGCAGGGCGCTCTTGGCCTGCCAGTCCGCCCAGTCGACGTTCCAGACGCCCAGGCCGTTATGCGGGGCGAGGGCGCCCTTGGTGTCCGCGCCCTCGATCTCGAAGGGATCGCCGACGCGCACCTGCCCGTACAGCCAGGCCGCGTCGGGGTCGCTCATGCCGATGCAGCCAGAGCTGCGGTTCGCCTTGCCCAGGTACTCGGCGTTCCACGGCGCGGCGTGCGCGTACATGCCCGACCAGGTCAGCCGCATCGAGTAGTCGACCATCTTGTCGTATGCGCTGCCGAGACCCACGGTCTCGGAGTTCATCCGGATCGTGCCCTCCTTGGACATCAGCACCGCCGTGCCCCGCCAGGAGCGCCTGTCGCCGCCGGGGGTGCCGCCGGAGACCGGGATCCGCCGGACCACCGCACCGTCACGCTCCAGCGTGAGCTGCTTGTCGTCCAGGTCGACCCTGACGATCCGGCGGTCGCCGACGGTGAAGCCGACCTTGTAGTCGCGGACGAACCAGCCGCCGTCCTCGCCCGAATCGACGCCGTTGAGCCGTGCGTCCAGGGTCACCTCGGTGCCGGGCTCGAAGTACTCCTTCGGACGCCAGTCGACGCGGTCCTTGCCCGACCAGTCGGTGAGCCAGCCCCAGGAGCCCTCGGTGCTGTTCGAGGTGGTCACTCTCAGTTGCTTCTCGACAGCGGCCTTGTTCTCGACGGGGTGGTCGAAGACCAGCGAGATCGGCTGGGCCACCCCGACCACGGCGCCGTCGCCCGGCCGCCAGTCGACCTTGTTGACCTTGTCGGCGGGGGCGGTGGTGAAGGACGACCCCGCTGTGCCCGCCCGGCCGCCCCCGGTGCGGGTCGCGGCCTTGACCGTGTAGGTGGCTCCGGGTGCGGCGACGCGGTCCGACGTCCAGGTGCGGCCGTCCGCCGAAGCCGTGCCGGCCAGGGTGCGGCCCTTGTCGTCGGTGACGGTGACGGAGGTGAGCGTGCCCGCCTCCGCCGTGACCCTCACCGGCTCGCCGGCGGCGGCCCGGTCTCCCTGCGGGGTCACGGTCACGGTGACCGGCCGGCCGGCCTCGCCCTGCCGCGCGGCGTCCGTCTTCGCCTTCGGCTCTCCGCCCGGGGTGTCCGCGGCGGCGGTGCAACCCGTGGCAGTGAGCGAGGCGGCTGCGAGCAGCGCACATATGTGTCCTGCACGTATCTGGCGTCGTATCTGGCGGGAACGCAACGGGACCTCCGGGGTCGGCGGGAGCAACGGCGTGAAGATCGCCGGGACGCCAGGGACTCTAGGCCGCCGAGGGCGTGCGGAAACGGACGAGCGGCTCTGTGACCGCCTCTGGAGCGCAACGGTCGTCGTCCCGTCACATTCGCCGCGCGGTTCGGTCACGGTCGGCTGTGAGCCTTCCGGACGTACCCAACGGCGCAACTCAGGGAGGCGCAGTGTCAGCGCTGCTCGCAATGTCAGAAGGGGAAGCGCGCGGGCGCCGGGAGGAGACGGCCGGCGAGTTCTGGCTGGGGCCGGTCACCGCCGCGACGTACCGCGCGTTCCTCGCATCCCGCACCGGCGCCGCCCTCGGGGCCGGTTTTCTGCAGTGCCCCTCGTGGGCGGACGTCAAGGAGGGCTGGCGCTCCCTGCTGCTCGGCTGGGGCCCGCGGACCGGGCCCCAGGCGGAGCAGCTCACCGGAGCCGCCCTGGTGCTGCTGCGCCAGCTCCCCGGCACCCGCAAGCACTTCGCCTATCTGCCGGAGGGACCGGTCGCCGACTGGGCCGACCCGGACCTCGACCGCTGGCTCACCCCGCTGCTGCGCCAGCTGCGGGCGGCCGGCGCGTTCGCAGTGCGGATCGGGCCCTCGCCCGCGTACCGGCGCTGGAACGCCGCCCGGCTGAAATCCCTCACCGGGCGCGGCCGTCGACTCCCCGACGTCGTCGCCTGCGAGGTCGACCCACTGGGCGCGGCCGTCGCGGAGCGGCTGCGGGCCCGCGGCTGGCGGCGCTGCGGCGAGGGCGGCGCCGGCGGCGACGGAGATGCGCAGCCCCGCCACGTCTTCCGCGTGCCGCTGGCCGGCCGCACCGCCGACGACCTGTGGGCGGGCCTCAATCAGGAGTGGCGGCGCAATGTGCGGCGCGCCCGGAAGGAAGGAGTCGAGGTGTCGCTCGGCACGGCCGCCGACCTCCCCGAGTTCCACCGCCTGCTGGGGATCACCGAGCAGCGCGACGGCTTCCGGCTGGGCCGCTCCCTCGCGTACTACGAACGCCAGTACAAGGCCCTCAACGCCGAGGAGCCCGGCCGGATGAAGCTCTATCTCGCCCGCTGGCGGGGCGAGATACTCGCCGCGCACACGATGGTGACGGTCGGCAGCCGCGTCTGGTACCAGACGGGCGCCTCCGCCGACCACCGCCGCGAGGTCCGCCCTTCCAACGCCCTGCAGTGGCGGATGCTCCTCGACGCCCATGAACGGGGAGCGGACGTCTACGACATGCGCGGGGTACCCTCCACTCTCGACCCTGACGAACGTCCGTTCGGGCTGCTGCGCTGGAAGCTCGGCACCGGGGGACAGGTCGTCGAGACCCTGGGGGAGTGGGAGACACCCTTGACCGGCACCGCCAACCACACGCTGTACCGCGCCTTCCAGGCGTATCTGACCCGCCGATGAGCCTGCGCCACCCGCCGGCCGGCGGCCCCGCCGAGACCGTCGACGTCCCGCCCGCACGGCGCGACGCCGCCGTGCCGGCGGCGGGCGATCCGGCCGTTCCCGCTGGTGCGGCGTCCGAGGAGACGGCGTCGGCGTCGCCGGCCGCGCACGTCGGCGCGGACCCAGGCCCCGCACCGCGGGACGGAGCGTCGTCCGGCGGCGGGCACGCTGCGGGCACCGCGCGCGACGGCCGCGCCGATTCCGCGGAACCCGGCCCGCGGCAGGCGTCCGTCGCGCGCAGCGGGGCCGTCATGGCCGCCGGGTCCGTCGTGTCGCGGGCCACGGGATTCGTGCGGTCCGCCGTGGTGGCCGCCGCTCTCGGAGTGGGCGTGGTCGCCGACGGGTACGCCGTCGGGAACTCCGTGCCCACCATCGTCTACATGCTGCTCCTCGGCGGCGCGCTGAACGCCGTCTTCGTGCCGGAGCTCGTCAAGGCTGCGAAGGAGCACGACGACGGCGGAGCCGCGTACACCGACCGGCTGCTCACCGTCTGCACCGCCGCACTTGTCGTGCTCACCGCCGCGGCCGTGCTCGCCGCGCCCGCCGTCGTCGACGTCTACACGGACTACACCGGCGGGCAGCGGGCAGCCACCGTGGCCTTCGCCCGCTACTGCCTGCCGCAGATCTTCTTCCTCGGACTTTTCACCCTGCTCGGGCAGGTGCTCAACGCCCGCGGCCGGTTCGGCGCGATGATGTGGACGCCGGTCCTCAACAACGTCGTCGTCATCGCCGTGTTCGGGCTGTTCCTGGTCACCGCGGGCACCGGCGGCGCCCTCACCCCAGCCGAGACCGCCCTCCTCGGCTGGGGCACCACCGCCGGGATCGCCGTCCAGGCCCTCGCGCTGTGGCCGTCGCTGCGAGCGGCCCGGTTCCGCTGGCGGCCGCGGTTCGACTGGCGCGGCAGCGGACTGACCCGGCCGCTGCGCTCCGCTGGCTGGCTGGTCCTGCTGGTGCTGACCAACCAGCTGGCGTACTGGGCGGTGACCCGGCTCGCCACCGCCGCCGGCACCCGGGCCGCCGCGCTCGGCATCGACGGCGGCGCCGGCTTCAGCGCCTACAACAACGCCTATGTGCTGTGGGCAGTGCCGCACGGCATCGTGACCGTCTCCCTGGTCACCGCCCTTATGCCGCGGATGAGCGGCGCAGCCGCCGACGGCGACGCCGCGGCCGTGCGCCGGGACGTCGCGTACGCCCTGCGTGGCAGCCTCGCCGTCGTCGTGCCCGCCGCCTGCGCGCTGCTCGCGCTCGCCCAGCCGGTCATGGCGCTCGTCTACCAGTACGGCAGGACCGACGCCGGCGACATCGCGGTCATGGCGGGCGCGTTGGCCGCGTTCGCACCCGGGCTGATCGCCTTCTCCGGCCAGTACGTGCTCTCCCGCGCCTTCTACGCGCTCTCCGACACCCGTACGCCCTTCCTGCTCAACCTGGTGATCGTGGCGCTCAACGCGGGCGGCTCGGCTGCCGCGTATCTGCTGCTGCCCGCCCGCTGGGCGGTCACCGGCATGGCCGGGGCCTACTCGGCGGCCCTCTTCGCGGGCTGGGCCGTCACCGCGTACACGCTCCACCGCCGGCTCGCCCGGACATCCGGCTCCCCGGCCCGAACCCGGCTGAGGCGCTCCCCGACGGCCGCGGCACTCGCGCGGCTGCTGCTCGCCGCCGCACCCGCGACCGTCCTCGCCCGCCTGGCCGCCGAGCAGACCTCGCAGCACGGGCCGCTCGCGTCCGCCGCGGCGGGCACTGCGGCCGTCGCGGCGGTCTTCGCGCTGCTGTCCCGCCCGTTGCGTCTTGAAGAGGTGCGGGTCGTGCTCCGCACCGCCGGCCGCCGCCTGCGCCGAACCCGCCGAACCCCCTGAACTGCCTGACCTGTCCGGACACACCGTTGGGATACTCCGCTCATGCCACGCGTCCTGCTGATCGAAGACGATCCCTCCGTCCGCGAAGGCGTCGAACTCGGACTGCGCCGACGCGGGCACGAGGTGTGCGGCGTCGGCACCGGGGAGGCCGGGCTCGCCGCCCTCGGTGAGTTCCGCCCCGATCTGCTGCTGCTGGATCTGATGCTGCCGGGCATGAACGGCGTGCAGATCTGCCGCCGGGTCCGGGAGGCCAGCCAACTGCCCATCATCATGCTCACGGCCCGCGGCGACGACTTCGACGTCGTGGTGGGACTGGAGGCGGGCGCCGACGACTACATCGTCAAACCCGCCCGCACCGATGTGATCGACGCCCGGATCAGGGCGGTGCTCCGCCGGATCGAGGCGCCCGCCGGCCGGACCTCCGTCGAGGTCCACGGCGAACTCTCCGTCGACCGCGCCGGGCTGACCGTCTCCAAGGGCGGGCAGCGGCTCACGCTCGCCCCCTCCGAGCTGAGACTGCTGCTGTATATGACCGCCGCCCCAGAACAGGTCTTCAGCAGACAGCAGCTCCTCGAACACGTCTGGGAGCACAGCTACCACGGCGACGCCCGACTGGTCGACGCCTGCGTCCGGCGGCTCCGGAACAAGATCGAGGACGTGCCCGGCAGCCCGCGGTACATACAGACGCTGCGCGGCTTCGGCTACCGCTTCGGCCCACTGTGAGCGACGCACGCGAGGCTGCCGGGTCGCAGGCGGTGGCGGTGTCTGCTGTTTCGCCGAGTGGGCGGAGAAGCGAACGAGGGGGATCTGTGAGCGACGCACGCGAGGCTGCCGGGTCGCAGGCGGTGGCGGTGTCTGCTGTTTCGCCGAGTGGGCGGAGAAGCGAACGAGGGGGATCTGTGAGCGACGCACGCGAGGCTGCCGGGTCGCAGGCGGTGGCGGTGTCTGCTGTTTCGCCGAGTGGGCGGAGAAGCGAACGAGGGGGATCTGTGAGCGACGCACGCGAGGCTGCCGGGTCGCAGGCGGTGGCGGTGTCTGCTGTTTCGCCGAGTGGGCGGAGAAGCGAACAAGGGGGATCTGTGAGCGACACTCGCGAGGCTGCCGGGTCGCCGACACGGGCGCGCTTCGGGCTGCGCACCCGGCTCGTCCTCGCCTTCCTCCTCGTGGCCGCCGTCAGCGCGGGCACCACCGCCACCCTCACTTATCGCGAGGCCCGCAACGCCATCCTGGAGCAGACTCAGAACACCGCCGTCTCCTCCTTCCGCGACCAGGTGGCCAACCTCGCCGTCGGCCTCCCCGTCGACGGCGCCCACCTCCAGCGGGAGCTGCGCCGCATAGCGGGCCGCGGAAAGCCCCGCGCCTGGTATGTCTTCGCCGAGTACGGATCGGTCCGGGTTTCCTCCACCAGCAGCCCGGTTTCCACCGTCATCACCCCGGAGCTGCGCCGCGCCGCCCACGCCGACCCCCGCGGCAGCTTCCAGCGCGTCGTCAAGGGCGGCGACCCCTACCTCACCATCGCGGTGCCCGCCGTCTTCGCCACCGGCCACTCCTTCCAGTCCAGCGGGCTGACGCTGTACGCGGTGATGCCGCTGAACGACGAGGAGGCCAACGTACGGGCCATGGTCACGGCCGCCCGGGACGGCGCGGTGCCGGGGCTGGCCGTGGCGCTCGTGCCCGCTCTGCTGTCCGCCCGCAGCGTGCTGCGGCCGGTGCGTGAACTGCGGTTGGCCGCCCGCAGCATGGGCCGCGGACGGCTCGACACCCGCATCCAGGCAAAGGGGTCGGACGAACTCGCCGACCTCGCCCGCACTTTCAACGAGTCGGCGGGCGCGCTGGAACGGTCGGTGGACGAACTCCAGCGCGCCGAGAGCCGCGCCCGGCGCTTCGCCGCCGACGTCTCACACGAGCTGCGCACTCCGCTCGCCGGGATGCTGGCCGTCACCGAACTCCTCGACGAGGACGCCGGGTCGCTGGACCGCGACACCGCCGCCGCCATCCGGTTGATCAGCGTGGAGACGGGCAGGCTCGCCGTCCTGGTCGAGGATCTGATGGAGATCTCCCGCTTTGACGCCCGCGCCGCCGAACTGCACCTCGACGAGGTCGACATCGCCGAAACGATCCGCAAGACCCTGCACAGCCGCCGCTGGAGCGACCCCGCCGACGTCGTCGCGGACTTGCCCGACGCCATCCGGGCCCGCGTCGACCCGCGGCGCTTTGACGTCATCGTGGCCAATCTCGTCGGCAACGCGCTGCGGCACGGCGCCGCGCCCGTCACGGTCCGGGTGCGCGCCCGGACCCCCGGCACGGGACCGGCCGCCCTGGTCATGGAGGTCGCCGACAGCGGCCCGGGCATCAGCAAGGAGGCCATGCCGCATCTCTTCGACCGCTTCTACAAGGCGGACGCCGCCCGCACCCGCTCGGAGGGCAGCGGTCTCGGACTGGCCATCACCCTGGAGAACGTACGGCTGCACGGCGGCACGGTCCGCGCCGCCAACGCCGCCGGCGGCGGAGCCGTCTTCACCGTCGAACTGCCCCTGACCACGGAGGGGGCGACCTCGTGAGGCGGGCTCTGGGCCGGGCTCTCGCCGCATCGGCGGCCCTGCTGCTGGCGGGCTGCGGAGTGCAGGGGACCGGCGTCGTCGAGGCCGGCGGGCCCGCCACCGTCAACGTCTACCCCGACGAAGCACACCGGCTGCTGCTGTTCTTCGTCGGCCCCGAGAGACAGTTGGTGCCGGTGGCCCGGTCGGCCGACACGAACTTCGGCGGACCCGAGGAACTGCATATCTCGCAGGAGGCGATCGGCAAGAGCCTCGCGGCGCTGGCGGCGGGGCCGCTGCCGCACGAGCAGGAGGCCGGGCTGGAGAGCGCCCTGCCCCCGCCGCCCGTGGGCGCCCTCCGGGTGACGCGGTCCGCGGAGTTCCCCGGCCGGGTCGAGATCAGGGCCTCGTTCTCGGTGCGCAGGCTGCCGGAGCACGCCGTACTGCAGCTGGTGTGCACGACCGCGTACGCCGCCGACACGTCGGGCGCCGTCGAGGTGCTTCTCATCGGCCCGGACGGCGGGGTGCCTGCGTCGCGCTGCGCCGAGGAGGACGGGGCCGATGCCCGGCCCACGCCACAGGTCGCCGAACCCGACGATCTCAGGCAGACCTCAGGTTCGCCAGCACCGCGTCCGTAAACGTCGGCCACGCCTCGATCGCCCACGGCCCGAACGCCCGGTCCGTCAGCGCCGCACACGCCGCGCCCGCGTCCGGGTCGATCCACAGGAAGGTGCCGGACTGGCCGAAGTGCCCGAAGGTGCGCGGCGACGACGAGGCGCCCGTCCAGTGCGGGGACTTGCCGTCGCGGATCTCGAAGCCGAGGCCCCAGTCGTTGGGCTTCTGATGCCCGTACCCGGGCAGGATGCCGGTCAGCCCCGGATGGACGACGGTCATCGCCTCCAGGACCGTGCGGGCGTCGAGCAGCCGCGGGGCCTGGACCTCGGCGGCGAAGCGCACCAGGTCGTCGACCGTCGAGACGGCGTCCTTGGCCGGGGACCCGTCGAGCGCGGTCGAGGTCATCCCCAGCGGTTCGAGCACCGCCTGCCGCAGATACTCCTCGAACGGGATGTCCGTCGCCTTGGCGATGTGGTCGCCGAGCACCTCGAAACCCGCGTTGGAGTAGATCCTGCGTGTGCCGGGCGCGGCCACGGCGCGGTGCTCGTCGAAGGCGAGACCGGAGGTGTGGGCGAGTAGATGCCGCACGGTCGAGCCCTCGGGACCGGCCGGCTCGTCGAGTTCGACCGCCCCCTCCTCGTACGCCACGAGCGCCGCGTACGCGGCGAGCGGCTTGGTGACGGAGGCGAGCGGGAAGCGGCGTCCGGTGGGACCGTGTGCGCCGGCGACGGTCCCGTCCGCGCGTACGACGGCGGCCGCCGCGGTCGGCGTCGGCCAGTTCTCGATCATCGCCAGGCTCTGCATGCGTATGAGCCTAAGGGGTGGGCGCACACACGTACGGAACGGGCTTGCTTGAAGTGCACTCCAAGGTTCTAGCGTGGCGGCATGGTGACTGAGAGCACCCCCGAATCCACCCCTGTCTCCGCTTCCCCTCCCACGCCGTTCGCCTCTCTCCCCGTCTCGGGTTCCCACCCGCGGCCGGCCGGTGAGGACCGGTACACGATCAGCGAGGTCGCGGCCCTGACCGGGCTCACCGCGCACACCCTGCGCTGGTACGAGCGGATCGGGCTGATGCCGCACGTCGACCGTTCGCACACGGGCCAGCGCCGGTTCTCCAATCGGGACCTGGACTGGCTCGCGCTCGTCGGCAAGCTCCGGCTGACCGGCATGCCGGTGGCGGACATGGTCCGCTACGCACATCTCGTACGGGAGGGCGAGCACACCTTCGAGGCCAGGAAGGAACTGCTGGAGCGGACCCGGCGCGAGGTGATCGCCCGGATCGCGGAGCTCCAGGACACCCTTGCCGTACTCGACTGCAAGATCGGTTTCTACGCCGACAGCGCCGCGAACGCCGACAGCGCCGAGAACGCCGAGAACACCGCAAACACCGAGATCGCCGATGGCGCCGACAACACCGCACGCGCCTCCGACACTGACGCCCGCAGGGCGCCGGAGAGGGTCTGAACCCACCTATGACCATCCCGAAGACGTCCCCCGAGACGGACACCGCGAACAGCACCGCCGCCCTCGCACGAGCCCCGCTCGGCAGCACCGGAGACGAGGTCGGCGTCCAGGGCCTCGGCTGTATGGGCATGAGCTTCGCCTACGGCCCGACCGACGCCCGCGAGGCGCGCGCCACACTGGAGCGCGCCCTGGAGCTCGGCGTCACCCTGTACGACACGGCCGACATGTACGGGGCCGGGGAGAACGAGAAGTTCCTCGCCCCCTTCGTCCGGGCGCACCGCGACGACATCGTGCTGGCCACCAAGTTCGCCATACGGCTCGACCCGGACGACCCCGCCAGGCGGACCATCAGCAACGATCCCGCGTATATCCGCCAGTGCGCCGACGCCAGTCTGCGCCGCCTCGGCGTGGACCGGATCGACCTCTACTACATGCACCGCCGCGACCCGGACGTCCCCATCGAGGAGTCGGTCGGCGCGATGGCCGAACTCGTCGCCCAGGGCAAGGTCAGACGCCTCGGCCTGAGCGAGGTCACCGCAGACGAGCTGCGCGCGGCGCACGCCGTGCACCCCATCGCCGCCGTGCAGTCGGAGTGGTCGCTGTTCAGCCGCGACATCGAGCAGAAGGTCGTCCCGGCGGCCGCCGAGCTGGGCACCGCCCTCGTGCCGTACTCCCCGCTCGGCCGGGGCTTTCTGACGGGGGCGTTCGTCCACGCCGAAGAGGAGCTCAGCGAGGATGACCTGCGTCGCTACTTCCCTCGCCTCACCGGCCCCAACGCCACCGCCAACGCGGCCCTGCTCGCCCCCCTGCGGGAGATCGCGGCCGCCCACCGCGCCACCCCCGCCCAGATCGCCCTCGCCTGGGTCCACCACCGGGCCGAGGCGCACGGTCTGCCGGTGATCCCGATCCCCGGCACCCGCAGGCGCACCCGCCTGGAGGAGAACACGGCGGCCGCCCGGCTGGTCCTCGACGAGGCCGAGCTGAAGACCCTGGACGCCATCGCGGCCCGGGTGGCGGGCGAGCGGTACCCGGACATGTCGAGCACGTCGGCGGGCCGCGAGTGATCCGAGTACGCCCCGGCGGATGACCTGCGGCCGGTCCGGCGTCACGCCAGGCCCGGTGCGAAGACCGCGGAGAACGCCGTCAGCAGCCCCGCGACCGCCCGCCGCCCCCGGCCCGCGCCGTGCCACGGCGCCTCGAAGGCCCGGGTGCGGCGGCCGGTCAGGATCAGCACTGCGGCGAACGGCGGCAGCCAGGCCGGCCGGGCCAGGATCGGAACGGTATGACACGGGGCCCGGCCCCGGTCACAGTTCCGCCAGGAGCTCCGCCTTCTTGGTGGTGAACTCCTCGTCCGTCACCAGTCCCGCCTGGTGCAGCTCCCCCAGATGCCGGATCCGGTCCGCGATGTCCGCCGGGTCGCGGCGGGCCGAGGGGATCGCCAGGGCCGGGACGGCCGACGTCGTGCGGATCGACTCCAGCACCGCCGCGGCGAACGGCAGCGACTCGTGCACCGGCCCGTAGCCCAGTCCGAAGACCACCGCGGCGGGGTCCTGGTCCGGCTGCGCCCGCTCCCCGGGCGTGCCGCCGTCCCGCAGCAGCCGCAGACAGCCGTCGAAGACCTCGGGCGAGCGCCACTCCACCCCGCTCAGTTCCGCCACCGGGAAGCTCTGGTCGCCGGCCTTCCACTTCGCCGACGACGCGCCCGTCCGGAACCAGCGGAAGGAGACGTGCGTGCCGTCGAACGAGGCCTTGCCGTCGTAGGCCTTGAAGTGCAGCGGCGGGGGTGGGGCCGCCACTGTGAAGCGGTCCGCCGGCCGGTCCGCGTCCGGGCTCAGCCGGGCCCGCAGCTCGTCGGCGTAGTACTCGGCGAGTGTCTCCCGCTCGGCCGGCAGCACCAGCCGGTAGGGGTCGCAGGCCTCCTTGAGTTGGTCCGCGGCCGCTTCCATCAGCGGGTCCGCGCCGGATCTGGGCACGGCGCGCAGCACCACCGTCCCCCGCTTGCCGGGAGTGAGCATCACCGACGCCAACGCCTCGTGGGGGATGCGCCGTTCACCGAGCACGGAGAGCAGCTTCGGCGTACGGATCCCCCGTTCGAAGCGGATGAGCACGGAGTCGGACTCGAACTCCCAAGTGGCTTGAATTCCGGCCAGCACATCACCCATACGCCTCATCGTATGCGGCGTACGCCCGCGCGTCGCCCCTTGGCAACCAGCCAAATCCACCCGGATCCACCTCGATCCACGGCGGTCTACGCGCGTCGGACGTCTTTTGCGCCGGAAATACCGCTGCGGCAGGCCCGATGCCCCGGCGCACATTCCACGTCGCCGTAGGAGCCGACACCTATCGCGGCGAAGTTCTCCACACTCCCAGTTCCCGGCTTGAAATAGCCTGCGTGGCCGACCGCGCCCGCAGCCGACAGCACACGCGCGCCGAAGTCGGGCGCGACCGGGTCCTCGCCATGCCCGAGCCCCCCGACCGCCAGATGCGGCACGTCCTCGATCCAGTCGTCCTCGTCCCGCATCGCCCACACCCGGGCACGGGTGCCCAGGCCGGCGACGTTCTCCGCGCGCATGCCGGGACTGCCCGCAACCGCCAGGTCGGTGACGCGCGGCGGCAGGCCGCGCGCGGCGACCCCGCAGACCACGGAACCGTAGCTGTGGCAGAACAGCGCGACCTCCGAGTCGCCGGGGAGCGCCTCGGTCAGCGCCGTCAGCCGCACCGCGCCGCTCTCCGCGAGCCGGCCGATCGCCGAGTCCATGCCGATCCCGACGGGCGCGGTGTAGTCCGCCCACGCGATGACGGCCGTACGGGCCCGGGGCGCCGCGGCCTGCTCGGCGGCGTACAGCGACTGCGCCATGCCCACCGGGGCGGTGTACTTGCGCGCGGTCTTCTGGAAGGTGAGCAGATTGGTGTCGACGCCCGGGACCACGACCGAGACCCGCTCGGCGCGGTCGAGGTCGCCGAAGACCTCGGCGACCTTCCCGGAACCGGACGGGTCGAAGGCGAGGATCTGCCGGTCGCGGGCCATCAGCGCCCGGAAGCGGTGCAGCCGGCGGGCGGCGGTGTGCCGACCCTCGCGGGTCAACCGGGACGAGGCCTTGCGGAGCCGCTCGCCCTCCATCTTCAGCGTCGCGCCGAGGGAGCTGCGGTTGGCGCGGTAACGCAGGCTGACGGGCGCGCCGTTGAGATTGCCGACGATGCGGGGGAAGCGGTCCGCGAGTCGGTGCTGCCGCGCCGAGCCGATCGACGCGAAGAAGGCGGCGATGCGCTGTGGCGGAGAGTCGGGCGAGGGCAGGGCACGAGTCCCCACCCGCTCCTTCCGCCACCCGGTCAACTCGGCTTCCAGGGCGTCCCGTGGACCGCCGTGGTGTCGTACGGCGGTCCACCCCGTCGTCGCCAGCATCACGAACACGACGGCCAGAGCCAGCACTGCGCGCCAGACGGGGAGGGTGGGGGAGGTGTTGAAGGAAGTCACTGCGGGACACCCTAGGAGACTCACGGGCACCTCTGTGAATACCGTGAGGTAGATCACGTTTCGCGCCCGCGCGCGCCGAGGACGTGCGGCCGCGCCTTGGTCGCCTGCGGCTACCGGGTGCTTGCCGGGGGAGGAGGGCCAGTCGCCTATCAGGGTGATCGGCCGCAGGCGCCCTTCCCCGGTCGGGCCGGGCGGCCCACCGTGGTTCCAGAGCAGGACCACACCGTACGGGGGAGAACCAGATGCAGATGACCGCCACCGCCCTGGCCGCTGCCGCGTTCGCTGTGCTCGCCGCGACCGCCGCCGCCCTGCTGTCGGCACCCGAGGCAACCGCCACGGCTTCCGGGGGAACCGCCACGGCCTCCGGGGCGCCGGCGGACCTCGGGCCCTGTGGGCCGGGGCAGCTCTGCCTGTGGCCCGAGGACGACTTCCAGGGCCCCCGCCAGACCTTCGAACTCGCCGACACCGACATCGAGTCCTGCATCCGGCTGCCGGCGGGGGCCGCGGCCCAGTCACTGGCCAACAGGACCGGGCGGCCGGTCACCACCTACCAGTCGGGCGAATGCGCGGAGACGGGCGAGTTCGAGACGTACCCGGGCAGCGGGACATGGGCCCCGCGCTCGCCATACCGGGTGCGGGCGTTCAAACTGTGGGAGAGCTGAGACCTGCCCGCCCGGCCGGTGCGGGGTGCCGGACATAGCGGACGTCCGGCACCTGTAGGGGCGCGGCCGCACCTCCGCCGTGGCGTTCGCGTCGGACAGGGCGGCGCGCCGGAACCTCGTCGTCTATGACCGGGCCGCGGTCTGGGCCGCGGGGACCGGGGCGGATCCCGGCGCGGGAACCGGCTCGCCGCCCGGCTCGGAAGCCGGCTGCGAAACCCTCTCGGATCCCCGGTCGGCTTCCCGCTCCGATTCCGGTTCGGACAGCCGCGCCACCTCGGCACGCAGCGAGCGGACCTCGGCGGTCAGCGCCTCGATGGCCGCGGAGTGACGGCGCTCGGCATCCTCGTCCTTCTCGAAGCGGGCGATGAACCAAGCGGCGATGTTCGCCGTGACCACACCGAGCAGGGCGATGCCGGAGAGCATCAGCCCCACCGCCAGGATCCGGCCGACGCCGGTCGTGGGCGCCATGTCCCCGTACCCGACGGTGGTCATCGTGGTGAACGCCCACCACAGGGCGTCGCCCAGCGACTGGATCGACGCACCGGGCGCATGGCGTTCCACCTCCAGCACCGCCAGCGCCCCGAAGATCAGCAGCCCGAGGCAGGAGCCGGCGACATAGGTCGTCACCCGCACCTGCGACGCCATACGGGCCCGCTGGCCCGCGAGCAGCAGCATCGAGACCAGCTTGAGCAGCCGTAGCGGCTGGAGGAGGGGGAGGGCGACGGCGAGCAGGGAGAGCGGGTTGGAGCGGACGAAACGCATCCGGTTCTCGGCGAGCCACAGCCGTGCGGAGTAGTCCACGGCGAACGCCGCCCAGACCACCCAGTTCGTGATCACGCACAGGGTGCGCACCCAGGGGGCGGAGTCAGGGGCGACGACGGGTACGGCGTACGCGACGGCGAAGGCGACGGCGAGCCACAGGAGGGGCCCCTGACTGCGCCGCTCCCACCGATCTTGGGCGGACGTTTCGTTCATGCGCAGCATGCTAGGGGCTCCGCACGTGGGACCGACGCCCCCGTGCACCCTTCCCCCGGGCCCGGGCTCCTTCCGCTCGCCCCGCCCACCCGAGCGCCCCGGGCCTGGGGCGGCCCGATAGGGAGCGAGGTCCGGGCCTCGGGGACCGCGGGTCCCGGGGTGGGGCGGTACGAGGGGAGGCCCCCAGGCTCCGGGTCCGGGTCCCGGGCTTGGGGCGGTACGAGGGGAGGCCGTGGGGTTCCGGCTCCGGGTCCGGGTCCCGGGCTTGGGGCGGCCTGGTGCGGGGCGAGGCTCCGGGTGCCCGGGGACCGCGGGTCCCGGGGGCCAGTACGAAGCGAGGCCCCCGGGCTCCGGGCTCGAGCCGGGCTCCGGGTCCGGGCCTGGGGGCGGCCCGGCCCGGAGCGAGGCTCGTGGCTCGGCACGAGGCGAGGCGCCCGGGCCTTGGACCCCGTATGCGCGCCGCAGGCGGCTACGCGTCGCCGCCCGCCGCACCCGGCTCAGCCGCGGCGACGTCCAGCAGCTGATAACGGTCGACCGCCTGCTTCAGAACCGAGCGGTCCAGCTTTCCCTCCCGCGCCAGCTCCGTCAGCACCGCCAGCACGATCGACTGCGCGTCGATGTGGAAGTACCGCCGCGCCGCGCCCCGCGTGTCCGCGAAGCCGAAGCCGTCGGCGCCCAGGGAGGTGTACGTCCCCGGGACCCAGCGGGAGATCTGGTCCGGCACGGACCGCATCCAGTCGGAGACCGCGACGAACGGACCGGCCGCCCCGGACAGCTTCCGGGTGACGTACGGAACACGCTGCTCCTCCTCCGGGTGGAGGAGGTTGTGCTCGTCCGTGGCGACGGCGTCGCGCCGCAGCTCGTTCCAGGAGGTCGCCGACCACACGTCCGCGCGGACGTTCCACTCCTGGGCCAGCAGCCGCTGCGCCTCCACGGCCCAGGGCACGGCGACGCCGGACGCCAGGATCTGGGCGGACACGTCGCCGGCCTCGCCCGCCTTGAAGCGGTGGAGGCCCTTGAGGATGCCCTCGACGTCCACGTCGTCGGGTTCGGCCGGGTGCTGGATGGGCTCGTTGTAGACGGTCAGGTAGTAGAAGACGTCCTCGCCGTGGGGGTGCTCGGCGTCGGAGCCGTACATCCGGCGCAGACCGTCCTTGACGATATGGGCGATCTCGAAGCCGAAGGCGGGGTCGTAGGCGACGCACGCCGGGTTTGTGGAGGCCAGCAGCTGCGAGTGGCCGTCCGCGTGCTGCAGGCCCTCGCCGGTCAGGGTGGTGCGCCCGGCGGTCGCGCCCAGCACGAAGCCGCGCGCCAGCTGGTCCGCCATCTGCCAGAACTGGTCGCCGGTGCGCTGGAAGCCGAACATCGAGTAGAAGACGTACACCGGGACCAACGGTTCGCCGTGGGTGGCGTACGCGGAGCCCGCGGCGATCAGCGAGGCGGTGCAGCCGGCCTCCGAGATGCCGTCGTGCAGCATCTGTCCGGTGGGGGACTCCTTGTAGGCGAGCAGCAGCTCGCGGTCCACCGCCTCGTACTGCTGCCCCAGCGGGTTGTAGATCTTGGCGCTCGGGAAGAAGGAGTCCATGCCGAAGGTGCGGTACTCGTCCGGCGCGATCAGTACGAACCGCTTGCCGATCTCCTTGTCCCGCATCAGGTCCTTCAGCAGCCGGACGAACGCCATGGTGGTGGCGATGGACTGCTGTCCGGAGCCCTTCTTGACCGCCGCGTACACCTTGTCGTCGGGCAGTTGCAGGGGTTTCGCGCGCACGACGCGGGTCGGCGCGTACCCGCCCAGGGACTTGCGCCGGTCGTGCATGTACTGGATCTCTTCGGAGTCGCGGCCGGGGTGGTAGTACGGCGGCAGGCCGCTTTCCAGGTCCTTGTCCGCGATGGGCAGGTGCAGCCGGTCCCGGAAGCCCTTGAGGTCGTCGACCGTCAGCTTCTTCATCTGGTGGGTGGCGTTGCGGCCCTCGAAGTTCGGGCCGAGCGTCCAGCCCTTCACGGTCTGGGCGAGGATCACCGTGGGCTGGCCCTTGTGGGCACGGGCCGCCGAGTAGGCGGCGTAGATCTTGCGGTGGTCGTGGCCGCCGCGGCCGAGCATCAGGATCTGGTGGTCGGTCATGTTCGCGACCATCGCGCGCAGCCGGTGGTCGTCGCCGAAGAAGTGGTCGCGGATGTATGCGCCGGTCTCGGTGGCGTACGTCTGGAACTGCCCGTCCGGCGTGATGTTCAGCTTGTTGACCAGTACGCCGTCCCGGTCCTGGGCGAGCAGCGGGTCCCAGGTGCGGTCCCAGATCAGCTTGATCACATTCCAGCCGGCGCCGCGGAACTGCGACTCCAGCTCCTGGATGATCTTGCCGTTGCCGCGCACCGGGCCGTCCAGCCGCTGGAGATTGCAGTTGACCACGAAGGTCAGATTGTCCAGGCCCTCGCGGGCTGCGATGGACAGCTGGCCGAGCGACTCCGGCTCGTCCATCTCGCCGTCGCCGAGGAAGGCCCAGACGTGGGACTTGGACGTGTCGGCGATGCCGCGGGCCTCCATATAGCGGTTCATCCGCGCCTGGTAGATGGCGCTGATCGGGCCCAGACCCATGGAGACGGTCGGGAACTCCCAGAAGTCCGGCATCAGCCGCGGATGCGGATAGGACGACAGACCGTCGGGGGCCTTGGACTTCTCCTGGCGGAATGCGTCGAGCCGGGCCTCGTCGAGCCGGTCGAGCAGGAAGGCGCGGGCATAGATGCCGGGGGAGGCGTGCCCCTGGAAGAAGATCTGGTCGCCGCCGTCGCCCTCGTCCTTGCCGCGGAAGAAGTGGTTGAAGCCCACGTCGTAGAGGGAGGCGGAGGAGGCGAAGGTGGCGATATGGCCGCCGACGCCGATCCCGGGGCGCTGGGCGCGCGAGACCATGACGGCCGCGTTCCACCGGGTGGCGTTGAGGATGCTCCGCTCGATCTCCTCGTTTCCGGGGAAGAACGGCTCGTCCTTGGTGGCGATGGTGTTGACGTAGTCCGTGGAGCGCATCTCGGGCACGGCCACGCGCTTCTCACGGGCCCGCTCGATCAGGCGGAGCATCAGGTAGCGGGCGCGCTCTCGCCCCCGCTCGTCGACGGCGGCGTCGAGGGAGTCCAGCCACTCCTGGGTCTCTTCGGGATCGAAGTCCGGGACCTGACTGGGAAGGCCGCCAATGATGATCGGGTTGCGATCTGATCCGGAAGCCACGCTGTTCCTTCACTGTTAGGAGAGGTGTGACAGGGCGGGAGTTGCGACAGGGCGGGCGTGCACCGTCTCCCATCGTGTACCGCTGGACGGGAAACGTCATCTCTACTCAGGGGTAACCCCGAAGTCCTGTGTCAGGTCGCGGGCGGGCGGGGGTGTGCGTCGTATGCGGGCGGGGTGCACGCCGTGCGCACGCCGTATGCACGTCGTATGCGCGCACCGGGATCGCGCAGGCGTTTCGGCTCTTTGTTCGCGATTGGGTGGCGTATGAGGGCGGGCTGCCGGGAAGAAAAGCCGCAAAGGCCATCGAAGGGTGTGCCCTGGATCGCCCTCAGTCCCTCGAGCGTGCCGGGACTTGCGGCAAGACGGCCGCAAACGTCACCGTTTCGGCGGTCTCGGCGGCCGGGTACTTGCGCGATCCGCCCAGCACGTGTGGACTACGGCCAACGCCGCGCGTACGCGCGCGGCTGCAGCATTTTCCACACACGATCAGGAGGCAAGCCGTGAGCGCGACCGCGGACCACGCGGAGGAGCGGACCAACCCGGCTGGAAAGCTGGGGTTCTCTCCCGGACAGGTGGTCCAGGAGATCGGTTACGACGACGACGTCGACCAGGATCTCCGTGAAGGCATCGAGTCCGTGATCGGTCAGGAGCTCGTGGACGAGGACTACGACGACGTCGCCGACGCCGTCGTGCTCTGGTTCCGCGACGAGGACGGCGATCTCACGGACGCGCTGGTCGATGCCATCGGCCTGCTGGACGAGGGCGGTGTCATCTGTCTGCTGACGCCGAAGACCGGTCGTGACGGATACGTCGAGCCGAGCGATGTGATCGACGCGGCCAAGACCGCCGGCCTCTCCTCATCCAAGAGCATCAGCGTCGGCAAGGACTGGTCGGGCGTCCGTCTCGCCGCACCCAAGCGCTGAATCCTCCCCCTTCGGCTCATCCGCCCAAGGGGTGGAGCCGCACCCTCGAGGGCCCCGTGGCCGCCCAGCCGCCGCGGGGCCCTGGCACAGGCGCGTAGGGTGGGGCTTCACCGGTTCGGCCCAGCGGGAGCGGAGTTCCCAAAGAGGTGGAGTGGACATGGCGATCGAGGTCGGCTCACAGGCCCCGGACTTTGAGCTGAAGGACAACCACGGACGCACCGTGCGCCTCGCGGACTTCCGCGGCGGCAAGCGCGTCGTCCTGCTCTTCTATCCGTTCGCGTTCACCGGTGTGTGCACGGGCGAGCTGCGCGCGCTCCAGGAGCAGCTGCCGTCGTTCGTCAACGACGAGACACAGCTGCTCGCCGTCTCCGCCGACTCGATGCACAGCCTGCGCATCTTCGGCGAGCAGGAGGGACTGGAGTATCCGCTGCTCTCCGACTTCTGGCCGCACGGCGAGGCCGCGCGGGCGTACGGCGTCTTCGACGAGGAGAAGGGGTGCGCGGTGCGCGGCACCTTCGTCATCGACGCCTCGGGCACGGTCCGCTGGACCGTCGTCAACGATCTGCCGGACGCCCGGGATCTGAACGACTACGTCAAGGCGCTCGACACCCTGTGATTCTTCGGCCGAAGTGTCTGTTTGACCCGGGAACCGGTCACTAGGATCCAGACGTTGATCCGATGCAAGGCACAACGGGGGCGCTGCCCCTGACAACCAATGGAGGGACTCGTGGGAGTCAGCCTCAGCAAGGGCGGCAACGTCTCGCTGACCAAGGCCGCGCCCAATCTGACCGCGGTGACCGTCGGTCTCGGCTGGGACGTGCGGACCACCACCGGAACCGACTTCGACCTCGACGCCAGCGCCCTGCTGACCAACGCCGAGGGCAAGGTCGCCGTGGACGGCAATTTCGTCTTCTTCAACAACCTCAAGAGCGCCGACGGCTCCGTCGAGCACACCGGTGACAACCTCACCGGTGAGGGCGAGGGCGACGACGAGCAGATCAAGGTCAACCTCGCCGGGGTCCCGGGCGACGTCGAGAAGATCGTGTTCCCGGTCTCGATCTACGACGCCGAGACCCGCCAGCAGTCGTTCGGCCAGGTGCGCAACGCCTTCATCCGCGTGGTGAACCAGGCCAACGGCGAGGAGCTCGCCCGCTACGACCTGACCGAGGACGCCTCGACCGAGACCGCGATGGTCTTCGGCGAGCTGTACCGCCACGGCGCGGAGTGGAAGTTCCGCGCCATCGGCCAGGGGTACGCCTCGGGTCTGCGCGGCATCGCTCAGGACTTCGGCGTCAACGTCTGAGTCCGGCTGAGCCGGCGTCCGAGCCGGCGCGCTCCGCGCAGCAGCAGCATCCCGCGTCCGGCGTCGCACTGCACAGTGCGACGCCGGACGCGCCTGACAGGCCGGCGCCGCAGGCGCCGTGCCGTCGTGCGGTCGTCGTCGCCGCACCGCCCGTCGCCGCCGCATACATCGGCGCGCGGCACGCACCGCACGCACCGCCGCCGCCGGTGCGGCGTCTCGCACCACATCACCCGGGGAGGACTCACCATCATGGGCGTCACACTCGCCAAGGGAGGCAATGTCTCCCTCTCCAAGGCCGCACCCAACCTCACGCAGGTGCTGGTCGGACTCGGCTGGGACGCGCGCTCCACGACCGGAGCGCCCTTCGACCTCGACGCCAGCGCCCTGCTCTGCCAGTCCGGCCGGGTGCTGGGCGACGAGTGGTTCGTCTTCTACAACAACCTCACCAGCCCCGACGGCTCGGTCGAGCACACCGGTGACAACCTCACGGGCGAGGGGGACGGTGACGACGAGTCGCTGCTGGTGGATCTCGGCAAGGTGCCCGCCCACTGCGACAAGATCGTCTTCCCGGTCTCCATCCATGAGGCCGACAATCGCGGCCAGACCTTCGGGCAGGTCAGCAACGCCTTCATCCGCGTGGTCAACCAGGCGGACGGCCAGGAGCTCGCCCGCTACGACCTGAGCGAGGACGCTTCCACCGAGACCGCGATGATCTTCGGTGAGCTGTACCGCTATGGCGGCGAATGGAAGTTCCGGGCGGTGGGGCAGGGGTACGCGTCGGGGCTGCGGGGCATCGCTCTAGACTTCGGAGTCAATGTTTCGTAAAGCCGTGCGCGGCGCGGGGGACGGTCGCCCAAGGACCCCTTGGGCGACCTCCATGAACACGATTGGGTAGCCAGTGGTTTTCAAGACCTTCGGCTGGTCGTTCGCAGTAACTGCGCTCGGCCTGGTCGCGGCGGTGCTTTACGGGGGGTGGACGGCCTTCTGGCTGGTCGCGATCCTGAGCGTCCTCGAAGTCTCGCTCTCCTTCGACAACGCGGTGGTCAACGCCGGCGTGCTGAAGAAGATGAGCGAGTTCTGGCAGAAGATCTTCCTCACCATCGGCATCCTGATCGCCGTCTTCGGCATGAGGCTGGTCTTCCCGGTGGTGATCGTCTCGATCACCGCGCAGCTCGGCCCGATCGAGGCCATCGACCTCGCGCTGACCGACCACAAGCGGTACGAGGAACTGGTCACCGACGCCCATCCGGCGATCGCCGCCTTCGGCGGCATGTTCCTGCTGATGATCTTCCTGGAGTTCATCTTCGAGGAGCGCGAGATCAAGTGGCTGGCCTGGCTGGAGCGGCCGCTCGCCAAGCTCGGCAAGGTCGACATGCTGTCGGCCTGCATCGCGCTGATCGTGCTGCTGATCACCGCGACCACCTTCGCCGTCCACGCCCACCAGTACGGCGGAGCCCACGCCGACAAGTCGGCGACCGTGCTGCTCGCCGGCGTCGCGGGTGTGGTCACCTACATGATCGTCGGCGGACTCTCCGGCTTCTTCGAGGACAAGCTCGAGGAAGAGGAGGAGCGTGAGCACGAGGCGGAGGAAGAGGCCAAGAGGACCGGCAAGCCGCTCGCGGCGACCAAGCTCGTCGGCAAGGCCGCCTTCTTCATGTTCATGTACCTCGAGGTGCTGGACGCCTCCTTCTCCTTCGACGGCGTCATCGGCGCCTTCGCGGTCAGCAACGACCCCGTGGTCATCGCGCTGGGTCTCGGCATCGGCGCCATGTATGTGCGTTCGCTGACCGTCTATCTGGTCCGCCAGGGCACCCTCGACGACTATGTGTACCTGGAGCACGGCGCCCACTACGCCATCGGCGCGCTGGCCGTGATCCTGCTGATCACCATCCAGTACGAGGTTCCCGAGGTCGTCACCGGCCTGATCGGCGTGGCGCTGATCGCCTGGTCCTTCTTCTCCTCCGTGCGCCGCAACCGCGCCCTCGCGGCAGCGGGCGGGGACGACCCCGGCCCCGGGGGCCCCGGCGGCTCGGGTGAGAAGACCGAGGTGTCCTCCGGGGTGTGACCCCGGGCTGTAGCGGGAAGCGCACAGAGCGGGGCGGTCTCGGGCCGACGGCCTGACGACCGCCCCGCTGTCGTATGCCCGTATGCCGGTCGTGCGTCAGGGGACACCGGGACATCTGGGGGTGGTGGAGATGGCTTTCTGGGACGGTCTGCTGGGCGGCAGGCGGTCGTTCGACTTCGACGCGGGCGGCGGCGCCAACTCCATCGAACTGACCCGGCGGAAACCGACCGTCTCGCTCACCAAGCAGGGCGCCGCCACCGGCAATCTCCGCGTCAACCTCTCCTGGCGCATGCGCACCTCCGACATCGAGGGCCGGTCCCGGCGGAGCGGCGGCCTGCTGCGCCGCCCCTTCAGGCTCTTCCAGCCCGAGGTCGTCCAGGCGCACACCCAGGGCGTGGTCAACGTGGACCTCGACCTCGGCTGTCTGTACGAGCTGACGGATGGCTCCAAGGGAGTGGTCCAGCCCCTCGGCGGCTTCCTGGGCAGCCTCAACGAGCCGCCGTATGTGAAGCTCAGCGGCGACGACCGGTTCGGCGCACCTTCCGGAGAGACGGTCTACGTCAATCTCGACCACCGCGAAGACATCCGGCGACTGCTGTTCTTCGTCTACATCTATGACGCGACCCCGGCCTTCGACCGTACGCAGGCCAAGGTGACCCTCTACCCCAGCAACGGCCCGCGGGTGGAGATAGACCTCGACGAGCGCGCCCCGCAGGCCCGCTCGTGTGCCGTGTTCACCGTGGAGAAGGTCAAGGACGAGCTGGTCGTGCGCCGCGAGGTGAAGTTCGTCTACGGCTTTCAGGCCGAGCTGGACCGGCTGTACGGCTGGGGTCTGCAGTGGGGGCGCGGTTACAAGAGCCGTGTCTGACCGCCGGACGCCGGAGCTGGGGGGACGGGCGGACGGGGCACGGCCCTCCCGGCTACGGGCGGACGAACTGCGGCCCCATCGGCGGCATCCGGAAGTCCTGGTCGGACGCGGCGTGCGGATAGCCATACGCGGGCGGCCCGGCCGGTGCGGCGGCCGGGTGGGGATAGCCGTACGCGGGCTGGGACGCGGGCTGTCCGGGCCCGGACTGTCCCGGGCCGGGCTGTGTCGGGGCGGCCGGAGGGTAGCCGTACGCGGGCGGTGCGGCCGGCATCGGCGGCAGCCCCGTCTGAGCAGCCTGCCCGGCCGCGGCGGCCTCACCGGGGACGGCCCCCTGGGGCGCGGGCTCCGCCGGCGCGGCAGCCGAGACGTCGCCCGCGGCCTCGCCGTCCGGCCCGCCGCCGTCCGGCCCGCTTCCGTCCGCGGTCTCGTCCGCGGCCTCGTCGACCGAGATGCCGAAGTCCGTCGCCAGCCCCACCAGACCCGTCGGATAGCCCTGGCCCACCGCGCGGAACTTCCAGCCCTCGCCGCGCCGGTACAGCTCGCCGCAGATGATCGCCGTCTCCTCGCCGGTCTCCGCATGCACGTCGAACACGGCGATCGGCGCGTCGTCGCCGTCGGCGCCCGCGTCGTACAGGGCGATCCGCAGATCCGCCACCTGCCGGAAGGTCCCGCCGTCCGACGACGCCGCCAGCACCACCTGGTCGACGGACGGGTCGAGCCCCGCGAGATCCGTCTCGACCGTATCCGTCAGATGCTCGGCGATCCGCTTCTTCGGCAGTCGGCGCACCAGCCCGGAAGGGTGCCGGGGCTGGTTGTAGAAGACGAAGTCCTCGTCCGAGCGCACCCGTCCGTCACCGCCGAGCAGCAGGGCGGAGGCGTCCACATCAGGGACCCCGCCGCCGGGGGTCCAGCGCAGCACGGCCCGTACCGCCGTGGCGTCAAGAGGGACGTTCGAGCCCTTCAGCATCGCGTGCGTCATGCCCGTCATCCTGCCTTCCCCGAGGCCGGGCGGACAACGCGGGGGGCCTGGCCGGCACCGGTGAGAAGCAGACGGGTTACGTGGATTTCATGCATACGGGGAACTGCCGACACCCCCGCGTACGTACTATTACCGGCCACATGTCATCCGGCCCGCCACGGCAGTACGGGGAATTCTTATGCGTCATTTCGGGCACATCCCGCCCGCTGCCCGGCAGGGGCTGTTCCACCGGGAGCCGTGCACGTTCACCGCGGACTCCCCGGCCCGTATTCTCTCCGCGGCTCTGGGAGCCACCCTCTACTCGCCCGCCACCAGGCCGAAACTCGCCGACGACATCGTCAAGCAGGCAGGGCGCGGGGTCGTCTCCATGGTGCTCTGCCTGGAGGACTCGATCGACGACGCCGACGTCGGCGGCGCCGAGGCCAACCTGATACGGCAGTTCGCCGCGCTGCACAAGAGCGGAATCGAGCCACCGCTGCTGTTCATCCGAGTCCGCGAGTCCGGCCAGATACCGGACCTCGCCGCCCGCCTCGGCGCGGCCGGCGAGTTGCTGTCCGGATTCGTCGTCCCCAAGTTCACCGAGGAGCGCGGCGCGCCCTTCCTCGAGGCGCTCACCGCGGCCGAGGCGGCGACCGGACGCCGGCTGTTCGCCATGCCCGTCCTCGAATCGCCCGAGCTGCTGCATCTGGAGACCAGGACCGAGGCTCTGGCCGGCATAGCCCGCACCGTCGACAAATACCGGGACCGGGTGCTGGCGCTGCGGCTCGGCGTCACGGACTTCTGCTCCGCCTACGGGCTGCGCCGCTCGCCGGAGATGACGGCGTACGACGTCGGGATCGTCGCCTCGGTCATCGCGGACGTGGTCAATGTGCTGGGCCGCTCGGACGGCACGGGCTTCACCATCACCGGCCCGGTGTGGGAGTACTTCCGGCTGCAGGAGCGGATGTTCAAGCCCCAGCTGCGGCGCAGCCCCTTTCTCGCGGGGCGCGCCGAGGAGCTGCGCACCTCGCTGATCGAGCACGACATGGACGGTCTGCTGCGCGAGATCGAGCTGGACCGGACGAACGGCCTGCTCGGCAAGACCTGCATCCACCCTTCGCATGTGCTGCCCGTGCACGCGCTGTCGGTGGTCAGCCACGAGGAGTACAGCGACGCCCAGGACATACTGCGTCCCGAGCGAGGCGGCGGGGGCGTGCTGCGTTCCGCGTACACGAACAAGATGAACGAGGTGAAGCCGCACCGCGCCTGGGCCGAACGGACTCTGGTGCGCGCCGAGGCGTTCGGCGTGGCGCGGGAGGACGTCGGCTTCGTGGAACTGCTGGCGGCGGGGGTCGCGCACTGATGCGGGACGCGGCTGAAGCGGCGCATGCGGTGACGGACCGCGCGGGCATCGCGCATGCGGGGATGGTGCATGCGGGGATGGTGCATGCGGGGATGGCGCATGCTGCAACAGAGCGCGCGGAAGCGGTGCGCGCGGAGAAGGAGAGCGACACGGTGTCGGTGTGGACGGGCAGCTGGGTGGCCGAGCGGCTGGGCGTCGCCCTGGCCGCTGACGAGAAGGGCGCCCCGGGGGCCCCGAGGCTTGAGGAACTGCTCGGCCTCGCCCTGCGCCGCAATCCGAAGCGGGCCCATCTGCTGGTGTCCAACGTCCTCGGCAAGCACGTCCCGCAGCACCCGTCCGTTGTGTACGGGGCGGGGCGCGGGCTCGGCGAGCGGGTGCGGGAACTGCTGGGCGAGGCGGACGCAGCGCGGGCCGTCGTCCTCGGCTATGCGGAGACGGCGACCGGCCTCGGCCACACGGTCGCGGACGGTCTCGGCCTCTCCCCGTATCTGCACTCCACCCGCCGGGCGGTGGCCGGCGTGGCGCAGGCGGGCGGCTTTGAAGAGTCCCACTCGCACGCCACCTCCCATCTGCTGCTGCCGGAGGATCCGGAACTGCTGACCGGGACGGGGCCGCTGGTCCTCGTGGACGACGAGTTCTCCACGGGCAACACCGTGCTCAACACCATCCGCGCCCTGCACGCCCGCTACCCGCGCGAACGCTATGTGATCGTGGCGCTCGCCGATATGCGCGCCCCGAGCGACCGCGCCCGGCTGGCAGCCTTCGCCGCCGAGATCGGCGCGTGCGTCGATCTGGTCTCCCTGGCCTCGGGGACCGTGACCCTGCCGGACGGCGTCCTGGAGAAGGGACAGGAGCTGGTGGCCTGCCATGAGGCCGACCATGGGGCGCCTGAGTCCTCTGCGGCTGATGGGGCTGACGGGGCTGACGGGGCTGACGGGGCTGACGGGGCTGACGGGGCCGCGGGACGCGTGGTGCGGATCGACCTCGGCTGGCCCGAGGGACTGCCCGACGGCGGGCGACACGGCTTCCGGCCGGAGCACCGGGCCCGCCTGGAGACGGCGCTCCCGGCGATGGCGGACCGGATCGCCGAGGCGCTGGCTCTGGGCGCGGGCACCGCGCCCGGCCACGCCGCGGACGCCCCCGGCGAGACCCCGGCCGGCATGACCGGGCCCGGGGAGTCCGCGGCCGTCCTGTCCGGCGGGGCGCCCGGGGCCGACGGGTCAGGGCTCCACGCGCCTGCGTCCGCAGCGCCCGGGGCCGTCCGGGCTGGATCCGGGGTGTCTGCGTCGGACGTGTCCGGGGCCGTCCGGGCTGGATCCGGGGTGTCTGCGTCGGACGTGTCCGGGGCCGTCCTGCCCGGGCCCGCCGCGTCCGCGGCTGACGGGTCCGGTCCCGCCCTCGGC
>NZ_JADWYQ010000053.1 GCF_022414575.1 Streptomyces sp. MUM 178J | reverse complement strand
GCCTCGCCGCGCTCCCCCGCAGCCGCGCCCGCCAGCGCCGCACGCGCTCTGGCCGCGCCCGCCGCCGCGTCGCCGACCACGCGGGCGGCGTCGGTGTCCCGCAGGGCGGCCGTGGAGCGGGACGGCTCCCACTGCCTGCCGCGCTTGCCCGCGTCCATCGCCTCGTTGGCGAGCCGGTCCGCGTGCTTGTTCTTCTCGCGGGGGATCCACTCGTACGTCACCTGGGACGCGGGGAGGATCCGCGCCGCCTCGGCCGCCAGCGGCTTCATGTCGGGGTGCTTGATCTTCCAGCGGCCCGACATCTGCTCGACGACCAGCTTGGAGTCCATGCGGACGCGCACGGTGGCGTCGGCGGCCAGTTCCCGGGCGGCGGCCAGTCCGGCGATCAGGCCCTTGTACTCCGCGACGTTGTTCGTGGCGACGCCGATGTACTCCGCACGCTCGGCGAGCGTCTCGCCCGTCGCCGCGTCCCGGACGACCGCGCCGTAACCGGCCGGGCCCGGGTTCCCCCGCGAGCCGCCGTCCGCCTCGACGATCAGCTCGGAAATCCGCGCGGCAGCCATCAGAGGCCGGACTCCGAGGTGCGCACCAGGATGCGGCGGCAGTTCTCGCACCGTACGACGGCGTCGGGCGCCGCGGCGCGCACCTCGTTCAGCTCGGTGATGTTCAGCTCCAGGCGGCAGCCTTCGCAGCGGCGCTGGTAGAGCCGGGCCGCGCCGATGCCGCCCTGCTGGACGCGGAGCTTCTCGTACAGGGCGAGCAGGTCCGCCGGGACGGACGCCGCGACGACCTCGCGCTCCTTGGTGACGGATGCGATCTCGCCGTCGATCTCCTGCTGGGCGGCGTCGCGTCGGCCGGTCGCGTCGTCGGCCTTGGCCTGGACGGAGGAGACGCGTTCGGTCAGTTCGGCGACCCGCTCCTGCGCGGCTTCCCTGCGCTCCATCACCTCCAGGACCACGTCCTCCAGGTCGCCCTGACGCTTGGCCAGGGAGACGATCTCGTGCTGGAGGCTCTCCAGGTCCTTGGGCGAGGAGACCGCGCCGGAGTCCAGGCGCTGCTGGTCGCGCACGGCGCGCTGGCGCACCTGGTCGACGTCCTGCTCGGCCTTCGTCTGCTCGCGGGCGCAGTCGCTCTCCTCCGTCTGCGCGGCCACCAGCAGGTCGCGCAGCTGGTTGAGGTCCTTGGTCAGCGACTCGATCTCGGCGTGCTCGGGCAGGGACTTGCGCTTGTGCGCGAGCTGCGACAGGCGCACGTCCAGGGCTTGGACGTCGAGGAGTCGGATCTGGTCGGCGGGCGCGGCGTTCAGTTGGGGGCTCCAGAAGGATGGTGGGTTGACCAGGGGTCGGTGACCGTCTTCGAGACGTGGACGCGCAGGTCCCAGCCGTGGCGGTCGGAGATCTCGTCGAGTTGGGCGGCGGCCTGCTCGCACCAGGGCTGTTCGGTCGCCCAGTGCGCTGCGTCGACCAGCCCCAGCGGTGAGTCCGGCAGGGAGTGCTGTACGGCCTCGGAGGCCGGGTGGTGGCGCAGGTCTGCGGTGAGGAAGGCGTCCACGCCCGCGGCCCGTACGACGTCGAAGAGGCTGTCGCCGGAGCCGCCGCTGACCGCGACGGTGCGGACGGTCGCCTCCGGGTCGCCCGCCGTGCGGACGCCCTGCGCGACGGCGGGCAGCCGCTCGGCCGCGCGCGCCGCGAACTCCCGCAGGGTGAGCGGGTGGTCCAGCTCGCAGATCCTGCCGAGGCCGCGGCGTCCGGCCGGGTCCGAGGGGTCGGGCAGCAGGGGGCGTACGACCCTGAGGTCCAGCGCGCCCGCGAGCGCGTCGGAGACTCCGGGGTCGGCGGTGTCGGCGTTGGTGTGCGCGACGTGCAGCGCGATGTCGCGCTTGATGAGGGTGTGCACGACGCGGCCCTTGAAGTGGGAGGCCGCGACCGTCGTCGTGCCGCGCAGATAGAGCGGATGGTGTGTGACGAGCAGTTCCGCGCCCAGCTCCACCGCCTCGTCGGCGATCTCCTGGACGGGGTCGACCGCGAACAGCACACGGGTGACCTCGGCGTCCGGGTCACCGCAGACCGTGCCGACGGCGTCCCACTGCTCGGCCCGCTCAGGGGGCCAGAGGGCGTCGAGCGCGGCGATCACTTCAGACAGACGGGGCACGGGGGCAAGGCTACCTGCCTGCAGCACCCCGCAGCCCATGGGTCGGACCCGTGCGGCATGCGCGGGTTGCACGGGGCTGCGGCCCGGCGCGACGGCCGAAGCCGTGGCACCGCGGTCGGCGCTACGGCAGCAGAAAGCCGCGCGGATCGTCGGGCCCTGGTCGGCCGCGGTGACGCCGAGGCCCGATACCAGGTCTCGTCCGGAACGTCCTTGGCCCAGCCCGCCTTGACCGCCTTGACCGCCTTGACCGCCTTGACCGCCTTCAGCTTCTTCCACAGCGGGTTGGAGCTCACAACCGATTCGTCGCCCCGCCACCCGTATGTGTGAAGACGCACAGCTCGCATTGTTCGGCTGGAAGTGCGAAAACTAGCTTCAGTACTGGAGGTGACGATTCGGTTACACGCTCCCCGGCCTGAAGGCCTGGGGCTTGCCTCCCGGTAAGGGGCGTAAGCCGGTGTGACCAGACCGAGCCATCGCCAACAAGGAGGTGACCGAGATGGCTACGTATCGCATAGGGCAGAAGACCGACCGTGCTGTGCTTCACCAGCAGCTCGCTCTCGAAGTCGAGTCAGCAGACACCCCCCGGAGCAGGGACGAAACGGGGCTCGGAGGCCGTGAGGCATCCGGCGCGGTACATGGTCGAGGTGAGATCCCCGCCGCTTCACCTGGCGGCGGGGGCGTCACCCCGGACCCTGCGGTTCGGGAGACGGGGCGTGAGTCCCACCCGTACGTGTTCGTGCTCGACAAGCACGGCATTCCGTTGCAGCCCACCACGCCTGCCAGGGCGCGGAAGCTGCTGAAGAAGGGACGTGCTGTTGTTCACCGTCACACCCCGTTCGTCATCCGTCTCAAGGACCGCGTCGTCGCCGACTCGGAGGTGGACGGGGTAGAACTGGGCATCGACCCCGGCTCCAAGCACACCGGCATCGCCGTGTTCACCGCCGTCGCGGGGGAGCGACGCGGCAGGTTCGCGGTGCAGCTCGACCATCGGGGCGCGACCTTACGGACGAAGCTGGAGCAGCGCTCGGCCTACCGGCGCGGACGCCGCGCCCGCAATCTGCGCTACCGCGCCCCCAGGTTCCTCAACCGCACCCGCCCGGACGGCTGGCTCGCCCCCACCCTGCATCACCTGGCGGCCACCACGATGTCGTGGACTGCACGCCTCGCAAGGTGGACTCCCGTCCGCGCCGTGCATGTGGAGCGGGTCGCGTTCGACACCCACGCCATCTCTGCTGGCCGCCCGCTGGAGGGGGCCGAGTACCAGCACGGCACCCTGGCGGGTACGGAGATCCGCGAATACCTCCTCGCGAAGTTCGGCAGGGCGTGCGTGTACTGCGGGGTCACCGGGGTGCCGCTCAACATCGACCACGTGCATCCCCGCTCACGAGGCGGTAGCGACCGCGTATCCAACCTGGTGCTGGCGTGCATCCCGTGCAACGAGGCCAAGTCGAACCGCCCCGTGGAAGAGTTCGCTCCCAAGCGGGCAGCCGACATCCTCAAGCGGGCAAAGGCCCCGTTGCGGAACGCGGCAGCGGTCAACTCGACCAGGTGGGCACTGTGGCGGGCACTCGACAGCATGCTCCCCACCCACACCGTGAGCGGGGGCCGCACCAAGTGGAACCGCACCAAGTGCCGTCTGCCCAAGACCCACACCCTCGACGCCCTCAACGTCGGCAAACTCGACACGATCACCGAAACCGTCACTACCGTGCTGGTCGCCGGGTGCGCGGGACGCGGCACACATGCCCGCACGAGGCCCGACAAGCACGGATTCCCCCGCCTGCGCATGCCCCGCAAGAAGCAGTTCTTCGGCTTCGCCACTGGCGACCTCGTCCGCGCGGTCGTCCCCACCAGGAAGAACGCCGGGCCCCACACAGGCCGAGTCGCCGTACGCGCCACCGGCAGCTTCAACATCACCACCGCCCACGGAACCGTCCAAGGAATACGGCACAAACACGTCCGCCTGCTCCAGCGGGCCGACGGATACGCCTACACCACTCAGCCCGAGGGGCCGACTGCGGCAGCGCGGTAGGTGGACGCCGATCCGCCCTGGCGGCGAATAGGCTCTTCCTGCCCTACTCCGCAGGAGCTCCAGTTCCTCCCCCGGCTGAAGCCGGGGGCATCCCTGGAGGAAACCTGATGACAGCCTGTGCCATCGACACCGCCGCGGAGCAGCACGGCGCGGCGGGGTGTACGGGGGGTTCGGTTCGTACGGGATATCCGGGCGGGGGGTATCCGGTCCGCGCAGGGCTGACCATCAGCGCGGACGGCACCTACGCCGCGAGGCTCGCCGGTCAGGGCGACGCGCTGTTCCCGGAGCGGTGGACGCTGGACGGCCCCGAGCCGTACGCCGTCCCCCTGCCGCTCGACCAGCCCGAGGAGCCCGACGCCGAGGTGCTTCCGCTGAGCGACGGCCGGGTGCTGATCCGGCGGCGCGTGGCATCGCGTTTCGCCTTCTCCCTGCTCTATCCGACCGGGCCTGGTACGGGCGAACTCCCGCTGGGCGCGGTCGAGTCGGCGGAGCTGACGCTGCTGCCGCCGTCACCGGACGGGATGCGCGCCTATGCGCTCGCCCGCGGCGTGCGCTCCACCGTGATCTGGCTGGTCGCCGGCGGGGCCTTCGGCCCGGAGCGGGTGGCCGAGGTGCCCGGGCGCTGCACGGGCGGGGTGTGGCTGGACCGTACGGGGCGGCTGCTGGCCCTGGACCGGCAGCTGGACGGCGGCCCGGTGAAGGCGGTGGCGGTGGATCTGGCGCGCGGCGGGGAGGTGACGCCGCTGCTGCAGATCACCGACGAGAGCGACGACCGGCTGCTGCTCGCCGACCCCGACAGCGGGCTGCTGCTGATCCGTTCCAACGCCCCGGGACCCGGCCAGGACCGCATGTGCTGGGGGGTGCTGGGCAGCACCCGCCCGGCCCGCTTCCCCGACTGTCTGCGGCTGCCGGACGCGGCGCTGACCCCGTTCGCCGTACAGCCGGGGCAGATGCTGATGCCGGAGAACTGCACGGTGGCGCTGCGGATCGACGGCCCGTCGGGCAGCGGCCTCGGCGTCTGGCGGCCGGCGGAGCGGCGGCTGCGGCAGCTGCCCGTCCCGCAGGGATGGCTGGCGGGAGCGGGGCTGGTGAACCGGGACGGCGTGGTGCAGCTGCCGTATGCGACCCCGGCGGCGCCGTGCGGCGTGGCCCGCGTCGAGACGGCCGCGGCGCAGCCGGAGCCGCAGCCCGAGGCACAACGCGCGCGACAGCCCGCGCCGCAACCCGCCTCGCAGCCCACACGACCGCCCGAGCCGCAACCCGCTTCGCAGCCCGCGCCCCAGGCCACCCCGCAGCCCCCGCCTCAGACCATGCCCCAGACCATGCCTCAGGCCATGACGCCGACCGAGCCCCGTCCCGCGCCTTGCCCCGTCCCGCCTCCGGCGCCCACCGGAGCCCCGGCGGAACGGCCTCTGACGCACCCCGCGCACCCGCCGCAGCCCGCGCCGCAGGCGGTGTCCGCGCAGCCCGCGCCCGCCGCAGGAGCCGAGGCGCCCGGGGGTGCGTGCCGGCCCGTGCCGCTGCAGCAGGCTCCGCTGACCACCCGCGCGACCGCTGGTTAGACTCTCGGGCCGGGGGCTACGCAGCCGCACCGGCCGTACACCTGCGGTAACACCTGGGGTGACGTGGTGCTGCGGTGTCATGCGGTTCTGTGCAAAGCTCCGTGACACGTAATCAGCGATCACAACGGGGTGACATCCCACTATGTCTGAAGCCTCAACCGACACGACCCAGACGCGTCCGCAGCCCGCGGCCGCGGAACGGGCCGACGCCGGCGGCTCCGGGAAACACCGCGGCATCGCGGCGACGTCGGAGGACTCCTCGGCTCCGGCGCAGGGCCGCCACCGCCGCACATCGGCGGAACAGCGGGCGAGCTGACCGCCCGCCGGGAACCCATGAAGGAAATCCGTGAAGGGGCCGCCGCAGCGGCCCCTTCACCCGATCGAGCCCCATTCGGCAGCTGAGTCCCGCACCAGCCGCCGGCGTCCCGACGGGCCGTCCGGTTCCGAACCGGCCGCCGAGCCCCGACCGGCCACCGAGCCCCGACCGGTCGCCGCGCCCCGACGGGCCGTCGGATCAGCCCCGCTTGAGGCCCAGCACCTCGCTCGCCGCGAACGTCTCCCCTGCCGGACGCCCCGCGAAGTATCCGCCCACCGTCCGATCCAGTTCCTCGAAGGTGAACACCTCCTTCTCCGCGTCGAACTTCGCCGCCACCCTGGGCCGTTCCACGACGGCCGCCATCCCGCCGTGCACCACCAGCAACTGCCCGTTGACCCGGGCCGCCGCGGGGGACGCCAGATAGCCCACCAGCGGAGCGACATGCTCGGGCGCGAGCGGATCGACCTCGCCGCCCTCCGGTTCGGCGAAGCCCGCGAAGACGTCCTCGGTCATGCGGGTGCGGGCCCGCGGGCAGATCACATTGGCGGTGACCCCGTACTTGGCCAGCGCCAGGGCGGTGGAGGTGGTCAGCCCGACGATGCCGCCCTTGGCCGCCGCGTAGTTGGGCTGGCTCGCCGAGCCTGCCAGAAACGCCTCGGAGGAGGTGTTCACGATCCGGCCGTAGACCGGACCGCGGCCCTCACCCGGGCCGCGCTCCTTACCCGGGCCATGGCCCTCACCCTGGCCGGTCCCCTCACCGGACTTGAAGCGCTCGCGCCAGTGCACCGCGGCGAAGTGGGTCGTGTTGAAGTGGCCCTTGAGATGGACCCGTATCACCGAGTCCCACTCGCTCTCGCTCATCGAGAAGATCATCCGGTCTCGCAATATGCCCGCGTTGTTGACCAGGATGTCCAGTTTCCCGTAGGTGGAGACGGCCAGTTCGACGAGATCGCGTGCGGAGTCGTAGTCGGCCACATCGCCCAGATGCGGGACGGCCCGGCCGCCCGCGGCGCGGATCTCGGCCGCGACCGCCTCGGCCGGGGCGGCGGACGCCTCGCCGGAACCGTCGCGTCCGGGCCGGCCGTAGTCGTTGACGACCACGGCCGCGCCCAGCCGTGCCAGCTCCAGGGCCTCGGCGCGGCCGAGACCGCGGCCCGCGCCCGTGACGATCGCGCTCAGCCCTTCGAGCGGCAAGGACATGCTGCACTCCCGCCCTTCACGGCTCACAGCTCGACGCAGGTGCGCAGGGCCGCGCCCGTGCGCATCTGGTCCAGAGCGTCGTTTATCCCGGCGAGCGGCACCCGGTGGGTGATCAGCCCCTCCAGGTCGATCCGGCCGGCCCGCCAGAGCGCGATGGCCCGCTCGTACGAGGTGCGCACATCCCCGCCCCCGTACATGGACGGCAGAATCCGCTTCTCGTCGAAGAACAGCTCGAACATATTGAGTTGGAGGACGTCGTCCGCGGCGCCCGCGCCGACGATGCACAGCGTGCCGCCGCGCCGGGTGGTCTCGTATGCGGTGCGGGCGGTGGCGGACTTGCCGACGACCTCGAAGACGTAGTCGAAGCCCTCGCCCGCGGTGATCCGCTGCTTGGCGTCGGCCAGCCCGTCGGGCGCGACGGCCTCGGTCGCCCCGAAGCGGAGAGCCGCCTCGCGGCGGGAGGCGACGGGGTCGACGGCGACGATCTGCGCCGCGCCCTTCAGCCGTGCGCCCTGGACCGCCGAGATGCCCACACCCCCGCAGCCGATGACGGCGACCGAGGAAGCGGGCGCCACATCCGCGGTGTTGACCGCCGCGCCGAGACCGGTGGTCACCCCGCAGCCGATGAGCGCGGCGATGTCGAACGGCACATCGTCGGGGATCGGCACGGCGCAGCCCGCGTCGACGACGATCTCCTCGGCGAAGGCGCCGGTCCCGGCGAAGCCGAAGACGTCCCCGGCAGGACGTTTGAAGTTGGGGGTGCCCGCGTTCATGAAGCCCGCCAGGCACAGCTGGGTCTGGCCGCGTTTGCAGGAGGGGCAGGCGCCGCAGGCGGGCAGCCAGCACAGCAGCACCCGGTCCCCCAAAGACACGGCGGTGACGCCGTCGCCGACGTCCAGGATCTCGCCCGCGCCCTCATGGCCGGGGACGAAGGGCGCGGGCTGCGGCAGCACGCCGTTCATCGCGGAGAGGTCGGAGTGGCACAGCCCGGTGGCACGGACCCTGATCCTCACCTTGCCGGGGCCGAAGCCCACGGCTTCGACGTCGTCGAGGACGTCGAGCTTGTCCTGGCCTGTCTCGTGCAGTACGGCTGCGCGCATGCTGCGGCTCCAATCGTGCGAATCAGCCGGTCAGGAGTGTTCAACGACGGTGTCGGCGAGGACCGGGGCGTCGTCCCGGTCCGCCGCGGCGACGGCGGCCCGCACCGAGCCGTCCTCACGCCACATGCGGATGCGCAGGGTCTCCCCGGGATAGACGACCCCGGCGAAGCGGGTGGCATAGGACCGCACCCGCGTCACATCCCCGTCGAGGAGCGTGTCGACGACCGCCTTGAGCGTCATCCCGTAAGTGCACAGCCCGTGCAGGATGGGCCGGTCGAATCCGGCGCGCTTGGCGAACTCCGGGTCGGCGTGCAGCGGGTTCCAGTCGCCGGACAGCCGGTACAGCAGCGCCTGGTCCTCCCGGATGCGGCGCTCCTCGATCCGGTCGGGCTCGCGGGCGGGCGGCTCGGCGCGCTGGGAAGGCCCGCGCTCGCCGCCGAAGCCGCCCTCTCCCCGTACGAAGATCTGCGAGTCGCACGTCCACAGCGGGCCGTCGTCGTCTGCGGCCTCGGAGCGCAGCACGATGACGGCGGCCTTGCCCTTGTCGTAGACGGCGGCGACGCGGGCGGCCGTGGCGGCCCGGCCGCTGACGGGGATGGGCCGGTGCAGCCGCACGGTCTGGCCGCCGTGCAGGACGGACGCGAGGTCGACGTCGATGCCGGGCGCGGCGAGGCCGCCCATCATGCCCATGCCCGAGCCCGCGACGGTGGCGAAGCTCGGCAGCACCTGCAGCCGGGATTCGAGGGTGTAGCGCAGCTCGTCGGGGTCGGCGGCGGGGACTCCCGCGCCGATGCCGAGGTGGTAGAGCTGGACGTCCTTGTGGTCCCAGCGGATCTCGGCGCTGCGGGGTTCCGCGGCGACGGCCCTGGCTGCGTCAATGGGCATGGGGCTGCTGCTCCTCGAGGAGTGGAAGACCTCGGCACGGCCGTCCGCACCGTCGGCCGCACCGAGGTCGTACGGAGGACCGGCCCGGACCTCGTATGAGAACACGTTCTAGGGCCGGATCGCCCCCATGTATAACGCAGGCTCCGATACTTGTGAAGACTCCTGACTATACGTCAGATAGTCCCGTGCGACTGCGCCTCGGGGCTCCGTCGAGGCAGCCAGAGCAGCATCAGGACGGCCGCCGCCAGCAGCACGCCCACACCGGTGCGGAACGCCGTCGCATACCCGTCGGTCAGCGCCTCGGCACTGGCGCCGCCCGCGGTGCGGGAGGCGGCGACGGTCGACAGCACGGCGAGGCCCAGCGCCCCGCCCATCGTGCGGGAGGTGTTGATCACCCCGGAGACCAGGCCCGCCTCGCCGGGCGTCGCGCCCGAGGTGGCGAGCGTGGCGAGCGGGGTGACCGCGAGGCTCACACCGGACATCATCAGCAGCCCGGGCAGCATGATGGTGGTGACATAGCCGCCGTCCGCGGTCATCGTGGACTGCCAGGCGTAGCCCGCGGCCGCGGTCAGCGCACCGGTCACGGCGGCCTTCCGGCCGCCGACCAGGGCCATCAGCCGGGGTGCGAGATGCGACCCCGCGAGGAAGCCCAGGGACGACGGGATCAGCGCGAGACCGGCCTGCGTGGGGCTGTAGTCGAGCACGTTCTGCGCGTACAGCGTCATGAAGTACCACATGGCGAAGGACGCGGAGCCCAGGATGAGCATCGCGACGTTCGCGGCGGACACGGACCGCGCCCGGAACAGCTTCAGCGGCATCAGCGGACGTTCGGTCCGCGACTCGACGGCGATGAAGACGGCGAGAAGCGCCGCCCCGCCGAGGAGCGGCAGCAGCGTCCCCGGGGCCGTCCAGCCCGATGCCTCGGTCTGCACGATCCCGTAGGCGAGGGTGCCGAGACCGGCCGTGACCAGCACCGCGCCCGGAAGGTCGAGGCGGCGGCCGCCGCCCGCGCGGGTCTCCGACAGCCACAGCGCGCCCAGCACCACGACGGCCGCGCCCACGGGCACGTTGATCAGCAGGGTCCAGCGCCAGGACAACGCGTCGGTGAGCACTCCCCCGACGAGCCCCCCCGTCGCGCCGCCCGCCGCGCCGACCGCGGACCATACGCCGATCGCCCGTGTGCGGGCGGGCCCTTCGGGCACACAGGACGTCACCAGGGCGAGTGTGGACGGGGCGAGCACGGCCGCCCCCAGCCCCTGCGCGGCGCGGGCGGCGAGCAACTGCCAGCCCTCCTGCGCCATCCCGCCCGCCAGCGAGGCGGCCGAGAACAGCCCGAGCCCCACCAGGAACATCCGCTTCCGCCCGTACAGATCCCCGGCCCGGCCGCCGAGCAGCATAAAACCGGCGAAGGCGATCGAGTACGCGTTCACCACCCACTGCAACCCCAGGGCGCTCAGCCCGAGGTCGGCCCGCATCGACGGCAGGGCGGTGTTGACCACCGACACATCGAGGACGACGAGGAACTGCCCTGCGCAGGCGGTCAGCAGCACCGCCCACGAGGGGGCGGCGCGGCGTCGGTCGAATTCGGCGCTTCGGACAGCGGGGAGTTCTGAGGGGGCTTGGACCATGCCTGTCATGGTCGCAGTAGATGAGTGCCCCGTACACCAGTTGATCAATACCTCGTTACATCGGGGGATCCACTGCCGGTCGCGGGTCCTAGGACCTCGGCTCAGCCGCCGAGGGCGGAACGTTTCGCCGCAGTGACGAACGCGGTGAACGCCGCCGGGGCGACGGCGAAGGCGGGTCCGTCGGGGTTCTTGGAGTCGCGGACGGCGACACGGCAGGGCTGGGGGGAGACCTCGACGCACTGTCCACCGGTGTTGCCGCTGTACGACGACTTACGCCAGGCGGCTGCGCCGAGCGGGGCGCACTCGACGCACTCCCCGCCGGTGTCAGCGCTGTACGACGATTTACGCCACCGTGCGCCCGTCAGGTCCGGGATGCTTCCCATAGCGCTCCTCCATTACGCGGGCGATCAGTGCCGCCGAGTCCTCTACAGAGAGGGCAGCGGCCTGAACGTGAGCGTAACGAAGCGCGGCTTCCCTGACATCGTCAGGGTTGGCCGTCATATGCCCGGAGACAAGATCCTCTGTGTAGACGAGGTCGGGATCGCGCTCAAAGCGCAGGATGTTGAAGGAGCCGATCAGGCTCGCATGCTCACCAGCCGCGAAGGGCAGCACCTGGATCTTGATCCACCGGTGCCCGGAAAGCGTCAGCAGGTGCGCGAGTTGAGCGCGCATCACCTTGGCTCCGCCCACCGGCCGATGCAGGGCCGCTTCGTCCAGCACGACCCAGAGCATGGGGGGCTGCTCGCGCGCGAGGATCCGCTGGCGCTCCATCCGCGCTGCCACCAACTCCTCAAGTCTGTCCGGCATTCCGCTGGCCAGCACCGCGCGGGCGTACTCCTCGGTCTGGAGCAGTCCATCCACCAACTGCGCCTGGTAGGAGGCGATGTAGGTGGCCCGCGCCTCCATGTCAGCGTATGGCTGGAACCAGGTCGGCAGCTGGTTGCGCAGCACCAGTCCCACCAGCCGGGAGAAGGTCCCGTCCGTACCCAGCGCCGCGTCCAGTCGTTCCGAGAAGTCCCGCGCCGGCATCCTCCGGCCTGACTCGATGTGGCCGATCTGCGAACCGGTGCAGAAGACGCAGCCGCCGAGGTTCTCCTGACTGAGCTGTGCCGCTTCCCGCAGCCGGCGGAGTTCGGAGCCGTAGTAGGCCAGCGGAGATGCGCTGGGATCGAGCTGACGAGTCTTGTCCACCATGACGAGCACCCCCAAGCCAACGCCGTACGCACCGCACGGCGTGCGATCAGTCCACGGTCGACCGTATGAGCGCTCGCACATGCCGGTGATATGAATCACCCGACGACCACCCGAGTGAGGGACGCCTACGATGTGACCGCCCAGTAAGCACCCACGCCGTACGCCCCGGAGGAACCCCATGGCCCCCAAGCCGGAGATACTCGCCGCCTTCGAGGCCGCGAAGGGCTTTATGCCCGTGGACGAGGGGCTGGCGCTGTACGTGGCGGCCGTCGAGGCGGGAGGGCTCGGGCTGCCGCTGCTGGAGGTGGGGACGTACTGCGGGCGGTCCACGATCCTGCTCGCGGACGCCGCACGTGAAACGGGCACCGTCGCCGTGACCGTCGACCACCACCGCGGCAGTGAGGAGCAGCAGCCGGGGTGGGAGTACCACGACCCGGAGACCGTGGATCCGGAGGTCGGCCGGATGGACACGCTGCCGGCGTTCCGCCGCACGCTGCACCGGGCGGGTCTGGAGGAGCACGTCATCGCCGTGGTCGGGCGGTCCCCGCAGGTGGCGCGGGTGTGGGCGAAGCCGCTGGGGCTGGTCTTCATCGACGGCGGGCACACCGACGAGCATGCGACGGCCGACTACGAGGGGTGGGCCCCGCATCTCGCGGACGGCGGACTGCTGGTCGTGCACGACGTGTTCCCGGACCCGGCGGACGGCGGCCAGGCCCCGTACCGCGTCTACCGGCGGGCGCTGGGGTCCGGTGCGTTCACGGAGGTCTCCGTCACCGGATCGCTCCGTGTACTGCGCCGCACCGGCGCGGGCATCTGAGCTGCGGCGCATGTCCGGGCTAGCATCCCCATCGTGAGCGAACGCCCCGGGCCGTACGAGCAGCGCCCGCCCCTCCCCGCACTCCGGCGGACCCGCGTCCCGGCCGTGGTGCTGACCGTGCTGGCCGTGACCGCGCTGGCGGGGTGCGGCGGCACGGCTGTCGGCGACGGGCAGGGCCGGACCAAGGAGGCGCTGCCGCAGCCGGGCCGGTCGACCGTCGAGGGGGCGGCGCCCTCCGCCGCCCCCAGTCCGTCCTCGTCGCAGCCGCTCGCCGGAAAGACCGTGGTCATCGACCCGGGGCACAATCCCGGAAACTTCGACCATCCGCGCGAAATTGCTGAACAGGTTGATATCGGCACCAATAGCAAGGACTGCGATTCCACGGGCACGGCCTCCAATGACGGCTACCGGGAGGCCGAATTCACCCTCGACGTTTCTCGCCGCCTGCGTGATCTGCTGGAAAAGCAGGGGGCGACGGTGAAACTCACCCAGGACGACGACCGGCCCTATGGCCCCTGCATCGACGAGCGGGCGCGCATCGGCAACGAGGCGGAGGCGGACGCCGTGCTCTCCGTCCATGCCGACGGGTCGGCCTCCGGCAACCGCGGGTATCACCTGATCCTCCCCGCCCTGGTCAAGGAAGGCGGCGCGGACACGAGCCAGATCGTGGGGCCGTCCCGTGAGCTGGGGGAGCACATCGCCGAGGAGTTCGGGCAGGCGACCGGAACCGAGCCCTCCAACTATGTCGGCGGCGGCACGGGCCTGCATGTGCGCGACGATCTCGGCGGTCTCAATCTGTCGACCGTGCCCAAGGTGTTCATCGAATGCGGCAATATGCGGGACGCCAAGGACCTTGCGCTGCTGGAGAGTCCGGAGTGGCGGCAGAAGGCCGCTCAGGGAATGGCCAACGGCATCACCGCGTTCCTCGCCGGGTAACAGTCGTCGGGTAAGAGTCATCGGACGACGGACTTCAGGTAACACTCCCTGTCACACTCCGATACCGGGCGGACGACCGGCTCGGGCAGACGATAGATTCACCTCTACGATGGGGAGCACCCCCGAAGCTCCGCGCCGTGCATCCGCCTGCACCGGCGGCAGCGACGACCGCCCCGATGAGACGACCGACGAAGGACTTATACGTGAACATCCGCTCCCTCACTCGAGGCGATGGCGTGGTGATCGGAGCAGCGGTGTTGCTGTTCATCGCCTCGTTCCTCGAGTTCACCAGCTTCGACTGCCCCAGCAGCGGCGGGTGTCCCAGCGTGGACCTCCCCAACGCCTGGGACAATCTGGGCCTTTTGATGAGCATGTTCCTCTCTGGCGTCATCGGCGCAGCGCTGATCGTGGTGAGCCGTGCCATGCCGGGGCGGAAGATCGTGGGCATCGACCTCGGCCAGTTCGGGGTCGCGTTCTCCATCTTCGCCGCGTGGACGGCGTTCTGGACGGTCATCGGCATGGACCCGGACGCCGGCGCGGGTGCGATCGTGGGGCTGCTCGCCGCACTGGTGCTCGCCGCAGGCGTCATCGCCGCCCCGCTGGTGTCGGCTCTGAAGGCCCCGCTCATGGGCGCGCCGCGTCCGGCCGCCCCGCAGCCGTACGGCGCCCAGCCGGGCGGCGCTCCCGGCGGCTACGGCTACCCGGGCGGCCAGCAGCCGTACGGGGCGCAGCAGCCCGGTCAGCCGCAGCCGTACGGGGCGCAGCCGCAGGCCGCCGACGCACAGGCGCAGGCCCAGCAGACGAGCGGCGGCGGGGACTTCACGCCGTTCTGGTTCGCGGTTCCGGTGGCCCGCCCGCTGTACGGCGAGGACGGCTCCCCGACGCCGATCGCCGAGCTGGCGCCCGGCACCTGGTATCTCGCGGTGGAGCAGCGCGGTCCCGGCCTGGTGGCCCAGACGCAGGACGGCCGCCGCGGCGTGCTGCAGGACACCACGGGCATCCAGCGCGGCTGACGCCGCGACGCCGCCTCCGACGCACACCGTTCACGGCCTCTCGCCCTTCCGGGCGGGGGGCCGTTGCCGTAGCCTGACGCACCGTCAGAAAGCTGTTGGGCTCGGGAGGGGCGGAGGGGTCGGCATGCGCCTGGGACTCGCGCTCGGTTACTGGGGCCGGGGTCCCGACCCCCGCCATCTGGAACTGGCCCGGGAGGCCGAGCGGCTCGGCTATGACTCGGTGTGGACGGCGGAGGCATGGGGCTCGGACGCCTTCACCCCGCTGACCTGGATCGCCGCGCACACCTCCCGTATCCGGCTGGGCACGGCGGTGGCACAGATGGCGGCGCGCTCCCCCACCGCCACGGCGATGCACGCGCTCACCCTCGACCATCTCTCCGGCGGGCGGATGCTGCTGGGCCTGGGGCTTTCGGGACCCCAGGTGGTGGAGGGCTGGTACGGCAGGCCGTTCCCCGCGAGCCCGCTGACGGCCACCCGGGAGTATGTGGAGGTCGTGCGACAGACCCTGCGGCGGGAAGGGCCCGTGCGGCTGGAGGGGCGCTACTGCTCCCATCCGTACGCGGGCGAGGACGGCGCCGGCCTCGGCAGACCGCTCAAGTCGATCACCCATCCCCTGCGGGCCGGCCTTCCGGTGCTGCTGGGCGCGGAAGGGCCGAAGAACATCGCCCAGACGACCCGTATCGCGGACGGCTGGCTGCCGCTGTACTGGTCGCCGATGCGGACGGACGTGTACGAGGCGTCCCTCGGCGGACTCCCCGACGGCTTTATGATCGCCCCGCTGGCCCGTGCGGCGGTCTGCGACGACGTGGCCGAGGGGCTGCTGCCGGTCAAGGCGATGCTCGGCTTCTACATCGGCGGCATGGGCCACTCCGCCCGCAACTTCCATGCGGACCTGATGGCCCGCATGGGCTTCGAGCCCGAGGCGCGCCGCATCCAGGAGCTGTTCGCGCAGGGGCGGCGGGAGGAGGCGGTGCTGGCCGTGCCGGACGCCTTCGCCGACGAGATCTCCCTGATCGGCCCGCGGGAGCGGATCGCCGGCCGGCTGGCGGCCTGGCGGTCGGGCCCGGTGACGGACCTGCTGGTCACGGCCCCCAACATGGAGACGCTGAGAGTGCTGGCAGAGCTGAACGGGTAGATCTGGCCGCCCTGCCCGCCCCGGACCGCTGCACTGGAGGCACGGGCCGTTTCCTTCGGAGCGCCGATGCGTTGTCGATGCCAACAGCATCTCTCGCCCGAAGGAGCCCCGCTATGGCAATCGGCACCGTGAAGTGGTTCAACTCCGAGAAGGGGTTCGGGTTCATCAGCCCGGACATGGGAGGAGCCGATGTCTTCGTGCACTACAGCGAAATCCAGAGCTCCGGTTTCCGGACCCTCGAGGAGAACCAGAAGGTCGAGTTCGAACTCGGCCAGGGGACGAAGGGGCCGCAGGCGCAGCAGGTTCGACCCATGTGACGCTCGGCAGGCCCGGGGGGACCGAGCCCTACCGTGAGCCGTCGCCGCAGCACTCCGGGGGCAGCCCCGTCGGGAGGCGCTCGCCGCCGAAGACGGCCACCGTCGCCTCGTCGCCGCCGAGCGCGGCCACGGCGAGCAGCAGGGAGCCCGCCGTCCAGGTCGTCTGCTCCTCCGGCCAGACGGCGCGGTCCTCGAAGACATAGCCCGTCCAGTACATGCCGCCCTCGGCGCGCAGATGGCGGATCGACTGGAGGATCTCCAAGGCCCGGTCGGATTCGCCCATCACCCAGAGCGCGAGGGCCAGTTCGCAGCTTTCGCCGCCCGTGACCCACGGGTTGGGCAGCACACAGCGGACGCCGAGCCCGGGGACCACGAAGTCGTCCCAGCGGTCCTCGATGCGGGCCTTGGCCTCCGCACCGGTGAGGGCGCCGCCGAGGACGGGGTAGTACCAGTCCATCGAGTAGCGGCTCTTGTCGAGGAAGCGCTCCGGATGGCGGCGGATGGCATGGGCGAGCGCACCGGCCGCCAGCTCCCAGTCGGGCTGCGGCTCCTCTCGCTCGTCGGCGATGGCGAGGGCGCAGCGCAGCGCATGGTGGATGGAGGAACTCCCAGTCAGCAGCGCGTCGTTGACGGGGGTTCCGTCGTCCTCCCGCTTCCAGCCGATCTGGCCGCCGGGCTGCTGGAGCGCCAGGGTGAACTCGATCGCCGCGTGGACGCGGGGCCACATGCGGTCGAGGAAGGCGTCGTCGCCGGTGGAGAGGTAGTGGTGCCAGACGCCGACGGCTATGTAGGCGCAGAAGTTGGTCTCGCGGCCCAGGTCCGTGGGCCGGTCGGCCTCGCCGTCGTGGTACGCGGCGTACCAGGAGCCGTCGTCGTTCTGGTGCCGTGCCAGCCACTCGTACGCGCGGGCCGCGGCCTCGTGCTCGCCGGCCGCGTCCAGCGCCATCGCGGCCTCGGTGTGGTCCCACGGGTCGAGGTGGTGGCCGCGGAACCAGGGGATCGCGCCGTCCTCGCGCTGTGCGGCGCGTATCCCGGCGACAGTCTCGGCGGCCTGCTCGGCGGTGAGGACACCGGTCAGGGCGAGATGTTCGGTCCGCTCGGACGGCGTCATCCGGCGAGGCCCGCGGAGTCGCCGGAACGGCCCGGTCCGCCGGGGTGGGCGGGCTGGTGCGGCTTCGTCGCGTACGCCACGAAGCTCTTGCCGATCAGAGGGTTCAGCGCCTGTTCTGCGACCCGCGTGGCCAGGGGCTTCTTCATGATGTCCCAGACCAGCAGCTTGTGGTACGCGCGCACCGGCAGCGCCTTCTCGTTGTCGACGCCGAACGCGCACTTGAGCCACCAGTACGGGGAGTGGAGCGCGTGCGCGTGGTGTGTGCCGTACGGCTTGAGCCCGGCCTCCCTCATCTTGGCCAGCAGTTCGTCGGCCCGGTAGATGCGGATATGGCCGCCCTCGACCTCGTGGTAGGCGTCGCTGAGCGCCCAGCAGATCTTCTCCGGGCCGTAGCGGGGGACGGTGACGGCGATCCGGCCGCCGGGCTTGAGGACCCGGACCATCTCGGCGAGCACACCCTTGTCGTCGTGGATGTGCTCCATCACCTCGGAGATGATCACGACGTCGAACGACTCGTCGGGGAAGGGGAGGTTCAGCGCATCGCCCTCCATGGCCGTGGCGGTCGCGCCCTGCGGGGCCTCCCCCGCCTCCTTCATGGCCGCGAACCACTTCGCCACCTCGCGGATCTCCTCGCCGTTCTGGTCGAGGGCCACGACCTGGGCACCCCGCCGATAGCACTCGAACGCATGCCGCCCGGCCCCACAGCCAAGGTCCAGCACACGATCGCCCGGCGCGAGCGGGAATCGGGAGAAGTCGACGGTCAGCAAGGAGTCAGCCCTTCGGGATACGTCATGTCTCGGGCCGCGAAGCGGCCGATGCCGGGCGGTGCGGCGGCGGCGCGGGCGTCCTGCCCCGGGGGCCGCAGCGTGGGCCGGGGGCCCACGCCCCCGGCCGCGGAGCGGGAAGTACCGGCCCATGCGGCCGCAGTGCGGGCCACTGCCCCCGCCGCGCAGCGGCCGGAACGGCCAGCCGGCCCAGGCATGGGCCGGAGGTCCACGGCCCAGCCCGCGCAGCGGCCGATGCCGGGAGCCATCGCGGTCGTGGGCCACAGGCCCACACCCCGGGCCGCGGAGCGGCCGGGAAACAGCGGCACCCCACACCGAGAGCCGGATCCCGGCACCCTGGGCGTGGGCCACAGGCCCACATCCCCGGGCGCGGAGGGGGCGGGCGACAGCGGCGCGGAGTGGCCGGGAAACAGCGGCGCGGAGCGGCGGAGCACCGTCACCGCACCGCCCCCGCCGCAGCGATCGACTCGCGGTACCGCTCCACCGTCCCCCGTGCGGCCCGCGCCCAGGTGAAACGATCCAGCACCCGGGCCCGGCCCGCCGCGCCCAGACGGGTGCGGAGTTCCGCGTCGCCGAGCAGTCGGCCGAGCGCCGCGGCCAGCGCGCCCGCGTCGCCGGGCGGGACCGCCAGACAGGTCTCCCCGTCGGGTCCGGCGACTTCGGGGATCGCCCCACCGGTGGTGGCGACCAGCGGCGTCCCCGTGGCCATCGCCTCCGCGGCGGGCAGCGAGAACCCCTCGTACAGCGACGGCACACACGCGATCTGCGCCCCGCGCACCAGGTCGACGAGCTGCTCGTCCGAGATGCCCTTGACGAATTCGACGGCGCCCTCGAGCCCGTACCGCTCGATCATCTGCGCGACGGGCCCGTCCTCGGCGCGCTTGCCGACGACCACGAGGTGTGCGTCCGGGTGCTCGGTGCGGAGCTTGGCGAGCGCCTCGACCAGGTGGACAAGACCCTTGAGCGGGACGTCCGCGCTGGAGGTGGTGACGATGCGCCCGGGAACCTCGGCGACGGCCGGATCGGGTGAGAAGAGGTCGGTGTCGGCGCCGATGTGCACGACGTGGATGCGCTCCGGGCGTACCCCGAGGTGGTCGACGATCTCCTGCCGGGAGGAGCCGGAGACGGTCAGCACGGACGGCAGCCGGCGAGCCACCCGCTTCTGCATCCGGGTGAAGCCGTACCAGCGGCGTACGGAGGCGCGCCGCTTCCAGCCGTCGGCGGCGTCCAGTTCGAGCTGCCGGTCCACGGTGATCGGGTGGTGCACGGTGGTGACGAGCGGCGCGCCGAGGTCGCCGAGGAGCCCGTACCCGAGCGTCTGGTTGTCGTGGACGACGTCGAACTCGCCGCGCCGCGCGGCGAGGTGGCGGCGGGCCCGCAGGGAGAAGGTGAGCGGCTCTGGGAAGCCGCCGGTCCACATGGTGGCGACTTCGAGGGCGTCGACCCAGTCGCGGTACTCGTCGCGCTTCGGCGTCCGGAAGGGGTCGGGGCTGCGGTACAGGTCGAGGCTGGGCAGCTCGGTGAGGGTCACGCCCTCGTCGAGCACGGGGTAGGGCTGGGCGCCGACGACCTCGACGCGGTGCCCGAGGCGGGCCAGCTCGCGCGACAGATGGCGGACGTAGACGCCCTGGCCGCCGCAGAACGGATTGCCCTTGTAGGTGAGGAGCGCGATGCGCAGCGGACCGTCACCGCCGCCGTCGCCCCGGCCGCCCTGGGCCTCCCGGCCGGTCCTGCCGTCCTGACCGGTCCTGCTGCCCCTGTCCCGGACGCGGTCCGCACGGGGACCCGCTGCTATGGCCTCAGCGGTCACTCGCGGCCCCCTTCTCGCTGCGTTTCGCGGGAGCGTAACCGCTCGCGCTAATCTAGAACAAGTTTCAGACTTGATCGCTCAAGGAGCTCCGAATCTACCGGCAGGTAGCGCAGCTGTAAGGGCCGGAACAGGTGATTCGCGCCACGGCGGAGCCCCTGCCATGCTGTGAGATCCGCAGAGGTCCGCAGAGGTCCGCACATGCACGGAAACAGGACGACGGGACAGATGACAGCAGCGGAAGCCACGTCGAAGTCGCCGGCAGGGTCGAGGGCGGGCGCGGGGCTCAAGGGGGCGCCGCTCAAGGAGGCCACGCCGCCCTTGACGGAGCGCCAGGAGGCGCGCCGCCGCCGCATTCTGCACGCCAGCGCCCAGCTCGCCAGCCGCGGCGGCTTCGACGCCGTCCAGATGCGCGAGGTCGCCGAGGCGGCGGAGGTCGCGCTCGGCACGCTCTACCGGTACTTCCCGTCCAAGATCCATCTGCTGGTCGCCACCATGCAGGACCAGCTGAGGCATCTGCACTCCACACTGCGCAAGAAGCCCCCGGCCGGCGACACCGCGGCGGAGCGGGTGGCGCAGACGCTGATGCGGGCGTTCCGCGCGCTCCAGCGGGAGCCGCAACTGGCGGACGCCATGGTTCGCGCGCTCACGTTCGCCGACCGCAGCGTGAGCCCCGAGGTGGACACGGTCTCCCGGCTGACCACGGCGATCATCCTGGACGCGATGCGCCTGGAGGACCCCACCCCGGAGCAGCTGTCCGCGGTGCGGGTGATCGAGCACACCTGGCACTCGGCACTGATCACGTGGCTGTCGGGGCGGGCGTCGATCGCCCAGGTGAAGATCGACATCGAGATGGTCTGCCGGCTGATCGACCTGACGACGCCGTCAACCGGCGATTGACATTTGCAATCACCACCTATTGCATGCTTGATAGCATTGCTCCATGCCGATGATCACAGTGGAGTTCACGGACGAAGAGCTCGCCGAGGCCAAGGCGCACGCCGCCTCGCTCGGCAAGTCCATGCGCGCCCATGCACACGACATAATCGTCGCGGACGCCCAGCGCGCGGCCTTCCTCAAGGACGCCGACAAGGCAGTCGCCTTTGCCCTCGACATCTTCAAGGACATGCCCGAAGGACTGCGTTGACCCCTGTCATCCGAGTCAGCGCAGGTTGGATCCTTGAGGTTCAGACGCGCGTTTCACCCGTCAACACTCCAATCGCGGACTGGGGGGCACTCGACGCCATGGCAACGCGCCATCTCTTCGAGCAGCCCCATGGTCAGCTCTACTACGAAGAACCGGCGGCACGAGCCGCCACCTTCTTCCACTATTCGCTGCTGCTACGACCCTTCACCGACTTCAACGCCGTCATCGGGTGGGCATGCGCCCAGCTCTACATGAGCGCATCCGGCGAGCCCGTCGACCCCAAGGCGAATGAAGTGCATCTGCTGGCCGGAGCCATCCGTGCCCAGGAAGCAGATCTCCGCGACACAGCGCGAGCCATCGCCTCCTGGCGATGACCGGCACGGGGAGCCGGCCTACTCCTCCGGCGGGAACACCGGCTCCCCGCTCTCCCGCAGAGTGATCGCGATCGCCTCCACCGGACAGCTCTCCGCCGCCGCCAGGATGTCCTCGTCCGCGTCGGTCTCCGCCGACCTCGGGTGCGACTGGCGGGCGGCGTCCAGCCGGAAGCCGTCCGGGGCGTGGCCGACGCACATGCCGGAGCCGATGCAGACCCCGCGGTCCACCTCCACATGCCAGCGGTCCCCCATCGCCTCAGCCCTCCCCGTATCCGGCGGGCAGATGGATCATCTTGTGCTCCAGGTACGCGCCGAACCCCTCAGGGCCGAACTCCCGCCCCACGCCGGAGTTCTTGTAGCCGCCGAACGGGCCGAGCATGTCCAGGCTGAAGGTGTTGACGTTGTACGTTCCCGTCCTGATGCGCCGGGCGAAGTCGACGCCGCGCTCCGCGTCGGCCGTCCAGACGCTGCCGCTGAGGCCGTAGTCGGAGTCGTTCGCGATCTTCGCGGCCTGGTCCTCGTCCCCGTACGGCAGCAGGCAGATCACCGGGCCGAAGATCTCCTCGCGCGCGACGCGCATCGCGTTGTCGACGCCTCCGAAGAGGGTCGGCTCCACATACCAGCCGCGCTCCAGGCCGTCGGGGCGGCCGCCGCCGGTGAGGATCTTCGCGCCTTCCTCCTGGCCGATCCTGATGTAGTCGAGCGAGCGCTGCTGCTGACGCCGGGCGACCAGGGGGCCAACCTGGGTGGCCGGGTCCAGCGGGTCGCCGACGGTCAGTGCGCGCGCCGCGGCCGTGAACGCCTCGGCGATCTCCTCGTACCGGCCGCGCGGCGCAAGGATGCGGGTCTGCGCCACGCACGCCTGCCCGTTGTTCATCCAGGCCGCGGGAACGATGCCGGCGACGGCGGCCTCCAGGTCGGCGTCCGGGAGGATGACGGCCGCCGACTTGCCGCCCAACTCCAGGGTCACCCGGGTGAGATGGCGCGAGGCGACCTCCATCACACGCTTGCCCGCCGCGACCGAGCCGGTGAAGGAGACCTTGTCCACGCCGGGGTGCCCCACGAGGTACTCGCTGACCTCGCGGTCGGCGGGCAGGATCGACAGCACGCCCTCGGGCAGCCCGGCCTCCCGGACGATGTCGGCGAGGATGTACGAGTCGAGAGGCGACTCGGGGGACGGCTTGAGCACCGCCGTGCAGCCGGCGAGCAGCGCGGGCCCCAGCTTCGCGGCGGACGTGAACTGCGGGACGTTCCACGGCACCACCGCCGCCACCACCCCGACCGGCTCCCGCCGCACCAGGATCGGCCCGAGGACCCCGGAGCGCCGCTCCTCGTACGCCGTGTGGTCACGCGCCACGGTGATCGCCGCGTCCCACACCATCATCGCGCCCAGGGCCTGAGCGAGGACGCTCCATGAATAGGGGGAGCCGTTCTGCGCGCTGATGGAGCGGGCGATCTCCTCGTGCCGCGCCATGACGGCGTCCTTGATCCGGGCGACCACGGCTATCCGCTCCTGGAGCGGCAGCCGCGGCCACGGCCCCTCGTCGAACGCCCGGCGCGCCGCGGCCACGGCCCGGTCGACATCCGCGCGCGAGGCGTGCGGCACCCGTCCGATGACCTGCTCGGTGTGCGGCGAGACGACCTCGATCACCCCGTCGCCGTCAGGGTCGGCGAACTCCCCGCCGATGAACAGCTTTCCGTGTTCCGCAAGGTCGGTCATGCCGCCGCCTTCCAACAGCCGAGCTGACACTTTTTCAGAACTGATACCAGTTCTAGTTATAGTGGGCAATGGCCGTGCCGCCGACCGGAGACGAGACGCCCATGCCCCACGTCATCGCACACGGCGGAGGCGTCTGGTCCATCGCCGTGCCCATCCCCGACAACCCTCTCGGACACACCCTCGTCCATCTCGTCGACACCGGGCGCGGCCCCGTCCTCATCGACACCGGCTGGGACGACCCGGCCTCCTGGGACGCCCTGAACGACGGGCTGGCCGCCCTCGGGACATCGGCCGCCGCGCTGCACGGCGTGGTCGTCACCCACTGCCACCCCGACCACCACGGGTTGTCGGGGCGGGTGCGGGAGGCCTCCGGGGCGTGGATCGCGATGCACGCCGCCGACGCCGCGGTGGTGCGCCGCACCCGCGCCGCGGAACCGGGCCTGTGGCTGGACTACCTCACGGACAAGCTGGAGCGCGCCGGGGCTCCCGAGGAGCACCTCGCCCCGCTGCGCGCCGCCCGCTCGGCCGGGCGCTCCGGCGGGCTGCCCGGACTGCGGCCCGCGCTGCCCGACCGCGAGATCGCGCCGGGCGAGTTGCTGGACCTGGCGGGGCGGCGGCTGCGTGCCGTGTGGACGCCCGGCCACACCCCCGGGCATGTCTGCCTCCACCTCGAAGAGGCCCATCCGGCGCGGCTTCCGGGCCGCGGCCGGCTGTTCTCCGGCGACCACCTGCTGCCGGAGATCACCCCGCACATCGGCCTGTACGAGGACCCCGACGACGCCGCGGTCGCCGACCCGCTCGGCGACTACCTCGAATCCCTGGAGCGCGTCGCCCGGCTCGGCCCTGCCGAAGTCCTCCCCGCCCATCAGCACGCCTTCACCGGCGCGCCCGCCCGCGTACGGGAACTGCTCGCCCACCACGAAGCCCGGCTGACCGCCCTGCTCGGGCTGCTGGAGAGGCCGCTCACCCCCTGGCAGGCCGCCGAGCGAATGGACTGGAACAGACCCTGGGAGCGGATCCCGCACAGCTCCCGCAACATCGCCGTGTCGGAGGCCGAAGCGCATCTGCGGCGGCTGGTGAAGCTGGGCCGCGCCGAGGCCGTCCCGGGCAGCGGGCCCGCGGCGTACGTGGCCGTGTGAGGGGCGACGGAGGGGCGGGCACGGGTCCGCCGGATGGCCTCCCGGTAGAGTGTGCGAGTCGTCATCATGCGTGTACGGGGGGAAGCCGTTGCAGTTCCGGCGCTGATCCCTTCCCCCGGCCCGGCGCTCCGTGCGGGCCGGGGAAGCCCCATGCCGTGAGCCGTCTGCCTCGCAGACGGTGAGCCGGAATGCCCCGTATGCGTTCAATGACCGGCTCACACCGTCGGCAGCCCGCCGACGGTCGGCACCGTCGAGGTCATACGGAGCCGGAGCCCTGGTGCCCTCCGCGTGCCCGTGCCCGGCCCACGCAGGAGAGGCACAGACCGCCATGAACACCGCTCGCCGTCGCAGATCCGCCGCGCTCGCAGCCTTCGCCGCAGCCGGGCTGGTCTTCACCGCCGCCCCGGCCGCCGTGGCCGCGCCGTCCCCGACGACCTCCGCCGCGCTGCCGTCCGGCCTGTACGGCGAAGGCGACCCCACGTACGACGGCGTCTGGCGGCAGTCCCTGGCGCTGCTCGCCCAGGACACCGTGGGCGTGCGCCCGGCCGCCAAGGCCGTCGACTGGCTGACCGGCCAGCAGTGCGACAGCGGCGGCTTCCCCTCCTACCGCGCGGACGCGACCGGCGACTGCGACGCCAAGCTGCCGCTGGACTCCAACGCCACCGCCGCGGCCGTGCAGGCGCTCGCCGCGCTCGGCGGGAACGACGCCGCCCTCGACAAGGGCGTCGCCTGGCTGAAGTCCGTGCAGAACCAGGACGGCGGCTGGAGCTACAACCCCGGCGGGCCCAGCGACGCCAACTCCACGTCCATCGTGATCGGCGCGCTCGCCGCCGCCGGCGAGAAGCCGGAAGCCGTGACCTCGAAGGGCGGCAAGACGCCCTACGACGCGCTGCTGACGTTCGCGCAGCCGTGCGACGCCGAGGAGGCCGGGGCGTTCGTGTACCAGCCGGGCACCCCGGGCCTCGTCGCCGACTCCACGGCCGCGGCGGTGCTCGGCGCGCACGGCGCGGGCCTGGTCGTCGCCGCGGGCGCGGCCGACGCCAAGGGCCTGGCCTGTGAGAAGGCAGCCAACGCGGCGGACGCGGCGCACAACGGCGCGGTGTACCTCGCGAAGGCGCTCGACGGGACCGGGCACCTCGACACCCCGCCGATGCCGGGCGCGGAGAACCCCGAGAAGAAGCCGGACTTTGGCAACACCGCCGACGCCGTGGTCGCGCTGCACGCGCAGGGCATGGGCGAGGCGGCGAAGAAGCCGCTCGCTTGGCTGCAGCAGAACGCGGACGGCTGGGCGAAGGAGAACGGTCCCGCCGCCTACGCGCAGCTCATCTTCGCCGCCCATGCGGCGGGCGCCGACCCCAAGAGCTTTGGCCCGACCGACCTGGTCGCCGGCCTGAACGCGACCGGCCCCGCGCCGGAGGCCGCGTCCCCGCAGGGCTCCGCCTCCTCAGAGGAGAACAAGGAGAAGAAGGACGAGGACAAGGACGACGACGGGTCCGGCGTCGGCGCATGGTGGATCGTCGGCGCGTTCTTCGCCGCGAGCGTCGGCGTGGGCTTCCTGCTGAGCGGCCGCAAGAAGAACCGGCAGCCGTGATGCGCCCTCGTCTCACCGCATTGCTGTCCGCGCTTTCGGTCCTGTGCGCCCTCACGGCGCTCACGGCGGCAGCCGCCCCGGCGCAGGCCGCGGGCTACCGCTACTGGTCGTTCTGGCTGGCGGACGGCGGACGGTGGATGTACGCGAACGAGGGTCCGGCGACCGCCAGGCCCGCGGACGGCTCGGTGAACGGCTACCGCTTCTCGGTCAGCGAGGACAGCGGCGACTCGGCGCAGCCGCGAGAGGCTCCCGACTTCGCGGCGATCTGCGCGGACACGCCCGCGAAGGACGGCGTCAAGCGGGTCGCGGTCGTCGTCGATCCGGGCGTGCCCGCGGATGCGCCGGACGGCGAGACGCCTCCCGCGCCGCGGACGGCCTGCGCCCGGGTCGACGAGGACGCGACGAGCGCGGAGGCGCTCGCCGCCGTGGCCAAGCCGCTGCGGTACAACAGCGACGCGCTGCTGTGCGCGATCTCCGGGTACCCGAAGACGGGTTGCGGAGAGCAGGTGTCGGGCAGCGGCGACCCCGGCGGCGCGGCCTCCGCGGCCCCGTCGCCCGCGCCCGTCGCCTCCTCCGCCTCCGACGGGGAAGGGGACGGGGACGGGGACGGGGAAGGCGGACCGTCGCTCGGACTGATCGCGGGCGGCGCGGCGGTGCTGCTGCTCGGCGCGGCCGCCGTATGGCAGTCCCGCCGACGCAGGCCATGAGCCGGGCCCACGCCCACCGCGGCGGCAGCCCGTACGGGCCCAACGCCCCGGACGGCCGCCCCGCCTCGGCGAAACGGTACGCCTCCTCCCCGGTACCCGAGCCACCCAACGCGACTGCACCGACCGGCTCCTCCGCGCCGACCGCGGCCGACCGGGGCCACGACGCCGACGGCCTGTCCGGGCTGTCGGCCCGGACAGGCGCACCGGTCCGGACAGGCGCACCGGTCCGGACAGGCGCATGGCGGGCGCGGCTGCGCGCACCCGTCGCCGACCGGGCGAACGCCCTGCACGCGGGGGCCTGGTGGCTGTGGGCCGTCGGACTGGCCGTGGGCGCCTCGCGCACCACCAATCCGCTGCTGCTGGCGCTGATCGTCGCCGTCGCCGGGTATGTCGTCGCCGCGCGCCGCACCGACGCGCCCTGGGCCCGCTCGTACGGGGCGTTCGTCAAGCTCGGGCTCGTCGTGATCGCCGTCAGAGTGCTGTTCTCCGCCGTGCTGGGCTCGCCGATCCCCGGGACGCACGTCCTGCTGACGCTGCCCGAAGCCCCCCTGCCCGACTGGGCGAAGGGCATCCGCATCGGCGGCCGGATCACCGGGGAGCAGCTGCTGTTCGCGCTGTACGACGGCGTCAAGATCGCGACACTGCTCATCTGCGTCGGCGCGGCGAACGCGCTGGCGAATCCGGCCCGGCTGCTCAAGTCCCTGCCCGGCGCGCTGTACGAGGCGGGCGTCGCGGTCGTCGTCGCCATGACGTTCGCGCCGAACCTGGTCGCGGACGTGGTGCGGCTGCGCACCGCCCGGCGGCTGCGCGGCCGCCCCGCCGGCGGCGTCCGGGCGATCGGGCAGATCGGGCTGCCCGTCCTGGAGGGCGCGCTGGAGCGGTCGGTCGCGCTCGCCGCGTCGATGGACGCGCGCGGGTACGGGCGTACCGCTGAGGTCCCACCCGCGGTGCGGCGTGCCACGCACGCGCTGACGCTCGGCGGGCTGCTGGGCGTGTGCGCGGGCTCGTACGGGCTGCTGGCCGCGACCGGTGCGTCGTACGGGCTGCCGCTGATGGCCGCCGGGCTGCTGGCGGCGCTGGCCGGGCTGCGGCTCGGCGGGCTGCGCTCCCCGCGCACCCGTTACCGTCCAGACCGCTTCGGCCTGCGGTCCTGGCTGGTCGCGGCCTCCGGTGCGGCCGTCGCCGCCGCTCTGGTGTGGGCGCGAGCGGTGGATCCGGTCGCGCTGCATCCCGGTGTCGTGCCTCCGGTCGCGCCGGCACTGCCACTGTGGCCCGCGGCTGCGGTGCTGATCGGGCTGCTCCCCGCGTTCATCGCGCCCGCGCCCATGCCCGCGGCCGGGCCTGCGCCCGTGTCATCTGTGAAGGAGCCGAACCAGTGATCCGCTTCGAGAACGTGTCGGTGGTCTACGGCGACTCCGACGGCGAGGCGCGCACCCCCGTCCTGGACGGGATCGATCTGACCGTGCCCGAAGGCGAACTGGTGCTGCTCGTCGGCCCGTCCGGTGTGGGCAAGTCGACGCTGCTGGGAGCCGTGTCCGGGCTGGTGCCGCACTTCACGGGCGGCACACTCCGCGGCAGGGTCACCGTCGACGGCCGCGACACTCGGACGCACCGCCCGCGTGAACTGGCCGATGTCGTCGGCACGGTCGGCCAGGACCCGATCGCGCACTTCGTCACGGACACCGTGGAGGACGAGCTGGCGTACGGGATGGAGTCGCTGGGCCTCGCGCCGGAGGTGATGCGCCGCCGGGTCGAGGAGACCCTCGACCTGCTCGGCCTGGCCGAGCTGCGCGACCGGCCGATCGCGACGCTGTCCGGCGGCCAGCGGCAGCGGGTGGCGATCGGCTCGGTGCTCACCCCGCACCCGAGGGTGCTGGTCCTCGACGAGCCGACGTCCGCGCTGGACCCGGCGGCCGCCGAGGAGGTGCTCGCGGTGCTCCAGCGCCTGGTGCACGACCTCGGCACGACGGTGCTGATGGCGGAGCACCGGCTGGAGCGGGTGGTGCAGTACGCGGACCAGGTCGTACTGCTGCCCGCGCCGGGCGAGGCCCCGGTGACCGGGGCTCCGGCCGAGGTCATGGCCCTCTCCCCGGTCCATCCGCCGGTCGTCGCCCTGGGCAGGCTCGCGGGCTGGTCCCCGCTGCCCCTCTCGGTCCGTGACGCCCGCCGCCGGGCGGCAGAGCTGCGCGACCGGCTGTCCGGGGCGGCTCCGTTCCCGCCGTCCGGGGCCCCCTCCCCCGCGGTCCGCCCGCCGGCCCCGACCCGGACCCCGGCCCCTGCCCCGGACGTTCCCGAGGCGCGGCCCCGCCCCTCGGGCGTCCTCGGCCGCCTCCTCCGCCGCCGAGGAGGCGCGGCCGTCGCGCCGCACGGGCCCGCCTCCCCGGGCGCGGCCGTCGCGCAGGCCGTCGGGCTCGGGGTGCGCCGCGGGCGGATCGAGGCGCTGCGAGGGGTCGACCTCGCCGTCGCGCCGGGCGAGACCGTCGCGCTCATGGGGCGCAACGGGGCCGGCAAGTCCACCCTGCTGGCCACCCTCGTCGGCATGATCGAGCCGACGTCCGGCAGCGTGGCCGTGGGCGGCCGCATCCCGCACCGCACGGGCCCGCGGGAACTGATCCGGCAGGTCGGCCTGGTGCCGCAGGAGCCGAGGGATCTGCTGTACGCGGACACGGTGGCCGCCGAGTGCGCGGCGGCCGACGCGGACGCGGGCGTCGCGCCCGGGGCCTGTCGGGCCCTGGTCGGCGCGCTGCTGCCGGGAGTGCCGGATGACGCCCATCCAAGGGACCTGTCCGAGGGCCAGCGCCTCGCTCTGGCCCTCGCGGTCGTGCTGACGGCCGGGCCCCCGCTGCTGCTGCTCGACGAACCGACCCGCGGTCTCGACTACGCGGCCAAGGCCCGACTGGTCGGCGTGCTGAAGGGCCTGGCCGCCGAGGGCCACGCCATCGTGCTGGCAACACATGATGTGGAGCTGGCGGCAGAGCTGGCGCACCGGGTGGTGATCCTCGCGGACGGCGAGGTCGTCGCGGACGGCCCGACCCCGGAGGTCGTGGTGTCGTCGCCCGCCTTCGCCCCGCAGACGGCCAAGATCCTGGCGCCTCAGCCGTGGCTCACGGTCGCCCAGGTCCGGGAGGCACTGTGATCGACGACCCGATGCGGACGACGGGCCGGGCCCCGGACCTCTCCGCCCCGACTGGCTCCGTCACCCCCGGGGCAACCGGACCCGCCCGAGCGGCGGCGCCCGGTGCGGCGGCGCCGTCGCCATCCGACCCGGAATCACCACCCGGCCCGGAATCACCACCCAGCCCGGAATCACCACCCAGCCCGGAATCACCATCCGACCCGGAGCGGGCCGATGTTCCCGACCCCGGTCCGGCCCCTTCGCCGAAGGGGGCCCGCGCCGCCGCCAGGCGGTCGCGCGGAGAGAACCCCGCGGTGACGGATCGCCCACCGACGGCGGACCACGCCGCCGCCGAAGGACGCACGCCCGAAGCCGACCCCGCGGCGACGGACCGCCCGCCGAAGGAGGCCCGCACCGGCGGGCCCGCGCGCCCCATCCGTCTCGGCCCCCGCTCCGTCGCCGCACTGGGGCTGATCTCCGCCATCGGGGTCGTCGCCTTCGGCTGGCCGCTGCTGGCGGACGCGGACAGCGCGGTCACCGATCACGCCGCCGACGCGCCCTGGCTCTTCGGGGCGCTGCTGCCGCTGCTCGTCGCCGTCGTCGTCGCGACGATCGCCGACACCGGCATGGGCGCCAAGGCGGTGGCGATGCTCGGCGTGCTCGCCGCGGTCGGGGCGGCGCTGCGTCCACTGGGCGCGGGCACCGCCGGCCTGGAGCCGATGTTCTTTCTGATGGTGCTCAGCGGCCGGGTCCTCGGCCCGGGCTTCGGCTTCGTCCTCGGCTCGGTCACGATGTTCGCGTCCGCGCTGCTCACCGGCGGGGTCGGCCCCTGGATGCCGTTCCAGATGCTGGCGATGGGCTGGTTCACGATGGGCGCGGGGCTGCTGCCCGCCCCGCGCGGGCTGCGCGGCCGCGGCGAGGTGCTGATGCTCGCGCTATACGGCTTCCTCTCCTCCTTCGCCTACGGCACGGTGATGAATCTCCAGGGCTGGGTGCTGCTGCAGTCGACGATGAGCAGTTCGGTCGCCTTCCACCCGGGCGAGGCGGTGCACGAGAACCTGGTGCGCTTCGTCGCGTACTGCCTGGCGACCTCGCTGGGCTGGGACCTGGGCCGGGCCGCGCTCACCGTCGTGCTGACCGTGCTGCTCGGCTCCACGGTCCTCAAGGCGCTGCGCCGTGCCACGCGGCGCGCCGATTTCGAGGCGCAGGTCACATTCGAGCCGCGCTGAGCGGCCGTTGAGCGGGCCCCGAAGAGTCCCGGGCGGGTGAGCCGTCTCACGGGACATTGGCCCTCTACGGCCCGGCTTCGTAGCCGTGCGGGCGGGCCGAGCGGCCTTCCGACCCCGCCTCCACCGGGAGAAATGCCCCCTATACCAGGGTCGGGAAATTTACCCCGTACTTCCCGTTCCGCCTCGTATCTCCGTAGTGAGCCCGCTCACGGCGCGGGCCCCGCCGCCTGCTTTACAACTGTCCGGGTCGCCAGGCGGCGCAGGGCTTCGAGCCCGGCGTACGAGCCCCGCTCAGCCACGCCGCTCATGGCGACGAACCATGCCCCCCGACGTTAGGTATCGCTTTGACCCGCTCGCTGATCAACCGCTTCACCGCCCGCCAGAAGACCGTCGTCGCAGGCGCCGCTGTGCTCCTGGGTGCGGCAGGCGCGGTGATGGGGTCGACCACGACGGCCGCCGCTGCGACCCCGCAGCAGATCGCCAAGCAGATGATGCCCGCCGGCCAGTTCAAGTGCTTCAGCAACATCGTCGAGCGTGAGTCCGGCTGGGACCACACCGCCACGAACCCCTCCTCGGGTGCGTACGGCCTGGTGCAGGCCCTGCCGGCCTCGAAGATGGCCTCGGCGGGCTCCGACTGGAAGACCAACCCGAAGACCCAGATCAAGTGGGGTCTGGACTATATGAACGACCGCTACGGCAGCCCGTGCGGCGCCTGGAAGTTCTGGCAGGCGAACCACTGGTACTGAGTCTGGCCCCGAGCCGCTGGCGGCACGGCCCGGTGAACGAGGGCCCCGGCGGCCGACCATTCCCCTTGGTCGGCCGCCGGGGCCTTTCGCATATGGGGCGTGACGCGGCACGAAGCACCTCGGCCGACGCATCACGGCACGACGCGCACCGCGGCGGGACGCATCACGGCACAACGCACCGCAGCACGCCGCAGCAGGCAGGCCGCAGCCGCCGAGGCTACGACAGTCGCTGGATGATGGTGCCCGTCGCCAGGGCCCCTCCCGCGCACATGGTGATCAGGGCGAACTCCCGGTCCCTGCGCTCCAGCTCGTACAGGGCCGTGGTGATCAGCCGCGCGCCCGTCGCGCCCACGGGGTGGCCCAGCGCGATGGACCCGCCGTTCACGTTGACCTTCTCCAGGTCCTGCTCGAAGACCCGGGCCCAGCTGAGCACCACGGAGGCGAACGCCTCGTTGATCTCGACCAGGTCGATGTCCTTGAGCGACATGCCCGCCTTGCCGAGCACCGCGCGGGTGGCGTCGATCGGGCCGTCGAGGTGGAAGTGGGGGTCCGCGCCGACGAGGGCCTGCGCGACGATGCGGGCGCGCGGCCTGAGCTTGAGCGCCCGGGCCATGCGTTTGGACGCCCACATGACCGCCGCAGCGCCGTCGGAGATCTGCGAGGTGTTCCCGGCGGTGTGCACCGCCGTGGGCATGATGGGCTTGAGCCTGCCCAGGGCCTCCATACTGGTGTCCCGCAGCCCCTGGTCGCGGTCGACCAGCCGCCACATGCCATGTCCCGCGGCCTGCTCCTCCTCCGTGGTGGGGACCTGGACGGCGAAGGTCTCCCTCTTGAAGCGCTCCTCGGCCCAGGCGGCGGCCGCGCGCTCCTGCGAGATCAGCCCCAGCGCGTCGACGTTCTCCCGCGTGAGCCCGCGGCGGCGCGCGATGCGCTCAGCGGCCTCGAACTGGTTGGGCAGATCGACGTTCCACTCGTCCGGGAAGGGCTTTCCGGGACCGTGCTTGGAGCCGCTGCCCAGCGGCACTCGGGACATCGCCTCTACGCCGCAGCTGATGCCCACGTCTATGACGCCGGTCGCCACCATGTTGGCGACCATATGGCTCGCCTGCTGCGAGGAGCCGCACTGGCAGTCGACCGTGGTGGCGGCTGTCTCGTACGGCAGCCCCATCGCCAGCCAGGCGGTGCGTGCGGGGTTCATGGACTGTTCGCCGGCGTGCGTGACGGTGCCGCCCACGATCTGCTCGACGCAGTCGGCGGGGATGCCGGTGCGGCCGAGGAGTTCACGGTAGGTCTCGCCCAGGAGATAGGCGGGGTGGAGATTGGCGAGCACCCCGTGCCGTTTTCCGATGGGGGTGCGTACGGCTTCTACGATGACGGGTTCCGCGGCCATAGAGCTTGTCCTCTCCTGCGCATCCGCGCATGGGTGCGCATCGGCGGGGGCGTCCCGGCGCCACACCGCGAGCAAAGCTTGCCGGGAGGGGCACTAGTACACGTTCTAGTTCTCTCAGCAGTCTGGAGAGGCTTACCCGCGGTACGCAAGGCCCGTGCACGCCCTCCGCACGCCCGTGCACACCATTTCCGCGCAACAGTTGCCGCCGCGGCTCTTGCCACTTGCAGGGCCCGTTACTACCTTGCGGACAAATCTGATGGGCCGTCAGACAGTCCGCGTCGCGCCCGCGTCCGGCCGGCGGGGCCACTTCCGCACCGGCAGCCCGACGCCGCCGCCAGTCCTGGAGTCGCCCATGCCCCCCTGCCCCCGCCTTCCCCAAGGATTCGACTTCACCGACCCCGACCTGCTCCAGTCCCGTGTCCCGCACCCGGAGTTCGCCGAGGCGCGCGGGACCGCGCCCGTCTGGTGGTGCGCCCAGCCGACGGGGATCTCCGGGTTCCAGGACTCCGGGTACTGGGCCGTCACCCGGCATGCCGACGTGCGGTACGTCTCCACCCACCCCGAACTGTTCTCCTCGCACACCAACACCGCGGTGATCCGGTTCAATGAGTCGATCAGCCGGGACCAGATCGACGTCCAGAAGATGATCATGCTCAACATGGACCCGCCCGAGCACACCCGGGTCCGGCAGATCGTGCAGCGCGGCTTCACCCCCCGGGCGGTGCGCTCCCTGGAGAACGCGCTGCGCAGCCGCGCCCGCTCCATCGTCGAGACGGCGCTGCAGAGCGCCGGGAAGCCGGAGGACGGGAAGCCGGGGGGCGGGAAGCCGGGGGGCGGCGTCCGCAGCTTCGACTTCGTGACGAACATCGCCGTCGAACTGCCGCTCCAGGCCATCGCGGAGCTCATCGGCGTACCCCAGGAGGACCGCGCCAGGATCTTCGACTGGTCCAACAAGATGGCGGCCTACGACGACCCGGAGTACGCCGTCACCGAGGAGATCGGCGCCGAGGCGGCGCTGGAGATCGTCACGTATGCGATGAACCTCGCCGCCGCCCGCAAGGAGTGCCCGGCCGAGGACATCGTGACCCAGCTCGTCGCCGCGGAGGGCGAAGGCAATCTCTCCTCCGACGAGTTCGGCTTCTTCGTCATCCTGCTGGCGGTCGCGGGCAATGAGACCACCCGCAACGCCATCAGCCACGGCATGCACGCCTTCCTCACCCACCCCGCCGAGTGGGAGCTCTACAAACGGGAACGTCCCAAGACCGCGGCCGAGGAGATCGTGCGCTGGGCGACGCCGGTGGTCGCCTTCCAGCGGACCGCCACACAGGACGTCGAGCTGGGCGGAGCACGGATCGCCAAGGGCGACAGGGTGGGGCTCTTCTACTCCTCGGCCAACCACGACCCCGAGGTCTTCGACCGTCCCGAGGTCTTCGACATCACACGGGACCCCAACCCCCACCTGGGCTTCGGCGGCGGAGGCCCGCACTTCTGCCTCGGCAAGTCCCTGGCCGTGATGGAGATCGACCTGATCTTCAACGCGGTCGCCGACACCCTTCCGAACCTGAGCCTGGCGGGCGAGCCGCGACGGCTGCGCTCGGCCTGGCTCAACGGCATCAAGGAGCTCCGGGTCGGCGTGGGACTCTGACGCCGCCTCATACGTGGGAGGCAGGGGCTCATCCCCTACGCCCCGCCCCTGCCGCCCGCCGGCCCGTCCCGACGCCCGGGGAGAGGCGCCAGCCGCAGAGCGGCGGGCCTCCGCCGGCTCCAGCCGGGCGCCTCGGTGCAGCACCCCTCCGCAGCGCGCCCGCGGAGGGGAAGCCGGGGGAGTCGAACGCCTCCGGAGTGAAGGTCCAGGCCGTCACTCGGCCGCGCGCGCCGCCGGGGCCGCCTGCTGGACCACGTCGAAGGTCCACACCGTGGAGTCCGTGGCCGCCGGCTTGGGGCGCTCGCCGGACTGGTCTCCGCGGCCCTGGTGGGCGGCGCGCATCGGACCCTCCATCCATGCCTGGAAGTCCGCCTCCGAGCGCCAGCGGGTGTAGACGAGGTACCGGTCGGTGCCCTCGACGGGGCGCAGCAGCTCGAACCACTCGAAGCCGTCGGAGTTCTCCACCATGCCCGCGCGGGAGGCGAATCGCTCCTCCAGAACCTCGCGCTGCTCAGCTGGGACGGTCAGCACATTGATCTTCACGATGCTCATGACGCCATCCTGCCCTACACCGAGCCGAGGTCGGTGCCGACCCAGCGCTCCGGGCGCACCCGGAAGACAGCCTCCTCGCCGTGTTCCTTCTCGGCGAAGGCGGCATGGCCGTCCATCGTGTCGGCGGGCAGAGTGCGGGCGGCCGGCTCCGTCAGCGGGGCCCGGCCGGACTCGCCGGAGTCGACCGACAGGGCCTGCGACATGAGGTGCCGTCAGAAGCCCTTCGCGCTCCTTACGGGTCAGCGGCGCCGCCGGGCTCTCCGCGCTCGTCCCGATCGGGGAACAGGTCAGGACACCACGCGGACCAGCAGGAAGCCGTCGTACCCCTTGGTGCCCACAGTCTGCACCGCCGTGGCGTCCAGTCGCGGTTCCCGCGCCACCAGTTCGAACATCCTGCGGGTGGCCTCGATCGCCTCGTCGCCGCTGCCGTCCTCGGTCACGCGGCCCGCGCGCACCACGTTGTCCACGATGATCACGCCGCCCGGGCGGGTCAGCCGCAGCGCCCACTCCACATAGCGGGGGTTGTTCTTCTTGTCTGCGTCGATGAAGACCAGGTCGAACCGGTCCGGCTCGCCCAGCTCCGCCGCGATCTCCGGAAGGGTGTCGAGCGCCGCACCCGTGCGCACCTCGACGATCTTGTCCAGTCCGGCGGCGGCGATGTTCGCCCGGGCCACTTCCGCATGGGCGGGGTCGTACTCAAGGGAGATCAGCCTGCCGCCGTCCTGCGGCAACGCCCGGGCCAGCCAGATCGTGCTGTAGCCGCCCAGCGTTCCGATCTCCAGCACACGACGCGCGCCCTGCGTCCGCGCCAGCAGGTGCAGCAGCTTCCCCTGTGGGGCCGAGACTGCGATTCGCGGCAGGCCCGCGGCGTCGCTCGCCTCAAGTGCGGAGTCCAGGGCGAGGTCGTCCGGGATGAGCATGTCGGTGAGGTAGGCGTCGACGGCGTTCCACTGTTCCTGAGTCATGGCCTCCAACCTATGCCAGTTCGGGCGGGCGGACCGTTCGTTGGTTTCCGTCGGGACATCGCCCCGACGGGGCGGAGGCATCGCCCCGGAGCAGGCGCCGGCCAGGGCGGAGGCATCGCCCCGGAGCAGGCGCCGGCCAGGGCAGAGGCATCGCCCCGGAGCAGCTGCCGGCCGGGGCGGAGACGTCGCCCGGGCAGGCGGTCGGCCCGCCGCCGCCCCGGGCCTTGCGGATGAGAGGCCACCCGGTCGGGCTTATCGTCTTGTATGTCTGCCTGCGATCACGGACTTCCGGTCAAAACGGGGTGACAGTCAGGCGAAGTGGGGGTTGCCTGAGTCTCTGCCTTGGGGAAGTGCAAGGCTCTACCGACTCGGGATCACAGACGTGGGGAGGCGCGGCGCGAGGTGGCGAACGCGGAGCACAGCGTGAACGGCAGCGCGACGACGGCATCGCGGATGGCCCTGGCCAGGGTTTTCCTCTGGGTCGTCGCCGCCGTACTCGCGATACGGCAGACAGCGGCCGTCCTCACGTCGCCGCCCGGCGAACGGCTCGTCGACCTGGAGACCTGGATCGGCGAGGGCGGCGTGCTGCACGTCAGCGGATCGCTGTACGACGCCGAGACGTTCACCGGCACTCCCTTCGCCGGCCTGGTCCTCAAACCGTTCGCACGCTCGGCAGAGCAGACGTTCGGGGTGGTGTGGACGTTCGGCACCCTGCTCCTCGTCGTCGCCCTCGGCCTGGTCGCAGCCCGCGCCCTGCCCATGCCCGTGTCCCGCCGCAGCAAACTGCTGGCCGCGCCCGTCGCGATCAGCCTGCTCATGCTGTCGCTGCCCGTGCGCAACAGCTTCCACCTCGGCCAGACCAGCATCATCCCCGTCCTGCTGGTGCTCCTCGGCTGCTTCGCCGCACGCGGAGAGCGGTCCGCCGGCCTGCTCATCGGCGTCGGCGCGGCCCTCCAGCCGACCGTGCTGCTCTTCGCACCGCTGCTGTGGCTGACGGGCCGCCGCACCGCCGCCGTCAGCGCCGCCGGCACCTTCGCCGCCTGTTCCGCGCTCGCAGCCGCCGCGCTGCCCAGCGACTCGTGGACGTACTGGGTGCACCATCTCGCGGGCGCCGGGCTCGGCACTCGACCCGACAGCCTCGCCAACCACTCCCTGCACGGCGCGCTCCTCCGCTTCGGCCTCGAAGGACCGCTGGAGATCGCCGTCTACACGGTCCTCGCCGCCGGCGTCTGCTTCATCGGGCTGCGCCGCGCAGTCCGCTACGCCCGCGACGGGCAGCTTCTGCTGGCCGTCGCCCTGACCGGCTGCGTCGCCGTCGCCGTCTCCCCCACCGCCTGGCAGCACCAGCTGCTGTGGGTGCTGCTCGCCGTCGTCGGCCGGGTCGGCAAGCGGGCCTCCGACCGGATGCTGTGGCCCGTGCTGATCGTGCTGGCGATGACGCTGCCGGGCAAGATGCTGCTGCCAAACCTCGCAGTGCTGCACCCCGTGCGGGACAACGCCCTGCTCATCGCCGCGCTCGCCGCCGCCTGCGCCGTACCCTTCCTGACGCTCGACTCCCCGTATTTCCGCCGGCCCGTGCCCACGCGGTACGCGACCCCCGTCGCCTCCCGCTGGCGCCGGGTGCCCCTGCTGCCGTTCTGGCGGCGCGTGCTCAGCAGACCGAACCTGCTGCTCGAACTGCTGGCGATAAGGGTCGGCTACTCCGTGTACTCGCAGATCCGCCTCGCTGCCACGGGCAGCGTCGGCGCGGCCGAGGAGCACGGCCGGCTGATCCTCTCCGTCGAGCAGGCGCTCGGCATCGACGTCGAGCACGCCGTCAACCAGGCGGTAGTCGAGATCGAGTGGGCGGAAGCCTTCTTCAACTTCTACTACACGTCGTTCCACTTCCTGATCCCGCTGACGATCCTCGGGATCCTCTACGCCCGCCGCCCCGCCGACTACCGATGGGCGCGCTCCTCGCTCGCCTTCGCCACGCTGCTCGCGCTGCTCGGCTTCTGGCTCTTCCCGCTTGCCCCGCCGCGCCTGATGCCCGGACTGGGCTTCATCGACACCGTCCACGGCCCGCAGGACCTCGCCAACCCCGACTACGGGGCGATGACGGCCGTCACCAACCAGTACGCGGCCATGCCGTCGCTGCACTTCGGCTGGTCTCTGTGGTGCGGTGTGGTGGCGGTCGTCCTCGCGCCCAAGCTGTGGATGAAGTTGCTGGGGCTGCTCCATCCGCTCTTCACGGTCTGCGCGATCGTCGCCACCGCCAACCACTGGGTGCTGGACGCGGCAGGCGGTGCGGCCGTCGTGGCGGCGGGATTCGGGCTCACATACGTGTTGTCCGGACGGCGGCGGCTGCTGCCGCTTCCGGAGGCCGGACGCGCAGGCCCGGGGGGCGGAGACGGAGCCGACGAAGGCGGCGGCGGAGCGCGGGCCGCCGTGGGGAAGGACATGGCGCGGGCGGGCGCGGGCGGCACGGCGTAGCGCACGGGCCACACCCCCGCCCGGGGACACCGCGAAGCACACGGGCGTCACGCCCGGCCCACGCACGGCGAAACGCACGGGCCGCACCCCGCCCGGGGACACGGCGAAACGCACGGGCCACATCCCCGCCCCGCGCACGGCGAAACGCACGGGCCACATCCCCGCCCCGCGCACGGCGAAACGCACAGACGTCACGCACGGCCCGGGAGGACGCCTCCATGGGCGGCCCCCCGGGGTGGATCGCCGCGTTCCGTCAGGATCCGCCCCTACCGGCCGGTCCGCCACCCGGGGGCCGACCCGCGGTCCGCAGGCGGCCCCGCGCCCGGCGTGGTACAAGGGCGACATGGCCCCCACGGCGCCCCACGCGCCGCCCCTCGACCGCGGCCGCTCCGCCTTCGCACGGCGGGCGTGGCACGACGCCCAAGCGGAGCTGGCCGCCGCCGATCTCGCCGCTCCGCTGGGCCCCGAGGACCTGGAGCGCCTCGCCGTCGCCGGATATCTGGCCGGTGACGAACTCGGCAGCGACGAGGCCCGGGTCCGCGCCCACCACGCGTGGCTGCACCGAGGCGATCGGCCGCAAGCCGCCCGCTGCGCCTTCTGGCTCGCCTACCGGCTCCTGGGCGCCGGTGACCTCCCGCGCGCGAGCGGCTGGGCCGGCCGGGCCCGCCGCCTGCTCGACGAGGACGGCCGGCCCGACTGCGCCGAGCAGGGATATCTGCGCTGTCTGACCGGCCTGCAGGCCCTCTTCGAGCGCGACGCCGCCCACGCGTACGCCGCCTTCGGCGAGGCCTCCCAGGCCGGGGAGCGCTTCCGGGACCCCGATCTGCTCACCCTGGCCCGCCACGGTGCGGGCCGGGCGCTGATCCGCCTCGGCTGGACCGACGAGGGCAGCGCCCTCCTCGACGGGGCCATGGTCGCCGTCCAGGAGGGCGAGGTCTCCCCGGTGGTCGCCGGAGAGGCCTACTGCGGCCGCGTCGAAGCCTGCCGGGAGATCCTCGACGTACGGCGGGCGCGGACGTGGACCGAGGCCCTCGGCCGCTGGTGCGCGGGGCAGCCGCAGCTCGTTCCGTACCGGGGGCGGTGGCTGCTGCACCACGCCGAGATGCTGCACCTGCGCGGCAGTTGGACGGAGGCGCTGGCCGCGGCCCGCCGTGCGTGCGCGGTTCCGGGCGGGCCCGAGACCGCGGCCCGCTGCCTGCTGGGCGAGCTCCACCGGCTGCGCGGCGCGTACGGCGACGCCGAGGCGGAGTTCCGGCGGGCCGCGGACGCCGGAGCCGATCCGCAGCCGGGACTGGCCCTGCTCAGGCTGGCGCAGGGGCGCACGGACGCGGCCGTGGCGGCCGTCCTGCGGCTGGCGGGCGAGATGCCCGACGGCGGCGGCGTCGAGCGGGCCCGCTTCCTGCCCGCGTATGTGGAGGTCATGCTGGCGTCGCACGACCTGGCGGCGGCGCGCGAGGCCTCCGAAGAGCTGACCGCGGTCGGCGCGCTGCTCGGCACGCCCCGGCCGCGGGCGG
>NZ_JADWYQ010000052.1 GCF_022414575.1 Streptomyces sp. MUM 178J | reverse complement strand
CCGCGTACCCGGACCACGCCTGCAAGGCGAAGGGACCGGACGCGGCAGGAACGCGGTGGACCAGAACACCCAAGACCGTTCGGGGAGTTCGGCTGAGCACGTGCAAATCATGCTCAGTCTTTAGGAACGGTTCGGCCGATGGGTCAGTGTGTGACGTCGAAGGTGGCGGCGCGGGGTACGAATGTGGTGTCCCCGTCCTCGGCCGTCGCCAGTGCCGAGGCGTACCAGGTGCCCTGGGTCAGTGCGGCCGCCTCCTGCTTCGTGACCTTCAGCGTGTAGGTGCAGCGGGTGGTCTCGTCCGAGGTCCTCTGGCACGTGGCGCTCTCCGCCGAGCGAAGCTCCACTTCGGTCGGGTCGAGCTTCGAACTCGCCGGCCAGGCGAGGACCTTGAGGTCCCGGACGCCCGAGTCGTCGCTCACGTCCACGGTGTAGGTGAACGAGCCCGCGCTGGTGTCGGACGGAACCACGTAGCGGGCCGAGCCGTTCTCCAGCGTCGGCTCCATGGAGGCCGAGGCCAGGGCGATTCCGCCGGCGGCCACGCCGGCGAGGGCCACGGCGCCGATGAGCGAGGAGAAGAGAATGCGCTTGGACATGAGGGATCCCCCTGAGTTCGTTGGAGAGTTGGAAGTGCGGACGGCGCGGAAGAACCACTGGTGATACCGGTCTTGGAAGTGGTCGCAGTAGAGGTCGCCGACCGCGTTCTCGATGTGATCGAGCCTATGGCCGGGGTTGCGGCGCCGTCCTCGCGCCGCGGGACGATTGGCGCCTCGAACCGCAGGCAGAGACTCTGCAACCAGGGTATGAGACCGGAATCGACATCCAGCCGGAGCCGGGCCACTCAACTGCGGCCATAGCCTTGCTCCGTCATGAATCGAACCGACGACCGGCTGCTCCCGGTCCTGCTGATCTGCGCCCAGGCCGTAGTGTGGCCCGGGGCGTCGCTGGTGCGCGGCACGGTCCCGCCCGGGTCCGCCCTTCTCGTGGCGGCCCTGGTAGCCGGGGTGGTGACGGCCGCGCTGACCCTCCGCCGGGCCCGCCCGGTGACCGTCCTCGTCGTGGTCGCCGCGGCCTGTGCACTGGGCGCCGGGCCGCTGCCCGCCGGGGCGATGGCGGTTCTGGGCACCGCGGGCGTGGCACTGGCCCTGTTCACCGTGGCGAGCGAAGGCGATGCCCTCACCGTCGTGCTGTGCGCGGTGGCGCTCGCCGCCTGGCAGCTCCTGCGGGACATCAGCCTGCACGGTCTCAGCGACCGCAACGGACTCGATATCGTCCTGACTGCGGTGCTGTACTCCACCGCGTGCGGCGCCGGCATCCTCGTACGGCGCAGAAGCCGCGCGCGGAAAGCAGCCGCACAACTGCTGAAGCGGGCCGAGTCCGAGCGCCATCGCCTCCCTGCGGCCGAACGGCACCGTATGGAAAGGGAGTTGCACGACGTCAGCGCCCACCATCTGACGGCCGTGGTGGTCACGGCGGGGGCGGCCCTCGGGCTGCGCGAACGTCGGCCCGAACTGGCCGGGGACGCACTCGAGTTCGCAGTCGAGACCGGCCGTGAGATCACCCGCGCGCTCGCCGCGGTACGGGCTCCGGCACCCTCCCACAAGGCTCTGCCGCCACCGAAGGAGCGGCTGCTGGCCCTGATCGCGGGGTTCCGACGCCTGGACCAGCAGGTGAGCTGCGAGATCGACCCTCTGCCGGACGGTGCCGTCGCCGACGCAGCGTACGGCATCGTGCGCGAGGCCCTGACCAACGTGGCACGGCACGCCCCCGGTGCGCAGACAAGCGTGCGGGTCCGATACGGCGACCCCCGCACCGACGTCGTGGTGACGAGCGCGGCGCCTCCAGCCGGTGCGGTGGCGCACGGTGCGGGGCTCGGCGGCGGCCGCGGCCAGGGCTTTCTGCGGTCCCGGGCCCGGGAGGCGGGGGGTACCGTCACCACCGGCCCGACGGCGGAAGGCGGTTGGGAGGTGCGCGCGGTCCTGCCGGGCCGGACCGCAGTCCCGATGGAGCCGTCCGTTCCGCGGAGCTACCGCCTGGCGCAGCTGACGGCCGCCGTCGGCCTGGTCGTACAGCCGCTGCTCCCGGCGCTGGTTATCCGGGCGCAGGAGGCGTCGAGCGGGACGCCGGTGTCCGCGGGCGTGCTCTTCGCGCTGCTGGCCGCGGCACAGGCGGTCGCGCTGCTGTGGCTGCGCCGGGCGCCCCACGCGGCCCATGGGGTCCTGTTCGGTCTGGCCCTGCTGTGGCCGGTGGCGATGGCCACGGGCGACTACACCGGTCCGGTGCTCCTGCCGCCTGTGCTGAGCCTGCTCGCACCCTGCGCGGCACTCGCCGCGGACGCCGCCCGCACCGTCGCCGGCGAGTCCCCTGCCGCAGACAGCACACGTGGCGAAGGTCCCCCGCGCGTGGCGCTGCCAGTCCGCCTGCTCAAGCCGCGGTCGGCCCTCCCGATCGCCGCCGTCGCAGCCCACGCGGCAGCCGCGACGGCAGCCGTCCTGAACCGAGGCACGACGGTCCCCGTCTGGGCCGTCGCCGCGTCGGCGACGGCCGCGGCGTCCCTCGCGGTCGGCGTGGCCCGCTGGGGAGGAGCCCTGCACGGGCGGCGCGAGAGAGCGGACCGCGGCACGCAGAACGAACTCCTCGCCGCCTTCACCGAGGAAGCCGTCCGGGACGCGTGGGCCGAGCGACGCAGAATCGCCGCCGGACTGGAGACCACCGTCCTCTCATGCACCGCCGACATGATCGCGGAGGCGGAGGCGGGCCGGCTCGACATGACCGCCGAACGCGCCCGCGAGGCCCTCGCCGCGATGCGCTCCCTGCTCGATGCGGTCCGGGAGGGCGAGACAGAGCCCGAACTACGGCCGCAGCCCACCCTCCAGGCGCTCGACCTGCTCGCCCACCAACTCCAGGCCACCGGCCGCGACATCGAGATACGACGGACCCAACGCGTACCGGAACGACTGTCCACCGCCCTCGACCTGACCGCCTACCACGCCGCCGAGACGCTACTCGCGACCGGCGGCAAGGGGCCGACGACGTTCGAACTCGACGCAGACGACGGTATGTTGACACTCACCGCCACCGGGGTGCCCTACGCCGCCGACACGGACGTACGGGAGCGGCTGACCACGCGCGTCTCGGCACTCGGCGGCACCCTGACGACCGGCCCACGGGGCACGGTCCGCCTCCGGCTGCCACTCGCGCTCGCGCCGGACAACCCGGACGGCCCGGACAGCCCCGACAGCCCGGACAGCCCGGACAACAAGGAGAGGGAACGATGAGCCTCAAGGTGCTGGTCGTCGACGACCAGGGCATCGTACGGGCGGGGTTCGCCGCCGTGATCGACGCCGAGGAGGACATGACGGTCGTCGGCGAGGCCGCCGACGGCGCCGCCGCGGTGCGGCTCGCCGAAGAGCTGGCACCCGACGTGGTCGTCATGGACGTACGCATGCCCGAACTGGACGGCATCACCGCCACCCGCATCATCACCGGCCGCCAAGACGCGCCCCGGGTCCTCGTCCTGACCACGTTCGACCTCGACGCGTACGTCTTCGACGCGCTGCGCGCCGGCGCCTCGGGGTTTCTCCTCAAGGACGTACGCCCCTGCGAACTGCTGCAGGGCATCCGGGTGGTGGCAGCCGGTGAGAGCGTGCTCGCCCCGTCTGCGACCCGCCGCCTCATCGGCCACTACGCGTCCGGTCCGGGCGCCGCGGTCCCGGCCGGCAGCGCCCTCGAACTGGACAGCCTGACCGGCAGCCAGCGGGGCGTCCTCACCCTGGTCGCGTCCGGCCTCACCAACTCGGAGATCGCCGAGCAACTCGGCATCACCGTGGGCACCGTGAAGTCCCACGTGAACGCGCTGCTCCGCAAACTCGGCCTGCGCGACCGCGTACAAGTGACGATCCTCGCCTACGACCTCGGCCTCGTCCGCCCGAACCCACCCGCCAGCCACCTCTGACCACCGCGACACGATCAAGGAATCCGGCCCCATGACAGACCGACCCTTTACCCGCCGCCTGCGCCGCACCCACAGCGAGGCCGCCGCCCTGGTCTATCTGGCGGTCTGTGCCGTCCTGCTCGTGTGGGCGCTCGTAGCGACCATGGGCGACGACTCGGGCGAGTCCATGGCAGGCGTCATCCCGCTGCTCGCCACCGCCCCGGCCAGCCTCGTCCTGCTCGTGCTGCCGGACGAGCCCGTGTGGTTCATCACCGCCGTCGCCCTCGGGGCGGAGGTCAACGCCGTGGTCATCGGCTGGTGCGCCCGCGCCCTGCGCCGCAGCGACGGCCCGGGCCCCGCGTCCTGAGCTTGTTCTCCCCTTCCAACCGCCGGTCAGATCCCCGGCCGGATCAGCGCGCGCCGCCGCCTCCCGCGCCACCGGCCGGGCCAGCCACCCGTCGGCCCGTCCGGGGCCAGCCACCCGTCGGCCCGTCCGGTGCGGGCGGCGGTCGCGGTGGACAGCCAGGTCCCCGCGTGGCGCGATCCGTGCCGACGGTCGCTGCGTCCTGGAGGCGGGGCACCCGGCCCGAGGCGCGCTCAGGCGTCCTTGAGCAGCCGGGCGAGGTCCGCGATGTCCCGTGGGCCCACGCGGCAGCAGCCGCCGATCAGCCGGGCGCCGGCGGCGGTCCAGTCGGCGAGGCGGGCGGGGGTGAAGGTCTTCTCGCCCTGCCAGCCGTGGGCGGGGGTCCAGTGCTCACCGCTGTTGGGGTAGGCCACTCCGGGTCTGCCGGTGACGGTGGCGGCGATGGAGACGGCGGAGGCGGCATCGGCGGGGGCGACGCAGTTGACGCCGGCGGCGATGACGGCGGGGATCGCGGCGGGGAGGGCGAAGGCGTCGGCGAGGGACTGCCCGGCGCGGGTGTGGGCGGCGGTGGCGGTGTAGGTGAGCCAGAGCGGGATGCCGCAACCCTCGGCGGCGCGCAGGAGGGCTTCCGCCTCGTCTGCGTCCGGGACGGTTTCGAGGGCGAGGACGTCGGGGCCTGCGGCGGCGAGGGTTTCGACGCGGGGGCGGTGGAAGCGGGTGAGTTCGGCGACGCTCAGGCCGTAGCGGCCGCGGTATTCGCTGCCGTCGGCCAGCATGGCTCCGTAGGGGCCGACGGAGGCCGCGACCCATACCTCGTGGGGGACCGTCTCGGCGGCGCGTCGGGCCAGGGTGACGCTGCGGGTCAGGAGGGCTTCGGTCTCCCGGCGGGTGACGCCTCGGCGAGCGAAGCCCTCGAAGGTGGCCTGGTAGCTGGCGGTGATCAGAACTTCCGCGCCGGCCCGTGCATACGCCGTGTGCGCCGCCTCGATCTGGCCGGGGCCGTCGGCGAGCAGCCGGGCGGACCACAGGTCGTCGGAGAGGTCGCAGCCCTGCGCCTGGAGCTGGTTGGACAGGCCGCCGTCCAGGAGGACGACACGTTCGGCGAGCACATCGGCGAGTGCACGGGAAGGCTTCATGGTCGTCTCGGCAGGTCGGTGAGATGGATGGGGTGGGATAAGACGGGTCGGGTGAGCCGGGTCAGGTGAGCTGGGACTGGACCTGTGAGGAGATCAGCTCCAGGTGCTCCAGATCGTCGAGGTCCAGCACCTGGAGGTAGATCCGGGAGGCGCCGATCGCCTGGTAGCGGCCGATCTTGTCGACCACTTCGGCGGGGGAGCCCGCAAGGCCGTTCGCCTTCAGCTCCTCGACCTCCCTTCCGATCGTCGCCGCACGGCGGGCCACCTCGGCGTCGTCCTTGCCGACGCAGACCACCAGGGCATTGGAGTACACCAGCTCGCCGGGGCCGCGCCCGATGGCCTGTGCGGCGGCCCGCACCCGGCCGAACTGGCGCTCGCTGTCCTCGACCGAGGCGAAGGGGATGTTGAACTCGTCCGCGTACTGAGCGGCCAGCCGAGGGGTGCGGCTGGCGCCGTGGCCGCCGATGAGGACCGGCAGCTTGCGCTGGGCGGGCTTGGGCAGCGCCGGGGAGTCGGTGAGCCGGTAGTGCCGGCCCTCGTACGAGAACGTGCGGCCCACCTCGGTCCCCCACAGACCGGTGACGATGGCGAGCTGTTCCTCGAGGCGGGCGAACTTCTCCTTGGGGAACGGAATGCCGTACGCCCGGTGCTCCTCCTCGAACCAGCCGGCTCCCAGGCCCAGTTCGACCCGGCCGCCCGACATCTGGTCGACCTGTGCGACCTGGATGGCCAGCACGCCCGGCAGCCGGAAGGTGCCGGCCGTCATGAGGGTGCCGAGGCGGATCCGGCGGGTCTCGCGGGCCAGCCCGGCGAGGGTGATCCAGGCGTCGGTGGGGCCGGGCAGCCCGTCGGCGGCGGAGCCGGCGCCCATGCGCAGATAGTGGTCGGAGCGGAAGAAGGCGTCAAAACCCAGCTCCTCTGCGGCTTTGGCGACTGTGAGGAGCGTGTCGTAGGAGGCCCCTTGCTGGGGTTCGGTGAAGATTCGAAGATCCATGGAATCCATCCTGCACCTTCGAACGGCCGTCAACGGTCCGGGCGTCAACTGTCCGCCATCTGCACAGTCGGGTGAAATCACGTCAACCCGGCGCGCCGTGTCCGGCAGGCCCTGTGACCGGCCCGTACGGAGTGTCGTTGGCTCGGGCGGAGCCGGACCGCCCGGCCCGCGCGCCGGCAGCCGCCGCCGGTGCGTCCATCTGACGCGCCGCCGCTCCCCGACGCCGACCCAGTCCGCCGACCGGAGGGGTGGGCAGGGCCACCGGGGCGACGACGCCTGAGCGTCCCCGTCCGCCAAAGGCGTCATGGGCCCGCCGTCGAGTCCACCGAGTCGGGGGTGCATAAGTCGGGTCCCTCCGGCAGTGCGGACAGCTCGGCCCGCTCCACGATGGGGTCCCCTCGGCCTCTGACCACGTCGGGGGGCCTCTCCGCCCGCTCGGGGTCACGCGCCGCCAGCCGTCTCAGCATCCCCCGCACCCGGTCGCTCGACTCGTCGGCGGCGTCTATCGCCTCGATGCACTGCCAGTACAGCCCCTCCTCGTCGGTGGCGCAGGCGACGCCGACGAGAGCCATGCCCACTTCCCCCAGCAGTGCGTTCAGCGCGAGCAGCGTGCCCCGCTCGTCGGCGACCCGGGTCAGCCTCGCCGCCCGGACTCCGTCCGCGCGCACCGTGGGGCAGTCCAGCCCGGCGCACCCCCGCCCGCCGGTCTCGCTGAGCGCCCGCGCCTCGCCTCTCAGCTCCACCGGTCCGCACAACGCCAGTCTCGCGCCGATCGCCTGGGCCAGGATCTGGGCCTGCCATGCCTCGACAAGGATCTCGGGCACGGTCCCGCCTCGGGCCAGTGCGTCCCGCCCTGCTGCGATGAGCCTCTCCGCGTCCATGTACGCCGCCCCCGTTCGTACGACTAATCTGCCCACAGAGGTATTACCCAGAGTGAAGCGCGTTGAGCCGTAAGGCCAGGGGATTTCGGAAATCTGTGGACAGGAAGGCCGTTGTGGATAACTCTGTGACTCCATAGAGTGATGAACAGCGATCACTCGACGGGGAATCGGAGCTCGTTCCGGTCGATCTTCTCGGACAGCGCCGCAAGCGCGTCCACCCCGAGCACCTCGCAGAACTGCAGCAGATACGCCAACACATCATCTCTTTCGTTCGCTTCTCCGCCCGCTCGGCGAAGCCGCGGGCATCGTCGCCGTCTGCTGCCCGGCTGCCTCGCGCGCGTCGCTCACATCGGCGACTTCGTCCCGCACCCGGTGCGCCGCGGCCTCGTCCCGCATCACCCCCGCCGACTCCTCGGGGGTCAGCCACTGGAAGATCTCCACCAGTTCGGACGCCTCGACGCTCAACGCCGTCGCCGGGTTCTTGGGCGTGTGCGACGACTGCCAGGACCGGGCGGCGGCGAAGTCGGCCAGCGTCCGCTGGAGTCCCTCGACGGTCGGTCTCCGCTCATCTCCGCGGTGCGCGTCATCGGTCATCACAGGTGAAGGTCTACCACGCTCGCCCCCTCCACCCCACGCGCAACAGAGGCAGCAGTGGCATCGGTGACTGTGCCCACCAGCCGGATATGTCCGCGGGCACACATCTCCACCGCCAGCGCGAGCAGTTCGCGCAGCTGTGCGGCGTCCAGGCAGCGGTCGAGTCCGTCGGCGAGCACCGCGAGGGTCTGATACGCCGACGGGACCTCGGAGGCCTGCTCCACGGCCAGCACCCCGGGGCCCGTGAGCAGGACGAGCGCCAGCGCCAGGAAGCGCAACTCGCCGTCCCCGAGCCGTTCCACGGGAGTGGCAGCGCGCCCCGCGCCCCGGTCCAGCAGCGCCCGCACGGTGCCGTCGGCGAGCGCCTCCGCGGTGAGGTCCGCGACCGGGCCCGCGCATCCGGCCCGCGCCGCCGCGGCCAGCCGTCCGTGCCGTCGCGCGCACTCGCTGCGCGTACGGTGCAGCACGTCGGCGAGATTGCCGCAGCCGCGCAGCAGCCTGCCGTCCCCCTCGGGCGCGGGGCGGCGCATCCGCTCCGGCTGGGGGTCGCAGGCGAACAGCGAACGCAGCGCCACCACCGTCTGCTCGGCCGCCGCCAGCACCCGCAACTGCCCCTCCGTCCTGCCCGCCACATGCAGCGGCAGCAGGGCGGTGGCGAGCCGGTCGTCCGGCAGGACGGCGCGGGTGGCTGCGCGGGTGCCACGGGCGCCGCCCGCGCCGGAGGCGTCATGCGTGTGCCAGGCGGCCTGCACGCGCCGGTGTCCGCGGCCTCGCACCGCGGCGGTGCTGAGCAGCGTGGTCCCGCCGCTGGTCAGCCGTTCGCCGACGATACGGAGCCGGGGCTCGGCCCGTACCGCCAGATCGAGCCGCACGGGTCCGTCCGGGCCGTCCACGGTGCAGCCGATGCGGAACAGGCCGCGGTCGACGGCACTTACCGGCGCGGCCGCCCCGTCCAACGCAGCAGGCCCGTCCAACGCCCCGGCCCCGTCCCACACAGCAGCCCCGTCCCACGTGGACGCCCCGTCCAGCGCAGTAGGCCCGTCCAGCACGCCGGCCCCTTCCGGCACACAGGCCGCGGGGTCGGGGAACGCCGCGGCGAGTTCCTCGCCCGCCGCCAGCCGTGCCAGCCCCTCGTACGCCCGCAGGGCGGTCGACTTGCCGCTGCCGCTCGGCCCGGCGAGCAGTGTGAGCGGGGCGGCGAGCGGCACGGTCGTGTCCCGGTGTGCGGCGAAGGGCGAAAGGCGCAGCTCCGTGACCACGGGCCGCTGGAGAGAGGGCGTCATGATCAGGACGCTAGGGAGCGCTCCGCGCGGCGAACCGTTCCCTCCTCCCCTCCTTCCTACGAATGGGGGACGGCCGCGGCCGCGACGCCCTCCACCTCCGTGCCGACCGGCGCGAGCAGAAAGACGTTCCGGTCGACCCGGTGCATGGCGCTGCCGAGCCCGAAGACGACGCCGCTGCTGAAGTCTAGGACCCGCTTGGCCACATCGGCGTCCGCGCTGGTGAGATCGAGCAGCACGGGTATGCGGGCGACGAGGTACTCGGCCACCTCGCGCGCGTCGGCGAAGATCTGCACACGGAGGACGACCATCCGGCGCTGCTCGGCGGAGTCCCGGGCCGCGGACGGACCGGCTGCGCCGACCGCGGCCCGGGCGCCGTACTCCCTCGGGATGGTGCGGTGATCGCCCTGCGACGGCCACTCGTTGCGACCGCGCAGTGGGACGACCTCCGCGAGGCCCTCCCACTGTTCGTCGGTGGCGTCGTACCTCTCGTACCTACTCATGGCTCCATCCTCCCGCCCCTCACCCGCCCGGCCCAACAGCGACACGGACGAGTGAAAGGTGGAATTCGAGTGACGGGAGGGATGGATGCGCAGGTCAGTGGCGGGATTTGTCGGATCGGGCGACCAGCTGCGAGGGCCCGCAGCGGCGGTCAGCGGCGCAGCGGGCCCTCGCAGCTGAAGCCCGAGGTGCCCGCGCGGCCCGAGGGCCAGATGTCGACCGGGCCGAAGGAGCAGTTCATGTCGTTGAAGTTGTTCCCTCCCTTGAGGCTGCGGTCCAGGATGAAGTAGTCGACGGTCTCCGACATGTCCTTGAACACCCGGTTCGGGTCGCCGGAGTCGGAGAGGTTCGCCGTGATGCGGCCCGTGCAGACGAAGCGCGCCTTGCCCGACGTGTCGCCGTTGTCCTCGCACTCAGGGGTGTTGTACGTCGCGGAGGCGAACGCGGCACGCACCTCGGCAGCCGTCGCGTACCTCAGCTCCCCGCCGGGGACGTACGTCGTGTCGGGCGTGAACAGCTCGTCCACCTTGGCGATCTGGGCGTCCAGGAAGGCGTCGTACCCCCGCTGGAGCGCGGCGTCGGAGCCGAGGCGGGTACGCCAGGCGTCGAACGCCGCCGGGTCGTCGGCGCGCAGATGCCGGTACATCTCCTGGATCAGGGAGGGGCGTTCTTGCCAGAGGTACTCGAAGAAGGCGCCCGCGTACGAGTAGAAGCGGAAGCCGTCGCCATCGTAGGTGGCGTGCAGTATCCGGTTCACGGACATCCGGGGACCGCCGCCGGCGGTGTCGTCGATGATGCTGCGCACCAGGGACTTGCGGACGGCGATGCCCTCGTCGCGGGTCGCGCCGTCGAAGAACTCCGCGGTGCCCTCGTCCATCGCGGTGGTGCGGTCGCCCCGGTACCAGGCGCCCTCTCCGAAGTAGCCGGGCACGGCGAAGCGGCCGTTGAGGTAGTGGACGTACTCGTGGCGGAACAGCTCCTCCAGGGTCAGCGAGGAGTCCTGCGGGACGCGCCGCTGGTAGGTGTAGAAGGTCGCGCCGCGCTCGATGTAGATGCCGCCGTTGTTGGTGCCCATGCCGGTGAGCAGCGGATGGTAGGTCTCGTAGTCCGCGCGGGAGGCGTAGAGCACGATGTTCAGCACGTCGTTGACGTCGCCCGCCAGCGGCTCGGTGCTGCCGACGACGCGGTGGAACTGCGCCCTGACCTGCTTGCTCGCGTAGTAGAGCTGGTCGACGACGGCGCGGTCGAGTCCGGTGCGGACCCTGATCGTGCCGTTGTCGTAGAGATAGGTGTGCGGGAACAGCTCTTTCTCGATGTCCTCGATGCACACGTTGTACGGCTTGCAGGCGTCGTAGTGGTTGAGCCAGGAGGCGATCTTCGCCCAGGGCTCGCTGCCCTTGCCGTAGTTGCGGACGGTCTGGCCGAGCAACCAGCCCAGTTCATTGACGATCTCGTCGCGCAGGGAGTCGATCTGGCCGAACCGGGCGTACTCGCTCAGGGCGTCGCGGACCGTCCACTCGTTGGGCGTGCCCACGAGGTGGGTGTGGTCGACGAAGTCCATGAACCTCTGGCGGTAGTAGGGGTCGCCGGCGACGGCGTCGTGGAAGGCGGTGTCCTGGTTGCCGGGGTAGACGCCGAGGTAGTTGACGCTGAGCGCGGCGAGCGCGGCGCCGCCCCAGGCCGGGTCCGCGTAGGTGGCGCCGTGGTACTCGCCCATGGTGGCCAGCACCTTCTGGATCAGGCCGAGCTGGTGGTGGCGCAGGCCCTCGGCGCTGGCCGCGTAGAGGGCCTCGCGGAGGGTGTCGGCGTTGCTGCGGGTCGCCCGGAAGGTGCGGCGGGCCTCGCCGAAGGCGTGGACCGCGTCGCGGACGGCGGCCACGGTGGGCGGGTCGGTGAGGTCGATCTCCTCGCGTGAGAAGTCGTGGTACGCGACGGCGTGGAGATAGGTGAACATCTCGTACAGATTGCTGCCGTTCCTGCCGTCGTGGTTCGGCGCGAGGGCGGTGATCCGGCGGGCGACGGTCTGGACGTGGGCGTCCGACATGACGGGCGCGAGCCTCGCGTCCCAGGTCCAGATCAGGCCGGAGAGGCAGCCGTCGACGGTGACGGCGGGATCGGCGAGGAAGTCGGCGAAGCGGTCCGGGGACAGTCCGGCTATGCCGTCGAGGGTGCAGGGGACGGCGCCGTCGAGGGCGTGCGGCGGCTGGGCGGGGGCGTCGGCCGCGGCGTTCGCCTCGGGTCTCGGTCCGTCGCCGCGGGCGACGTCGCCGGGTATGCGGCCGGCCGCGACGCCGCCGCCGGGGGCGAGGTTCTCGGCGTGGACGGCCGTGGGCGCGGCTCCTCGCCGGTCGACGTGGTCGAAGGGGTTCTCGGCGGTGGGCTGTTGGGCGGCGACGGGAGCGCCGGTGAGGGTCTGCGGCCCTGCGGAGGCTTGGGACGCGCCGAGCAGCGGGGCGGCGAGCGCCGTGGAGATCGCGGCTGCGAGGAGGGTTCTGCGCAGGGTACGGCGATGGGACACGTGTGCTCCTGGGGGTTGTGGGAGGTGGGAACTGCGCTGCGGCGGCTGGTGCTTCGGCACCTCGTCGAGGATGACGACTCTGAGGTGTGACCCGTAACATAGTAATGTGAAATTGCACTGACAACCCGTTGGTTCTTTCTCGTCCATCCGCACTCCTGGAGGATCCATGTCCGAACAGGCAGCCTCCCGCCCCGCGTCGGCGAACATCGGCAGCCACGACCTGGCCGTCTCGCCCGCGCTCGCCGCCTTCATGGCGCAGGACTGGGCGGCCTCCCCGCTGCCCGAAAACATCCGCCTGGCCGCCGCGGACGTCACCCCCGCGCGCAGGGCGCGGCTGTCCGCCCGCTTCCCCGGCGAGCGACTGGTCGTGCCCGCCGGGGAGCTCAAAGTCCGCTCCAACGACTGCGATCACCGCTTCCGGCCGCACAGCGCGTACGCCTGGCTGACCGGACTGACGGGCGAGGAGCAGGCGGGGCACGTTCTGGTCCTGGAACCGTGCGGGACCGGGGCGGGCGGCGCGCCGGGGCACGAGGCGGTGCTGTTCGCACGGCCCCGGTCGCCGCGGGGGCCCGACGGCGGGGACGGGTTCTACCGCGACCGCCGGTACGGGGAGTTCTGGGTCGGCCGCCGCCCCGATCCGGCCGAGTCGGAGCGGCTCACCGGCATCCGCTGCCGGCATCTCGACCTCCTTGAGGGCTTCCTCACCGGCCCCGCGCCGACCACGCGGACGCTGGGCGGCGTCGACCCCGGCACGGAACTGGCCGCGACCCTCGCGGAGTTGCGCCTGGTGAAGGACGCCTGGGAGGTCGGCCAGCTGCAGCTGGCCGTGGACCACACCGTCAGCGGCTTCGAGGACGTCGTACGGGCGCTGCCGCGCGCGCTGGCCCATCCGCGCGGCGAACGCTGGATCGAGGGCGTCTTCCAGCTGCGCGCACGGGCCGAGGGGAACGGCACCGGGTACGAGACGATCGCAGCATCCGGCGCGCACGCGTGCGTACTGCACTGGACACGCAACGACGGCCCCCTCGACCGCTCACAGCTGCTCCTGCTCGACGCGGGCGTGGAGACCGACACGCTCTACACCGCGGACGTCACCCGCACCGTCCCCCTGTCCGGGCGCTTCTCCCCGGTGCAGCGCCAGGTGTACGAACTGGTCCTGGCGGCCCAGGAGGCGGGCATCGCGGCGCTGAAACCCGGAGCGAGCTTCCGGGACTTCCATCAGGCGGGGATGCGGGTGATCGCGGAAGGGCTCGCGGAGTGGGGGGTGCTGAAGGTCTCCGCGGATGAGGCGATGCGACCGGAGAGCGGGCTGTACCGGCGCTACACGCTGTGCAGCAGCGGCCATATGCTCGGCCTCGACGTCCACGACTGCGCGAAGGCACGGGCGGAGACCTACCTCGACGGGGTCCTGGAGGCCGGCCAGGTGCTCACCGTCGAACCGGGTCTCTACCTCCAGCCCGACGACGAGACCCTTCCGCCGGAGCTGCGCGGCCTCGGCGTCCGCATCGAGGACGACCTGCTGATCACCGAGGACGGGGCGCGGCTGATGTCGGGCGCACTGCCGAGGACACCCGGCGCGATCGAGGAATGGATGGGCGCGCTGCTGGAAGGGTGAGGCGCGACGCCCCGCCCGCCCCCGACTCCTCTCGCTCGCGCCGCCTGCGGGCGTGAGTAGTTGAGGTACAGGAAATCCCGGTGAGAACGATCATGGTCGTCTAGCACACGTGATCGGCCTGGTGCGGGGGTTCGGAGGAAGATCCGTCTCGATCCGCGACAGCGTGCCCGGGGAGATGCCGGTCGCGCAGCTGACGCCGGTGAGCGTGGAGCCGCGGTGTTCGCGTGCGGCCCGCAGCCGGGGGCCCATCGCCGCCAGCGTGTCGGCCACGTCGTCGCCTGTCACCCGCTCTGCCCCCTTCCGGACGTGCCGCTCCACCATCCTGTCCTGCAAGTTTGCCAGAGTGGCAAGGGTAATCGCGGTGGACGGTCGCTGCGCCGCATGATCGATGCGTACCTGCGTCCACCCGCGAACCGAGAGAAGACCCCATGCAGCCCGAGCCGTCCACCGCACTCCGCCACCGCACCGTCGAGGCCCCTGCCGGGCGCCTGCACCTGGTCGAGCAGGGCGCCGGCCCGCTGGTCCTGCTCGTGCACGGCTTCCCCGAGTCCTGGTACTCCTGGCGCCGCCAGCTCCCGGCCCTCGCCGCGGCCGGCTACCGGGCGGTGGCGCTCGACGTGCGCGGCTACGGCCGCTCCTCCAAGCCTGCGGAGACCGATGCCTACCGGATGCTGGACCTGGTGGAGGACAACGTCGCCCTCGTGCACGCCCTCGGCGAGGAGAACGCGGTGGTCGTCGGCCACGACTGGGGCTCCAACATCGCCGCCACCTCCGCCCTGCTCCACCCCAAGGTCTTCCGGGCCGTCGCCCTGCTGAGCGTCCCGTACGCGCCACCCGGCGGCCCCCGCCCCACCGACATCTTCGGCCAGATCGGCGGCCCCGAGCAGGAGTTCTACGTCTCCTACTTCCAGGAGCCCGGCCGCGCCGAGACGGAGATCGAGCCTGACGTGCGGGGCTGGCTCGCGGGCTTCTACGCCGCCCTGTCCGCCGACACCATGCCCGCCCAGGGCGAGCCCGACCCGCACTTCGTCGCCCACGGCGGCCAGCTGCGTGACCGTTTTCCCACCGGCGTCCTCCCGGCCTGGCTGGCCGAGGACGACCTCGACGTTTACGCCGGAGAGTTCGAGCGCACGGGTCTGACGGGCGCCCTCAACCGCTACCGCAACGTGGACCGCGACTGGGAGGACCTCGCCCCCCACCGCGGAGCCCCGATCAAGCAGCCGTCCCTGTTCATCGGCGGTGCCCTGGACGCCTCCACCACCTGGATGTCCGACGCCATCGACGCCTTCCCCACCACCCTCCCCGGCCTTTCTGCCTCCCACCTCGTAGAGGGCTGCGGCCACTGGATCCAGCAGGAACGCCCCGAGGAGATCAACCGTCTGCTGACCGGCTGGCTCAACACCCTCACGGGTTGAAGGGGTTCGGTACTGGTGAGCTCGCCTATTCAACTATCGTCGGTTCGCCGCGGTGTCCAGCGCTCGGCCGAGCACCCGGTCCCGGACGGGCTGCTGCCCGCCGCCGCCGTGGACGGCAAGGCCCTGGCCGGCGCCCGAACCGCATCGGGCCGGATCTTCCCGGTCGGCGCGATCGACCACGCCAGCGGGGCGGTCCTGGGCCAGACCCAGGTCCCCGACAAGCGCGGCGAGGGCGAGGCCGCCCGGACCCTGCTCACCCAACTCGACCTGCACGGATGGGTATTCACCCTGGACGCGCTGCACACCACGAAGGAAGACCGCCCGCCTGATCACCGGCCCTCTGGGCAGTCACTACGTCCTGGTCCTCAAGGGCAACCAGCCCCTCGCGCACGCCGCCGCCCAGATGCTGCTGGCCGGCACGGACACCGACTTCACCGAGAGACCACCGCGATCGACGACGACCACGGGCACGGCCGCACCGAACGACGCACCCTGCGCACCGCACCCGCCGACGACACACTGCTCCCCGGCGCATCCCAGGTATTCCGCCTCCGCCGCGACACCGGCAACCTATCTATGGGCAGTCTGGCGCCTCCACCATATGCCGACTCATCGCTGTCGCGCCTGCCACCGCTGTATCGGCGCCTTCGGGAATGGGACGAAAGGGTTCAACGGTCGGGACCTGCCATTCGTGCGGGCGACATAGTTTGGGCCGTGCTTAGGGCACGGACGGCAAAATGAACTATGAGGGCGTTGTCAACTTGAGCTGGGGGCCTTGCACGGCCCCGGTGTAGTTCTCTCGGCGGCCAGGACCTCGCCATAGAAGACGGCGCGCTTCGCGCCGGTCAGAGCCTCGCCGATAGCATTGATGGCGGCGGGCCGCGTGGCATGACTCGCCACTGGCAGACCTCACGCGTGACCGGGCCGCTTCCTGCGCTGACTCAGATCCAGAGGCTGGCGCTGACGGGTGATCTACTCGGTGTGCAGCACCGAGGCGATGGTCATCCGGGCCGCCGACCGGGCCGGGACCAGGGCGCCGAGGACGGCGATAGTCACACCCGCCAGGAGCATCGCGGCCAGCTGCGGCGCGTGCCACACGTCCTTCATAGAGGCGGGGAAGTCGACCACCCCGACGTTGTCCACGACGAGGCGGTGCGCCACGATCCCGAGCGGGATGCCGAGCAGCCCGCCGACCGCGCCCAGCCCGGCGACCGAGGTCACCGTCATCACCACCACCTGTCGGGGGGTCATCCCGATCGACTTGAGCATGCCCAGGTCCCGGCGCCGCTCACGGGTGTTCAGCAGAACGGTGTTGAAGACACCGAGCGACGCGACGAGCGTCAGCAGCACCGTGAACACCGTCGAGAAGGTGACGACGGTGGCGGTGCCGGCGTTGCCGGAGTCCATCACCGACGCGTGCAGGCCCGGGTCGAGCGCCGTGACCGCCTCGGCGTAGGCGCGCGCGTCGGCGCCTGGGGCGAGCCGCACCGTGTACTCGGTGGCGTGGGCGTCCGGTGCGAGTTGGGCGAGGGTCTCCCTGGTGGCCTCCAGGGCCCGGGCGTTGCCCTCGATGAGCTGACCCACGACGGTCGCGGTGATCTTCCTGCCGTTCAGCTCCAGCGTGACCCGGTCACCGAGCTTCAGCCCGCGCTGGGTCAGGAACGCCGGACCGGCCACGATCTCGCCCGCCGCGGCCGGCGCCCGGCCCCTGACGATGGTGTTCTCGTACAAGGAATCGTCGCCGCGGTAGAAGTCGGCGAAGACGGGCTGGGTCTGCCCGGTCATGTTCACCTGGGACAGCGCGCGGGCCCGTACCCCCTCCGCACCCGGCAGGGACCGCAGCCTTTTCTCGATCTGCAGGTCATTGAGCCGGGGCGGGGTCCGGTCGTTGCCCGACCCCCCAGTCGTCACGTGGATCCTGGCGCCTCCGTCCTCCCGCCCGACATTGCCGTACGCCACCATGGTGCTGGTCAGTCCGGTCGACAGGGTCACCGTGGTGACCCCGAGGACTATGGCCGCCAGGGTCAGCAGGGTGCGGCTGGGGCGGGCGAACGGCTGGCCGAGGCCCAGACTGACCGGGCGCGGCAGCCGGGTGGCGCCGAGCAGCCGCTGGACGCGCAGCCCGCGCCCGGTTCGCGGCGCGTTGCCCGCGCTGATCGCCCGTGCGGCGGGCAGCCGGTGGGCGCGCAGGGCGGGGACCAGCGCGGCCAGCAGGACGAGGACAGGCATGCCCACGAGGCAGGCCACGGACACCCACGGGCTGATGCCGCCGACCGAGGCCCGGCCCACGTCGATGCCGGTGAACGCGACCTTCAGGATCGGCCCGGCCAGCGCGTTGCCGGCCAGAGTGCCCAGCACGCTGCCCGCCACCGCCGGCACGGAAAGCATCGTCAGGTAGACGGCGACGACCTGGTTGGGGGTGAAGCCCAGGGCCTTGAGCACCCCGATGTGCCGGTACCCGGAGACGACCGCCCCGCTGACCACGTTGCCGACGATCAGGGTGGAAACCAGCAGACCGAGGATGCCGAAGAGCGTCATGAACGGGAGATAGGAATCGGCGAGGGCAGAGAAGGCCTGTTTGAGGACGAGGTAGGTCTGCGCGCCGGTCAGCGATTCCTTGGGCAGTCCCGCGGTGGCCTCGGCCAGCCCAGCGCTCAGTTGGGCCTCCGTCGAGGAGTCCGTGAAGCGGTAGAGCATCTGGGCGGAGGATGGGTGCAGTGCGGCCATCTGCTCGGGTGAGACCCAGGCGCTCGCCGACTTGCTCATGCTGGCGGCGAACCCGACGACGGTCAGCGTCGGTCCTCCGGGGTTCTCCAGCTTGGTGCCCAGCAGCTCCGGGCCGGGGGAGCCCTGGGCGGACCAGTTGACGACGATCTCGCCGGGTGCGGTGGCCCAGTGGCCCTCAAGGAGTTCGATCTGGTCCACGGGGCCCGCCGGATCGGCCCGGCCCACCACCGTGAGGGTGCCGCCCGCCATCCAGAGCCAGTCCTTGGGGATGTCGACGACTGTCTGCTCGAACGGTCCGGCCGCGGCCTCCACCCCGGGCTGCCGGGCGGTCCGCGCCAGCTGCTCCTGCGAGACTTTCGTGGTGTCGAAGGTCGCCACCGTATGAGCACCGCGCTGTTCGGCGTAGGCCTTGTCGAAGGGGCCCGAGGCGGCGCTCAGCAGCGCCAGAGCGAGCAGGATGGTCGCAGTGGAGCAGAGCACGACGAGCCCGATGACGAAGGTCTGGAGCCGGCGGCGCTTCACGGCCGCGCGCGAGGCTCTCCATACGGCGCTCACGCGGTCGCCTCCAGCGTGCTTTCGCGGGCGATCCGGCCGTCGGCGACTTCGATCAGCCGGCTGGCGCAGCGGGTGGCCAGCTGCGGGTCGTGGGTGACGATCAACAGGGTCTGGCCGATCTGGTTGAGGTCGATCAGCAGATCCATCACCTGCTCGCCCGACCGGCTGTCGAGGGCGCCGGTCGGCTCGTCGGCAAGCAGCAGGGCCGGACGGTTCATCAACGCCCGTGCGACGGCGACGCGTTGGCGCTCGCCGCCGCTCAGCGTTGCCGGATAGTTGTTCCGGCGCTCGGCGACACCAAGTTCGTCCAGGAGCTCCAGGGCACGGCGGCGCGCCTGCCGGGCCGGGGTGCCGGTCAGCTGCGCGGCCAGCGCCACATTGTCAAGGACAGGCAGATCGTCGATGAGGTTGAAGAACTGGAAGATCATGCCGACGTTCCGCCGCCGGAACAGCGCCAAGCCGGTCTCGTTCAGTTTCCCGAGGTCATGACCATGTACCTCGACGGTGCCCGAGGTCGGCCGGTCCAGGCCGGCCACCATATTGAGCAAGGTGGACTTGCCGCAGCCGGAGGGGCCCATCACGGCGACCGCGTCCCCCGCCCTGATATCCAGTGACAGGCCGTCCAGGGCCTTCGCGTCGCCGTACTCCTTGTGCAAGCCGTCCAGCCGCACCACCACTTGCCGGGCACTGTCGTGATCAGTTGTCATGGCTCGAACCTAGGACGGAGCCCGCGGACGGGGCGTCACCCTCCGGATGCATCCGTCCGGGCAGGTCATCCCGGGGATGTACGGAGCTGCATCCAGGGGCTGATGCGGGGCGCGTCGTACAGCTGCGAAGATGTTCCGGTGTGGGGATCTGGCACGATGTGGCTGGTCATAGCCCTGGCGGCGGCAGTTGGCGCCGCCGGGTGTCTGTGCGTGGCGGCGGTCCGGGCGCGGCGGCTGCACCAGGCGGCCATCGAGGAGCGCGGCTGGCTGCTGGAGCGGGAGCGCGAGAGCGCGGCGCGGACCGCGGTCGACGCCGAGCGGGCCAGGATCGCCACCGAGCTCCACGACATCGTCAGCCACAACGTGAGCCTCATGGTGGTCCAGGCCGGGGCCGCCCGCGAGGTGCTGGCCACGATGCCCGAGGAGGCCGCGGCGGCGATGAGGGCCGTCGAGACCGCCGGGCGGAACACGATGACCGAGCTGCGGCACCTGCTCGGCCTGCTCGCGCCCGCGCAGAACGGCGACGACGAGTCCTACAGTATGGACCTGTCACCGCAGCCGAGTTTGAGCCGGCTCAGCCCGCTGATCGACCGGATCGCCTTTGCCGGCCTGCCCGTGGAGATGCGCATCTCGGGTGAGCCGCGTCCGCTGCCGACCGGGATCGATGTCACCGCCTACCGGATCATCCAGGAGGCCCTGACCAATGCCCTCAAACACGGGGACGGGGCGAAAGCCGAGGTGACGGTGCGATACGCGGACCACTACCTGCGAGTTGAGGTGCTGAACAGCGGACCGAGCGTCCTGTCGGGCAGCCGACCAGCGCGGAAAGAGCCGGTCCCGGGCCAGGCGGACGGAACGCGACGCGGGTTGCTCGGCCTGCGGGAGCGGGTCGCCGTCTACGGCGGCGACCTGGACGCTCGCCGCCGCCTCGGCGGCGGCTACCGCGTCCGCGCCCGGATCCCGCTGGACCGGCCATGACAACGCGCAGCGACGCCGCCCCTCGCGTGGTGATCGCCGACGACCAGGAACTGGTCCGCACCGGCTTCCGCCTGATCCTAACCGCCCGCGGCATCGACGTGGTGGGCGAAGCCGGCGACGGAGCCGAGGCCGTGGCCGCCGTGCGAAGGCTGCGGCCCGACGTCGTCCTGATGGACATCCGGATGCCCGCTATGGACGGCCTGGAAGCCGCCCGCCGCATACTCACGCAGGCCCCGGACTGCCGGGTGATCATGCTGACCACCTTCGACCTCGACCAATACGTCTACGCCGCCCTCGCCGCCGGAGCCAGCGGATTCCTGCTCAAGGACGTCACCCCCGCGCATCTGGCCGCTGCCGTACGCCTGGTCGACACCGGTGACGCCCTACTCGCACCCTCGATCACCCGCCGCCTGGTGGAGCGCTTCGCCCCCAGCGCCCCCAGAACCGGTTCGGGTCTCGCAACGCCAGCCGTCCACCGAGACCTGGCCGCGCTGACGCCGCGCGAACGCGAGGTGCTGACGCTCATGGGGCGAGGTCTTTCCAATTCCGAACTGGCGCGGGAACTGACGCTCAGTGAGGCGACAGTGAAGACCCACGTGGCCCGGATCTTCGCCAAGCTGACCCTGCGCGACCGGGCCCAAGCCGTCGTCCTCGCCTACGAGACAGGACTCGTCTCACCGGGCGAGTCCGCTCCAAACTCCGCACCGAGCCCGCCCGCGCCACCCACCTCCCGCGCGCCCTGCTCGTTCTGACGAACCTCGAAGTCAACCGCTGACAGATGGTCTACTCCGCAGAGTGTCGCCCACGACCAGCGTGAGCACCCCGAGAACCGGTCAGGCCAGCTCTTTGAACTGCGGTTTCAAGTTGGCGGAGGCTCCGTGCTGGACGACCTGGCCGCCAGGCTCAGCACGGCACCGATGACGTCGTGGCCCCGGCCGCTCTCACAGGCCCGGAACGGAAACGCACAGTGATCCCCGTGCCGCTGCACCGCTGGAGGGATCCCGGCCTCCTCGGCGCCACCGGCCCCGGGGAACACGGTCCCTTCGGCCCCTGGCCCGAACCCGAAGAGGATGAGACCGCTGCCGTAGGAAGCACACCCGGGCCTCATCAGGAGTGGGGAACCGCAGCAAGATCGATCTCACCGGGATTTCCTGTACCTCAACTACCCACACCCGGCCTGGCGTGGCTCTTGAGAGGCACCTCCTCCACACAGTAAAATGTCACACATCATACAAAGGGGAAGCGAGACATTTCATGAACTCCCGCACCATTCATCACCACCCGTCACGCCGTGAGCACCCCTGGCGCGGCATCATGGTCGCCACCGCGCTGCCGCTGCGCGAGGACCTCTCCATCGACTACGACGCCTACGCCGACCACGTCCGCTGGCTGATCGACTCCGGCTGCGACGGGGTCGTGCCCAACGGGTCGCTGGGCGAGTACCAGACGCTGAGCGACGCCGAGCGGGAGCGGGTGATGGCCACCGCCGTCGAGGCGGCGGGCGGCGGGGACCGGGTGATGCCCGGGGTCGCCGGGTACGGCAGTGCACAGGCCGTGCGGTGGGCCGAGGCCGCGGCGCGCGCCGGGGCGGGCTCGGTGCTGCTGCTGCCGCCGACCGCGTACCGGGCCGACGACGCGTCCGTGCGGGCGCACTTCGCCGAGGTGGCGCGCGTCGGGCTGCCGGTCGTCGCCTACAACAACCCGAGCGACACCCGGGTCGACCTCACCCCGCCCCTGCTGGCGGAGCTGCACGCACGGGGCTCGATCGCGGCGGTCAAGGAGTTCAGCGGCGACGTCCGGCGGGCCTACGAGATCGCCGAACTCGCCCCGGAGCTGGATCTGCTGGTCGGCGCGGACGACGTCCTGCTGGAGCTGGCAGTCGCCGGAGCGGTCGGCTGGATCGCCGGCTACCCCAACGCGCTCCCCCGCTCCTGCGCCGAGCTGTACCGCGCCGCCGTCGCCGGAGAGCACACCACGGCCCTGCGGCTGTACCGCACGCTGCACCCGCTGCTGCGCGAGGACTCGAAGACCGAGTTCGTCCAGTCGATCAAACTCTCCATGGACATCGCGGGCCGCCCCGGCGGACCGGTGCGCCCGCCCCGCTCGCCGCTCTGCGCCCAGCGGGCGGCCGCAGTGCGCGCTGCGACGGAGAAGGCGCTCGCGGAGGGGTGCGGCTGATGCGCACACGCCGCGTACTGCACACCGTCGAGTCGCACACCGAGGGCATGCCCACCCGTGTCGTCACCGGCGGCGTCGGGGTGATCCCCGGCGCGACCATGGCCGAGCGCCGCCGGCACTTCATCGAGCACATGGACGAGCTGCGCACACTGCTGATGTACGAGCCGCGCGGCCACTCCGCGATGAGCGGGGCGATCCTCCAGCCGCCCACCCGCCCGGACGCCGACTGGGGCGTGCTGTTCATCGAGGTCTCCGGGCTGCTGCCGATGTGCGGGCACGGCACGATCGGCGTGGCGACGGTCCTGGTGGAGACCGGCATGGTGCCCGTCGTCGAACCAGTGACCACCGTCCGCCTGGACACGCCCGCCGGCCTGGTGACCGCGGAGGTGCGGGTGGAGGACGGCGCGGCGCGTTCGGTGACGCTCGCCAATGTGCCGTCGTTCTGCGTGGCGCTGGACCGGAAGACGGACGTGCCGGGGTACGGCACGATCACCTACGACCTGGCCTACGGCGGCAACTTCTACGCCGTCGTCCCGCTGGAGAGCCTCGGACTGCCCTTCGAGCGGGCCCGCCGGGACGACATCCTCGCCGCGGGGATGGCGGTCATGGCGGCCGTCGACGCCGCGGACCGGCCGGTACACCCCGAGGACCCCGCGATCGCCGGGGTGAAGCATGTGTATCTGGCCGCGCCCGGCTCCGACGCCGTCCGCTCCCGCCATGCGATGGTGATCCATCCGGGCTGGTTCGACCGCTCGCCCTGCGGCACCGGCACCTCGGCCCGGATGGCCCAGCTCCATGCGCGCGGCGAACTGCCGCTGCACCGCGACTTCGTCAACGAGTCCTTCATCGGCACGCGGTTCACCGGACGGCTGACCGCCGAGACGACGGTCGGCGGACTGCCGGCGGTGGAGCCGTCCATCACCGGGCGGGCCTGGATCACCGGCGCCGCCCAGCACTTCCTCGACCCTTCCGACCCGTTCCCCGGGGGCTTCCTGCTGTGAACCACACCCATGACGCCGATTCCGTACGGTCGGTCAACCCTGCCGATCCCGCCGATGTGGTGTGCGAGCTGCCCGCGACCGGCGCCCGGGCCACGGCCGACGCGATCGTACGGGCGCGGGCGGCGGCGCCCGCGCTGGGCGGCGCGGCCGCCCGTGCCGCCGCCCTCACCCGGGTCGCCGAGGCCATCGAGGCGGCGGCCGCCGAACTCGCCGCGCTGGCGGTGCGGGAGGTGGGCAAGCCGCTGACGGAGGCACGGGCGGAAGTGGCGCGTACGGCGGCGATCTGGCGGTACTACGGCCAGCTGGCGTACGACCCGACCGGAGCCGTGTACGAGCCGGCCGCCGGGGCCGGGCTGCTGCTCACCCGACGCCGGCCGCACGGCGTCGCCGCGCTGATCACACCGTGGAACTTCCCCTTCGCGATCCCCAGCTGGAAGGCCGCCCCCGCGCTGGCGGCGGGCAACGCCGTCGTCCTCAAGCCCGCCCCGGAGGCCGTCGCCTGCGCACTGCGGCTCGCCGGCATCGTCGAAGCCGCGCTGCCCGAGGGGGTGTTCACCGTCGCGCCCGGCGGGGCCGCCGAGGGCGAGGCCGCGGTCGCGACGGCCGATGCGGTGTCGTTCACCGGCTCCACGGCGACCGGCGCCGCGGTGGTGCGGGCGGCCACAGCGCGCGGCGTGCCCGTCCAGGCCGAGATGGGCGGACTGAACGCGGCGCTGGTGCTGCCGGACGCCGACGTCGAGCAGGCGGCCGGCCATATCGCGGCCGCGATCGCCGGATACGCGGGACAGAAGTGCACGGCGACCAGCCGGGTGATCGCGGTCGGGGGCGTCCTCGGCCCCCTGCGCGAGGCGCTGGCCGAGGCGCTGCGCGCGGTGCCCTGCGGCGACCCGGGGGACGCCGCGACCGTGTGCGGCCCGGTGATCTCCGAGCAGGCGCGGGCGCGGGCAGCCGCGGCCTGCCGCTCGGGCACGGTGCTGGCCGGCGGGTCCGCGCCGGACGGGCCGGGCTGGTTCTCTGCGCCCACGCTGATCGAGGATCCCGACGAGGGTTCGGCGCTGCTCCGGGAGGAGGTCTTCGGGCCCGTGGCCGTACTGCTGGACGCGGCGAGCCTGGAGGATGCGGTCCGCATCGGCAACGGGGTGCCGCACGGACTCGTCACCTCCCTGCACACCGCCGATCTGGACACGGCGCTGCACGGGCTCGACCGTCTCGACACCGGCATGATCCGCGTCAACGCCCCCACGACCGGGGTCGACTTCCATCTGCCGTTCGGCGGGGCGAAGGCCTCCGGGCACGGTCCGCGCGAACAGGGCCGGGCCGCGCTGGACTTCTACACGGCGACGCGGACGTGCACGCTCGCCCCGGCGGGAGGGGTGTGATGCGCCGACCGGCGGCGGAGTTCCGGACGACCGACTACCACACGGCGGGTGAGCCGTTCCGGATCGTCGCCGACACAGCGCCGCCGCTGCCCGGCTCCACTGTGGCGGCGCGGCGCGCGGCGCTGGTGCGCGCCGTGGCAGCCGGGTCGTCCGAGCAGGACGCCGCCCGCCGGCTGCTGGTCCGCGAACCGCGCGGCCACGCGGGGATGTACGGAGGTTTCGTGGTGCCGCCCGACGACGCCGGGGCCGACTTCGGCGTCGTGTTCTGGCACAAGGACGGCTACTCGACCGCTTGCGGCCACGGCACGATGGCGCTGGGCGTGTGGGCGGTCGAGAGCGGAAGGGTGCGGGTCCCGCAGGACGGCGAAGCGCCCGTCGCCGTGCGGATCGACGTGCCCTCGGGGCGGGTGGCGGCGCTTGTGCGGCGGCGGGCCGGGCGGGTCGCGGAGGTGACGTTCCGCAATGTGCCCGCCGTGGTGAGCGCGGCCGCACTGCCGGTGGCCACCCGCTCCTTCGGCACGGTCGAGGCCGGCGTCGCCCATGCGGGCGCGTGCTATGTCTCCGTGGCGGCCCAGGCGCTGGGGCTGGACGTGAGCCGGCAGGCGCTGCCGCGGCTGACGGCCGCGGCTCGGGAGATCCGTACGGCGCTGGCCGACCATGCGGCCGTCCGGCACCCCGGCGATCCGCTGCTGTCGGGCGTGTACGGGGTGATGTTCCACGAGGAGCTGCCCGACACTCCGGCCGGTCCGCGACAGCGCAGCGCCACCGTCTTCGCGGACGGCCAGGTCGACCGCTCCCCGTGCGGTTCGGGCACCTCGGCGCGGCTCGCGCTGCTCGCCGAGTCGGGTCGGATGGGGGACGGCGATGTGCTGCGCCATGAGTCGGTCGTGGGCTCGGTGTTCACCGCGTCCCTGGCCGGGCGCGCCCCGGGCGGCGTGCTGACGGAGATCACCGGGACGTCCCACCGGACCGGCGAGCATCTGTTCACGCTGGAGGAGGACGACACGCTGGGGACGGGGTTTCTCCTGTGACGACGCTGCTCGGCGGCGACGCGATCGCCCGGCTGCTCTCCCCCTCCGCGGCCGCCGACGCCCTGGTGCGCGCCCTGGCCGACGGGCTCGACCCGGAAGCGGGCACGCCCAGGACGGCGACGCCCGTGCCGGCCGGGGAGCTGCTGGCCATGCCCGCGGCCTGGCGCGCCTGGGCCGGGGTGAAGATCGTCGGGGTGGCGCCGGGCAATCCGGCACGCGGGCTGGCCCGGATCACGGGCGGCTATCTGCTGTTCGACGGGCCGACCCTGCGGCCCCTCGCGCTGCTCGACGGCGCGGCGCTCACCGCTCTGCGCACCCCGGCGGTCACCGCCGTGGCGATCCGGGCGCTGGCCGTGCCGGACGCCGGGGTGGCGGTGGTCTTCGGGTCGGGGCCGCAGGCGTACGGGCATCTCGCTGCGGCGCTCGCGGAGCGGCCGGTCGAGCGGGTCCATGTCGTGGCGCGTGACCGTGCCCGCGCCGAGAGGCTGGCCCGGCACGCCGGCGGTCTCGGGGTGGAGGCGGGGGTCTCCGGTCCGGACGCGGTGGCCGGGGCGGATCTGGTGCTGTGCTGCACCTCGGCGCGTGAGCCGCTGTTCGACGGCCGACTGGTGCCCGGTCGGGCGCTGGTGGCGGCGGTGGGCTCGCACACCCCGGACGCCCGCGAGGTCGACACGGCACTGGTGCGGCGGTCGGAGGTGCATGTGGAGGCACGGTCCGCCGCGCTGCGGGAGGCCGGCGATCTGCTGATCCCGATGGGTGAGGGCGCGGTGGGCGAGGACTGTGTCGCGGGGACGCTCGCCGGTCTCGCGGACCGGCCCCCGGCGTCCTCGTACGACCGTCCTCGGCTGTTCAAGAGCGTGGGCATGGCCTGGGAGGACCTGGTGCTGGCGGCTGCCGTCCACCGTGCGGCGACGGACGCCCGGGGCACCGGCGAAACGTGACATTGTACGCTGGTGCCTCTCACCTGCACGGAGGACTCGTCATGGGCGACCTGAAGCGACGCCATCTCATCACGGCCCAGGAGCGGCTGCGCGACCAGGTGGCCCACGCCCTGCGGGCCGCCCTGGTCGCGGGTGAACTGCGGCCCGGCCATGTCTACTCGGCCCCGGGACTCGCCGCGGACTTCGGCGTCTCGGCCACGCCGGTGCGTGAGGCGATGCTCGATCTCGCCCGGGAAGGGCTGGTCGAGCCCGTACGGAACAAGGGCTTCCGGATCACCGAGGTGAGCGAGCGCGACCTCGACCAGTACACGGAGATCCGGCTGCTGATCGAGGTGCCCACAGTCGGCCGGATCACCCGCGAGGCGGCGCACGAGGATCTGGAGGCGCTGCGGCCCATCGCCGTGGAGATCGTCGAGGCCGCTCGGGAACACGACCTGATCGGCTATCTGGAAGCCGACCGGCGTTTCCATCTCACCCTGCTGAGCCTCGCCGGCAATGAGCGGCTGGTCGAGACCGTCGGCGAGCTGCGCAAGCGCTCCCGGCTGTACGGGCTGACGCTGCTGGACGAGCAGAACGCGCTGCTGCCCTCGGCCGAAGAGCATCTGGAGCTGCTCGACCTGATGCTGGCGGGCGACGCCGCGGCCGCGGAGGCGTGTATGACCCGCCACCTCGGCCACGTACGCTCCCTGTGGGCGCGGCCCGAGGACGAGGCGCGGCCCGAGGCCCCCCGCCGCAGGCTGGGCGCGTCCTCGTAGTGCCCCCCTTCGAGCGCCGGGCGCGGTCAGCCGCGGCGGCCCTCGACCAGGAAAACCCGCCGGACCTGCTGCTCGGCGGGCGGCGGCGACGGGGCGATCCAGCGGCCGTACGCGGCGGACAGCTCGTCCGGCTGGGTCGCGTGTGCGGTGAAACCGTGGGCGGCGAAGAGCGCCTCCGGGTCGTCGGCGCCGTACTGCCAGGGGCAGCCCCAGCGGGCGAAGACGTCGAGCTGGCCGCGCGCCTGGGGCAGTGTCAGGCCCGCGGCGTTGACGAGGTCGGCCGCCAGCACACTGCCGGGCGCGGTGATCCGCCGGATGCGGTCAAGCAGCCGGCAGACGGCCTCTTCGGGCAGGTAGTACAGCATCCCCTCCAGCAGCCAGGCCGACGGCAGCGCGGGGTCGTACCCGGCGTCCACAAGACGGGCCTCCCAGTCCGGGGAGGTCAGGTCCGCGGCGACCGCCCGGTGTTCGGCCCGCGGTACGGCGTCGGCCAGCCGGTCCCGCTTGTAGGCGAGGACGGCGGCCCGGTCGATCTCGAAGTAGCGCAGGCCCGGCGGCCAGTGAAGACGGTAGGCACGCGCGTCCATGCCGGAGGCCGCCGACACGATCTGCGGCACGTCCCGGGCGGCGAGCAGCAGACGGTCGTCGAAGTACCGGGTGCGGATGGCGTTGACGTCCAGCGGTCTGGGCATCGGATGCCGCCCGTTGCGGTCCCCGGCGCCGGCGGCGGGGACCGGAGCGGGCGCGGAGCCATGGGTGCCGTCCTGGAGTTCGGCGAGCAGCGCGGGGCCGAGGTCCCCGCAGAGCGTCTCGGCGTACGGGTCGGTGTAGAGCCGGTCGGGCCGGCGGGTCTCCTCGGCACGCATCGCCGCGGTCAGCAGCGAGGTGCGCCCCACCGCGTCCAGCACTCCGGCCACGGCGGCCGCCTCCTCAGCCACGGGGCGCCGCGATCAGCGCGGTCGTCTCCGCCGGCAGCTCGGCGATCCGCTCCACGTCCAGGCCCGCCCGGTCCAGCAGCCGGGTGAAGGTCTCGACGGTGCGGTGCCGGCCGCCGTTGGTCATCAGCAGATGCAGATCCCACAGCGCCGGCAGCATGGTGCACCCTTCGTCGGTCACCACCCGCTCGAAGATCAGCAGCCGGGATTCCGGACCGGCCATGGAGCGCCGGCAGTTCTCGAAGACGGTCACCAGCCGGTCGTCGTCCCAGCCTGCCAGCACCCGGCAGAGCAGGTAGACGTCGCCGCCCTCGGGAACCGCCTCGAACATGCTGCCCCCGACGAGCGTGACGCGGTCGCCGTCTTCGAGCGTCGCCGCCAGGTTGTCCCGGGCGGCGGGCATCACATGCTCGCGGTCCAGCAGCGTGCCGCGGGCGTCGGGGACGGCGCCCAGGACGGCGGCGAGGAGCTGGCCGTTGCCTCCGCCGACGTCCACGACGTGCTTGCCGGAGAAGTCGAAGATCTCCGGGACCCGGTCGAAGAAGAGATTGCCGGCCTTCATGGCCCGCTGGAAGCGGTCGGAGGCGTCCGGATGCTCGCCCAGGTAGGCGTAGAGCGGCTGTCCGTAGGCGGCCTCGAATCCGGCGCTGACCGTGCTGATGGCCTGTGGCGCGTGCCCCCACGCGGTGTAGAACTCCTCGCCGTACAGCAGGCACATGTCGCGCAGCGAGCCGGGGCGGTCCAGCAGCGTCCTGCTGACCGGGGTGTTGCGGTGGCCGGTGCGCTCGCCGCCGTCGAAGACGCCCATGGCGGTCAGCAGCCGCATCAGCCGGCGGATGCCCTCCTCCTCGGCCCCGGTGGCGTCGGCCAGTTCGCCGCTGCGGACCCGCCCGGCCTCGATGTGGTCGGGGATGCGCAGCTTGACGGCCGTGTGGAGGGCCTGGGCCCGCCAGCCTCCGGTGATCAGCTCGACCGCCTGCTGGGCGGCGGCCTGGACGTCGGCGGTCATGTCGGTATGCCCCTTCGCTTGATCACCGGAATGTCGATGCCGAGCGCTCGCATCTGCTGGTACGGGTTCATGAACTCCCGCTGGGTGACGATCTTTCCGTCGCGCAGCAGGAACGAGTGGAGGAAATGGTTCCTGTAGTGGCCCGGCGGATAGTCCGGGTAGCGGATACGGCCTTCGCCGTCGCATTCGACCCAGAACCGGTTGGGGTCCTGGGTCTCGAAGATCTCGATGTTGTACCAGACCCAGTCGGGGAAGACCTCCAGCGACCAGGCGCCGTGCGCCTTGAGCTTGTCCAGGCCGCGCGAGACGATCGGCTCCTCGGTGTCGCCGGTGTAGAGTCCGGCGCTGCCGTCCTCCGCGAACAGGAGATAGCGGGTCAGCCGGTTCTCGCCCTTTCTGCTCATATAGTCCTCCACCACGGCCCGGTGGCGGCGGCGGAGCTCCGCGTCCTCGGCGAACGCGTCCCCGGCGAACGCGTCGCCGGCGGCAGCGCTGACGGCGGTGTCGTCAGAGGTCATATGTGGGGTCACCCTTCCAGCACTTCCTTGATCCTTGTCGCGAAGAGCCGCGGGCCGTGTTTGGTGAGCACCGACTCGGCGTGGAACTGCATCGAGGCGAAGTGCGGTCCGCGCAGGGCGTGGACCTCTCCCGTCTGCGTGTCGCGGCTGATCTCGACCGTGCCGACGCCCGCGCGCTCGATCTTCGCGTTGCCGCTGCGCGCGGCGAAACTGTTGTAGAAGCCGACCAGTTCGCGGTCGCCGAAGAGGTCGATCTCACGCTGTGTGCCCTGATGCGGGACGTCGCAGCGGAACACGCCGAGTCCCAGGCGGAGGCTGAGCACCTGGTGGCTGAGGCATACGGCGAGGAACGGTCGGCGCGCGGCCAGCAGCCGGTCGACGGCGGTGTGCAGATGGGCGATCCTCGGATGGCCGGCCTCCCGCGGGTCGCCGGGTCCAGGGCCCATGACGACGAGGTCGTAGCGGTCGGCGTCGTACTCCTCGTCGAACCGCCGGACCGTGACGTCCAGCCCCAGGGAGCGCAGTTGGTGCGCCATCATCGCGGTGAAGCTGTCCTCTGCGTCCACGACCAGCGTGCGGCAGGGCGGCAGCGTGGGCACGGGGCCGGCGGACCCCGGACCGTCGGCGACCCAGTAGCGGGCGAGCGAGGCGCTGCGCTCGCCGAGCGTCGCCCTGACCTCCGGGTAGTCGCTGAAGGGGCGGGGCCGGCCGACCGCCAGGGCGGACAGCAGGCCGACGGCCTTGGCGCGGGTCTCGGCCACCTCGGACGAAGGATCGGAGTGGCGCACCAGCGTGGCCCCCACGGCGATGGACATCCGCCCGGCGTCGTCGATGTCCGCGGTGCGGATCATGATGGCGGAGTCCATGGCGGGGCCGCCGCGGTGATCCCTGCCGATGAGCGCCGCGACGCCGCTGTAGTACCCGCGACCTTCGGGTTCATGACGGCTGATGACCCGGCAGGCGCTCTCCAGGGGGCTGCCGGTGACGGTCGGCGCGAACATCGTCTCCCGCAGGATGTCCCGCGGGTCGCGGGCCGTGCGGCCCTCGATGAGGTACTCGGTGTGCGCGAGGTGGGCCATCTCCTTGAGGTAGGGGCCGGTCAGCCGGCCGCCCTCGTCGCAGATGCGGGCCATCATCTTCAGCTCTTCGTCGACGACCATGTTGAGCTCGTCGCTCTCCTTGCCGTCGTGCAGGAACTCCATCACGCCCGGCAGGGTGGGTCCGGTCGGCGGATAGCGGTAGGTGCCGCTGATCGGGTTCATCACGGCCGTGCCCTCCCGGAGGCTGACATGCCGTTCCGGAGTCGCACCGACGAACGTGCGGTCGCCGGTGTGCACGATGAAGGTCCAGTACGCGCCCGACTCGCCCTCGCACAGCCTGCGGAAGAAGGTCAGGGCCTTGCTGAGCCCGTACTTCTCGATCGTGGCGGCGTACGAGCGTTTGATGACGAAGTTGGCGCCGAGGCCGCGGCCGATCTCGTCGGCGGCGATCCGCCGCACCGTGTCGGCGTAGGCCTCGTCGTCCACGTCGAAGTGCTCGTCGACCAGCCGGATCGGGGTGACGGGGATGCGGGCCAGCACCTCGTGGACCGGCAGCACCTCCTGGTCCGTCACCCGCATGGCGATCAGCGGCGCGCCGTCGTCGACGCAGTCGAAGCCGCGCTCGGCGATCTGCCGGTACGGGACCATGACCAGGACGTCGTGCCGGGGCCCGGGACCTTGCGCCCCCGGGTCGCCGCCCAGTGGGATGCGGGCCAGGGGGATGCGGGCCAGGGCATCCGGCGTCGACACCTCGCCGACGAGCACGTCCAGGCTGCCGGGGCCGTTGGCGTCCGGCCGGCAGAGCAGCGCGAAGGGTGGCGGCTCGGGCCCGAGCACCCGGTCCAGCACGTTCATCCGGTCGGTCATCGGAGCACCTCCTCGGTGGTGGTCACCACGGCGCAGCGGCGGGCGGCGTAGTCGAGGGCCAGCCGGTGCTGGCGCGCGGAGAAGTCCGCGGTCGCGTCGGCGACCAGAAAGGGCTGGATGTCATGGGTGAACGCGTCGACCGCGGTCGCCAGCACGCCCACGTGCGCGTACACACCGCACAGGATGAGCTGGTCCCGGCCGGCCTCGCGCATCCGGTCGAGCAGATCGGAGCGGAAGAAGGCGCTGTAGCGCCACTTGGTGAGCATCCAGTCGCCGTCGGCAGGGGCCAGTGGGGCCGCAACGGCCCGGTCCCGGGGGTCGGCCGCCATGCCGGGTCCCCAGAAGTCCCGAAGCAGACCCCGCTGTTCGGCGGTCATCCCGCCGGGCTGCGCCGTGTACGCCACGGGCACGCCGAGTGCCCGGCAGCGGTCGCGCAACGCGGCCGCGTTGCCGATGAGCCGGGCCCGCAGGGCGTCCGGCAGGGGCCGCAGGAAGAACCCCTGCATATCGTGGACGAGGAGCGCCGCCCGTCCCGGCTCCGCCGTCCAGCGGGCGGTGTTGGGCGGCAGTTCGGCGGCGGCAGGCAGCGCATAGGGCTCGATCGCGGGAATGCCCGGAGGGGCGGGGGCGGGCACGGCCTGCGGTTGCAAGCCGGCAGCGGAGTCGTTCACCTGGCGGGCCCCTTCGAGCGTTGTCGATCACGTCCAGAAGCCACGGTGACCACTGGTCGTCGCATCTCGCTTGAAAAGGGGTCGAATCAGCGCCATCACGGACGTGCCGGACGCAGCACATCGCGCACGCCGCCGCCCCGCACTCCCCCGTTGCGAGCAGGGCGACGGACGCCTCCGCGAAGCCCGGATGGCTGGAAACGACGCTATCGGCCGGACCCGCCCCCCGGTGACGGTCATTCGACCCACAAGATGACGAGAGGATGGGGTCGGCCAGTCGAATCGGCTGCGGCCTCGACCTCCTCCTCCGTACGCACCCGGGCCTCCGGGTTCGCCGCTCGCGCCCGGGGCCGGTCCGTTCCCGGTCAGAGTTCGCCGAGGCTGACCCGGCCGTCCCGAACGGCCCGCACGACCAGATTGGCCTCGGTGGGAGCGGGGTGCCCGGCGTTGGCGTACTTGATCCGCACCCGGTCGACATAGGTGTTGACGGTGCGGACCGAGATGCCGGCGTCCGGCATGGCGTCTCCCCTCGCCTCGACCGGGTGCCCGGCAGGGGTACGGGCCTCACCCCGGGGGCCGTGACCACGGGGCTTGGAAACGGGCCATGCCCGCAGGGCTCAGACGCGGGCCGTGCCGTGGGCGAAGACCGCGCCGCTGCCGCCGACTTCGACGGAGTCCACACGGTCTCCCTCGCCCTGGGTCCTGGCCAGCATCAGCGAGGGGCGGCCCATCTCCACGCCCTGCAGGACCTCGATCAGCTCGCCGTGCCGGGCCAGGCCGTGCCGGGCGAGATGGATGGCCAGCGGCCCGGCGGCCGAACCGGTCGCGGCGTCCTCGACGACGCCGTACGCCGGGGAGAACATCCGGCTGCGCCAGCGGGTTCCCGTGCCGACCGGCCCGGCGAAGCAGTTGACCGCCAGGTCGTCGAAGCGGGCCAGCGCGCGGTGATCTGGGTGGAGCGCCGACAGGGCGGGCACGTCCTCCAGGCCCACGAAGACATGCCGCGGGCCGTTCCGGTAGATCTCCACCGGGAGGACGGACCGCTCGACGCCGAGTGCCCGCAGCAGCTCGCCGGCGCGGTCGAACGGCTCCCAGCCCGGCACCGGCTGGCGCATCCGCGCGGCGACCGCGGTCCCGTCCGTTCGGTGGAGTTCGAAGGGTATGACGCCCATGCGGGTCTCCAGCCGCAGCCGGTCCCCGCCGCGCTCCGCGCCGAGGGCGATCGCCGTGCCCAGCAAGGGGTGCCCGGCGAAGGGCAGTTCGTTCACGGGGGTGAAGATGCGGATGCGGGCGTCGCCGCCCTGCCGGGAGGCGAGGACGAAGGTCGTCTCCGACAGGTTCAGCTCCCGCGCGATGCGCTGCATCCGCTCGCCGGGGAGATCGTCCGCCTCGAAGAAGACGGCCACGGGGTTGCCGGAGAGGGGTTCCTCGCTGAACGCGTCCACCACGACGTACCGGTGCATCGCCCCTCCTCATGCTCTTCTCTCTGTGTCCGGAGCGTGCCAGCAGCCGCTTTCGGCCGACTCGAGCCGCCCCTGCGGAGGGGTCCCGGGGATGCGCGGGTGCACAGGTGTTCGCCCGGACGCCGTGCGCGCCGCTGCCACACATGCGCCACGTCAGCGCCACGCCGCTCCCCGAAGCTGAATTCATCGCCACCGAGGCGAACCCAGCGAGGGGAGGTCAAGTGATCTGTGACGGCCGGGCACTTCATGACACTGCCGGACTGCGAGGGCGCCCGGTGCGTCGCGCGGCGTCTCGCCGCCGAGACCCGGCCGTCTGGACGACATGGCGCAGCGCGCGGTGCCCGCGCGGCCAGTCCGCGCGGCGCTCGCCCCGCCGCCCCGCCGCCCTGCAGCCCACGGGCGGCCCGGCCCCGGCACGGGTGTGACAGCCCGCAGTCCACGGCCGTGCCGAACACCGGCCCGGCCCCGCCCGGCCCTCAGCCCTTGCCGAAGTACACCGCGGGGAAGGCGCCCTCCGCCCTGAGCACCCGGGTGAAGCCGCCGGCCAGTTCTGCGAGGCGCGCGGTGGCGGCCGGGCCGAGGTGGTCGTACGGGGCGGCGTCGAGGCGGTCGGTGAGCGCCTCGGCCTCACCGCGCAGGGCCGCGCCAGACTCCGTGAGATCCCCCGCCTCGTCCAGCAGGCCGCGCTCGCGCAGCCGGCCCCGGGCGGCGGCCCACTGCTCCGCAGACCACCCGCGGGTCCGCATGAACGTCGCCGACGTCGGCGCCGTGCCGGTGGCGTTGTGCAGGACCAGCGCCTCGATCCCGGTCAGGCCGGCGACCGCCAGGGCGGCGAGGTGACCGTCACCCCGGTGTTCGCGCAGCAGCGTCGCTGCGTGCCACAGGGTCAGGTGCGGCTCCTCGGGCACGGGGAGGCAGGCGTTCGCGGCGTACAGCGGCCGTGCCTCTCGGCGGCACGCCTCGGTGGCGTACAGCGCCAGTTCGGCCGCCTGGGTCATCTCCTTCGAGGCGAGGGCCTCCTTTCCGAGCATCCGCCGCAGCGTTCGGCCCGCGCCGCGCAGCCGGGCCGCGAGCACCGACTCCGGCGTGGCGAGGGTCCACGCCGCGGGGATGTGGCGCTCGACGTGTTCGTGGTTGAAGTTGTGGAACGTCGCTGTGACGGCGCCCGCTCCGACCGGCCCCAGCGGGGCCGCACGGCCCGCGAAATAGGACATGGCCCCGCGCTCCAGCCCGAGCGCCGCCAGTTCCTCCTCCAGCTCCGGCGCGAAGTACACACAGGAGTGGAGGGGGTTGACGACGTTGTGGCAGCGGCGGCCGGCACTCGCCTCGAAGGAAGTCATGCGGTCAGATCACCGATCCAAGTCATGGGTTCACAATAGATGATTCAGAGAATAATCGATTATTCTCGCAACGGCTATGCCCCTGCGCGGGCGTGCCGTCATGGCCGTACGGCCGCCTTCCAGCGGGGACGCCGCGCCAGGGTGACCGCGCGCAGCACCCACTCCACGGGCCCGTACGGGTGCCGGGCCAGCCACCAGCGGCTGAGGAGGGCCTGGGCGGCGAACAGGGCGAGGGCGGCCAGGGTGACGTACGCCGGTGCGAGGCGGCCGACCAGGGCGGCGCCGTAGCCGGTGAAGACGAAGGCGAGCACCAGCGACTGGGCGACGTAGTTCGTCAGCGTCATACGGCCCGCCGGGGCCAGCACCGCCACCGGCCGACGGCCCCTCGGCCCGGCAAGGATCCGCAGGACCGTGGCAGCGTACGCGGCCGCCAGCAGCGGTGCGGTGACCATGTCCACAGCCACCGCGGCCAGTTGGTACGCCGTACCGGGGTGCGCCTGGGCGGCGTGCGCCCACATCAGGCCGCCTGCCACGCCGACGGTGAAGCCGGCCCACTGGAGGCGGCGCAGGAGGCGCGAGTGGCGGGCGAGGTCGGTCAGGACGCGGCGCTTGCCGGCCGCCAGTCCCAGCAGGAACGCGGCGAAGGCGGCCGGCGCCTGGAAGAAGGCCAGCATGACCGCCACGTCGGGCAGTTGCCGCAGATGGGCGTCGATCACCGACGCGGCGTCGCCGCGCAGGGCCTCCGTCGCCCGGCGGCCCTGTTCCGTGACGGCGGCGGTGTCGACGCCGCCTCCCCCGGTGGCGGCGAATGCCCAGGCCAGCAGCAGGTACCCGGCGGCGGCGACCAGACACAGGGCCACGGCGGCACGCACGGCGGTGCGCGGCCTGATCCGGTGCACGGCGAGCAGGACCAGTCCCAGTAGGGCGTATGTGGTGAGGATGTCGCCGGGGAAGAGTAGGACCGCATGGCACAGCCCGAGGACGAACAGGCCCGCGCAGCGCCTCAGGAAGCGGGGTGGGAAGGCCGCGCCGGCACGGTCGGCGGAGGCCCGCTGGAGGGTGAAGCTGTAGCCGAAGAGGAAGGAGAAGAGCAGGTAGAACTTGGCTTCGAAGAACGCCTCGGTGACGAAGTGGACGGCGGTGTCCAGCCCTGAGCCGAAGGCGGGGTCGTCGACGCCGGTCCCCTGGTACGCCGAGGCCGTGAAGGTGATGTTGACCATGAGGATGCCCCACAGGGCGAAGCCGCGCAGGGCGTCGACGTCGGGTAAGCGGGGCGCGGCTGCCGGTGCGGTCGCCGGGTCGGCAGCACCGGCTCCCGTCGGGCCGTGCGTCGCGGGCTCCGCCGGGGGTCGGATGGTCATCGTTTCGCCCCTTCGGCGTCGACGAGGGCGAGGAAGTCCCGCTGGTCGGCCAGGAATCCCTCGGCGAACAGGGCCCGCGGCGCGAACAGGGCGGTCAGGGTGAGGCGGGCTGGCGACTTCTCGACGTGGTATTCGACCAGGCTGTGCGCGGCGTCGGGGTAATGGGCGACACGCAGTTCGGGACCGGGCAGCAGCCGCCGGTAGGCGGACTCCGTCTCGGCGACGTCGACGTTCACGTCGTGTCCGGCGAGCACCAGCAGGACGGGCACGCCGCGCAGCGCGGGCAGGTCGGCGGTCGCGTCGGCGGTGTGGTTCCTGGAGACGAACCGCCACCGGGCGGCCGTCATGCCGTGCGCGTCGCCCACGGCTCGCACGTACTCCTCGTAGGACGCGCTGCGTTCGAGCAGCTCCAGCCCGGCTTCGCGGCGGCGCAGGGCGGCAGCCGCCTCGGTCTCGGAGGCGCCGTCGCGGCGCAGCTCGGCGAGGAGGTTGTAGCGGCCCTGCCGATGCCAGTTGACGGCGGGTGAGACGGCGATGACGAACCGGATCCCGCCGTCCCTGGCGACGATCTTGGGGAGCACCCAGCCGGCCTGGCTGGCGCCCCACAGCCCGACGCGGCTCCCGTCGATGTCCGGCCGCCGCCGGGCCCAAGCGATGGCGTCGGCGGCCTCGTCGGCCCGGTCGCCCATGGTCTGGTCGAGCCAGTCGCCCGGCGCACCGCCCACGCCCGGCTTGTTCCAGGACAGCGAGGCGTATCCGGCACGGGCGAGGGACTCCCAGATCGGCCGGTAGAAGGTGTCGTGCGTGGCGTCGATCGGACCGTCCCCGTGGACGAAGACCACCAGCGGGTGGGGCCCCTTCCCCTGCGGGGGCAGCGCCAGGACGCCTTCCAGGGTCCGGTCGCCGTGCCGGACCGTCACCGCCTCCTCCCGGAGGTCGTAGCTGTGCCGCCAGAGCACCAGCCCGCCCAGACCGGCCGCCAGGACCACCAGGACCACCAGCGTCGCGAGCACGGCCCGCACCGCCCTCCGGCGCCGCGTGGGCGCCGGCCGTCTTCTCGTCATCCTCACCCTCCCCAAGAAACTATCGTTTCTAAAACGACCGTTAGAGATTCGACCGTACTATGTTCGTACGGTCAACGCGAGGAGGAATCGTGGACACAGCAGTCGTCATCCGGCGCGGCGTACCGCGCGGCGCCGAGGAGCGGGTCGCCGGGTTGTACTGGGAGGCCTTCGGCCGCAAGCTCGACGCCGCCCTGGGCCCGGCCGAAAACGGCCGCGCCTTCATCGCACGCCACCTCCACCACGACCGCGCCGCGGTCGCCCTCGCTCCTGGCGGCGGCATTGTGGGCGTGGCCGGATACCAGCTCGGCGGGCGCGCGCTGACCGGCGGCGGCGTGCGCGACGTGCTTTCCGGATACGGACTCTGCCGCGGCCTGCCCCGCCTCGCCGTCCTGGCCCTGCTCGAACGCAGACCGCACCCCGGCGAACTGGTCATGGACGGCATCGCGGTCGATCCCGCCCGCCGCGGCACGGGCATCGGCGGCCTGCTGCTGGCGGAGATCGCGGCCGTTGCCGCCGAACACGGCTGTTCCCGGGTCCGCCTGGATGTCGTCGACGTCAACCCGCGTGCCCGCGCCCTGTACGAGCGGCACGGGTTCATCGCCGTCCGCACCGAGCAGACCCCGTACCTCAGACGCCTGATGGGCTTCGGCGCGGTGACTACGATGCATCGCGCCGTCCCGGCACACCCGGGCGGCGAGGTGTCCGGCAGCACCGAGGAGCAGCAACGATGACCGACCGACCGGCGGCGTCCCCCGCGGCTGAGCCCGCCGCGCCCGAGATCGGCACCAGGACCCTGGTGTTCGCCCTCCTCCGCGAGGACGGCACCGTCGACGCCGGCGAACTCTACTCCGTCGCCGAAGCCCTCGGCATGACCGACCAGCAGGTCAGGCTCTGCGTCAAACGCCTCGTCGCCGAAGGCCGGTTCACGCAGGAGGGCCGCGGCCGCAAGGCCGTGCTGCGTGCCGCCGCCGACCCTACCGGCGCCATCGCACCGGACGCGGAGTACGTCCGCCACGCCTACCGCCAGGACCGCGGGCTCGCCCCCTGGGACGGGACCTGGCACCTGTTCGCCTTCGCCATCCCCGAGACCGCCCGGCAAGCCCGCGACGCCCTGCGCGACGCGCTCCTCCACCTGGGTGCGGCGCCCCTCCAGGGCGGTCTCTACGTCGCCGCCAACGCGATCGGCCCGATCGTCGAGGCCCACGCCCGCCACCTCGGCGTCCTGCCCTCCCTCACCCGGCTGACCAGCCGGGACCTGCGGGTGGGAAACGAGGACGACCCGGCCCGGCTGGCCGCGGAGCTGTGGCCGCTTCCGGCGGTCGCGGAGCGCCACGAGGCCCTCGCCGCCCTCGCCGGGGCCCGGCTGGCCCGGCTGTCCGGACCTGACCGCCCCACCGGGACCGAGCGGCTGACATACGCGATCGAACTGGCCACGGCCTTCACCGCCGCCATGCGACCCGACCCCCTGCTGCCTCCGGAACTGCTCCCCCAGCCCTGGCCCGGCGCCCGCGCCCGCTCACTGGCCGCGCGGTGCTGGGAGGCCCTCGCCTGCGACGCGGACGACCACGCCCCGGGCCGCCTACGGCTGTTCCGCCTCTACGACGGCGTCAGGAACGCGCCGTCCGCACGGCGTCGGGAGACATGAACCTCACGCGGCTGACAATCGGCGGGCGCGTCCGCCGTCTTGCCCCGACGCCTTGCCCCAGCCCGGCAGGCGCGCCGCCCGAGTCATGGGTCCCGGTGCGGCGCGCGGGTGCCGGTCAGCCGGGGAAGCGTCCCGAGGAGCGCAGCGCCCAGCGGCGCTCCGCGTAGGCCAGGTCGTCGCGCCACAGCCGGGCCGCGGCGGCCCGCATCACAGGACGCAGCAGCGGGGCGGCGCGGCGGGCCGCGGTGAAGCCCCGCCGTTCGGACACGGCGACGACGGCCTCCACGACGGCGGTGCGCGGCCGTCCCAGGGCGTCCGGCCCGAGCGGGGTGGCGTGCGTCTCCACGACGGAGCCCTCCCCCTCGCCCCCGGTGATCCGCATGACGACCGTGCGCGGTCCGGGCGCGGTGAAGTCCGCGCGTACCGGCACGACCAGCCGACCGGCGACCTTGAAGGACACGTCCACGGTGAAGGCGTCGTCCAGGGTGGGCGCTTGGTGCTCGTCCGCCGGGCCGGGTGTGCGGACCACGGTGAGGTCGACGAAGGAGTACGGGTGGAACCAGGCCCCGTGCCAGGGGTCGAGGCGGTTGGCGACGACATCGTCCGGTTCGCAGACGCCCACCCCGGTGTAGACGGCGGTCAGCGCGCCTGCCGTCGCCGGGCGCTCCGGCACCGCGGGCCGGGCGGTGGGCTCCTCCGCTCCGGCCTCGTCCAGCCGCACCCAGACCAGCACCCCGTCGTCGTGCGCCGGCCACGGCTCCCAGCCGGCGAACGCCCCTCCGTCGAGGCCCAGTCCGTGCCAGCGGCACACCAGGGTGCCGCAGCGCAGCGGGCTGTCACGCAGCGGGGCGCCCAGGTGGGGGCAGTTGCCCGGCCCGGCGACGAGGCGCCCTCCGGCGTTCCGCCACAGCACCACCTCGCGCCCGGCGACGGCACGGGCCAGCGGCCGGTCGGGGCGCAGCTCACGCGAGGCTCCGACGACGTACCAGTTGCCGGTGGGGCGGGCCTGGGCCCGCTTGAGCGCGTCGGCGATCAGGGCGGGTCGGGCTTCGCGCCAGGTGGGGCGTTGGCGCTCCCAGGCGACGGGGTCGCGACGCAGGCTCAGCGGCAGGATGCCGGGGCGGCGGGGCGGCCGGACGGACTTCACACGACCTCCTCGAGCGCGGCGAACGGGCGGGAACGCGGGTCCGGCGCGGCCGGTCCTGCGGGCACGGGCGGCACGGGCGGCACGGGCCGCCCGCCACGGGCACGACGGGCGGCGACGCGGGCC
>NZ_JADWYQ010000051.1 GCF_022414575.1 Streptomyces sp. MUM 178J | reverse complement strand
GCGGGGCTTCGAAGTAGACCAGCGTCCGGCGCTCGCCGGCGACCTCCCGCAGCCGGCCGAGCCGCTCACCCGATGGGTGCTGGCCCAGCTCGCGGCGCTGCACCCGCCGACGGACCTGGAGATCGTGCTGATCAGTGCGGACCGGGCGAGGAGCCTTACGGAGCGCAAGGCGGAGTGGGCGTGGCTCGGCTGGCTGCCGCAGCTGCGTCCGGGGCACGGCCAGGACTGCCGCCTGCTGCTCGCCTACGACGGCGAGCAGGCGGCGGCGCGCGGCGCGGAGCTGACGCGCCGTCTGGACGACGGGCCGCTGGGTCCGGGCTGGGCGAACGCCGAGCGGCAGGCCGTCGCCGAAGCGGCCGCCCGGTACACGGGCCCGCGCACGGTGGTCGTCGTCGACGGCGACCCCGGCACGGCCGCGCTGCGCGAGACCGCGGCCCGGCTGGCCGCGGCCGGGGCGGCCGCCGGCATCCATCTGATCGCTCTGGCCGAGACGGCGGCCGCGTCGCCGGCCTCTCCGGTGGCGGTGACATATGAGAGCGCGTGCGCGCTGTCCCAGCCGTTCCGCGAGTGCGGAGCCGTCGGACTGCTCAGCGGAGACGTCGCCACGGCGCTTCGGGTGATGCGCACGGCCGGCGGACAGCCCGCCGGGCACGGCACGGTGGGCACGGTGGACGCGGTCTCGGCGGCCTGGGCGGAGCGGTTCGCCCGGGCGCTGGCCCCGCTGCGGACAGAGGGTGCGGCGGTCCGGCCGGGGCATGCCGCACCGTTGCCCCGGACCGCGCGACTGCTGGACGAGTTGGGGCTGGCCCGCGCCACACCCGCTTCGCTGCTGGCACGCTGGGCCGCCGCGGCGCATCCCGCGGGCGATGCGACGGCCGTCCTCGGCGCGGGCCCGCACGGCCCGCTCGCCGTGGACCTGACCGCGGAGGGCCCGCATCTGCTGATCGAGGGACCCCCGGGCAGCGGCCGCACCGAGCTGCTGCGCTCCCTGACGGCCTCGCTCGCGGCCGGGGACCGCCCCGACCGGCTCGCGCTGCTGCTCGTCGACGGCGCGGGCGGGGGCGGGGGCGCCGATGGCGTAGCGCCGCGGGCGGGCCTGTCGGCCTGCGTCGAACTCCCCCACGTCACGGACCACTTGTCCGCCTCCGACCCGCTGCGCATGCGGGCCTTCGCCCAGGCCCTGGGGGCGGAGCTGAAGCGCCGGGCCGAGCTTCTGGGCAGCGTCGCGTTCACCGACTGGCACACCCTCAACGCCCGGGCCGAGCAAGGCCGGGAGGACGGCGCCGGCCGGGAGGACGGCACGAGCGCCCGGCCCGGGGCAGCGGAGCGTCGTGCGGGCCGACGCCGGGCGGCGGAGCCCCCGGCGGCCCGGCCCACGGTCCCGCGCCAGGCAGATGCGCCGCCCGAATCCCCGTCCGCCTTCACACCCGCGTCCGTGTCCACATCGCCGTCCGATGCAGCCCTGTCCGATGCAGCCCTGTCCGCATCACCGGCAGCCCCGGCCGGACGCCCCGGCGAGGCGGCCCCGCCCCCGGACGCACCCCAGCCGGAGGCGTCCGACGCCCCGCACACCGCGCGCCTCCCCCGGCTCATCGTCCTCGTCGACGACTTCGACGCACTGGTCGCCCCCTCCCTGGGCAGTGCGGGGCGCCCCGCCGCCGGGTCCGTCGTACGGGCGCTGGAGGCCGTGGCACGGGACGGCGAGCGGCTGGGAGTGCATCTGGTCGCGGCCTCGGCCCGCCCGGACCGCACGGCGGACACCGACCTGGCGCGCGGGGCGCGGCTGCGCGTCGTGCTGGACCAGCCTCCCTCGCCGACCGGCGCGGGGCCCGACGACCCCGCGCCCGGCCGGGGCAGGCTGGGGCATCCGGACGGCCGGGTGACCCCGTTCCAGGGCGGCAGGGTGACCGGCCGCATCCCCCGTACGGCCACCCTGCGCCCCACGGTCGTCCCCCTCGAGTGGGAGCGGATGGGCGATCCGCCCACCCGCCGCCCCGTGCGCGAACTGGGCAACGGCCCGACGGACCTGGCGCTGCTCGCCAGCGCCCTGGAGCGTGCCGCACGCTCCGTGGCAGCCGTTCCCGCGGCGCCTCTCGCCCCGGTCAACTCCCCTTGAGCCGGGGTCCAGTCGCCGCCGAGAGCGGCGGATCACCGTGCAGCCGGAGGCAGAGCGTCACAAGGGCATCACAGAAGGCGGGCTGACTGCCGGCGCGGTATTGCGGCGTGCGACGGGCCGGGCGTACACCTGTCGGTCACGGGACGCGCCGGTTTCGGTCACCAGCACGCTCGACCCGCGAAACGGCGCATGGGATGCACGCGCACGAAGGAGACGGGGCAGAGATGCGCACAACTCTTCGTACGAGCAAGGCCGCCGTGGTGCTCTGCGCCATAGGCGCGCTCACCCTCACCGGCTGTGGGGACGGCGACGGCGACGGCGACAAGGACGGCGTATCGCCCGGCGACAACCAGACCTCCGCGGCGGCCACCGTCCAACTCCCCAAGCTGGACGGTGAGACGGTCCAGGTCGCCGCGGTCTGGAGCGGCCCGGAACAGGAGAACTTCACCAAGGTCCTCGACGAGTTCGAGAAGCGCACCGGAGCCGAAGTGACCTTCGTCCCGGCTCAGGACCCGATCGTCAACTTCCTCGGTACGAAGATCGCGGGCGGCAGTCCCCCGGATGTGGCCATGCTCCCGCAGGTCGGGGCGATCCGGCAGGCCGTGCAGCGCAAGTGGGCCAAGCCGGTCGGCCCGGAGGCCATGGCGCAGCTGGAGAAGAACTACGCCCAGGTCTGGCGGGATCTCGGCGCGGTGGACGGAGCCCAGTACGGCGTGTACTACAAGGCCGCCAACAAGTCCCTGGTCTGGTACAACAACACGGCCTTCGAGAACGCGGGCGTGACCCCGCCGAGCACCTGGAAGGACTTCCTCACCACGGCCGAGACGATCTCCGCGTCGGGCGTCACCCCCGTCTCGGTGGCCGGCGCGGACGGCTGGACGCTCACCGACTGGTTCGAGAACGTGTATCTCTCCCAGGCGGGCCCCGAGAAGTACGACCAGCTGGCCAAGCACGAGATCAAGTGGACCGATGCCTCCGTGAAGGACGCGCTGACCACGCTGGGCGAACTGTTCGGCAGGCCCGAGCTGATCGCGGGCGGCGCGGACGGCGCGCTCCAGACGGAGTTCCCGGCGTCCGTCACCCAGACCTTCACCGGCGGCGACCAGCCCAAGGGCGCGATGGTCTTCGAAGGCGACTTCGTGACCGTCAACATCGCCCAGACCGAGGCGAAGATCGGCACGGACGCCAAGGTGTTCCCGTTCCCCGCGGTCGGGTCCGAGCCGCCGGTGGTGACGGGCGGCGACGCGGCGGTGGCGCTGACGGACAGCAAGGGCGCCCAGGCGCTGCTGACCTTCCTGGCCTCCCCGGACGCGGCCGCGATCTCGGCGGGCGCGGGCGGCTTCCTCTCCCCCAACAAGGCGCTTGATCCGGCCGCGTACCCGAACGACGTCCAGCGGGGCATCGCCGAGGCGCTGATCGACGCGGGAGACGACGTCCGCTTTGACATGTCGGACCAGATGCCGCAGTCGTTCGGCGGCACGCCCGGCAAGGGCGAGTGGAAGATCCTCCAGGACTTCCTGAAGAACCCCGACGACGTGGCGGGCGCCCAGCAGAAGCTGGAGTCGGAGGCCGCCAAGGCGTTCAAGAGCTGACGCGGTGGCACCGACCGCCTCCGGGGGCCCGGCCGGCGCACCGGCGCCCCCCGTGGACAAGCGCAGGAGCACGGCCCGCAGGCACCGGGCGGTCGCGGCGGCGTTCCTGCTGCCCGCGCTGGTGCTGCTGGGCGCGCTCGTGGTCTACCCGATCGGGTACTCGCTGTATCGCTCGTTCCTCGACCGGACCGGGGACTCGTTCGCCGGGCTCGACAACTACGCGGCGATCTTCTCCGACGACACGACCTTCACCGCGGTGAAGAACACGGCCATCTGGGTGGTGCTGGCCCCGACCGTCGCCACCGCGCTCGGTCTGATCTTCGCCGTGCTGACCGAACGCGTCCGCTGGGGCACGGCGTTCAAGCTGATCGTCTTCATGCCGATGGCGATCTCGATGCTGGCCGCAGGCATCATCTTCCGGCTGGTCTACGAGCAGGACCCGGACCGCGGGGTCGCCAACGCGGTATGGGTGGGCGTCCATGACACCTTCTCCGAGTCGGCCGGCTTCCCCAAGGCCCGTCCGCTGCCCGTCCATCCGCTCGAGGCGGGCGAGGACGGGGCTTTTGTCACCAAGGAGCCGGTGTCCGCGAGCGTTTCGGTCCGGCTGCCGCTGATCGGGGTCTCCCCGGCGAGGATGCCGTCGGACGCCCGGCCCGCGCGTGAGGCGGAGCCCGCCGCCGACGGCACGGTGACCGGCACCGCCTGGCTGGACTTCACCCGGGGCGGCGGCGGGGCCCCCAACGCCGTCGACCCGGCGGAGCTGGGCCTGAAAGGCATCAAGGTGGAGGCCGTCAAGGACGGTGAGGTCGTCGCCTCCACGCGGGCCGGGCCGGACGGGGTGTTCACCCTGCCCGCGTCCGCCGACGGCGCGACGCTTCGGCTGCCCGGCGAGAACTTCCGCGAGCCGTACAACGGCGTCAACTGGCTCGGCCCGACGCTCGTCACCCCGGCGATCATCGGCAGCTATGTGTGGATGTGGGCGGGCTTCGCGATGGTGCTCATCGCGGCTGGTCTGGCGAGCGTGCCGCGTGAGCTGCTGGAGGCGGCGCGCGTCGACGGAGCGAACGAGTGGCAGGTGTTCCGCAAGGTCACCGTCCCACTGCTCGCGCCCGTCCTGGTCGTGGTGCTGGTCACGCTGATGATCAATGTGATGAAGATCTTCGACCTGGTCTTCGTCATCGCGCCCGGCTCCGCACAGGACGACGCCAATGTGCTGGCGCTGCAGCTGTACCGCTCCTCGTTCGGCACGGACGCGGACCTCGGCCTCGGCAGCGCCATCGCCGTCCTGCTGCTCCTGCTCGTCGTCCCGGTGATGCTCGTCAACATCCGCAGGCTGCGAAGGGAGAGCCGCCGATGACCGCGCAGCCCGACACCGTGACGACGCGAGTGCGGACGGCACAGCACCCCAAGGCGCGGCAGTCCCCGGCCGCGCGCGCCGCGGCCCGCGCCGGCGGCGGGGCCGTCCGCGCCTTCCTCGTGCTCGTCGGCCTGTTCTGGCTGATGCCCGCCTTCGGACTGCTGATCTCCTCGCTGCGCGGCTCGAGCGACATCGCCGGCAGCGGCTGGTGGCAGGTCTTCACCCGGCCCGCGCAGCTCACCACGGAGAACTACCGGCAGCTGCTGGAGAACGAGGCGATCACCGACTCCCTGCTCTCCACCGTCATGATCACCGTCCCGGCCACGGTGCTGGTGGTGATGATCGGCGCTCTCGCCGGATATGCCTTCGCCTGGATGGACTTCCCCGGCCGCGACTGGTGGTTCCTGGTCGTCGTCGGCCTCCTGGTGGTCCCCGTGCAGGTCGCCCTGGTGCCGGTTTCCAAGCTGTTCGGCGTCGTCGGGATCTTCGAGACCACACTCGGAGTGGTCCTGTTCCATGTCGCCTTCGGCCTCCCCTTCGCGATCTTCCTGCTGCGCAACTTCTTCGCGGAGATCCCGCGGGAGCTGCTGGAGGCCGCACGCCTCGACGGAGCGGGCGAGATACGGCTGTTCGCCCGGGTCGTGCTGCCACTGGGCGCACCCGCGATCGCCTCACTGGGGATCTTCCAGTTCCTGTGGGTGTGGAACGACATGCTCGTCGCGCTGATCTTCGCGGACTCCGAGAGCGCGCCCATCACGGTCGCCCTGCAGCGCCAGGTACGGCAGTTCGGCAACAACATCGACGTCCTCGCCCCGGGAGCGTTTCTCTCCATGGTCATTCCGCTGGCCGTGTTCTTCGCCTTCCAGCGCCAGTTCGTCTCCGGCGTCATGGCGGGAGCGGTCAAATGAGCGGCGCACGACCCGCACCGGAGCGGTGCACCGGAGCCGTGAAGCGTCAACCGCGTGCGTAAATTTGTCGCACCGACGACGAGTTGACGCGGGCGACGGCCTTGAGGCCTGTTCACCGGGCCGTCGCCCGCTGTACGTCCCCCGTCTGCAGCAGACGGCGTAACCAGGTCATCCCATCAGACGTTCTCGGGCCAACTGCCCGCGCCAAACGACTGGATATGTGCCGTGCCCCGGTTCAGCGTCATCGTCCCCGCGTTCAAGGTCCAGGCCTATCTGCACGCATGCCTGGAGTCGGTGCTGAGCCAGAGCTACGACGGTCTCGAACTGATCGCCGTCGACGACTGCTCCCCCGACGCCTGCGGAGCGATCATCGACGAGTTCGCGGCCCGCGACCCCCGGGTGCGCCCCGTGCATCTGCCGCGGAACGCGGGCCTCGGCCCGGCCCGCAACGCCGGACTCAAGCAGGCCCACGGCGACTACGTCATCTTCCTCGACGGCGACGACACCCTGGTCCCCGGCGCACTGCGCGCCATCGCCGACCGGATCGAGGCGACCGGTGCACCCGAGGTGCTGGTCTTTGACTACGCCCGCACCTACTGGACGGGCCGGACGGTGCGCAACAAGCTCGCCGCCCTCCTCACCGAACAGGGCCCGGCCCCCTTCCGGCTCACCGACCGCCCGGAACTGCTGAAACTGCTGATGGTCGTGTGGAACAAGGCGTACAAGCGGGAGTTCATCGAACGCGAGGGCCTGACCTTCCCACCCGGCTACTACGAGGACACCCCCTGGACCTATCCGGCGCTGCTGACCGCCGACTCCCTCGCCACACTCGACCAGGTCTGCGTCCACTACCGGCAGCGCCGCCAGGGCGGCAACATCCTGGCCACCGCCGACCGCAGGCACTTCGACGTCTTCGACCAGTACGACCGGGTCTTCGCCTTCCTCGCCGACCGGCCCGCACTCGCCCGGTGGCGGCCCATCCTCTTCCGCCGGATGCTGGACCACTTCGCGGCGATCGCCGCCTCCCCGGGGCGGCTGCCGCGCGGCAGCCGCCCCGAGTTCTTCCGCCGGGCCCGCGCCCACTGCCGCCGCCACCGCTGTCCCGGCGCGGCCCCCGCGGGCCGCGACCGGCTGCGCCACGCCCTCCTCGGACTCGGTCTGCGCCGCACCTTCACCACCCTGCGGAGCCTGAACCGGCTGCGCGCCCGGACGCGCAGGGCCGCGGCCACGGGCGTACAGGCGCTGCGCGCCGCCGCGCTGCGGCTGCACTACCGCATCCAGCTCCGGCTGCCGCTGCGGCCGGGACACGCCGTCTTCTCCGCGTACGGGAGCCGCGGCTACACCTGCCACCCCGCCGCGATCGAGGCGAAAGCCCGGGAACTCGTCCCGAGGCTGCGCACCGCCTGGGTCTGCGACCCCGAGCACGCGCACACCGTCCCCGCGGCCGCCCGCCGGCTGCGGCCCGGCGGCTTCGCCTACCTCACCGCCCTGGCCCGCGCCACCTACCTGGTCGGCAACACCGGCCTGGTCAGCGACACCGGCCTCGACCGGCGGCCGGCCAAACGGCGCGGGCAGATCATCCTCCAGACCCACTGCGGCACCCCATTGAAGTCCATGGGACTCGACCTCCAGGAGCGCCCGGCGGCGGGCGGTCGCACGGATTTCGAGCAGCTCCTCGCCGACGCCGACACATGGGACTACTCGCTCTCCGCGAACCGACACTCCACGCTGGTGTGGGAGCGGGTCTACCCGGCCGCCGCCACCGTCCTGGAGTACGGCGCTCCGCGCAACGACGTGTTCCAGCGCGCCGACGCCGACGACGTGGCCGCGGCGCGCGCGTCCCTGGGCCTGCCGGAGGACGCCGTGGCCGTGCTGTACGCGCCTGCCCACCGCGACTACCGCCGCACCCAGCGCTCCCCGCTGGACCTGGAGCGGCTCGCGACGGCGCTCGGCCCCCGTTTCACACTGCTCACCCGCTCGCACCACCTCGGCGACGGGCTGCCGGCCCCGGCCGCCACCGGGAAGCCGCCGCGCATCCTCGACGTAACGGACCACCCCAGCGTCGAGGAGCTGTGCCTCGCCTCCGACACGCTGCTCACCGACTACTCGTCCCTGATGTTCGACTACGCCAACCTGGACCGGCCCATCGTGCTGCACACCGGCGACTGGGAGGCGTACGAGGCCGCCCGCGGGCTGTACTTCGACGTACGGGCCACACCGCCGGGAGCGGTCGCCCGCGACGAGGACGAGCTGATCGACATCTTCACCAGCGGGCACTGGCAGGGCTCACGCTCGGCGCAGCTGCGCGCCTCCTTCCGAGAGCGGTTCTGCCCGAACGACGACGGGCTCGCCGCGGAGCGCGTGGTGCGCCGCGTCTTCCTGAACGAGACGGCGGGGCTGCCGGCCGTCGTCCCCCTCGCCGAGCGCCGGCCGGCCCCGTCGCCGGCGCACCGGCCGCGGGTGCTGCCCCACCAGGCACAGGGCGCAGAGCGCGACGCCTCGACCGCCGTGTCCACCGTCCCCGGGCCGTGAGCCCCACAGCGTCCCCTCCGTCCGCCCGACCCTTGAGAAAGAGCCCGCGCATGCCGCCCCGCCTCAGCATCATCGTCCCCGTCCGCCGTGTGCGCGGAACCCTGCGGGAATGCCTCCGATCCGTGCTCTCGCAGTCCTTCCGGGACATCGAAGTCATCGGCGTGGCCGACGGGTCCCCGGACGGCTCGGACCGGCTGCTCGACGAGATCGCCGACGGCGACCCACGCCTGCGGGCAGTGCATCTGCCGGAGCCCGCGGGCGCCGAGGACCGCCGCACCGCAGGAGCGGAGCGGGCCACAGGCGACTATCTCCTCTTCCTCGAAGGCGCCCATGTGCTGCTGCCCGGCGCACTGGAGCGCATCGCCGAGCGGCTGGAGTCGGCCAAGGATCCGGAGGTCCTGCTCTTTGGGCATCTGCGCACCCCGTTCCGCGGCGTTCCGCAGCCCACGCGCTCGCTCCAGCTGCTGCGTGAGACGGGCGCCTCACAGGTGTGCACCCTCGCCGAACACCCCGAACTTCTGGGCGTCGCGGCGGTGTGCTGGAACCGTGCCGTGCGCAGCGACGTCCATCGCGCACAGCGGATCGGCTTCGCGTCCGGACCGGAGGGCGACCGGATGTACGCCCTCGCCACCCTGGTCACCGCGGAGTCGGTCGCCGTGCTGCCGACGCCGTGCGTGGAACACCGCGTACAGCGCCATCTCCCGGCGGTCGCCGAACCGGAAGAGGCCGAGACGTCGTCTGCCGACCTCATCGAACAGTTCGGAGAGCTGTTCACGGCGCTGCGCGACACACCGCGCTTCGCAAAGGTGCACGGCGCGCTGTTCGACGTGGCGGCCCGGGAGCTGCTGGAGGCGTATCCGAGGGCGACCCAAAGACGCCGCTACAGGCGGGCGGTCGCCGCGTTCTGCCGGGTGCACCGGCCACACGGGCACCAGCAGCGGCGCGGCTTCGCGGCGCTGCGGCTGCGACTGCTGTGCGGCGGCCGGGGGGCGCTGCTCACGGGACTCGACGCGGCGTTCGCGGCCCGCCGCGGGCTGCTGACGCTCACGGCCGCGGCCCGCGCCCGTGCCGTACGGCGACTGACGCCGCTGTACTACCGGTTGCAGCGGCTGCGTCCGCTCGACCGGCGGCTGGCCGTCTACACCGCGTACTGGAACCGCGGCGTGAGCTGCAATCCGGCGGCGGTCCACCGCAAGGCGGCCGAACTGGCCCCGCACATCCGCGGGGTGTGGATCGTCTCCGCCAAGGCCGCGGCCGCCGGGCTGCCGCCGGGCGTGGACCATGTGGTGCCCGGCACCCTCCGCTATTGGTCGGTGCTCGCCCGCGGCACGTACTTCATCAGCAACGTCAACTTCCACAACCACCTGGTCAAACGGCGCGGCCAGATCCATGTGATGACCCACCACGGCACTCCGCTGAAGGTGATGGGCATGGGCCAGCAGGACTACCCGGCCGCGGCGCAGGGCATGAACTTCCGCGGCCTGCTGCGCCGCGTCGACCGGTGGGATCTCAGCCTGTCGTCCAATCCGCACTCCACGGAGGTCTGGTCACGGGCCTACCCCGGGGCCGTGCGCCATCTGGAGTCCGGCTATCCGCGCAATGACGTCCTGGTCAACGCGGGCCCCGACGAGGTCGAGGCGGCGCGGGAGCGGCTCGGCCTCGCCCGGGGACAGCGAGCCGTGCTCTACGCGCCGACCTTCCGCGACTACGAGCGGACCTTCAGCTGCCGGCTCGATCTGGACCGGGTGGTGCGGGAACTGGGCGAACGCGGCGAGGACACGGTGTTCCTGGTCCGCGCCCACTACTTCCACGACGGGTCGGAGCTGGACGGCCCCTTCGGGCTGGACGGCCGCTCGGGGCTGATCGACGTCTCCGGCCACCCCGGCGTCGAGGAGCTGTTCCTTGCGGCCGACGCGCTGATCACCGACTACTCGTCGCTGATGTTCGACTACGCCCTGCTGGACCGTCCGATCATCATCCACGCCCCCGACTGGGAGATCTACCGCGCGGTCCGCGGCGTCACCTTCGACCTGCTGTCGGGCCTGCCCGGCGACACCCCGGGCGAGGTGACGCGCACGACCGAGGACGTCGTACGGGCCTTCACGGACGGCTCCTGGGACGGGGAACGGAGCCGCACGCTGCGTGCCGCGTTCCGGGAGCGGTTCTGCGCCTTCGACGACGGGCGGGCCGCGGAGCGAGTGGTGCGCCATGTGCTGCTCGGCGAGGAGACGGTGCTGCCGGTGGCGCCTCCGGCGGAGCGGGGAGCCGCGGGGCCGCTCGCCGCCGTCCCGCACCAGCAGACGGCCGCCGCGGCGGAGGAGCCGGCCGAGCCGCGGGTCGTGGGCTCCGTCGTCCCGCCACCGCGGTGAACACCAGGGCCCACGCACCACGCTGAGCACCAGGGCCCCCGGGTCATGGGCTCCGTCATCCCGCCGCCGCGGTGAACACCGGGCCCCGCGCCGACGCCTACCCTGTCGCGCCGCTCCGCGTGCCCGCGCGGCCACTCTCCCCGTGGCCTTCGGCCACGGGCGGTGTCCTTTCCCCTCCCCGCCCCTTCCCGAAACTGGGGGCAGGCCCCCAGACCCCCCGTACGGCCTGACGGCCGTGCCCTCGATCTCCCCCGGCTACCTCTGGGAGGTGCCCCAACGGGCTGGAAATTCCAGCCCCGCCGGCGATTGAGGCGCAAACCCAGCCCCGCTGGGGGCACCTCCATGGGGGCACCTCCATGGGGGCACCTCCATGGGGGCACCTCCCAGCGGTAGCTGGGGGAGGTAGCTGGGGGAGGTAGCCGGGGGAGGTAGCCGGGGGAGGTTGAGGCGCGGGTCCTGGGGCGGAGCCCCGGTCACGGGAAGGTGAGGTCGAGCAACCGGTCGGCTACCACCGCGGCGGCCCGTCCGTCATCCAGATCGCAGAAGGCCTCGCGAAAGGCCTCATACGCCCGCACATGCCCCGCAACGGCCACCTCCGGCTCCCTCAGCGCCTCGATCAGCTCCCCGCCGTCCGGCACCAACGGCCCCGGCGCCTTCGCCTCGAAGTCGAAGTAGAAGCCGCGCAGCGTGTCCCGGTAGTGCTCCAGGTCGTACGTGTGGAACAGCATCGGCCTGCCCGTGTGGGCGAAGTCGAACATCAGAGACGAGTAGTCGGTCACCAGCACATCGCTGATGAGCAGCAGCTCGGCGACGTCCGGGTAGCGGGAGACGTCGCGGACGAAGCCGCCCGTCTGCGGCAGCCGGTCGCCGACCAGGTAGTGGCGGCGGACGAGGAGCACATGGCTGCCGCCCAGCGCGCGCCGCGCCGCGGCGAGGTCGAGCCGCAGGTCGAGTGCGTAGCGGCCGGCGCCCTTGGGGCGGTCCTCGCGCCAGGTGGGCGCGTAGAGCACGACCGTGCGGCCGGGTTCGATGCCCAGACGCTCCCGCACACTCGCCGCGATCTTGTGCCGGTCCTCGCTGTGCAGCAGTGCGTTGCGCGGATAGCCGGACTCCAGCACCTCGCCCTCGTAGCCGAAGGCCCGGCGCAGGATGGGTGTCGAGAAGCGGTTCGGGGAGATCAGCAGATCCCACTGGGCGGCCCGGCGGGGCAGGGAGTCGATGTACGGGCGGTTGGCCTGGGCCGTGTCGAGCAGATCCCGCCCGATGCGCTTGAGCGGTGTGCCGTGCCACGTCTGCACGGTGCAGCGGCCCGTGCCTCGCTCGTACCACTCGGGGAGCTGGGTGTTGGTGACGACGGCCCGGGAACACGCCAGGGCCTCGTGCCACTCGGTGCTGCCGAACGCCACGGGCCGGGCGCCTTCGGGCAGTTGCACCTGCTGGTCGCGTACCGTCCACAGATGCTCGAAGGGGCTGCCGCGGCGGAGCAGCTCCTCGTGCACGGCGCGCGGCGAGTCGGAGTACTGGCGGCCGTCGAAGCTGCTGAAGAGCAGGGTGTCGCGGCGCTCGGGGGCCTGGTTGAGTGCCGTGTACCGCTCGCGCAGTCGCCGCTCGCCGTACGCTCCGCGCTCGCGCACGTCCAGCACGGACCCCGACTCCACGACGAGTTGGTCGTGGAAGCGCCGGGTGAAGGTGAAGTCGCGGCCGCGGACCCGCTGTACGGCGGGGACTGCCGCGTGCTTGGCGGCGGCGAGTCGCACGGGGCGGCACCGCTCGGGGTCGTGCTCGCCGGTGTCGCGGAAGAAGAGGTACCAGCGGCCCTCGGCCAGCGGCGTCTCACCGCCGACTCCGCCGACTCCGGCGGTTCCGTCGGCGACGCCGACCGCGGCGGGGGTGAGCTCGGCGCGGAACCGGCCTTCCTCCTCGAACCGGACGTCGAAGACCGCTTCCTCCTGGGTGGCGCTGTGCCGGAGCACCAGCTCGGGCGCGGGGCGGCGGGCGGCGGGCGCGGGGTGGCTGCCTTCGATGACGAGTCCGCCGGAGAAGGTCCAGGCGAAGGCGTCGGCGATCGGGTGGGGGCACTGGCTGCTGAGGGCGAGGTTGCCGGCGGCGGTGGCGGTGGCGGTGAGGACGAGCTCGCGCCCGTCGGGGACGCGGTAGCGGCCGGGGGCCAGGCTGTCGCGTACGCCCAGCGCGACCCGTCCGCCGTCGGCTCGGACGAGCCGCACGGTCCATGGCGTCGCCGTCTCCGCCGTGCCGGCGCCCTCTTCACCCGTGCCCTCGCCCCCCTCGGCCGTGAAGAACTCCAGGGGCACATCGGCGCGCCATGCGCCCGCCTCGTCCGCCGCGTCGGCCGGCACCTCGTGAGCGTCCTTGGTGCGCCGGTTCTCGATGCGGAGGGCGGTGAACGGCTGTCGGCCCCGCCATGTGATGCGTACGGACGCGGCCCGGCCGTCCGCGGGGCCGTGGCCGGTCAGGAGGGCGGGGACGCGTTCCGCCTTGAGGCGCAGCTTGTTCCCGGACAGTTCGGGCACGATGCGCGTGGAGTCGTCGAGGTAGTGGACGGCGGGCGGGGCCGGGTTGCCCCGCATGCGCAGCGGCCCCCGACGCAGCACCCCTCCGCCGAGGACGCCGACCTCCACGTTCCAGATCGCGGCGCGTCCGTCGCGCGGCCTGAGCCGGGCCGGGTCGACGACCGTCTCAAAGCCCGCCAGGTCGTAGCGGTGCAGGCTCTGCCGGGAGGCGGCGGTCGCCTCGGGCAGTTCGGCCGGCTGCAGCCGCAGGGGTGCGATCCTCCGCCGGCCGCGGCGCAGCCAGCCGAGGACGCGGGGCCGGCTCCCCTGCTCGGCGGGGAGGTTGCGGACGTAGGCGTAGCCGCGCAGCCGCAGCCGTCCGTCACGCCACACGGCTTCCACCACGTCCGACAGCACAGGCAGGTCGGACGTGCCCAGCCTGCTGACGTCCTTCGGCAGACCGCCGGTCACGGCGGGGTGCTCGGCGTAGGTCTTTCCGCCGGGCAGGCGCGGGCCGCGGCGGCCGCGGATGTGGAAGGCGTCGCGGCTCTGCCGCTGGTGGGCGAGGAGCGCGAGGAGTTCTTCGACACGGCGTTCGCGGACGAGATGCCATGCGGCGCGCAGGGTGAACGGCAGTCCGTCGAGGACGGACTGCTCGACCCCGCGGGCGAACTCCCCGGCGTGGTCGAGGAACGCCCGGTGGTACTCCGTGTCGCCGTCCGGCAGCACGTCCATGAACAGCTTCAGATCGCTGCTCAGGGCGCTGGAGTCGTAGCGGCGCTTCCCCTCCGGCCACTTCGCCTGCGCGGCGAGGAACCCGCTCGCCGAAGCCACGGAACGGGCCCGGTCGCGCACCGCCGCGGGGCGCGCCCTGCGGGTGGTGATGGAGCCGTCCCGGTCGCGCCAGAGGTAGACGGCGTCGTGCAGCACGTCGACGGAGGCGGCGAGGAAGTGCGCGGGCACGATCACCGGGATGTCCTCGAACAGCACGCCCTCGGGGAAGGCGAAGCCGTGCCGGTCCCAGAAGTCCCTGCGGAAGACCTTGTTGCAGGCGATCCGGTCGTACAGGAGAGGCCAGTGGCGGGTGACGTGCGTGGCGGTGCGGGTCTTCGCCATCGGCTCGCGGAACATGGGCGACTGCTCACGCTTTCCGCTCGCCCGCAGCCGGAGCACATTGCCCGTGGCGAAGTCCGAGCCGGACCCTTCGAGCGAGGCCACCATGCGCGCGTAGGCGTCCTCGGGGACCATGTCGTCGCTGTCGACGAAGGCGAGATGCGTGCCGACGGCTTCGCGCGCGCCCGCGTTGCGCGCCGCGCCGAGGCCCGCGTTCCGCTGTGACAGCAGCCGGAAGCGCTCGTCCCGTGCGGCGAACGCTCGGGCGATGTCGGCGCTTTCGTCGGTGGAGCCGTCGTCGACCATGACGACTTCCAGGTCCTGGAGGGTCTGCTCGGCCAACGACCGCAGACATGCGTCGAGATAGTCCGCCACGTTGTACACGGGTACGACGACACTGAGCCGAATCGTCATGGTGCGCACGTCCATTCAACAGCGGCGGATGGCCGGTGGGTTGCTCACAGGTTGCGCGGAGAACAACCTCTCCCGGCGCTTGCAGTCACCCCTCAACGCCCGTGTGGGTGACGCGGCCGCGGAGAACGGCGAAGGGGCGTCCGGATCGCTCCGGACGCCCCTTGCGTCGGCGGACGGCGCCTGGCCAGAGGGGCCTGGTCCCGTCCCGGCGCGGCTCGGTCCCCGCGCCCCTTGAAGGGCGCGGGGACCGGTCGCAGCGCCACCTTGGAGGGGGCCGGTCGCGGCACCTCCTCGGAGGGCTCAGCTGTGGGTGCGCAGCAGCTGGCGCATCGTGCGCATCGCCACCGACAGGTTCGCCAGGTCGAAGGTGTCGGAGCCCTGGATCTCCTCCAACGTGGTGCGGGCCCGGCCCAGGATGGCCGCGTTCTGCTCCTCCCAGGCCGTGAACCGCTCCTCGGGCGTCGCCGCGCCGTCGCCGACCGACAGGATGTCCGCGGTCAGCGCCGCGTGCGCCGCGTACAGGTCCTCACGGATGGAGGCGCGGGCCATCGACTGCCAGCGGTCCGCCCGCGGCAGTTCGATGATTCGGTCCATCAGCTGGCTGACCCGCAGCCGGTCCGCGAGGTCGTAGTACACCTCGGCGACCGCCATCGGCTCCTTCTGTGTGCGGTCGGCGATGGCGACGATGTCCAGTGTCGGGAACGCGGCGGAGAAGCCCGCGACGCGCATGGCGAGTTCCTCGGGCACGCCCACCTCGACAAGCTCCTCCAGGATCCCCTGGTACCAGTCCAGGTCCGCGCCGCGCAGCATCTTCGGCAGCTCGGCCCAGACCTGCTCGACCCGGTCGGCGAAGAATTCGACGGTGCCGGCCAGCTCCAGCGGCTGCGGTCGGTTGCCCAGCAGCCAGCGGGTGCCGCGCTCGACGAGGCGGCGCGAGTGCAGCCTGATGCGGGTCTGGACGTCGGCGGCGACCTTGTTGTCGAGGTCCTCGACGGCGTCCCAGACCGCGCCGAGGCCGAAGATCTCCCGGGCGGCGGTCTGCGCCCGGACGATCTCCTCGATCGACGCCCCGGTCTCCTCGCGCAGCCGGTGGAGGAAGGTCGAACCGCCCGTGTTCACGGTGTCGTTGACCAGGACCGTGGTGATGATCTCCCGGCGCAGCGCATGGCCGTCGACCGCCTCGGGGAACTTCTCGCGCAGCGGCTTGGGGAAGTACGCGTGCAGCAGCTTGAACAGGTACGGGTCGTCCGGCAGCCGGGTGGCGATCAGCTCCTCGGCCACCATGATCTTGGTGTAGGCGAAGAGCACCGCAAGTTCCGGCTGGCTCAGCCCCTTGCCCGCGGCGAGCAGTTCACGGATCTGGCGGTCGGCGGGCAGGAACTCCAACGCCCGGTCCAGTCGCCCGTCGCGGGTGAGCCGCCGCATGAAGCGCTGGTGGGCGTGGAGCAGGGAGGGCGACTGGGTGACCGCGTTGGTCAGGGCCACGTTCTGGGCGTAGTTGTTGCGCAGCACCAGCGCGCCGACCTCGTCGGTCATCTCGGCGAGCAGCTTGTTCCGCTGCTTGACGGTCAGATCGCCGTCGGCGACCAGACCGTTGAGCAGGATCTTGATGTTCACCTCGTGGTCGGAGGTGTCCACGCCCGCGCTGTTGTCGATGGCGTCGGTGTTGACCTTGCCGCCGCTGCGGTCGAACTCGATCCGGCCGAGCTGGGTGAGGCCCAGGTTGCCGCCCTCGCCGACGACCTTGACCCGCAGGTCCTGGCCGTTGACGCGGATGGCGTCGTTGGCCTTGTCGCCGACGTCGGCGTGGGTCTCGGTCGACGCCTTGACGTAGGTGCCGATGCCGCCGTTCCACAGCAGGTCCACCGGGGCCCTGAGGATCGTCTGCATCAGCTCGGCAGGGGTCATCTTGGTGACCTTGGACCCGATGCCGAGGGCCGCCCGCATATGGGCGTTGACCGGGATCGACTTCGCGGTGCGCGGGTGGATGCCGCCGCCGGGCGACAGCAGCTCCGTGTTGTAGTCGGCCCAGGAGGAGCGGGTCAGCTCGAACAGCCGGCGGCGCTCCGCGTAGGAGACGGCCGCGTCCGGCGTCGGGTCGATGAAGATATGGCGGTGGTCGAAGGCCGCGACCAGCCGGATGTGCTCGCTGAGCAGCATGCCGTTGCCGAACACGTCGCCGGACATGTCGCCGACGCCGACGACCGTGAAGTCCTGGGTCTGGGTGTCGTGGCCCAGCTCGCGGAAGTGCCGCTTGACGGACTCCCAGGCGCCGCGGGCGGTGATGCCCATGCCCTTGTGGTCGTAGCCGGCGGAGCCGCCGGAGGCGAAGGCGTCTCCGAGCCAGAAGCCGTACGCGACGGCGACCTCGTTGGCGATGTCGGAGAAGGTCGCGGTGCCCTTGTCGGCGGCGACGACCAGATATGTGTCGTCCTCGTCATGGCGGACCACGCCGGCCGGCGGGACGACCTCGCCCGCGACCATGTTGTCGGTGATGTCGAGGAGGGCGGAGATGAAGATGCGGTAGCAGGAGATGCCCTCGGCGAGCCAGGCGTCGCGGTCGACGGACGGGTCCGGCAGGTGCTTGGCGACGAAGCCGCCCTTCGCGCCGACCGGCACGATCACCGTGTTCTTGACCATCTGCGCCTTGACCAGACCGAGGATCTCCGTGCGGAAGTCCTCTCGGCGGTCGGACCAGCGCAGTCCGCCGCGGGCGACCTTGCCGAAGCGCAGGTGCACGCCCTCGACGCGTGGCGAGTAGACCCAGATCTCGTACGCGGGGCGGGGGGCGGGCAGCTCCGGAATGGCCTGCGGGTCGAACTTCATCGACACATAGGCGTGGTCGCCGCCGTCCGCGGCCTTCTGGAAGAAGTTGGTGCGCAGAGTGGCCTTGATGACGGTCAGGAACGCACGCAGGATGCGGTCCTCGTCGAGGGAGGCGACCTGGTCCAGTGCGCCGTCCAACTCCTCCAGCAGCCCGTCGGTCAGCTCGGTGCCGGCGGCCTGGCGGCCGGGCGACATCCTCGCCTCGAAGAGGGAGACCAGCAGCCGGGTGGTGTGGACGTTGTTGCGGAGGGTGTCCTCCATGTAGTCCTGGCTGAAGGTGGAGCCGGCCTGGCGCAGGTACTTGGCGTAGGCGCGCAGCACGACGGCCTGCCGCCAGGTCAGCCCGGCGCGCAGCACCAGGGCGTTGAAGCCGTCGTTCTCCGCCTCGCCCTTCCACACGGCGGCGAACGCGTCCTGGAAGCGGTCGCGGGCGTCGTCGGCGAGGTAGTCGCCGCCGTTGCCGCTGCTGCCGGTCTGCGGCATGCGCAGACCGAAGTCGTAGATCCAGGCCGTGGTGCGGTCGGCGCAGCGCAGCTCGTACGGGCGCTCGTCGACGACCTCGCAGCCGAGCCGCTGGAGCACCGGCAGCACGGCGGTCAGAGAGACCTGCTCACCGCTGCGGTAGATCTTGAACCGGCGCTCGCCGGGGCCTGCGCCGACCGGCTCGTAGAGGGAGAGCGCGAAGTCCTTGTCGGAGTGGACGAGCTGTTCGAGGTGGACCAGGTCGGCCACGGCGGCGCGGGGCGAGTGGTCGGCCTTGTAGCCCTCCGGGAAGGCGTTCGAGTAGCGGCGCAGCAGCTCGGCGGCGCGCTCCTCGCCCAGTTCGGCGTTGAGGGCCTCGGCGAAGCCGTCGGCCCAGGAGCGGGCGGCCTCGGCCAGCCTGGCCTCGATGCGCTCCTTGTCGGCGTCGGTGAGGTCGGGCAGTTCGGTGCCCGCCGGGACGCGGACCACGAAGTGCAGGCGGGAGAGGATCGACTCCGTGTTCCAGGCGGTGAAGTCAACGCTGGTGCCGCCGAGCTCCTCCTTGAGGATGTCGATCAGCCGCAGCCGCACACCGGTGGTGTAGCGGTCGCGGGGCAGGTAGATCAGCGCGGAGTAGTAGCGGCCGTACTCGTCCTGGCGCAGGTAGAGCCGCAGCTTGCGGCGCTCCTGGAGGTAGAGGACGGAGGTGACGATGGAGCGCAGCTGGTCGACGGGCGTCTGGAACAGCTCGTCGCGGGGGTAGGTCTCCAGGATCTGGAGCAGATCGCGGCCGTCGTGGCTGTTGGGCGAGAAGCCGGCCTGCTTGAGGACCTCGTCCACCTTGCGGCGGATCACAGGGACCCGGCGCACGGACTCGGTGTACGCGGCGGAGGAGAACAGGCCGAGGAATCGGCGCTCGCCTACGACGTTGCCGTCCTTGTCGAACTTCTTGACGCCGATGTAGTCGAGGTAGCTGGGCCGGTGCACGGTGGCCCGGCTGTTCGCCTTGGTGAGCACCAGCAGCTTGTGCTCGCGGGCCTTGGCGCGGGCGTCGGCCGGCAGCCGGTTGAAGGACGGGCTCACCGGGTGGCCGTGGGTGTCGTCGTCCCCGGTGTGGTCGGGGTCGGCGCGCAGGATGCCGAGGCCGGTGCCGGGCACGGCGGCCAGCGCATCGCCGTCCACCAGGTCGTACTCGCGGTAACCGAGGAAGGTGAAGTGGTCGTCGGCAAGCCAGCGCAGCAGCTCGCGCGCCTCTTCGACCTCGCCTTCGCGCAGATCGTCGGCCATGGGCTCGCCGGACAGGCTCTCGGCGACGCGCAGCACGGCGTCGCGCATCTTCTCCCAGTCCTCGACGGCCTCGCGGACGTCCGACAGCACGCGCAGGAGATCGGAGGTGATCTGCTTGAGGTCGGCGCGGTCGGTCTCCCGGTCGATCTCGACGTGGATCCAGGACTCGACGAGCGCGTCGTGCGGAAGGGTCTTGGCGGCGGCCTCGCCGAGGTGGCCCCTGCTCCGGTCCGGCAGCACCTCGATGAGCTTGCCGGTCACGTCGCGGCGGACGACGACCTGGGGGTGGACCACCAGGTGGATGCCGCGGCCCTGACGGGAGAGCTCATTGGTGACCGAGTCGACCAGGAACGGCATGTCGTCGGTGACGACCTCGACGACGGAGTGGCTGCAGGTCCAGCCGTTCTCCTCGACGGTGGGCGTGTGGACCCGGACGTTGGCCGTGCCCTGCGGGCGGTTCTCGGCGAGGCGGTAGTGCGAGAGCGCGGCGCCGAAGACGTCGACCGGGTCGCGGTCGGCCAGGTCCTCGGGGGCGGTGTGCAGGTAGTAGCGCTGGAGGTACGAGAGCACGGTGTCCTGGTCCGGACGCTCCCCCTGCTCGGCACCGGTCGGAAGGCTTCCCCCGACAGGGCTGTGCTCAGCTACCCGGGCGGCCCTCTCGAGCAGCTCGGCCTTGGCATCGTCCAGCTTGGTCTGCATGTCCTCTGGCTCCTGTCGCGCGCCGTTGCGTGACGTAGGTGAAAGAAGCGACACAACGCCACGACGCGGAGTGTCCGGTCGGAGTCGACGGTATGCCGCGGTGGGAGATGTCCGAGCCGTTATCGGCCAATTCTGGCAGCCAGACTGGCCGGATCGGATCGAAAAGGTCAGCGATCGCCCGGGCGCGGTGGCGGTCCGGGCGCAGGCCGGGGGCTTCGCTGCCCCCACGGCATATCGCGCTGATCACGGGATAAGGCTAACGCCCCACACCCCCGGCCCGTCATGAGCCGTATGTGTACAAAAGACGGCCCGGAAGTTTGACACTCTGGACAGCGACACAGGCCCTCTTGGCAAACCACGCGGGGCGGTGCAGGTTGACGTCGCGCGACACGCCTCCGAATCGACTACGGATGCGTATCTTCACCTATATACCCCATATGCCCGTGATGCACATATTGGCCCGTTCGACGCAGGGCGCCCCAGCGCGGCCGGGCGCAACGGCTGACGGGCCGGACTCAAGACCAGGAGCGGCCATGACAGCGAAGATCCTGATCGTCACCGGCGACGCCGCCGAGTCCCTCGAGGTCCTCTACCCGTACCAGCGCCTGAGGGAGGAGGGATACGAGGTCGACATCGCCGCTCCGGCCCGGAAGAAGCTGCAGTTCGTGGTGCATGACTTCGAACCGGGCTTCGACACGTACACCGAGAAGCCGGGCTACACCTACCAGGCCGACCTCGCCTTCTCCGAGGTCGACCCCGGACAGTACGCGGCCGTGGTCATCCCGGGCGGCCGGGCCCCCGAGTACCTCCGCAACGACCCCGAGCTCCGCAAGATCCTCAAGTCCTTCTTCGACGCCGACAAGCCGGTGGCCCAGATCTGCCACGGCCCCCTGCTGACGGCGGCGATCGGCTCCCTGGAGGGTCGCCGGGTGACCTCCTACCCCGCCCTCGAACTCGACATGCAGGCCGCGGGCGCCTCCTTCCAGGACCAGGAGGCAGTCGTCGACGGCACCCTGGTCTCGTCCCGCGCCTGGCCCGACCACCCGTCCTGGATGCGTGCCTTCCTCCGCGTCCTGCGCGAGAAGGCGCCGGTGGCGTAACCGGGGGCGAGCCCCCGGACCCCCGAATACCCGCCCCGCCGGCCGGGGGCGAGGGCGCGCAAACCAACCCGGCTGGCCCGGGCAAAGCCGCACAATCGACGGTTGCCGGTCGGGGCGAAGCCGCACAATCGCCCCCCGCCGGCCCGGGGCGAAGCCGCGCAACCCCCGCCGGTCGGGGTGGAGCCGCACAATCAGCCCCGCCAGTCGGGGCAAGGGCACGCAATCAACCCCCGCCCGCCCGGGGCAAAGCCGCGCAATCGAGCCTCGCCGGTCGGGGCGAAGCCACACAATCAACCCCCGCCAGCCCGGGGCAAAGCCGCGCAACCCCCGCCGGTCGGGGTGGAGCCGCACAACCCCCGCCCACCCGAGGCGAAGCCACGCAACCGAGCCTCACCAGTCGAGGCGAAGCCACACAATCAACCCCCGCCCACCCGAGGCGAAGCCACGCAACCGAGCCCCGCCGGTCGGGGTGGAGCCGCACAATCAGCCCCCGCCGGCCCGAGGCGAAGCCGCGCAATCGAGCCTCGCCGGCGATTGAGGCGCGGGGGTCCGGGGGCGGAGCCCCCGTGGAAACGGGGTCTGGGGCGGAGCCCCAGGTTCGGGAAGGCCGCAGGCGAACCCGCTCAGACGAACCGCAGCGCCGCGTCCACCGCTTCCTCCAGGCTGTCCACGACCGGCACCCCGTCCCCCACCGCCTCCAGACTGGCGCGGCTGTGCGACCCACCCGTGTACAGGACGGCCCGCGCCCCCACGTGCGCTGCCGCCAGCGCATCGTCGGCCGCGTCGCCGATCACGACCGTCCGCTCGGGGTCGACGACGCCGCGCAACGCCGAGATGTGCCGCTCCATGTGGAGCGCCTTGGTGCCGCCCGAGGGACCCGTGCGCCCGTCGACGCGTATGAAGTGGTCCTCGATCCCATAGCCCCGCACGACCGGAACCAGTTCCTCGTGCCCGTACATGCTCAGCAGCGACTGGCTGCGCCCGGCCCGCCGCCACTCCGCGAGCAGCTCATCCACACCCTGTGTCAGCCCGCAGCCGAGCCGGTGCTCGCTGTAGTGCCGGTGGAAGATCTCGTCCATGACCTCCCACTCGGCGTCGGAGGGCAGCCGCCCGGTGAGCCGCTCGTAGAAGCGGGGAATCGGCACGCAGTACATCTCCCGGTACTGCTCCAGCGCGATCGGCTCCAGACCGATCTCCGCGAACGCGGCATTGGTCGCCCCGATGACCGCGCTGATGTCATCGAGCAGCGTGCCGTTCCAGTCCCAGACCAGATGCGTGCGGTGCTTCCCCATGCCGACAAACCGTACCGGGGGGCGCCGACAATCGCTCAGCCGATCAGGTTCGGGATCTCCTGGACCCCGTACCAGAGCAGTTCGTGGTCCTCCGCGCCGTCGACCGTGAACCGGGCGTCGTCGTCACCCTGGTCCGCCGCGCCGAGCGCCTCGGCCGCGGCGGAGACGTCCGCGACGGCGTCCTCGGCGTCGATGTGCACGGCGGCGGCCTTGGCCAGCGGCGCCGCGGCCCCGACGCGCACCTCGCCGACGGCGTTTGCGTCGAGCGCCCGGTCGGGGTCGACGACGGCCTGCTGATCCGGTACGTCGACGGCGACGACGACGCGGCGGCGCGCAGCCCCGGGGTCCCCGGCGAGCAGCCGCAGCGACGCGGCCGCGGCCCGGTTGAGCGCCGCGTACTCGAGTTCCTCGATGTCGTCGGAGACGTACCACTCGCGCAGCCCCGGGGTGACGGCGAAGGCCGCCAGCGGGGCGGGGCCCAGCTCGCCCGTCCTGTACGCCTTGGCGAGACCGGGCAGGGTCAGGGGGACGTACACGCGCATGACTGGCCGCTTTCTTCGTCGGGAAACGCCCTTCAGGATACGTGCGGCGATCGTTTCGGGCGTCCCCTTTCGTGGTGCGTCCGCCGGGCCGCGGGACGTCCACCTCGCGCCGTCGGGCGGCCGCCGCGGCCGGGAGTTCCACGGTTCCCCTCACTCTGATAGGCGAACCTCCGGCAGGCGCGCCCCGGCCGGCGCTCGCGTTGCGGACCGCCTTTCGGCCCCGTAGAAGATCACCACCGAAGTTACCGCCTGGTATCGATCCGGGCCCGACCTCGCATCGGGGGCGATCCGCATGGACAGGACCATGAACCGCACGACCCGCGGCAGCCGGACCAGGCCGCCCGGGCGAAGGGACGGGCGTCGCCCGGCGGCCACAGTGGCGACTGCGGCCCTGGCGCGGGCCCGGCGTCAGTCGACACCCCGGTACTGGTTCGCCGACCGCCTTCTCGCGGTCCTGAGCGGGCAGCGGCCGGTGCACTGGATGCTGGGCCACACCGTCGGCGAGGCGTACGACCAGTTGGCCCGCCTGGCGCCGGGGGCTCCGCTGCGCCCGGCGGAGCGGGTGACCCCGGTGGTCCGCGCGTGTGACGAGTTCCATCCGGTGCCCGGCGTGATCGAGGCTTTCGCCCGCATCTCGGCCGGCGATCGCCTCAGCGCGATGGCTTTCCGCCTCGAACTCTGCCCGGACCAGCGCTGGCGCTGCACTGCCGTCGAACTGGGCGGCTCCCACACCTCGCACTTCTCCTGACGACGCGCCTTCGGGGCCCGGACCCTCGCCATGGCACGGGCCCCGAGTGCAGGGCCCTCCTCGTCCCCCGGCCGCCGTACGGTCACTGCGCGCCCGGCACCCGGCAACGTCTGTCCTCACCCCGGGCCACGGACCCTTCACGACGGCCCTGTCGCGCCTCTCAGGCGCGTCCCGCCGGGGCGACGACCAATGGAGTCGGCCCCACCCCGTCACCGTCTCAGCACCCGCCTGACGCCCCTCCGCGGCCGCGCCGCAGAACACGGCCGGGGCCGGACACCATGTGTCCGGCCCCGGCCCGGGTCACATCGCGGGTACCACCCCGCGGGACGCTACTTCTTGCGGCGACGCCCCCCGCCCTTCTGCGCCTTGCGCCGCTCCGCGCGGGTCATCCCGTCCCCCTCCGGCCGCGCCGGCCGGCCGTCCGTGTCAAAGTCGCCTTCGACGACACCGCCCTCGCCGTCCACCGTCGGCGCGGAGAAGTGCAGCCGGTCCGGCCGCTGCGGCGCATCGAGCCCCTTGGCCCGGATCTCCGGGCGGCCCGCCCCCGCGGGCACCGTGTCCCGCTTCTCCAGCGACGTCCGCTCCGCCGCCTCCTCCACCGGGACCTCCTCGACCTGCTGCTCGACCTGGACCTCCAGGTTGAACAGATAGCCGACGGACTCCTCCTTGATGCCCTCCATCATCGCGGTGAACATGTCGAAGCCCTCACGCTGGTACTCGACCAGCGGGTCCTTCTGCGCCATCGCACGCAGGCCGATGCCCTCCTGGAGGTAGTCCATCTCGTAGAGGTGCTCGCGCCACTTGCGGTCCAGCACGGACAGCACGACCCGCCGCTCCAGCTCACGCATGATCTCGGAGCCGAGCTGCTTCTCCCGCTCGTCGTACTGCTCGTGGATGTCGTCCTTGATGGACTCCGCGATGAATTCGGCGGTGATGCCGGCCCGGTCGCCGGCCGCCTCCTCCAGTTCCTCGGTGGTGACCTTCACCGGGTAGAGCTGCTTGAACGCGCCCCACAGCCGGTCCAGGTCCCACTCCTCCGCGAAGCCCTCGACGGTCTCCGCCTGGATGTAGGCGTCGATGGTGTCGTCCATGAAGTGGCGGATCTGCTCGTGCAGATCCTCGCCCTCGAGCACCCGGCGCCGCTCACCGTAGATGACCTCGCGCTGGCGGTTGAGCACCTCGTCGTACTTGAGGACGTTCTTCCGCGTCTCAAAGTTCTGCTGCTCGACCTGGGACTGTGCCGACGCGATCGCGCGCGTCACCATCTTGTTCTCGATCGGCACATCGTCCGGGACGTTGGCCATGGCCATCACGCGCTCGACCATCTGGGCCTTGAACAGGCGCATCAGATCGTCGCCGAGGGAGAGGTAGAAGCGCGACTCGCCCGGGTCTCCCTGACGGCCGGAACGGCCGCGGAGCTGGTTGTCGATACGCCGCGACTCATGGCGCTCGGTGCCCAGGACGTAGAGCCCGCCGAGCGACTTGACGTCTTCGAATTCGGCCTTCACCGCCGCCTCGGCGCGCTCCAGCGCGGCGGGCAGCGCGGCCGCCCACTCTTCGACGTGCTCGACGGGGTCGAGGCCCTGCTGCTTCAGCTCCGCCTCGGCGAGGTCGTCCGGGTTGCCGCCGAGCTTGATGTCGGTGCCACGGCCGGCCATGTTCGTGGCCACGGTGACCGCGCCTCTGCGCCCGGCCTGGGCGACGATCACGGCCTCGCGGTCGTGCTGCTTGGCGTTGAGCACCTCGTGCGGGATGCCGCGCTTGCTGAGCTGCTGCGAGAGGTATTCGGACTTCTCGACCGAGGTGGTGCCGACGAGGATCGGCTGCCCCTTCTCGTGCTTCTCCGCGATGTCGTCGACGACCGCCGCGAACTTGGCGACCTCGGTGCGGTAGATCAGGTCCGACTGGTCCTTGCGGACCATCGGGCGGTTGGTCGGGATCGGGACGACGCCGAGTTTGTAGATCTGGTGGAACTCGGCCGCCTCGGTCATGGCCGTACCGGTCATGCCGGCGAGCTTGTCGTAGAGGCGGAAGAAGTTCTGCAGGGTGATCGTGGCGAGGGTCTGGTTCTCGTCCTTGATCGGCACCCCCTCCTTCGCCTCGATCGCCTGGTGCATGCCCTCGTTGTAGCGGCGGCCGGCGAGGATACGGCCGGTGTGCTCGTCGACGATCATGACCTCGCCGTCGATGACGACGTAGTCCTTGTCCTTCTTGAACAGTTCCTTGGCCTTGATGGCGTTGTTCAGATAGCCGACGAGCGGGGTGTTGACCGACTCGTAGAGATTGTCGATGCCCAGCCAGTCCTCGACCTTCGACACGCCCGGCTCGTGGATGCCGACGGTGCGCTTCTTCTCGTCGACCTCGTAGTCGCCGGTCTCCTCGATGCCCTTGAGGGGGTTGCCGGCCTCACCCCGGGTGAGCCGGGTGACCAGCTTGGCGAAGTCGCCGTACCACTTGGTGGCCTGGTCGGCCGGACCGGAGATGATCAGCGGCGTACGGGCCTCGTCGACGAGGATCGAGTCGACCTCGTCGACCACGGCGAAGTTGTGGCCGCGCTGGACGAGCTCGTCCTTGGACCACGCCATGTTGTCGCGCAGATAGTCAAAGCCGAACTCGTTGTTCGTGCCGTAGGTGATGTCGCAGTTGTACTGCTCGCGGCGCTGCGCGGGCGTCATGTTCGCGATGATGCAGCCGACGGTCAGGCCCAGGAACTTGTGGACCCGTCCCATCATCTCGGAGTCGCGCTCGGCCAGGTAGTCGTTGACCGTGATCAGGTGGACGCCCTTGCCGGAGAGCGCATTGAGGTACGTGGGCAGGGTGCCGACGAGGGTCTTGCCCTCACCGGTCTTCATCTCGGCCACATAGCCGAGGTGCAGCGCTGCGCCGCCCATCAGCTGGACGTCGTAGTGGCGCTGGCCGAGGACCCGCTTGGCCGCCTCTCGGACGGTGGCGAATGCCTCGGGGAGCAGGTCGTCCAGGGACTCGCCGTCTGCGTAGCGCTGCTTGTACTCGTCGGTGAGCGCCCGCAACTCGGCGTCGGAGAGGTTGATGAAGTCCTCTTCGATGGAGTTGACCTGGTCCGCGATGCGGTGCAGTTTGCGCAGGATCTTGCCTTCGCCTGCACGCATGAGCTTGTTGAAGACGGACACTGAGGCTGGTCTCCTTGCCGGTCGGGCCTGGCACTGGATGTGTATCGGACACTGGCACGGGCACGGCAGGCGGGCCCCACCGCAACGGCCATCGTAAGCGAGGACCCTCCCGGGCCGGGAGGCCCGCCGGTGCACGGTCGTCACTCGGGCCCTCCTGCTCGCCCTCAAGGAGAACGCACGGAGTGCACGGAAGGTGCCGGGGAGCGTGAAAAGTGCTCGCATCCGCCTGTGCGGCTGACCAGAATCCCGGCATGGAGCCCATCACCCTCACCACCCGGCGTCTGCTGCTGCGCAGCTTCACCCCCGAGGACGCGGAGGCGGTGTACCAGGCTTGTCAGGATCCCGACATCCAGCGCTGGACGACGGTCCCCTCTCCGTACGCACACCGGCACGCCGAGGAGTTCACCGGGCAGATGGTCCCCGACGGCTGGCAGACCGGCACGATGTGCACCTTCGCGGTGCTGACCCGCGACGGCGGAACGCTCATCGGCTCCATCGGCGTCACTCTGCGCACCCTCTCGGGCACATGGGAGGTCGGGTTCTGGACGGCGAAGGAGCACCGGGGGCGGGGCGCGACGACCGAGGCCCTGGGCGCGGTGGCCCACTGGACCTTCACCCGGCTCAGGGCCACCCGGCTGGAGTGGCGCGCGGAAGTCGGCAACACGGGCTCCAGGGCCGTCGCGGAAAGAGCAGGATTCACCCACGAGGGGACGCTGCGGGCCGCCCTCATGAACAAGGACACACTCCGGGACGCCTGGATCGGCGCGCTGCTCCCCTCCGATCTCGGGCTGCCGGCGCCCTGCCCCTATCTGCCCGCCCCGCGAGAATGACGCCCCGCGCCCGCCCGAAACCACCCCGGAGCCGGCCGACGGTCTCCTCGGCCCGGGCCGACGGGTCTCCTCGGCCCGGGCCGGCCGGGCTGCTCGGTGCGGCGGGGCTGCGCTACCCCGCACGCGCCGCCTCGTCCGGCCCGGGCTGCTCTACCCGGCCCGCGCTGCTCCGTCCGGCCGGGCTGTCAGTGCCGCCGTCTAGGGTGCCGAGCATGACCACGCTGCCGCCTCCCGCCGCCGAACTCTCCGCCGACGAGGCCCGCCGGATAGCCCTGCGCGCCCAGGGCTTCCTGGGCGCGCCCGACCGGAAGGCCGGGGTGCGGGGGGTGCTGCGCCGTCTGGGGGCGGTACAGCTCGACACGATCTCCGTGCTGGCCCGCTCACATGAGCTGATTCCGTACGCACGGCTGGGTGCGGTGGGCCGCCGCACGGTCGAGGAGGCGTACTGGACCGAGGGCCACAGCTTCGAGTACTGGTCGCATGCGGCATGCATCCTCCCCATCGAGGAGTGGCCGCACTTCGCCTTCCGGCGTCGCGCCTACCGCTCCCGACCGCAGTGGCACCACGAACTGAGCGACGGCGCCTACGACACGGTGATCAGGCAGTTGCGCTCCCAAGGTCCCCTGACGGCCACGGAACTGGGCGGCGCGAAGAACGGCGGCCCGTGGTGGGACTGGTCGGAGGCCAAGGTCGCCGTCGAGCGGGCGCTGATGTACGGCGAGGTGGTGTGCACCGAGCGGCGCGGCTGGAAGCGCGTGTACGACCTGGCCGAGCGCGCGGTGCCGGACGGGCTGCTGCACGACGAACTGGACGACGCCGAGTGCCTGCGCCGTCTGGTGCGCCTGGCCGGCGAGGCGCTCGGTGTGGGCACCCGGTCCGACATCGCCGACTACCACCGCCTCAGGGGCGAGCAGTTCGACGCGGCAGTCGCCGGTTCCGGACTGGTGCCGGTGCGGGTGGAGGGCTGGGAGAAGCCGGCCTGGGCCGACCCCGCGGCGCTGGAGAGCGTGCCCCGCGGACGGCACCGTACGACTCTGCTGTCGCCGTTCGACTCGCTGATCTGGGAGCGGCCGCGGACCGAGCGGATCTTCGGCTTCACTCACCGCCTGGAGGCGTATGTGCCCAAGGCGAAGCGGGTGCACGGGTACTTCGCGATGCCGCTGCTGTCCGGCGGCAGGCTGCTGGGCCGGGTGGACCCGGCCCGCGACGGCAGGACGCTGGTGGCCCGACAGGTCTCGCTGGACGGCCCCAAGGCGGTGGCGCCGATGGCCCAGGCGCTGCGCGAGGCGGCCGGGTGGGTGGGCTGCGACGCGGTGCGGGTGGAGCGGGTCGACCCGCCCGAGCTGGCCGCGCCCCTGGTCGCCGACCTCACCTGACGCTCATCTGATCTCGAGGATCTTCTCCCGCATCGCATACACCACCGCCTCCATCCTGGAGTGCAGCTGCAGCTTCTCCAGGATGTTGCGCACATGGTTCTTGACGGTGTTCTCGGAGATGAACAACTCCTTGGCGATGTCCCGGTTGTTCATACCGGTGGCGACCAGCTTGAGCACCTCCAGCTCCCGGTCGGTCAGCCGGGGCGCGGGCACCAGCCGTCGCTCGTCGGTGCGCTGGATCATCGACTTGAACTCCGTCAACAGCTTGGACGCCATGGACGGGCTGATCTGGGACTGGCCGTCCGCCACGGCGCGGATCGCGGTGGCGACCTCGTCCGTGGAGATCTCCTTGAGGAGATAGCCCGTGGCGCCCGCCTTGATCGCGTCGTAGAGGTCGGCCTCCTCATCGCTGATCGTCAGCATGATGATCTTTGCGCTGGGGGCGACCTCCTTGATGGAGGTGCAGGCCTCGATGCCGCCTCGTTTGGGCATGCGCACGTCCATCAGCACGATGTCCGGCAGCAGATCCGCGGCCTTGTCCACGGCCTCCGCGCCGTCGCCGGCCTCGCCGACGACCTGGATGTCCTCCTCCTGTTTGAGGACGATCTCCAGTCCCCTGCGGAAGAGGGCGTGGTCGTCCACCACGAGGACCCGGATCGGCTCCTTGCGGGATGCTCCCGCGTCCGTCCCGGCGTCGACGACCGTGCCGTCCACGTCGGCCGAGCCGCCGTGCACGGGCCCGAAGCTGTCCGCCATCGTTCTCCCCCTGAAGGCCTGGCCTGAAGAGCATAGGTGGTTCGCGGTGAAGCCAACATCAGTGCATCGCGCATATGTTGGCCTGGGACGCCATGCTTTCATGCCCGGACGACACAGCGGTGATCCCGTGGTGGCACGGTGGTGCCCCTGGGGGCGCACAGGGCGCTCCAGGGGCACTCACACCTTCTGACAGCGGGGGATCAGCCGCCGAGGGCGCCTCCCGCTCCGCCTGCCTCGGAGCCGGCGAGCGGGTCCGTCTCCAGGTGGATGACGCCGTAGTCGTACGCGTGCCGCCGGTAGACGACACTGGGCTGCTTCGTCTCGGAGTCGACGAAGAGATAGAAGTCGTGCCCGACCAGCTCCATCTCGTAGAGAGCCTGGTCGAGTGTCATCGGAGCCGCGGTGTGGACCTTCTCGCGGACCACAAGCGGCCCTTCGCCCTGGATTTCGAGCGAGCCGATCCTGGTGGTGGGAATGGATTCCGTCGCTTCTTCGGAGAGCGGCTTGCCGTTGCCGTTCAGGGCGGCGACGCCGGGGACCGCGTCGGGTACCTCCGCGGCCGTCAGACGGCCGTTGCCCCGGCGGGTGTGGCGCTTGTCGTGCTGCCTGCGCAGCCGGGCCTCCAGCTTGCCGGTGGCGAGGTCCAGCGCCGCGTACGGGTCGCCGGCCGCGGCCTCCGCCCGGATCACCGGGCCTCGGGAGCGGAGAGTGATCTCCACGCGGTCGGAACGGTCGGCCTGCCGTGGGTTGTGTTCCTTGGACACCTCGACATCCAGGCTGATCACCTTGGCGTCGAGCTTCTGGATCTTCTCCAGGTTCAGCTTCTCGGCCACGTGCTTGCGGAACCGCTGGGGCACCTCGGTCTTGCGGCCCTTGACGACGATGTCCACGCAGAACTCCGTTCCCGGATCGCTCCGCATACGCGTCGGCTGCGGAGCATCTCCCTCTTGCACCAGACTCCGGTGGTCGCCGGAGTCTCGGACTTGGCGAGTCTCACCTCCTCCTCCCCAGTCGACAAGATCCCCACCCACTGACTTCCCGACTCTCCGGCGCGATACTTCACTTTCCGGAAACCCAGGAGTGCACTGGGGGAGGTACAGCGTTCGCCATGCCTCTCAACCGAACATAGCTCGATCGGACGGTTCGCGGCACCCGCTACCAGCACGTACCTCCATTCAGGGGCTATTCGCCTCTCATCACCTGCAACGCTGCAACTTCTCTGTGAGTTCCGGTTTATTTCGAAGGGCCGAAGGACAAAGGAGGTACGGCGACGACCGCGGCGCAGAGCCGCTCAGCTGCGGTTGTCCCGGCTCCGGCGGCCGCGGCTGCGGTTCCCGCTGCGTCGACGCCCGGAAAGACGGCACGGACCGCACGTGCCGCCTCCGCCAGCGACGCCCCCGTGGTCATGAGATCGTCCACCAGCACCGGCCTGCCCGCCGCGAGGAGCCGCGCCGCGCCCGCGGGCGCCTGCAGTGCCCCGGCGAGGTTGGACAGCCGCTGCGACGCCGTCAGACCGGACTGGTCGGCCACGGCGCGCCGCTGGCTCAGCACGCTGAGCACCGCCGCACGCGTCCCCGTACGCCGCAGCTCCCGGGCGGCCGCGAGGGCCATGCGCCGCGTCGCGTCTTGACCGCGCGCCCTGACCGTTCGCCGCGACGACGGCACCGGTACCAGCAGCAGCGTCCCCGCGCCGCCCGGAGGCCGCCCCACGGCGGCCCGCACCGCCCCCGCCAGCGCGACGCCCAACGGACCGGCCAGCCCCAGCGTGCCCCGCTCCTTGTGCGCCAGCAGCACAGCCCGCACCTGCTCCGCATACGCCGCCGCCGCGTATACGGCGGGCAGGCCCACCGGCTCGGGCCGCGGCCGGGCCCATCGCGCCGCCGCCCCGTACAGTGCGTCGCCGCACCTGCCGCACAGCTGCGTACGAGGAGCGCCGCAGCCGCCGCAGGCCATGGGAAGCACCAGTGAGGAGAACTCCCGCCACCACCATCCCCGCATGGCTCCACCATGGCGGGCCCGGCCCCGTCCGGCCACCCCTGTGGACAACCGGCGCGGCCGGGCAGTCGGCCCGGCCGACCCGCCCCGGGGCGACCGGCTGCTAGCCGGGGTAGACGGGGGAAGAGCCGTGCTCCTTCTCCACCATGGTCTGCCAGTTCCCGCCCGCGGGCCGGCGCACGATGCCGTCGTCCTCCGAGTAGGCCACCAGCGGACGCTCCGGATCGTCGGAGGCCGCCACGGACTTCACTCCGTTCAGCCCGGGCAGGCTGTCGGGCGGGCTGGAGCCGTCGGTCCGCAGGTAGCGAACCTGCTGCACACCGCCCGCCTCCTTGCCGACCACGACCAGCCGGCTGGGCCCGGCCCAGGAGACGGCGGTGACCGTCTCCATCTGCGGCGCCGCAGGCCGCAGCTCCGCCACGGACACCACCGGATCGTTCTTCGGGCCCGAGCGCTCCACCCGGCCGATGTTCAGCGTGGTCGTGTCGCCCTTCTTCAGCAGCAGGGCGATGCGCACCCCGTCGGCGGACACCTTCAGCGCCTCGATGCGGCCGCCGTCCAGCCCCGGCACGATCTTCACCTTCTGGGGCTCGCCGGTGCCTCCCGGGAGCCGCAGCAGCGCCGGATCGGCGGGGTTGCGGTCGGCGACCCACAGATCGCCCCGCCCGTCCCAACTGGGTGCGGACAACCGGTCGTGCTCGTTCTGCCCTCGGCTCTCCAACACGGGCGCCCCCGGTTCGCCGTCCGAGACGATGGACGACACGAACAGCCGGCGGGAGTCCTTGGAGACGGCCGCGGCGTTGTGCTCATCGCGCGCCACGGCGACGGCACTGACGGGCAGCCTGCCGTCGCCGAGCGGACCGGTTACGAGCTCCGGCTCGGTTATCTCCTTGGCCGCGCCCGAGAGCACCGCCAGACGGCCCTTCTCATCGACGAAGTACTGGTTGTCGGGCCGGCCGGAGAGCTGATCCGCTGCGAACTCCTCCGCCTGGCCGCGGCCCAGCACACACAGCTGCGAGCCGTCGCTGCGCTCCAGCTCCACCTGCTCCACTCGCGTGGACGTCACGTCCCTGACCGTGAACAGGATCTGCGCCGCCATCTTCACGCACTGCGGCCTGCCCACATGAGAGGCCTTCTCGTTGAGCGGCACCCTCAGGGTATTCCGGTCGTCGAAGGTCAGTGAGGTGACGCCGTCCTTCAACGCAGTACCGGTGGGGAACGGCGACTCGACGACAGGTCTCAGCCAGTTCGTCGGACCGTCGAGCAGTGACTTGACCGCCTGCGCGGTCGCGTCCATCCCCGTCACCGGGTCCTGCTTGCGTCTGATGTAGATGGGGTCGGCGACGACCACGTCACGCCCGGACGCGAAGTAGTAGTTGTTGATCGAGACGAAATTGCGCTGGAAGTCCGACGCGCCCAGCACCAGTCCGGCGGGCAGTGCGTCGATACGCCACTCCTTGCCCTCGGGAGTGGTCTGCAGGGACAGATGCAGACTGCTGCGGTAGTCCCGGGGAGCCATCGGCTGATACGCCTGCTGCGCGTCCACGGCGGCGATCTGCCTGCCCCGCAGGGGATACGCCATACCCGGCTCTCCACGACTGCCCGAAGCCGGCTGGCCCACATCCGGCGCGGCCGCCAGGACCGTGGTGCCGTCCCCCGGACGCCACTGCTTCGACGCCTTCGCCGTCAGATACTTCCGCGCGGTGGCGAAGTCCGCGTCATCGCTGGTCATGGCCTCGAGGAAGCCCGTGACGATCTCCTCGGGCTGCGCTCCCTTACGCGGCGGCACCGCATACACCCGTACCTGTGAGTCCCCGCCCTGGGCCTTCACCGGGTGGATGTCGCCGCTGTCGGGCATCGAAGCACACCCGCTGATCAGCACACCGGCGCCGGCGAGCAGCACAAGGGCGCGCCGCACGCCTCGACGGCCGAACTGCCGGGGGTCAGCGGCCACGCCTGGTGTCCTCCCGTTCCGAGGAACGGTTCGCGGACCGTTCCGATGCCTTCTTCTCCTGCGGGGCCTTCTTCTCCTGCGGGGCCTGCTGCTTGTGCGGGGCCTGCTGCTTGTGCGGGGCCTGCTGCCGCTTCTCCCTGGGGGCCGGCGCCGCGCCGGTGCGCGACGTCCCTGCGGGCCGTGCCACCACGCGGGCGCCGCCGCTGCCGGGAAGCGCCGCCGGATCCACCCCGGTCGGCGTGCCCGAGCCGGGCAGAGGGCCGCGCGGCGGCACGGGAAGCGGTGTGCCGTCCGACAGGTGCGACGGGGGCGCGGAGGCGAACATCTGCCCCTTCGCGCCGTTCGTCGCGGCTGACTCGGCCGACCGGGCCCGTTCTCTGCTCTGCCGGGAGTCCTCGGGCTCCAGCGGTATCGGCGATCCGCGCAGCGGCTCGTCCGCCGTGCGCGGCAGGGTGAGCCGGAACTGCGAACCCCCGCCGGGCTCGCCCCAGGCCTGGAGCCAGCCGCCGTGCAGACGGGCGTCCTCGACGGCGATCGACAGACCGAGCCCGGTGCCGCCGGTGGTGCGGGCCCGCGCAGGGTCGGCGCGCCAGAACCGGTTGAACACCCGGGTCGCCTCGCCCGGCTTCAGACCCACGCCATAGTCCCGCACAGCCACCGCGACGGCCCCGCCGGCCGCGGCCATGCGCACCACCACATCACGCCCCTCGCCGTGCTCTACGGCGTTGACGACGAGATTCCGCAGGACGCGCTCGACCCTCCGGGCGTCGGCTTCTGCCACGATCGGCTGGTCGTCGCCGACGACCCGGATCCTGCTGCCCTTGCGTTCGGCCAGCGGCTCCGCCCCGCCGATGACCCTGCGCACCACTTCGCGCAGGTCTATCGCCTCGGCCTCCAGGGCTGCCGCGCCCGCGTCGAACCGGCTGATCTCCAGCAGATCCGACAGCAGCGACTCGAACCGGTCGAGCTGATCGCCGAGGAGCTCCGCGGAGCGGGCCGTGACGGGGTCGAAGTCGCTGCGTGCCTCATGGATGACGTCGGCGGCCATCCGCACGGTCGTCAGCGGCGTACGCAGCTCATGGGAGACGTCGGAGACGAACCGCCGCTGCATCCGCGAGAGCTCCTCCAGCTGCTGGATCTTGAGCTGGAGGTTCTGCGCCATCTTGTTGAACGCCTCGCCGAGCCGTGCGATGTCGTCCTCGCCGGTGACCTTCATCCGCTCCTGGAGCCGGCCCGCGGAGAGCCGCTCCGCGATTCCCGCGGCCATCCGCACGGGTGTCACGGTCTGCCGCACCACCAGCCAGGCGATGGCGCCCAGCAGCACGACCACGAACAGCCCCGCGGTCGCCAGCGTGCCCCGGACCAGGCTGAGCGACTGCTCCTCCTGCGCCAGCGGGAACACGTAGTACAGCTCGTAGGGGTTGCCCTCGATGTCGTTCAGACGGGTGCCGACGACCAGCCCGGGCTCGGCCTCGCGGTCGCTGTTGTACTTGATCTGCAGATAGGTCTCGAAGGTGCCGGTCTCCTGGTCGACGGCCGTCCGCAGCTCACGCGGGATGCTCGCCGGGTCGACCGTGCCCGTCGTACGAGGCCCCCAGCCGGTCGCCCCGTCGGACTCGGGGCTCAGCGCCACCACGTTGTACGAGCCCTGGCCGCCGCTGGCGAGCTGCTCCACCAGATCGGACCGCCAGGTGGCGCCCGCGGTGCGCCCGTCCGCGGCTGTCCCGTCCTGCCCGGCACCGGGGGCTACCGGCGCGTTCGCCTTCTCCCGCGCCACGGCGAACCCGCCGGCCGCCTGGCTCTGCGCCGCCTTCGCCTTGGCATCCAGCAGTCCGTTCCGTACCTGACCAATGACGACGAAGCCCAGCAGGATCACCACGCCGAGCGACATCAGCAGCGTGCTCACCACGACCCTGAGCTGGATGTTCCGCCGCCAGAGCCGCACGGCGGGCAGCAGCGGCCGACGCACCCAGCGCATGACGAGCCGCAGCACCGGCCCGCCCGACGCGCCGTCCTGGAGGAGACGGCCGCCGTGCCTCAGCCGGTCGAGGCGCGAGGGCGCACGCCCGGAACCGGCAGCCCGCTCCGCACGGACTCCCGGCTCCCCGGGCTTCGGAGCAACGCCGCCGGGGGGCATGTCAGCTCGGCCCCGCCTTGTATCCGACGCCACGCACGGTCACCACGATCTCCGGGCGCTCCGGGTCCTTCTCGACCTTGGAGCGCAGCCGCTGCACATGCACGTTCACCAGCCGGGTGTCTGCCGCGTGCCGGTAGCCCCACACCTGCTCGAGCAGGACCTCGCGGGTGAACACCTGCCAGGGCTTGCGCGCCAGGGCGACCAGCAGATCGAACTCGAGCGGGGTCAGCGCGATCGACTGGCCGTCCCGCTTCACCGAGTGACCGGCCACGTCGATGACCAGATCGCCGATCGTCAGCTGCTCCGGAGCGGGCTCCTCGGACCTGCGGAGCCTGGCCCGGATACGGGCGACCAGCTCCTTCGGCTTGAACGGCTTCACGATGTAGTCGTCGGCGCCGGACTCCAGACCGACCACCACGTCCACCGTGTCGCTCTTGGCCGTGAGCATCACGATCGGCACTCCGGACTCTGCCCGGATCAGCCTGCACACCTCGATGCCGTCCCGCCCGGGCAGCATGAGATCCAGCAGCACCAGATCCGGCTTGGTCTCCCGGAATGCGGCAAGCGCCTTGTCGCCGTCCGCTACGAACGACGGCTCGAACCCTTCACCACGCAGCACAATGCCGAGCATCTCGGCCAGTGCGGTGTCGTCGTCGACGACAAGGACTCGTCCCTTCATAAACGACATCATCCCATTAGCTAATCGTTACCTGGCGTGACCTGGCACACAAACGTGCCAGCGCGCCCCCGGTGACCGGGGACACCGCACCCTGCTCGGTGACGACGGCCGTCACCAAATCCGGCGGCGTGACATCGAACGCGGGGTTGTACGCCTGCGCTCCCACCGGCGCCGCCGCCGGCCCTCCGCCTGCCCCTGCCGGGGCATTCGGAGCTATGACCTCCGTCACCTCATGGCCCGGTCGCTGCTCCACCTCTATCGCTTTTCCGTCCGCCGTACCGAGATCGACCGTCGTAGTCGGCGCGACCACGACGAACGGCACATGGTGATACTTGGCGAGCACCGCCAGCGGATAGCTTCCAGCCTTGCTCACCACGGACCCGTCCGCGGCGATCCGGTCGGCCCCTATCAGTACGGCATCGACCTCACCTGCCGCAAAGAGCGAGCCTGCTGCACTGTCCGTGAGCAGCGTGTACGTCATCCCATGGCGGCCCGCTTCATAGGCGGTCAGCCGGGCGCCCTGCAGCAGCGGCCTGGTCTCGCCCACCCACAGCCGCCGCAGCCGCCCGCTGCGGTGCGCCCGCAGCGCCACGGCGAACGCCGTGCCCTCGCCCCCGGAAGCCAGCGCTCCGGAGTTGCAGTGGGTCAGAATCCGAAGTCCGCCGCCCGGGAGCAGCTCGTCGAGCAGCGCCATCCCATACTCCGCCATCCGGGTGCCGGCGCGCGCATCCTCCTGGTGCAGCTCCTTCGCGGCGGCGAGCGCAGCCCGGGCCGCCTCTACGGCATCCGCGCCGGACTCCACCGCCGCCCGGTGGGCGTCCTGCGCGCGCCGCACCCCATACCCCAGGTTCACCGCTGTCGGCCGCGCCCGCTCCAGCAGGGCCGCCGCCTCCTCGACGTCGAAGCCCCTGGCGGCCGCCAGAGCCACTCCGTAGGCCCCGGCGATGCCCAGCAGCGGCGCACCGTGCACGGCCAGCGACTCGATCGCCCCCACCAGCATCGGCACATCGGTGCAGACCAGCTCGACCTCTTCGGCGGGCAGCCGCGTCTGGTCGAGCAGCACCAGCACGGGCCCGTCCGGCGACTCCTCCCAGCGCAGCACCGGCAGCGGCGTGGGCCCGGCAGTCGCCGGGTTGTGCGCGTACTGATCAGCCATCCGCCCAGTCTGCCCCGTGACGCACTGACAATGAAGGCGCGGAGGAGATACCCGAAGGAGACACAGGGCCCGGTCCGCCGCAAGGCGACGCGTGGCACGATGGCTGCCAACCTGCCGCCTCGGCGGACAGGCGGAAGACGTGAACGTGCCGGCTCACGGAGCCGGTCCCGCGACCAATCCATGAGGTGGACGACCGTGAACGACTCTCCGGGCTGGGCCTCGCCCGGATCTGCCCCCTCCGGCGGACAGGACTCCGGCGCCTCCGGCACCCCTCGACCCGCCGGCCCCGCCGCCGAGCAGGGCACGGGGGCCACGTGGTCCAGCGAGCAGCCCCCTCCGGGGCAGTGGTCCGCCCCCTCCGGCCAGTCGGTACCGCCTCCTCCTCCCGCTCCCGGCTGGGGCGGGGGCCATCCGCACGGCGCCTGGGGTCGACCCCCGGCGGCAAAGCCGGGCGTGATTCCCCTTCGCCCACTCGGCGTCGGCGAAATCCTGGACGGCGCGGTGTCCACCCTTCGCGCCCACTGGCGCACGGTCCTGGGCATCACCATCACGGTGTCGGTGATCACCCAGATCGCCAACATCCTCGTCGAGCGCTATGCGCTGCCCGAGCCGCCCGCGGTCAACCCGAACCCGACGCCTTCCGAGGCCATCGACCAGTCCATCGAGTCCCTGCAGTACAGCCTCACCTCCCTCGGGCCCGCACTCTTCATCACCCTCATCGGAACCCTGTTCACGACGGCCCTGCTGACGATCGTGGTCAGCCGTTCCGTGCTCGGCCGGCCGGTGACGCTCACCGATGCATGGCACGAGGCACGGCCACGGCTTCCGCAACTGCTCGGCCTGACACTGCTGCTGCCCCTGATGAGCGCCGGCATCATGGCTGTCGGCCTCTTCCCGGGGCTGTTGCTGGGCAATGGGTCCGGCGTTCTGCTCACCATGCTCGGAGGCATCGCGGCCGTCGTCGTGATCCTCTGGCTGGTGATCCGATTCGCTCTCGCCTCGCCCGCGCTGATGCTGGAACGTCAGGGCGTCATCCCCTCCCTGCGCCGCTCGGCCAAGCTGGTCCGCGGCACCTGGTGGCGGGTTTTCGGCATCCTGCTGCTCACGATGGCGTTGTTGTTCGTCCTCTCGTTGATCATCATCGTGCCGTTCGTCGTGATCGCCCTCATGGCGGACAGCAATGGGTTCGGCGACCTCCTCAACGGCTCCGATCCCCAGTTCGGCTGGGCTTACCTGATCATCACGGGCATCGGATCGGTCATCGCCTCCGCCATCACATATCCGATCTCTGCCGGTGTCACCGCCCTCCTCTATATCGACCAGCGCATCCGCCGCGAGGCACTCGACCTCGAGCTCGCACGGGCGGCCGGCGTGTCCGGATATGGCTCCGAGCCACCCGGCGGCAGCGACGCGTCCGGGAGCTGATGCCGTGTCCACGGGGGACAGGGCCACCGCGCGGGCACTGCTCCGGGCAGGCGACGACGTCCCGGTCGACACCCCCCGCGTACCGGCTCGCGAGGCAGCGGAACGGGAACTGTCCCGGCCGATGTACCACGAGGACGATCCGAACCTGCTCCAGCGCGCCATCGACCGCTTCTGGGAATGGGTCGGCGACCTCTTCGACACCGCATCAGACGCCGCTCCGGGCGGCGCACTCGGCGTCGCCGTCATCGTCCTGGCCGTCCTCGCCCTGATCGCCGCCCTGTGGTGGCGGCTGGGCGCCCCCCGTAGGACGGCCGCCACCGCGGACTCGCTCTTCGACGACAGACCCCGCAGCGCCGCCGAACACCGCACCGCCGCCGAGGAGCACGCGGCGGCCGGCCAGTGGAACGACGCCGTCCAGGAACGGATGCGGGCCGTCGTCCGCGCTCTGGAAGAGCGTGCCCTCCTCGATCCGCGCCCCGGCCGCACCGCGGACGAGGCCGCCGCCGAAGCGGGCCGTTCCCTGCCCGACCAGGCCGACCGACTCCGTGTCGCCGCCCGCGAGTTCGACGACGTCACATACGGCGGGCGCACTGCGGACCGCCAGGCGTACCAGCGGCTTCGCGATCTGGACCAGGAACTGGAGCGCAGCAAGCCCCGGCTGGATGACGCCATCCCAGGGGTGGTCCCATGACCGACGCCGTCGGCACCACTTCCACCACTCCCACCACTCCCACCACACGCAGGATGTGGAGGCGCGCCCGCGGTCTGCTGGTCGCGCTCACCCTCCTCATCGTGGCGGGCGTCGCCATGGCCGCGCTGCGCTCCGGGGATCAGCACGGCCGCCTCGACCCCCGCTCTGCCGACCAGTACGGCAGCCGAGCCGTCGCCGAGCTCCTCGACGATCGCGGCGTCAGCACGAGTGTGGCGACCACCCTGGATGAAGCCACTGCCGCGATGAACGACACGACCACTCTGCTGGTGACCCACCCGGATCTGCTGACGGTCAACCAGCAGGACGCGCTGCGTGCGGCGATGGCCTCGTCCGCCGGGCGGACCGTGCTCCTGTCCCCCGACTCGTCTCTCGGCATCCTCGCTCCGGAGGTCCGCTCCGAGGGCTCGACCTCGGTGTCCGCCCGGGCCCCGGAGTGCGCCCTGTCGGCCGCCGTCCGCGCCGGCGGCGTCGACCTCGGCGGTCGGCGCTACTCGACCGACACGCCTGACGCGGACAGCTGCTATCCCAGCGGCGGCTTCCCCACACTGCTGCGCCTCGACGGCCCCGGCGGCGACACCGTGCTGCTCGGCGCCCCCGATTTCCTCTACAACGACCGTCTGGACGAGCGCGGCAACGCCTCTCTCGCTCTTCAACTCCTCGGCTCTCGCCCCCATCTGATCTGGTACCTCCCTTCGCTCAGCGACAGCGTCGCCACGCCCGAAGGCGACAGCTCCTTCTTTGACCTCATTCCGCCCGGCTGGATCTGGGGTGCTCTCCAGCTCGGCGTCGCCGCAGCCCTCGCCGCCGTGTGGCGCGCCCGACGCCTGGGCCCGCTGGTCACCGAGCAGCTTCCCGTCGCCATCAGGGCGTCCGAATCGACGGAGGGCCGCGCCCGTCTCTACCGCAGAGTCAACGCCCGTGGCCGAGCCGCCGCGGCACTGCGCGCTGCCAGCCGGAGACGACTTGCCCCGCTGCTCGGCGTGCCTCCAGCCGATGCCGACTCCCCCGGCGTACTGCTCGCTGCGTTCTCCGCCCGCCTCCCCGACAGCGACCCGGACTTTCGACGCCTGCTCTTCGGTCCGCCTCCGGCCGACGACGCCGCACTCGTCCAGCTCGCCGATCAACTCGACGCCCTCGAAAGAGAGGTACGCACCTCATGAGCGCCCCGACCCCCGAGTCAACCGAGAGCTCGGACCGCGCCCGCTCCTCCCTGGAGGCTGTGCGGACCGAGATCGCCAAGGCTGTGGTCGGCCAGGACCCTGCCGTCACCGGGCTCGTCGTGGCCTTGCTCTGCCGAGGCCATGTCCTCCTGGAAGGGGTTCCGGGCGTCGCCAAGACACTCCTGGTCCGTGCTCTGGCCGCCTCTCTCGAACTCGACACCAAACGCGTCCAGTTCACGCCCGACCTGATGCCGAGTGATGTGACGGGCTCCCTTGTCTATGACGCACGCACCGCCGAGTTCTCCTTCCAGCCCGGCCCTGTCTTCACCAACCTCCTCCTTGCCGACGAGATCAACCGGACCCCTCCCAAGACCCAGTCCTCGCTCCTTGAGGCGATGGAGGAACGGCAGGTCACGGTGGACGGAACACCTCGCCGGCTCCCGGACCCCTTCCTCGTCGCCGCGACACAGAACCCGGTCGAATACGAAGGCACCTACCCCCTTCCCGAAGCCCAACTGGACCGCTTCCTCCTCAAGCTGACAGTCCCTCTGCCATCGCGCGAGGATGAGATCAACGTCCTCAGTCGACATGCTGAAGGCTTCAATCCACACGATCTCCACGCCGCCGGAGTGCGCCCCGTCACCGACCCCGCCGGCCTTGAGACCGCGCGCGCCGCCGTCGCCAAGACCGCGGTCTCCGATGAGATCGTCGGCTACGTCGTCGATATCTGTCGTGCCACTCGTGAGTCCCCCTCGCTCACTCTGGGTGTCTCGCCTCGGGGCGCCACCGCTCTCCTCTCCACAGCGCGCGCCTGGGCCTGGCTGACCGGTCGCGACTACGTCATCCCCGACGATGTGAAAGCTCTCGCCTTGCCCACGCTGCGCCACAGGATCCAACTCCGGCCTGAGGCAGAGATGGAAGGAGTCACCAGCGACTCCGTCATCACCGCAGTCCTGGCCCACGTCCCGGTCCCCCGCTGAGGCGCTGACCCATGGCCCTCACCGGACGAACCGCGCTTCTCGCCGCTCTCGGCTCACTTCCTGTGGGCATCCTCGCGCCCAGTTGGACGGGGATGCTGGCTGTGAACGCCCCCCTGTCACTGGCAATCTTGTGCGACTATGCCCTCGCCGCGCCAGTACGAACCCTGCGATTCACCCGAACCGGTGACACAACAGTTCGACTCGGAGACGATGCCAAGATCGATCTAACGATCACAAACTCCTCGCGGCGGCGTATGCGAGCTCATGTCCGGGACGCTTGGCCTCCGAGCAGCTGGCCGGCAGGCACCGATCAGAGGGCGTCCCGCCACAGCGTCACCGTCCCCGCAGGAGAGCGCCGCCGGATCACCACGGCCTTGCGCCCCACCCGCCGCGGCGAGCGGCGAGCAGACCGCATCACAGTGCGCTCCTACGGGCCGCTCGGTCTCGCCGCCCGCCAAGGCAGCCATCGAGTTCCCTGGGTTCTGCGCGTCCTGCCGCCCTTCACCAGCCGCAAGCACCTGCCGTCCCGGCTGGCACGGCTCCGCGAGCTGGACGGCCGCACCAGCGTGCTGACACGCGGACAGGGCACCGAGTTCGACAGCCTCCGCGACTACGTCCCGGGCGATGACACCCGCTCGATCGACTGGCGGGCGACAGCCCGGCAGAACGCCGTGGCGGTGCGCACCTGGCGTCCCGAGCGTGACCGCCACATCCTGGTCGTCCTGGACAGCGGCCGCACTTCGGCCGGCCGCGTCGGAGACATCCCCAGACTCGACGCGGCCATGGACGCCGCGCTGCTGCTGGCCGCGCTGGCCTCGCGGGCGGGTGACCGGGTCGACCTACTGGCCTATGACCGCCGCATCCGCGCTCAGGTCCAGGGCCGCTCCGCCGGGGACACTCTGCCCGCCCTGGTCAACGCACTGGCGACCATCGAGCCTGAACTGGTCGAGACGGATGCCCGGGGCCTCAGCGCAGCAGCGCTCGCATGCGCGCCCCGGGGATCGCTCGTCGTCCTGCTCACGACGTTGGACGCCGCCCCCATTGAAGAGGGCCTGCTGCCCGTACTCCCGCTGCTCACTCAACGGCACACCGTGCTGGTGGCTTCCGTGGCGGATCCCCGGATCTCTGAGATGAGCCACTGCGGCCGCGGCACGATCGAGAACGTGTACGAGGCCGCGGCGGCCACGCAGGAGCAGTCCCGGCGAGCCCGTACGGCAGCACAGCTCGAGCGCCATGGGGCCGCGGTGGTCGACGCGACGCCGGAGAATCTCGCCCCGGCTCTCTCCGATGCCTATCTCGCGCTCAAGGCCGCTGGCCGGCTCTGAGCATGAGCCCCGCCGACCGCCCGCAGGGCAACGCAGAAAGGCCGTAGGCTCCCGGACCAACAGTCCAGGAGCCTACGGCTAAAAATTGTTCGGCGGCGTCCTACTCTCCCACAGGGTCCCCCCTGCAGTACCATCGGCGCTGAAAGGCTTA
>NZ_JADWYQ010000050.1 GCF_022414575.1 Streptomyces sp. MUM 178J | reverse complement strand
GCTTCCTTCGTACTCACCCCGACCAACCGGTCCAGGCTTTCCTCCGGGCGCTTCCCTTCGGTGTTTCCAACCCTACCAGATCCTTTTCCCGTTCCGTTTCCGGTGCGGAATCCGTATCCAGTGGCCGTTGGAGGGCCTTTCGCCTTTCGGCTGCCTTTCGGCCGGACCGACTTTATCAGAGGTTCTGAGTCGGAATTCCCGGCCTCTTCCGGGATACGGCCCGAACACACAAGTGCGTCGGGTTCCCGTGCAGGCGGAGACGTAAACGTACTGGAGCGGGGCTCCCCGACGCAAATCGGGGGCCCCGCTCACACCTGCCCGAGCACGCAGGCCCGGTGAGGGTCCGTCAGACGTCGACGACGACCGGGAGGATCATCGGACGGCGGCGGTAGTTGTCGGAGACCCACTTGCCCAGCGTGCGGCGGACGAGCTGCTGGAGCTGATGGGGCTCCGCGACGCCGTCCTGGGCTGCCTTGGCGATGGCCTCCTCGATCTTCGGGATGACCGCGTCAAAGGCCGCGTCCTCGATGCCTGAGCCGCGGGCGTGGAGGTGCGGGCCCCCTACCACCTTGCCCGTGGTGGAGTCGACCACCACGAAAGCCGAAATGATGCCCTCGTCTCCGAGGATGCGCCGGTCCTTGAGCGCGGCCTCGGTGACATCGCCGACCGAGAGGCCGTCGACGTACACATAGCCGGCCTGGACCTTGCCGACGATCCTGGCCTTGCCGTCGACCAGGTCGACCACAACGCCGTCCTCGGCGATCACGATGTGGTCCTTGGGGACACCCGTCAGAGCGCCAAGCTCGGCGTTGGCGCGCAGATGACGCCACTCGCCGTGCACCGGCATCAGGTTCCTCGGCTTGCAGATGTTGTAGAAGTACAGCAGCTCACCGGCCGAGGCATGACCCGAGACATGCACCTTGGCGTTGCCCTTGTGGACGACGTTGGCGCCCCACCGGGTCAGCCCGTTGATCACGCGGTAGACGGCGTTCTCATTGCCTGGGATGAGGGACGACGCCAGGATCACCGTGTCGCCCTGCACGATGCGGATCTGGTGGTCGCGGTTGGCCATGCGGGACAGTGCCGCCATGGGCTCGCCCTGGCTGCCCGTGCAGACGAGCACGACCTCGTCGTCGGGCAGGTCGTCCAGCGTCTTGACGTCGACAACCAGACCGGCGGGCACCCGGAGGTAGCCCAGGTCCCTGGCGATGCCCATGTTCCGGACCATCGAGCGGCCGACGAAGGCGACCCTCCTGCCGTATTCATGGGCGGCGTCGAGAATCTGCTGGATGCGGTGGATATGGCTGGCGAAGCTGGCGACGATGATCCGCTTCTGGGCGCCTGCGAAGACCTGCCGCAGGACGTTGGAGATATCCCGCTCGGGCGGGACGAATCCGGGGACCTCGGCGTTCGTCGAGTCGGAGAGCAGCAGGTCGATGCCCTCCTCGCCCAGCTTGGCGAAGGTCGGCAGGTCCGTGAGGCGGCGGTCCAGCGGGAGCTGGTCCATCTTGAAGTCACCCGTGTGGACGACCATGCCCGCAGGTGTGCGGATGGCGACGGCCAGCGCGTCCGGGATGGAGTGGTTGACTGCGACGAACTCGCAGTCGAAGGGGCCGATGCGCTCGTGGTGCCCCTCGGCGACCTCGAGGGTGTACGGACGGATGCGGTGCTCCTGGAGCTTCGCCTCGATCAGGGCGAGCGTCAGCTTGGACCCGATCAGCGGGATGTCGGGCTTCAGCCGGAGCAGGAACGGGACGCCGCCGATGTGGTCCTCGTGACCGTGCGTGAGCACGATGCCCTCGATGTCGTCGAGGCGGTCCTGGAGAATCGTGAAGTCCGGCAGGATCAGGTCGACTCCGGGCTGCTCCTCTTCGGGGAAGAGCACGCCGCAGTCGACGATCAGCAGCCGGCCGTCGTACTCGAAGACCGTCATGTTCCGGCCGATCTCGCCCAGCCCGCCCAGCGGGGTGACGCGCAGGCCGCCCTTGGGGAGCTTCGGCGGAGCGCCGAGTTCAGGATGCGGATGACTCAAAAGACTCTCCTCACCATGTACGCCACGTACCGTCGAGGCACGTGGCGTACATGACATTTCGTGCACTTGCTGTTGTCGTGGTCCGCCGTATGCCGGTCGGACTGCTACGCGTATTCAGTTATGAAGTCCGTTGTCCTCAGCGGTACCCCGCCGACGTCAGAGCTGTACCCCGCCCGCCGCCAAGTCGATCTTGAGCTGGGCGGTTTCCTCCGGGGAGAGCTCCACCAGTGGAAGGCGCAGCGGTCCGGCCGGCAGGCCCTGGAGCGTGAGCGCGGCCTTGGTGGTGATTACACCCTGGGTGCGGAACATGCCCGTGAAGACCGGGAGCAGCTGCTGGTGGATCTCGGTGGCCTTGGAGACGTCGCCGTTGAGGTGGGCGTCGAGCAGAGCGCGCAGCTCGGGGGTGACGACATGGCCGACGACCGAGACGAAGCCGACGGCGCCGACCGACAGGAGGGGGAGGTTGAGCATGTCGTCGCCGGAGTACCAGGCCAAGCCGGATCGGGCGATGGCCCAGCTGGCGCGGCCGAGGTCGCCCTTGGCGTCCTTGTTGGCGACGATGCGCGGGTGGTCGGCGAGGCGGACGATTGTCTCGGTGTCGATGGGGACGCCGCTGCGGCCCGGGATGTCGTAGAGCATCACGGGCAGCTCGGTGGCGTCGGCGATCGCCGTGAAGTGGCGGAGCAGGCCCTCCTGAGGGGGCTTGTTGTAGTACGGCGTGACCGCGAGCAGGCCGTGCGCGCCGGCACGCTCGGCGGCGCGGGCGAGCTCGATGCTGTGGCGGGTGTCGTTGGTGCCGATGCCGGCGACGACATGGGCCCGGTCTCCGACCGCTTCCAGCACCGCGTGTACGAGCCGGTCTTTCTCCGCGTCGCTGGTGGTGGGCGACTCTCCGGTGGTGCCGTTGACGATCAGGCCGTCATTGCCTGCGTCCACCAGATGGGCGGCCAGCGCCTGGGCGCCGGGAAGATCGAGAGCGCCGTCCGCCGTGAAGGGCGTGACCATGGCGGTGAGGACCCGACCGAAAGGGGTCTGCGGGGTGGAGATCGGTGCCATGGGTAACACGCTACTCGCTGCTCAGTACGGTGTGTCCCCTCGGGGGACGTGACGTCTGACGTGACATGCGGAGCCCGGCACTGCCTGCTCGGGGGTTCAAGCAGTGCCGGGTCCGTTTGATCAGCCTAGATGAAGTTCTCGAAACGCCGCAATACGGACACTTCACCGGACCGATTCGTACGTTTGTGCCCTTCTGGTCGCTTTGCTGCGCCCTCAGGGGGCGATGCGGCCGTTGGCGTTGAAGGCCGCGTGCGTCAGCGGCATCAGCCTGGCCCAGTGCTCTTCCATCTTCTCGCCGACCATCTCGATCTCACGTTGTGGGAAGGACGGGACCTTCGCCATCTCATGCTGCGTACGCAGACCGAGGAAGTGCATCAGCGAGCGGGCATTGCAGGTTGCGTACATGGAGGAGTACAGGCCGACGGGGAGGACCGAGCGGGCCACCTCGCGGGCGACGCCCGCGGCGAGCATGGTCTGGTACTCCTCGTACGCACGGCGGTACGAGGACTCCATGCCCTCGGTGACTACCTGGTGCTGCTTGTCGGTGCCCTCGACGAAGACGTACTTGCCGGGCCGCCCCTCCTGGACCAGCTTGCGGTCCGGCCCCGGGACGTAGAAGACCGGTCGGAGCTCCCGGTAGCGCCCGGACTCCTCGTTGTACGACCAGCCCACGCGGTGCCGCATGAACTCGCGGAAGACGAAGATCGGGGCGCTGATGAAGAACGTCATCGAGTTGTGCTCGAAGGGGCTGCCGTGCCGGTCCCGCATCAGGAAGTTGATCAGGCCTTTGGAGCGCTCCGGGTCCTTTGAGAGCTCTTCGAGGGACTGCTCACCGAGAGTCGAGACGCGCGCTGCCCAGAGCACGTCCGAGTCCTGGGCGCTGCTTCTCACCAGGTCCACGGTCACATCACTGCGGAACTCGGGCTCGGCGCTGTCAGCGGGGGTGGGTGGCACTGGGGTCCTTCCGGTTACGACGGCGGCGACCACTCTAACGAGCGGCCTGTCCGGGCCGAACGGGGGCCGGAGAGATCTACGGCACCAAATGGCGCTTTCTCTCGTCTGTACCAGTAGCAGTGATCAAACACCAGCCCGAGGAGGCCACCCTCATGTTCACCCGGCGAGAGGCCGTTCCGTTCGCATTCGTCGCGCATGCCGATCGCTTCCGCAGTAACGTCACTCCTCCGCCGCGCGAACGTCCCAGCCGCTCTCAGCTCGCGGGCCGTACGCTGATCGGGCTGACCCTCGTGTCCGGACTGGTCGGCTCGCTGCTCTTCGGGCTGCCCGCGCTGGAGACCAGCCAGTCGCCGGGGCATACACAGCAGTCGGCGGCCACCGACGGGCGCTGATCAGGCGGCCCCTGAGGTAGTCGGGCCGGGACCGCCTCGATAGCCTCACCGGTCACAGCCCCAACGAGTGCGCCGTCCCGCGTGCGCTGGTGAGTGAGGAACCGTCGTGCCCCTGCCCTTTCTGACGGCCGACCGTACATTTGACGCGGACTCATCCGACGCCGCGCTGCCCTTCGACGACCACGACCAGTGGCGGCGTCCCTATCGGCCGGGCCCCTGGCGCGTGGGCATGGCCGCGCTGCTGCTGCTTCTGGCGTCGTTCGTGTTCCTGGCTGCGATGATCGTCGCCTTCGCCGGGGCGATGGACGGAGCCGCGGCGTGCCTGGGCGTGGGGCTCGCCATCACCGTGGTGGCGCTGCGGCTGCTGCGCATGGGCGTGTGGGTGAGCCGCCACGGCCTGCGGCGAGTGGGGTTCTTCGCCACCGCCACGCTGGCGTGGGGCCGGGTCGAGGCCGTGCGGACGGTGCAGCAGCCGGTGCGCTGGCTCGCGATGCCGCGGACCGTGCAGGGGCAGGCGCTCATCCTCGTACGGCGAGGCGGAGCGGGTGGGGCGGTGCCGTTGCTCACGGACCACAATGCGGACTTTCTCTCGCGTACGGAGGCGTTTGACCGGGCGGCGGACGCGGTGGAGGCGTGGGCCTCCGAGTACCGGTAACCGGGGCCCCGCCCCAGACCCCGCGCTTACGGCCTGTGCCCCGGACGCCCGCGCTTACGGCCTGCGCCCCGGACCCCTGCGCCTCAAACGCCGGCGGGGCTTGATGGTGCTTGCCTTTGAGGAGCCGGGGGTCCTGGGGGCGAAGCCCCCGGTTACGTCAGGCGCGGCCCTCGTGGAGGGCGATCGCGTGCTGCATCGCCTTGCGGGCGCGCGGGGTGTCGCGGGCGTCGTGGTAGGCCACGGCGAGCCGGAACCAGCAGCGCCAGTCGTTCGGAGAGTCCTCCGTCTCCGCCCGCCGTGCGGCGAACACCGCGTCCGCTGATTCCCGGTCGATACGGCCGCCGGGGGTGCGTGCCAGCTCGTCGACCGGCAGTCCGCCCTCCGCCTCCAGTTCTGCGGCCAGCTTGTTGGCCTTGGTGACGAACTGGGTGTTCTTCCAGAGGAACCAGGCGCCGATCAGCGGCAGGATCAGCACCGCACACCCGAAGGTGACGGTGAGCGCGGTGCCCTCCTGGATCAGGAGCACCCCCCGGCTGCCGACCAGGACGAAGTAGACGACCAGGACGGCAGCCGTGATGACGTAGGTGATCTTTGCGCGCATGGCGGTTCCGCTCAGCCCAGGTCGAGGAAGTGTTCCAGGCCGAAGGTGAGGCCCGGGGTGGTGACGACGCGGCGGACGCCCAGCAGGATGCCCGGCATGAAGCTGCTGTGGTGCAGCGAGTCATGGCGGACGGTGAGGGTCTCGCCCTCGCCGCCGAGCAGCACCTCCTGGTGGGCCAGCAGGCCGCGGAGCCGTACGGCGTGCACGGGCACCCCGTCGACGTTCGCGCCGCGGGCTCCGTCCAGGGCGGTGGTCGTGGCGTCCGGCTGCGGGTCGCATCCGGCCTCGGCGCGGGCCGCGGCGATCAGCTGGGCCGTGCGGGTGGCGGTGCCCGAAGGGGCGTCGGCCTTGTTCGGGTGGTGCAGCTCGACGACCTCGACCGACTCGAAGTAGGGGGCGGCGATCTGCGCGAACTTCATGGTGAGGACCGCGCCGATGGAGAAGTTGGGTGCGATGAGCACACCGGTCTGCGGCGCGGCGTCGAGGGAGGTGCGCAGATGCGCGAGGCGCTCGTCGGTCCAGCCGGTGGTGCCGACGACGGCGTGGATGCCATGGCGTACCAGGAAGTCGAGATTGCCCATCACGGAGGCGGGAGTGGTCAGCTCGACCGCGACCTGAGCGCCCTGGTCGACGAGGGTCTCCAGCTTGTCGCCGCGTCCGAGGGCCGCGACCAGCTCCATGTCCTCGGCGCCCTCCACGGCCCGTACGGCTTCGGAGCCGATCCGCCCCTTGGCTCCCAAGACGGCCACGCGCAGCTTGCTCATTGCTCTGCTCTCTCTACGAGAAGGATCTAGGAAACGGCTTCGTGCAGACGGTCGGCCTGTCGGTCCTTCAGCGGGCCGATCACCGACAGCGAGGGACGGCGTCCCAGGACGTCGGCGGCGACGGCGCGTACATCGTCGGGAGTGACTGCGGCTATCTTCGCCAGCATGTCGTCGACCGACATCTGGGCGCCCCAGCACAGCTCGCTCTTGCCGATGCGGTTCATGAGCGCGCCGGTGTCCTCCAGGCCGAGGACGGTGGAGCCGGAGAGCTGTCCGACGGCACGGGCGATCTCGTCGTCCGGCAGTCCTTCGGAGGCGACGCGCTCCAGCTCGCCGCGGCAGATCTTGAGCACATCGTGGACCTGGCTGGGCCGGCAGCCCGCGTAGACGCCGAAGAGCCCGCAGTCGGCGAAGCCGGAGGTGTACGAGTACACGCTGTAGGCGAGGCCGCGCTTCTCCCGGACCTCCTGGAAGAGGCGGGAGGACATGCCGCCGCCGAGGGCGGTGTTGAGGACGCCCATGGCCCAGCGGCGCTCGTCGGTGCGGGCGAGGCCGGGCATGCCGAGGACGACATGGACCTGCTCCGTCCTGCGGCCGAGCAGGTCGACCCGGCCGGCGGTGCGCAGGGAGCGGTGGCCGTCGCGCGGGGCGAGCGGCAGCGCAGCGGTGTCGCCGAGGGCGCTGGCCCTGTCGAAGGCGCGGCGGACCTGGCGTACGACGGCAGCGTGGTCGACGTTGCCCGCGGCGGCCACGACCAGGTGGGTGGGGTCGTAGTGCTTCTTGTAGAAGCGGCGGATGCGGTCGGCGGTCAGCGCGCCCACGGTGTCGACGGTGCCCAGGACGGGGCGCCCGAGCGGGGTGTCGCCGAACATGGTGTGCGCGAACAGGTCGTGGACGCAGTCGCTCGGGTCGTCCTCCGTCATCGCGATCTCTTCGAGGATCACGCCGCGCTCGGCGTCGACGTCCTCCTGTTGGATCAGCGAGCCGGTGAGCATGTCGCAGACGACGTCGATGGCCAGCGGCAGATCGGTGTCGAGCACGCGCGCGTAATAGCACGTGTACTCCTTGGCCGTGAAGGCGTTCATCTCGCCGCCGACGGCGTCGAGGGCGGCGGAGATGTCGAGGGCGGAGCGCCGGTGCGTGCCCTTGAACAGCAGGTGCTCGAGATAGTGCGTGGCGCCGCCGAGCGACGGCGTCTCGTCTCGGGAGCCGACGTGTGCCCAGATGCCGAAGGTCGCCGACCGTACGGAGGGCAGGGTCTCGGTGACGATGCGCAGTCCGCCGGGGAGGATGGTGCGGCGGACGGTGCCGATGCCGTCCTTGCCCTTGAGGAGCGTTTGGGTACGGGCGACGGCCCGCGCCTCCGAGGAGGTGCGGGCCGTCGGCCGAGGACTACGGGAGGTCACTTGGCGGCGTCGTCCTTCGCTTCGTCGCCTTCTTCGCCCTCGATCACGGGGATCAGGGAGAGCTTGCCGCGGGAGTCGATCTCCGCGATCTCGACCTGGACCTTGGAACCCACGGCGAGCACGTCCTCGACGTTCTCCACGCGCTTGCCGCCGGCGAGCTTGCGGATCTGCGAGATGTGCAGCAGGCCGTCCTTGCCCGGGAGCAGGGAGACGAACGCGCCGAAGGTGGTCGTCTTGACGACCGTGCCCAGGTAGCGCTCGCCGACCTCCGGCATGGTCGGGTTGGCGATGCCGTTGATCGTGGCGCGGGCGGCCTCGGCGGCCGGGCCGTCGGCGGCGCCGATGTAGATGGTGCCGTCGTCCTCGATGGTGATGTCGGCGCCGGTGTCCTCCTGGATCTGGTTGATCATCTTGCCCTTGGGGCCGATGACCTCGCCGATCTTGTCCACGGGGATCTTGACGGTGATGATCCGCGGGGCGTTGGGGGACATCTCGTCCGGGGTGTCGATCGCTTCCATCATCACGTCGAGGATGTGGAGGCGGGCGTCACGGGCCTGCTTGAGGGCCGCGGCCAGGACGGAGGCCGGGATGCCGTCCAGCTTGGTGTCGAGCTGAAGGGCGGTGACGAACTCCTTGGTGCCGGCGACCTTGAAGTCCATGTCGCCGAAGGCGTCCTCCGCACCGAGGATGTCGGTGAGGGTGACGTAGTGGGTCTCGCCGTCGACCTCCTGGGAGATCAGGCCCATGGCGATGCCGGCGACGGGGGCCTTCAGCGGCACACCGGCGTTCAGCAGCGACATGGTGGAGGCGCAGACGGAGCCCATGGAGGTGGAGCCGTTGGAGCCGAGCGCCTCGGAGACCTGGCGGATGGCGTACGGGAACTCCTCGCGCGTGGGGAGCACCGGCACCAGCGCGCGCTCGGCGAGCGCGCCGTGGCCGATCTCGCGGCGCTTGGGGGAGCCGACGCGGCCGGTCTCGCCGGTGGAGTACGGCGGGAAGTTGTAGTTGTGCATGTAGCGCTTGCGGGTCACCGGGGAGAGGGTGTCCAGCTGCTGCTCCATGCGGAGCATGTTGAGGGTGGTGACGCCCAGGATCTGGGTCTCGCCCCGCTCGAACAGGGCCGAGCCGTGCACCCGCGGGATGGCCTCGACCTCTGCGGCGAGCGTACGGATATCCGTGACGCCGCGGCCGTCGATGCGCGTCTTCTCCTTGATGACGCGCTCACGGACCAGGTTCTTGGTCAGCGAGCGGTAGGCGGCGGAGATCTCCTTCTCACGGCCCTCGAACTCCGGGAGGAGCTTCTCGGCGGCGAGCTGCTTGACGCGGTCGAGCTCCGCCTCGCGCTCCTGCTTGCCGGCGATGGTCAGCGCCTGGGCCAGCTCGGGGCGGACGGCGGCGGTCAGCGCCTCCAGGACGTCGTCCTCGTAGTCGAGGAAGACGGGGAATTCGCCGGTCGGCTTGGCGGCCTTGGCGGCGAGGTCCGACTGGGCCTTGCACAGGACCTTGATGAAGGGCTTGGCGGCGTCGAGGCCGGCGGCGACGATCTCCTCGGTCGGCGCCTCGGCGCCGCCCTTGACCAGCTCGATCGTCTTCTCGGTGGCCTCGGCCTCGACCATCATGATCGCGACGTCGCCGTCGGGCAGGACGCGGCCTGCGACGACCATGTCAAAGACGGCGTCCTCAAGCTCGGTGTGGGTCGGGAAGGCGACCCACTGGCCCTTGATCAGGGCGACGCGGGTGCCGCCGATCGGGCCGGAGAAGGGCAGCCCCGCGAGCTGCGTGGAGCAGGAGGCGGCGTTGATCGCGACCACGTCGTAGAGGTGGTCGGGGTTGAGGGCCATGATCGTCTCGACGACCTGGATCTCGTTGCGCAGGCCCTTCTTGAAGGAGGGGCGCAGCGGCCGGTCGATCAGCCGGCAGGTGAGGATGGCGTCCTCGGAGGGGCGGCCCTCACGGCGGAAGAACGAGCCGGGGATCTTGCCGGCCGAGTACATCCGCTCCTCGACGTCCACCGTCAGGGGGAAGAAGTCGAGCTGGTCCTTGGGGTTCTTGGAGGCGGTGGTGGCCGACAGGACCATGGTCTCGTCGTCCAGGTACGCCACGGCGGAGCCGGCGGCCTGCTTGGCCAGGCGGCCCGTCTCGAAGCGGATGGTGCGGGTGCCGAAGGAGCCGTTGTCGATGACGGCCTCGGCGTAGTGGGTCTCGTTCTCCACTAGCGTTTTCTCCTACGTTTCGTCTGTCGCCCGCTCGCCCGTGTGGCGGGGGCGGGGCGGAGAAGCGCTTCGCTTGCGGGCCGGTCTTCGATCGAAGCACCCGGGGTGATGGCTCCGGGGGCCACTACCGAGGACCGGCGGCCGGCGGCTGAGGCGGCTTCTCCTCGTCTTTGGTTGTGTCTGTCGCTCTACTGCGTACAGCAAGCGTCACTGCTTCGTACAGCGTTTCCGCCTTGTACAGCGTTTCCGCTTTGTACAGTGTCGCTCCGCGATATGGCTCTGCGCGACCAGACTAGTTCCCGTCCGGGCAGTCCCGCACGCAGAGCGGCGGCAGCTGTGGAAAAGCCGCCGTGCATACGGCGAAGGGAGCGGCCCCCTGTCGAGTGGGAACCGCTCCCTTCACAGCGTCTTACTTGGCGCCGGCCGCACCGCGGCGGATGCCGAGACGGTCGACCAGCGCACGGAAGCGCTGGATGTCCTTCTTGGCCAGGTACTGCAGCAGACGGCGGCGCTGACCGACCAGGATCAGCAGACCACGGCGGGAGTGGTGGTCGTGCTTGTGGGTCTTGAGGTGCTCGGTCAGGTCCGAGATGCGGCGGGAGAGCAGCGCGACCTGGACCTCGGGGGAGCCGGTGTCGCCCTCCTTGGTGCCGAACTCGGCCATGATCTGCTTCTTCGTGGCGGCGTCGAGAGACACTCGGAACTCCTTCGTGAATGCGTGCGCCCGCGAGTGCCCCTGGTCTTGGTCTCAGGGGAGCTTCCGTGACTCGGAGGCGAAGGTCCGATGAGCGCTGCGCCCAGAACCGGGAGGGCTCCGGGGATGGCGTACACAAACGGCCGTCACACAGAGTACCAGCCCCGGGAGCCGCCCTTACTCCCCGGTCATCGCCCCTCGCAACGCGCCCCGGTCGTCGTGCCCATCCCGTCGCGCCCAGACCGTCGCGCCCAGACCGTCGCGCCCCGGCCGCCGGAGCCGCCGACGGACGGCCGCCTCGCCGCTCTGCCGCTCCGGGCGCCGCCGGTCAGCTCGTCAGGGAGCGGGCGGCGCTGTAGACGTCCAGGACGGCCAGGCAGAGCGGCACGAGGGAGAGCAGCACGGCGCCTTCCGCGAGGTCGAGCAGACGGCCCCAGAAGGGGGACAGGCCCTTCTTCGGGATGACAAGGCCGATCGCGGTGAGCAGCGCGGCGCCGGCCGCCACGGCCGCGGTGAGCCAGATCGTACGGATGTCGAGGCCGCCGCGGTCCCCGTACATCAGCAGGTCCTGGAGGAGAGCCGCAGGCGGGTTCAGGGACAGGCCGAGGATCAGCAGGGCGATCGCGGCGAGACCGGCGACCAGGGCGCAGGCGACCTGTGAGGTGTACCGGAAGAGCCGGGCACGCAACAGCATCGCAAGACCGGCGGCGAGGGCGAGGAGCTGCGCCCAGACGCCGTCGGCGAAGCCGAGGACAGCGGCGCAGCCGACGACGACCGCCGCGCAGCCGCCGACGAGGCCGAGGAGCATCTCGTGGCCGCGGCGGGCCTGGGCGGCGATCCGGTCGGCGTCGACGGGCTCGGCGTCGGGGACGCCGCCCGTCTCGCCGGGGTCGGCGTCGAACGCGTCGGCGGCGGCGCTGTGCGGGGAGGCGTATCCGATGGGCAGCCGGGCGAAGCGGGCGGACAGCCCGGGCAGGAACGCAACAAGCCCGACGGCGACGGGTGCGACGACCGCGGCGGTCGCGGTGGCGGAGGCTTCGGTGAGGATCGCGACGAAGGTGGCGAGCGTGCCGACGGCGGCGAGGAAGGTGGTGGCGACGAAGGCGGCGTCGCCGCTGGGGGTGAGCGCGACCAGGACGACGGAGGCGATCAGCACCGTGACGCAGCCGAGCAGGAACTGGAGCTTTCCGGGGCCGCCGCCCGCGTCGGGCCCGATGATCCCGGAGCCGCCGATCAGCAGCAGGGGCAGTGCGCCGAGACCGAGGGCGACGGCGGCGGCCCGGTCGGCGTAGACCCGGGCGCGCACTCCGGCGAAGGCGGTGAGCAGCACGCCGGCCGCGCCCGCGATGACGCCGGGCAGGCTGTGCATGTCGTGCCGGACGGGGTCGGCGAACCACAGGACGAAGCCCATCAGAACGAGCAGCAGTACTCCGCCGACGAGCCCGGCGGTGCGCAGCAGGTCGTCGCTCCACAGACGGCGGTCGCGTACGACGGCGGAGGCGACGGCGTCGGAGACGTCGTCGAAGACGGCCGGCGGAAGGGACTCGGCGAAGGGGCGCAGGCTGAGGATCTCGCCGTCGAGGACCTGTTGGGCGGCGAGCGAGCGAGCGCTGTCGAGCACGGTGCCGTCACGGCGCACCAGGTGGTAGCCGGCGGGGGCGCCGGGGTCCTGGCTCTGGCCGGTGAGGCGCAGGATCTCCGGGTAGACGTCGGCGACGGCTATGTCCTCGGGGAGTGCGACGTCGATGCGGCTGTCGGGCGCCACGACGGTGACGCGGCAGAAGCCGGTCGTTGCGGTCGTACTCACGTTTCTGGACCCCCATGGTTCGCGGCTGATCCGCCGGCTGATTCGCGGTTGAGCACCCGGGCGGTTTCCCGATGGGCTCCCCGGCGGGCTCCGGGCAAGCTCCGGGCGGGCGCCTCGATTTGGTTCGCTTCGATTTGGTTCGCTTCGATTCGATTCGCGGTTGCGCACGCTGCGTGCGGCCTCGCCCTCGGGGCAGTGCGCCGGGACTGCGCGCGCCACCCTACCGGGCGGCGGTGTTACGGGCTGCAAGTAGGATCGCCGTCGCGCGGAGTCGGGTTCCGCCAGCAGAAGACGTCGCGGGGGCGTCGGCGCAGAACCGCCGGACCGCCTTCTGCCGTATTGAGGGATTGATGCTCCGGTGAGCCAGATCGTCGTGAAACGCCCGCCCAGGGCGCTGCCGCCTGAAGTGCCCGCGGACGAGCTGACTCTGGAGGCTCCGCCCGAACTGCCGCGGGGTCAGCAGGAGGGCATGCTGATGCAGATCCTCCCGGTGCTCGGCATGGGCTCGTCGGTGGTGTTCTTCTTCTCGCCGCAGGCCCCTCCCTTTATGCGCATCATGGGTGTGCTGATGCTGGTCTCGACGGTCGCGATGATCGTCGCCCAGGTGGTGCGCCACCGCCGGGGTACGCAGGGGCAAATGGCCGATGTCCGGCGCGACTACCTCAAGTACCTGGCGCAGACGCGGCGTACGGTGCGCAAGACCGCGCGCAGGCAGCGCGATGCGCAGCTGTATCTGCACCCCTCCCCCGAGCAGCTGTGGTCCGTGGTGGCCGAGGGCTCGCGGCTGTGGGAACGGCGCGTGGGGGACGACGACTTCGCCCAGGTGCGCATCGGCCTGGGGGCGCAGCAGCTGGCGACCCCGCTGATAGCCCCGGACACCGCTCCGGTGGATGAGCTGGAGCCGCTGGCGGCCGGTGCGATGCAGCGGTTCCTCGCGGTGCACGGCTCGTTGGACGGGTTGCCGATGGCGGTGTCGCTGCGCGCCTTCTACCACGTGACGGTCTCCGGGGAGCCGGAGTCCGCGCAGTCGGCGGCACGGGCCATGGTCGCGCAGCTGGCGAGCCTGCACTCCCCCGAGGATCTGATGCTCGCGGTGGTGGCGTCGCGCAGCTCGCAGGAGCGCTGGGACTGGACGAAGTGGCTGCCGCATACGCAGGTGCCGGGCAAGCTGGACGGCGCGGGCACGAAGCGGCTGTTCGGGGACGACCTGGGCGAGCTGGAGCAGTTGATGCACAGCAGGCTCGACGGCCGCCCGCGCTTCAGCCGTGACGGCTCGCCGGTGCTGGACCAGCCGCATGTGATCGTGGTGCTGGACGGCGGGATGGTGCCTCCGGACTCGCTGTTCGCCGCGGCCGAGGGACTGCAGGGCGTCACCATCGTCGAGGTGGTGCCGGGCGAACTGGAGGAACCGCGCGGCGGTCTGTCGGTCGTGGTGCGGCCGGGACGGCTGCGTCTGGAGTCCGGCGCGGGCGTGGCGTACGAGGGCGTGCCGGACGCCATGTCGCTGCCGGCGGCAGAGGCGCTGGCGCGCCAGCTGGCGCCGCTGCGGATGGGCGGTGGCGACGACGACGAACCGCTGCTGGCGAACCTGGACTTCACGGATCTGCTGAACCTGGGGGACGCGGCCGGCATCGACGTGGCCCGCACCTGGCGGCCGCGGTCGACCGCGGAGCGGCTGCGGGTGCCGATCGGCGTGGGCGAGGACGGCCAGCCGGTGATGCTGGATCTGAAGGAGGCCGCGCAGGAGGGCATGGGCCCGCACGGGCTGTGCGTGGGCGCGACCGGTTCCGGCAAGTCCGAGCTGCTGCGCACCCTGGTGCTGGGGCTCGCGGTCACGCACTCCTCGGAGACGCTGAACTTCGTCCTCGCCGACTTCAAGGGCGGCGCGACGTTCGCGGGCATGTCGCAGATGCCGCATGTGGCGGCGGTCATCACCAACCTGGCCGACGATCTGACGCTGGTCGACCGCATGGGCGACGCGATCCGCGGCGAGTTGCAGCGCCGTCAGGAACTGCTGCACAAGTCCGGCAACTACGCCAACATCCACGACTACGAGAAGGCGCGGGCGGCGGGCGCCCCGCTGGAGCCGCTGGCGTCGCTTGTGCTGGTGCTTGACGAGTTCTCCGAACTGCTGACGGCCAAGCCGGACTTCATCGACATGTTCATCCAGATCGGCCGTATCGGCCGGTCGCTGGGCGTGCATCTGCTGCTGGCCTCGCAGCGCCTGGAGGAGGGCAAGCTGCGGGGTCTGGACACGTATCTCTCGTACCGGATCGGTCTGCGGACGTTCTCGGCGGCGGAGTCGCGGGCGGCGATCGGCGTGCCGGACGCCTACCATCTGCCGTCGGTGCCCGGCTCGGGGTATCTGAAGTTCGGCACGGAGGAGATGACCCGCTTCAAGGCGGCGTATGTGTCGGGGACGTACCGTACGGGCGGCCCCGAACTGCCGGTGGGCCAGCTTGCGGTGGAGCGGCGGCCGGTGCTGTTCACGGCGGCGCCGGTGCCGGTGGTGTACGCGGCGCCCGATCCGGCGGCCGCGTCCCGGTCGGCGGCCGACGAGGAGGACGAGGCGCTGGCGGACACGGTGCTCGATGTGATTGTGCGCCGGCTGGAGGGCCAGGGCGTGCCCGCGCACCAGGTGTGGCTCCCGCCGCTGGACACGGCGCCTTCGCTGGACCAGCTGCTGCCGGGGCTGGCCCCGACACAGGACCGGGGGCTGACGGCGACGGAGTACACGCGTCCGGGTGGTCTCGCGGTGCCGCTGGGCCTGATCGACAAGCCGTTCGAGCAGCGGCGTGAGGTGCTGTACCGGGACTTCTCGGGTGCGGCCGGCCACATGATGGTGGTCGGCGGTCCGCAGTCCGGGAAGTCGACGCTGATGCGGACGCTGATCTCGTCCTTCGCGCTTACACACACCCCGTCCGAGGTGCAGTTCTATGCGCTGGACTTCGGCGGCGGCGGCCTTGCGTCGCTGGCGGACCTGCCGCATGTGGGCGGGGTCGCCTCCCGGCTGGACCCGGAGCGGGTGCGCCGGGCGATCGCCGAGGTGATGGGGGTGCTGAACAAGCGGGAGGAGTTCTTCCGCGCCAACGGGATCGACTCCATCTCCACCTACCGGCGCAAGCGGGCGGCGGGCGAGCTGCCCGGCGAGGCGTGGGGCGATGTCTTCCTGGTCATCGACGGCTGGGGCCCCTTCAAGAACGACTACGAGGGCCTGGAGGGGATCGTCGCCGACATCGCCGCGCGGGGCCTGGGCTATGGCGTCCATGTGGTGATCACCGCGGCGCGCTATATGGAGGTGCGCGCGGCGCTCAAGGACCAGATGCTGGGGCGTCTGGAGCTGCGGCTCGGTGATGTGATGGACTCCGAGTTCGACCGCAAGGTCGCGGCCAACGTCCCCGCGGGCGTGCCGGGGCGCGGCCAGGTTCCGGAGAAGCTCCACTTCATGGCCGCGCTGCCGAGGATCGACGGAAGCAGTTCGGCCATGGACCTCGCGGACGGCTCAGCGGCCTTCGTCGAGGCTGTCAAGAGCGCCTGGGCGGGCCCGCCGGCCCCGCCGATCCGGCTGCTGCCGCGCAATCTGGAAGCGGACCGGCTGCCGAAGGGCTTCGAGTATCCGCAGCACGGCGTTGCATTCGGCATCGACGAGACCAACCTGGAGCCGGTGTTCGTCGACTTCGAGACCGACCCCTTCTTCCTGGTCTACGGCGAGAGCGAGTCGGGCAAGACGAACCTTCTGCGTCTGCTGGCGCAGCAGATCGCCGAGCGTTACAGCCCGGACGAGGCGAAGCTCGTCGTGGGCGACTACCGGCGCACACTGCTCGGCAGGCTGCCGGAGGCGCATGTGCTGGAGTATGCGCCGATGGCCAGCTCGATGCAGATGCATATGGAGGCGCTGGGAGGGGTGTTCTCACGGCGGCAGCCGCCTGTCGACGTCACTCCGCAGCAACTGCGGGACCGCAGCTGGTGGTCCGGTCCGCAGATCTTCATCATCGTCGACGACTTCGACCTCGTGGCGACGAGCTCGGGCAATCCTCTGGCGCAGTTGGTCGACTACCTGCCGTTCGCCCGTGACACAGGCGTCCGCTTCATCATCGCCCGCAACTCGGCGGGCGCGTCGCGCGCCCTGTACGAGCCTTTTATGCAGCGCATCTCGGAGCTCGGCGCCCAGGGCGTGGTCCTCTCGGGCGACCCGACGGAGGGAGACCTGATCGGCAAGGTCCGCGCCGTCCCGATGCCTCCGGGCCGCGGCTACTTCGCCTCCCGTCGGCGCGGCAACCCGCTGGTCCAGATTGGCCAGTTGCCGGACGCTTAAGGTGTTTTCGGCCAGCCATGCCGGAATCGAACGGCGCGGCATCTTGTACTAACTTCACACATTCAAACGTGACGGCTGAGGTGTACGGGGTCGGTGGTGACCCCGGTGCACTGCAACGGGGAGGAAGTCATGGGATTCGACGAGGAGTGGGGTCGGCTGCGGGCCGATGCCGCGGCACGGCAGACGAGCATGCAGCTCAACGGCACGGGCGACGGTCCGCTGCTGCCCGGCGCTCAGGACTTCGGCCATGCGCCCGAGGCGAAGAGGAAGGCCGCGAACGCGATCCACGAGGACGTGGAGCCCATGACGGAGAAGGCGGCCAAGCATGCGGACGAGGCTTCCGGCAACGCCGTCAAGGAGTTCAAGGGCTGGGACACCGCAGCGGGTCTGAAGACGGTCAACGAGACCTGGGACAAGCAGGTCCGGACGCTCATGGGTCAGCTCATGTCCCAGGAGTCGAACCTCCGCGGAGCGCGGAACCTGTTCATGGGCAACGACCTCGCCACAAACTCGCAGTTCGGCCTCGTCCGCAAGTCCGGCCTCGACCACCACTAGGAGCACCCGTGCCGACCTACGAAGAGATCATGCAGACCGATCTCGGCAAGCTGAGCACGGCCGCCGACAAATGGGAGTCGATGGCGGGCGAGTTCAAAAAGGCCGACAAACGCTACGAGGAAGTCGTCAAGGGCGTCACGCTCAGCCCGTGGACGGGTGTCAGCGCGACGGGCGCGGTCGCAAGCTTCGCCAACACCCGCTACGAGTACGCGGCAGCCCAGACCCAGGCGAAGGCCATCGCCGACCTCCTGCGAGACGCCCACACACAGTTCGTCGACCTGAAGAAGAGGCTGGACGACACGGTGGCGGCGGCCGTCAAGGCCGGCATGAAGGTCTCCGAGTACGGGATCGCGTCCTTCGACTACTCCAAGGCGACCCCGGCCGTCGCCAACGCGGCACGACACGACCCGGATCTCCGCGACTACGAGATGACACACACCCAGAACATCAGAAACTGCGTGAACGCCATCACAGACGCGGACGCAGGCGTCAAGATCGCCCTCGCGAAGGTGGTCAAGGACGTCCACGGCGGCAAGAACGACGGAACCTGGGGCACCGGGTTCAACGCCTCCGCACAGGGCGACGTCGAGAAGTACGAGGCCCAGAACACCGCGGACATCGCCACCAAAATCAACAACGGCGAAAAGGTCTCCACTGCCGAGCTCAACGAGTTCCAGCGCTCCATGCGAGACAACACGCGCCCCGGCTTCGACGACCGGACCTTCAGCCAGACCTTCCTCAACAGCCTGGGCCCGAACGGAACGGTCAAGCTCGCCACCAAACTGGACGCCCTCGCCTACCTCGACGACAAGGACAACAGGGCGACCTATCTCGGCGTCAAGAACGGCTTCGCCGACACGCTGGCCCACGCCACCAAGGACCCGAAGTTCGCCGCGAAGTGGCGCGAGGACATCAGGGCCATCGGGACCAAGGAGTTCGACGGACCACGGGGCGAAGGTACGCCGGCCAAGGGGTCGGACGGAAAGATCCGCGGCTACCAGGCCGTGATGGGCCTGGTGAAGGCCGGCGACCCCAACAGCTTCGACGGCGCGTTCCTCGGCGGCCTGGCGAACGACATATACGCCGTTGAAAAAGACAGCAAGGGCGACATCTGGGACATCAACCAGTCGTACAACCAGAAGAACTCGCCGTGGTTCGCCAACGACCCCTTGGACAGCGCCCTCGGCATGCTCAGCCACCACCCTGACGAGGCGACGAAGTTCCTCGACCCGGGCGACAAGACGGAGGGCTCCAAGCTGGAGTACCTCCTGAAGGAGCGCGACTGGAAGGGCATCGTTCCGGAGTACTCGGAGTGGGGCAAAGTGGAGACGACCCGCGTCGGTCACGGTGACCCGTTGTACGACGAAGACGTTCGAGAAGGACTGGGTTCTCTACTCGAAGCCGCCACAACTGGTCGCGAACCAGGATCGCCGGGTACGGAGATGGGTCGGCATTCGGAAGCCCAAGCTCGCATCATGCACGACACGATCAACCTCCTGGACTACGGAAACGGTGAAGGGAAGGCCGGCGACCGCGAGAGTGTCGGAAAAGCGGACGAGGTTCTCGGACGCGACGACTATGCCAACGTCAGAGACTCGTTGGCTCGTTCGCTCGCCTCCTACTCACCCGACATGGTGGATATCCTTACCGGTGAGGGACCGGGGGGGAGGACCGGGGAAAAGAATCCTCATATTAACGGAGAAGACTCAGAGATCCAGAACAGCAAGTCAAGCATTCTGCGGATCATGCGCGGTGTTTCCGAGGTTCCGGACGGCTCGGCTGAGTCGAAGAACTTCAATCTCCTTTACCAGGCACAGCAGGGATACATGACTGAACAGTTCACCCAATTGGATCCAACAGACAAGCAAGGCTTGGATCACCGGGCACGCAAGGCCGGAGAAGTCTTTGGCATGCTGACTGCAGTGGGTGGGGATCTGGCGCTCGACGCGCGCGACGAAGCCAACTCGGAGGCAAGCGACAAGCGATTTTATGGATACCACGCCGGGGGTTCACTGATCACCGGAATACCGGTGATCGGAGATGTTGCACAACGAACACTCGACATGTCTCTTAACAAGTGGATGACTGCCGTGCACGCAGAGAACGGACTGCTGGCCAGGGAGCAGCTCAGCGCGCAGAACGACGCCGCACAGGATGCTCTCGACTCCTATTTTGAAGCCTGGGGCAAGGAGAACAACAGGAGTACTTCCGATATCCAGCGAGCCATGGGTGAAGCAGGACACAGCTACGGCAACGGGCGTAGGGACACCTTCGAAGCGTTGAGGTCTCGGTCTTAGCGAGATCCCTGATTCCCCAGAATCCACAGGAAGGCGATGACGCATGAGTATCACGAGCAGAAAGTCACTCCTGCTCACCGTGACAGGCACCCTGGCGCTCTCCATCATCGCCAGCCTTGTCTGGTGGAACACCAATATCTTCGGCAAGGACACTCTATGCCAGGGGAGAGTCAAGACCCCCGATCTCGCCGCCGCGCTGGATACCAAAGGACGCATCTCAAGCGATTCCACGCAGGGAGGGCCAGGGTATGCATCCTTCCGATGCACCGTTGAACGAACCAGCAAGTTCATCGGTGCACCTAGCATAGAAGCCGAAATAAAGACGTCGACCAACGAAGCAGACGCCCAGTTTCAGACCCACGTCTGGAAGAACCCTTCTTCCATGTCGTTCTTTTCCCGAGGGGCCACTGGAGCAGTTTCCGAAAAGCGCGGCTGGGTAATGCTCCCCTCTTCCTGCCAGAAGAAGGTCGGACTCATTTCACTCGGCTCGACGACGCTCCCAAGGGAAAATGAGGTAAATTTCGTAGAGGCTGTAGTCAGGACTGGTCATGCGGCCAGGGAGGAGCTGGCGCAACTCCTCGTCAACGTTGCCCGCAAGGTGGCCGACTCTGCCGGATGCCTAACTGAAGAACTCGATGCAGAATTTACACTTCAGGATCCGCAAGCCTCGATCAAAACAGACCAGGCAAACGCATGCGGCATCACTGGGTTCAGCCTTCCCAAGACCGCTCTCGTCCCCGAGAAAGCAACCCTGGGCCAGGAAACAGTTAGCGGAAGCGTGAATCATTCGTGGGCCTGCGACATGCACTTCGGAGGCAACAGTGACTCGCAGGCCACCTTTTCCATGAGCACTGACCCGAACGTGATTTCGGGTGTGAAGCAGGGATTGACGGATTTCCAGGAACTGCCAGGGAAGGCTGGTTACAGCGACCAGAATAGTCGCCTCCTGCTGAAGTGCGAAGCTGGCGAAGTGTATTTCGGAATGAAATGGGATAGAGAGTATCTCCGGCTCATGCTCGATCAAGGCCGGGATGACATCTCCAGCCGGATGCGCACTCTCTTTCAGGCCTTCCTGGATGCCGCAGCCAAGCAACACCGCTGCCCCAGCGTCATACTGCCAACAGAGCAAGAGCGCTCTGAGGGGTGATCACGGGGCGGGCGAGCTCGCGTCACAACGTACGACTCCTGCTGTAAGAGGGATTCCGTCTCCATGCCGACGGAGTGCGTCGCTCTGACAGCTCGACCTGAGCACTGGGACGGTATGCCGTCGGCTGGCGACACAGTCCGTTGTCGCACCCATCACCGGCCCTCTGCACGCTGTGTCTCATTGCCGCGCACCACCGAACTCCAGCGCCAATCAGATAGCAGCAAGCCCTGGTGCGGGATATCTCCCCGTGCCACGAAAGGAAATGTGAAACTCATGCACCTCAGGCTCCGCGCCACGTGTCCTGTCGTCGTCACCGTCGCTCTGTGTGCTCTTGTGGCAGGCTGCAGCGGTTCCGGTGGGACCGAGAACGACGTCGCCTCCAGCCCTTCAAGCGCTGCCGTTGACGACGCGCAGACGAGCAGCGACGCCCGGAGTGCCGTGGGGAGGGCCAACACGACGATGCGGGGTACTGCATTCCATGCATCGGGCAATTCGACCGCCAGCGCCGATGGGAAGCAGGAGATATGGTCCGATCCCGAGCAGGGGCTCCGGCTGAGGTACTCCGGGTCTGAGATGTCCGGCGACATGTACTGCAACGACGGAACCACCTACACGAGTGCGACGCTGCTCGCCGCGATGCTCAAGCAGCGGGGGCAGCGGATCGACGTTCCGGAGGAGCTCAGCGATGTGTATGTGAGCTCGGAGACCGGACAGGGTTGCGACGCCTACTACGCGATTCACGAGAGTGCCTCACCGGTGCCGGAGAAGGACAAGAGCATCGGCGGGAAGCAGACCGAGGCCTTCGAGGTGGCGTCGGGCAGCACTCAGGACACGTACTACATCGCGAAGGACGTGAACCATCTGTTGCGGCTCGAGTCGTCACGAGATGGCCGGACCAGCGTCACGACGTACGACTCCTTCGGGGAGAAGCTCTCGATCTCGATGCCCGCAGCTGAGAAGGTCATGACCATGGACAGGTTCCGGGAGGAAGTGACCGGAAGCTGAACGGCGTCAAGAGACGGTGATCCGGTTCGGCTGTCGGGGCGGGCTCGGACGGGGATAATCGGACCGCGGGCCGTACGGACCCCCGCGGGATCCCCTGAGAGGAAAGGCGTCTGATGGGTACCCAGCAGGAGAAGGACGAGCTGTACGCCCTCGACATCTCGGATGTCGAGTGGCTGAGCGCCCCCGGAACCGAGGAGGCAGAGGAGCGGGTGGAGATCGCCCATCTGCCGGGTGGGGCCGTAGCCATGCGGTCGTCGCTCGATCCGGACACGGTGCTGCGCTACACGGAGGCCGAGTGGCGCGCGTTCGTGCTGGGGGCGCGGGACGGGGAGTTCGACCTTCAGTAGTCCATGGCAGAACGACCGGAGGGGCACGCACCATGTGGTGCGTGCCCCTCGGCCGTGAGGCAGGCGTGGCTCAGAACGCCTCGGTGAAGAGCCGCGAGGCCTTCACGTCGGTCGAGCGGTAGCCGTCCTTGCCGGACTCGATGAGCTTGGCGACCTGCTCCAGGCGGCTGTGCATGTGGTCGGCGCGGGCCCGGTACTTCTTCTGCAGGGTCAGGTACTCCTGGTGCGCCTCACCGTCCCAGGTGTCCGTCACCACCTTGATGGCCTGCTCCATCTCGTCCAGGTCCTTCTTGATATTGCCGGAGACGTGGCGGATGCGGTTCGCCATCTCCTGCAGGCTGCCATACCGTACCCGGGTGTTCCCGTCGTCAGCGGCCATGGTGTCTCTCCTCGGTGTGCGTGTGAGTCTGATACAGGACGTGTGGCGGGGCGTGTCAGACGCCGTTGAGACCGGAGCTGTTGCCCGAGCCTCCGGGGCCGGCCTTGACCGCGTTGAACGCGGCGCGCACGTCGTCGTCGTTCGCGTTGCTCAGGTTCTTCGTCTCGCTCACGGCGTTCAGCAGCACGTTGAGGAGGCGGCGGATCTCGTCGTGGTCCTCGTTGACCATGACCTGCGCCGACTTGAAGCCGGCGGCGCCGACACCGGTCCAGCCGGCGTGCACCGTCTCGAGGATGTCGGCCAGCTCACGGGCCTGCTTGCTGACCGAGACAGCGGTCTGGTGAATCTTGGTCTTGGCATCGTTGATCGGCTTGTCGCCGAGTCCGAACCCGCCTGCGGGGCTGGTCATATGGAGGTCCTCACTCTTCGGTTTCCGGCCCTGTGGCGTCGCCGCCGGGCCTGTGTTCTCCGTACGACGCGGTCGCGCTCTCCTGTTGCGCCTCCGCACTGCGGCGACCGGGCCGAAGAGGCCCGCCACCGCTCGCCCCCGTGTGTTCAGGAGAGGGCGAAGCCTGGGGTGTGAGTGGTGGGGGACCTGCACAGACTGCGCTGTCGGCTATCACAGTTGCTCTCCCCCGTTGCATGTACCTGTGAAGTCTGCAGTCACTCTAACCACTTGGTACGACAGTTCCAATCGCAAAGCTGGCTCAGTGAGCTCTTCTGCGCCGTGTGTCCCGGAGGACCACGGCCGTCCCGGAGATCACCGCCACCAGTACGACGCCGATGCCCAGCACATAGGTTGCATAGCGCTCGCGGCGTTCCTGCGGAGTCTCCGTCATGGCCAGATGGGCCGGTTCGGGCGCGGGCGGCTTGGGCGGGCCGGGGTCGGCCTGCGGGGCCTGAGGCGGATGGGCGGGGTCCGCCTCCAGGGCGCGGACCGGGTCGACGACGCCCCAGCCGACGTAGTCGTCGCGCCCGTTGATGGCGCGCTCGGCGGTCTGCTGGATCTGCGCGACGATCTGATGCGCCTTCCACTCAGGGAACTTGGCCTTCAGCAGTGCGGCGACCCCCGCGACGTACGGGGCCGAGAAGCTGGTGCCGTTGTCGATGCACTGGCCGTTGCCGGGGACGGTGGAGACGACGTCCACGCCCGGGGCGGCGACGCCCACGAACTCTCCCGCCTGGGAGAACGCCGCGCGCTCGTTGTTGCGGTCGGAGGAGGCGACGGCGAGGACACCGGGGAAGGCGGCCGGGTAGGTGTTCTTGAGCTTGCCGTCGAGGCCGTCGTTGCCCGCGGAGGCGACGACCACGATCTCCTTGTCGAGGGCCCGCTGAACGGCCTGGCCGAGCGGGGACTGTGCGGTCAGCGGCTTGGTGGTGTCCTGGGAGATGTTGATGACCTGGGCGCCCTTGGCGATCGCGTGGTCGATCGCCGCAGCCATCGTGCGGTCGTTGCCGCTGTTCTTCTCGTCGTTCTGGCGGATCGGGATGATCGTCGCCTCGGGAGCCAGTCCGACGAAGCCGGTTTCCTCCCGTGGGCGGGCGGCGATGATGCCCGCGACCTTGGTGCCATGGCCGACCTCGTCGACGGTGCCGTCGGTCCTGCCGCGCTTGTCGTCGCTCCCGGCTTCCTTGTCGGGCTTGAGCAGATCCTTGCCGGCCGAGGCGTCGACGGCCGCTTTGAGCTGCGGATTGTCGTTGTCCACACCGGTGTCGATGACGGCGACGCGTACGCCTTTGCCCTTGGTGTCCTGCCACAGTTCATCGAGCAGCACCCGCTGAAGCGGCCAGGGGGTGCCCTCGATCTGCTTCTTCATGGGGAAGGTGCATTCGCCGCTGCCGTCGAGGCCGACAGGGCCTGCCTCCCCGGCGAAGGCAGGCGGCGCGGCTCCCAGACCGCCGCAGAGCGCGGTCGCGGCGGTCAGCAGCGCGGCCTTTCGAAATGGTGCGGGCACGGTTCCCCCTCTTACGAGCCCTGCGGCTGACGTGCGCTGTTGGTGTCCAGCCGCGGTCCCTTGGACAGGAACTCCGACCACACGATCGGCACCAGCGCCGGGGTGACGTTCGCATAGCCGAGCCGCACCTGCGCCTGGCTGGGCTCCGGACGGCCGTCCGACTGCTGCTCCTGGCCGCCGGCCCCGATGTCGGAGCGCTCTGTGCTGCTGTCGCCGTTGGCCTGCACCGCGTACCGCAGCCCGGTGTCCGTGACCAGGAAAAGGGAGCCGTCCGGCTTGGTCTGCTTGCCCTGGACCTGGGTGTACAGCAGGCCCGAGCCGGGGGTGACATAGGTGCTGGTGCCGCCCGCGGTGATCTCCGCGGGGTAGCCGGAGCCGGCCCAGGTGGACAGGGTCGTACGGCCCTTGCCGTCGACCTTGCGCAGCACGCTGCAGACGGTGTCCCGCTCGCCGCCTGCGGAGTTGACCTGCTTGGCCTTCAACTCGGGCCAGCGCAGCCCGTCGCCGAAGACCTCGGTGTCGGGGGTGAAGGAGGCCGCGTCGACGGCGGCCGCCTCGCCCGCCATGTCGAGGTCCGCGGTCTGCGGCGAGTTGATGAGCAGCCAGGCGGTGAAGTCCGAGACGGGCTGCACCTTGCCCGGGAGCACCACATAGTGCTGGGGCCCGGTGCCGGTCGGGGCCTTCAGCACCATGCCGACCCGGTCCTGCGTCCCGGTCAGCCCTCCGCCGGCGCCCGCGCTTTGACCGACCTGGCCGGGTATCCGCGGGAAGTCGACGGGGCTGCCGTCGTGCAGCGTGGCCAGCCAGTCGTCGGTGACCTGCTGCGGCTCCTTGCGCTCGCCGACCAGGGTGCGGGTCAGCACCTCGGCGTCCGCCTCGGTGCCCCGTACGAGATATTTGGTTCCCGAGGCGTCGACCAGATAGCGCGGGGACTCCTTCTGGCCCTGGACATAGAGGACTTCGCCGCCGGTGAGGCGGTTCTTGCCCTCGGTCAGCTTCAGATCGCGGTCCCCGAAGACGAACGCGGCCTTCTGCACGGACCGGCTCTTGCCGCCGCCCGGCTGCTCGCACACCGCCCACCGCTTGTCCTTGTCCGCCTCCTTGGCGCCGGGCAGCCGGTCGGGGGCGTACGGAATGCCGAGGATCGGGCCGCGCGGCGGCTTGCCCGCGTCCAGGATGTCGTCGCTGACCTGAATGACGCCGAACTCCTGCGGGTTGAGCAGCAGCCTGGCCGAGGCGAGGTTCAGCACCGGGTGCAGCAGGGTCTTCTTGTCCTTGCCCTTGCCGGTGGTCAGGACGACATAGCGGGTGGTGGAGTCCTTGCCGACGATGACCTTGGCGCCGGGCTGCGCCCAGTCCTTCGGGGCCTTGGGCTTGAACATGCCGAACGCGCCGAAGCCCGCCAGGACCAGCGCGCCCACGATGAGACCGGGGACCACGGCCCGCAGGGGGCGGGGCGCGCCCTCCTCGTTGCCCGTGGCCGACGGCTGGAGGAATGCCGCCACCGTGCGCTTCTTCGCAAAGGTGTATGCGTTGAGCTCATCCCGCCGTGATGCCATGAGTCCCCATTGGTGAAAAGGCGCTGTCTCCCCGTGGGGGCCCTGTGATGAGCACTGTCCCCCGGGCCCTGATTGTCGGACCGGCCCCCTACTATGCCTGTTGATCGATGGCGCTCGTGTGGCGGGTAGGGTGATCCAGCCGCCAAGAGCCTTGCCCGACGGGGGCGGACAGGGGTGATCGGGATGAAGTGGGGCCTTATGAACCGGGGGATGACGCGATGACGGCATCCGCGACGCGGACGCGTCCCGCGCCTCGCAGCACCCGCGGACGGTCGTCCGCGCGGCCGCCTGCACAGACCTCGCCCCAGGGCCCGACGCCGGCTGTGCCGCGGCTCCACGGACGCCCCGGACACTTCGGATCGTTCCGACTGCAACAGCTCGTACTGGTCGAGGTCGCCGCAGCGCTGCTGCTGGCGGCCTGGGTGCTGGACCCGCTGATGCTGGTTCCCGCGGGCGTGGCGGCCGCGGTGCTGGTGCTGCTGGCCGTGGTGCGCAGACACCGGCGCTCGCTGCCGGAATGGCTCGCCACGGTCCTCGCCCTGCGCGCCCGCCGGCGCAGGGCCGCCGCCTTCGTGCCCCCGCCGGGGACCGAGCCGGGGCTGGCGCCGATCGTCGAGTGCGACCCGGCCCTGCGGACGTACACCTACAGCGACCGCGACCGGCGCCCGGTCGGGATGATCGGCGACGACACGTTTCTGACCGCGGTGCTCCAGATCGAGTCCGCGGACGGGCCGGCGCTGCGGCAGGACCGGGCCGCCCGGCCACTGCCGATGACGCTGATACGGGACGTACTGGAGGTCGACGGCATCCGGCTGGAGTCCGCCCAGATCGTGCAGCACACCCAGCCCGCCCCCGCTCCCCATCTGCCGCAGCAGTCGGTGGCCGCGCGCAACTACGGCCCGCTGCAGGCCCAGACGGGCGCGCCGGCCCTGCGCATCACCTGGGTCGCGCTCAAGCTGGACCCCGAGCTGTGCCCCGAGGCGGTGCAGGCGCGCGGCGGCGGCCTCGAAGGTGCGCAGAAGTGCCTTGTGCGGGCCGCGGACCAGCTTGCGAGCAGGCTCACCGGGGCCGGTTTCCGGGCGACGGTGCTGACCGAGGAGGAGCTGACGTCGGCGATGGCCACCTCGTCCTGCGCCAGTCCGCTGGCGATAGCCCAGGCCGGCCGGGCCGAAGCACCCTCGCGGCGCACCCAGGAGACCTCCCGCACCTGGCGCATCGACGACCGTCGGCACACCACCTACTGGGTGGGCCGCTGGCCGCAACTGGGCGGCGACGGCGCCTCGATGCCGCAGCTCGTCGCACTGCTCACCTCGCTGCCCGCGCTGGCCACCACGTTCAGCCTCACGATCGGGAGCGGCGACCGGCGGGGCGTGACCGTCACCGGCCATATACGGATCACCGGGCGCAGCGACGAGGAACTGGTCGCCGCCCGCCATGAGCTGGAGCGCACAGCACGGGGCGTCAAGACGGGTCTGGTGCGGCTCGACCGTGAGCAGTTGCCCGGGATGCTCGCCACTCTGCCGCTCGGGGGAGCCCGCTGATGACTGTGCCCACTGCCAAGCCGCGGATCGGTTTCGGGCTGATAGGCCCCCGCCGTGAGCGGCATACGCTGCCCGTGGACCAACTGGACTCGCTGGCGCTGCCGGTGGGGGACGACGGTGTGGTCATCGGCGTCGACGCCGAGGGCAAGCCGTCGGTGCTCGGCGTCAACCGGCCCACCCCGTACGAAGTCACGCTGATCGGCGGCCTGTGGACGGCGCAGGTGCTGGCGCTGCGTGCGGCGGCGACCGGCGCACGGGTCACCGTGGAGACCGGCCGCGGTCCTGCCTGGACCACACTGGCCCAGGCGGCCGGCGGCGGACAGCAGTGCATATCGCTGCACGATGTGGGGCGGGTACCTCCGCAAGGGCCGTCCGCGGGCAGCCCCGTGGTGGTGATACGCGACTGCGGGATGCGGCCTCCGCGCGGCCGTGTGGTGTCGGCCCCCTGGCAGTCGGTGGTGACGCTGCTGCCGTATCTGAGCCCGGCTGCGCCGCGGTTGATGGCGAAGTCGACGCTTGTCGGCATTCAGCGGGTCTCGCCGGATGAGGCGGCGCAGATCGGACGCATCATGCAGCTGCCGCGGCCCGAGGTCGAGGCGCTGTCCAGCCTGGCCGACGGCGTCACCCTGTGGTGCACGGCGAGGGACCGCCGCTTTGTGATGACCCAGGCGACGGACGCCGAGACCGGACTGCTGGGCAGCGCACGCCGGATGGACTGACCCCGCCAGCCGTCGACCGCCGGCCATGACCGTCGGCCGTCGACCGCACCGACTGCCGGACGGCCTCCTCACACTCTGCCGAGTGTCTGTCACTCGTGGGCGGACCGGTGCGCGCGGCGTGACGCACGGGACAGTGGAGGAGATGCGACGGCCCTGCCGGAGCGCGCGCGTCGGCGATTAGGGTGGGTCCGGGCGCGGCAGAAAGACCGGGGCGGGATCGAACCCGTGAGCGGTTCTGCCGCGTTGCAAGCGGGGAGAGCCGGGCGGATGCGACATTTTGCCGTTCGCCCCCACCCAATCACGCGGCACAAGGGTGCTCGACCACACCAGGAGGCAAAGTGAACGGCGATCGGGACGACACCCGCGGGGGCTGGAACGTGCCCGTGGACGATCAGTCCGACGCGGATCCCGCCGAGCTGACGGGTGAGTTCACCATCGACTACACCCCGCCCGCCTGGTACACGCAGAACGCGTCGGGGGACGGCTCGGGCGGAGCCGGCGGCACGGGGGCGACGCCTCCGCCGCCGAACGGGGCGCCGGTGGCGGTGCCCGGGCTGCCCGCGGGCAGCGGCTTCGAGCCGAACTGGGCGCCGGGGCCGCCGCCGCAGGGGCAGACTCCAACGGAGGGTCAGGCCCCGCACGATCAGCCCCCGCAGGGCCGGTTTCCGCAGCAGACGCCACCACAGCCTCACCAGCAGATGCCTCAGGGACCTCAGCTGCCTCAGGCGCCTCTTCAGCAGGGACCGGTGCCGCCGTATGCGCAGGCGCAGCCCGGTCAGGGGCCTGCCCCCATACAGCCGCAGGGGCCGCTGCCCGCACCGGCACAGCCCGCACCGGAAGCCGCCGCGCAGCCGTTCGGGGGTGGCGACGTGGAGAGCGGGATGACGATGCGCTTCTCCCCTGCCGCGCTGAAGCGTGAGTTCGCGGAGCGGGACGCCGCGAAGAAGGCAGCGGAGGAAGCCGCCAAGAGCGGCGCGGACACATCCGAGCCCGGCGAGGGGCGGCAGGGCGAGCAGACCGGGGACGGGCCGGGAGACACCTCTGCGGCAGACGCGGCAGCCTCGGATGCCCCTGGCGCGGACGCGGGCGACGGCGAGAAGCCCGCGACCGGCGATGCGGCGGCGGACACGCAGGCCGCACAGGCCGCACAGCGCGCGGAGACTGACGCGACGACAGCCGCGGAGTCCGGCAAGGGGACTTACGAGACCTCCGCAGACCTGACCGGCGAGACCGGCGACGCGGACGAGAACGGGAACGAGAACGAGGACGAGCAGCACGGCGGCGCAGCCGAAGAGCCGTCGGGCACTGCTGGCGACGCCTTGAGGAGTGAGGAGTCCGAGTCTGCGGCAGCGGATGAGCCGCAGTCCCCGGACGCGCAGTCCGGCGAAGCCGCACAGGGCCCGGCCCCCGAGGCCGCACAGCCATGGGTTCCGACGCCGCAGCCGCAGCCGCAACCGCAACCGGACGGCAGCATCGGAGCGCCGCCGCAGCCGCCCGCGTACCAGCCGGCTGCTCCTTCCGCCGCACCGCAGTGGCCCGTCCTGGCAGAGCAGCCGCAAGCTCGGCCACCGGTGCAGGAAGGCGCCGCGGCCACGCCCGCCTGGCCCGCTCAACCCCCTGCCGGGTCCGCACCTGAGGGCGGCGGCTACGGCTTCCCTCCGCCTCCCCAGCAGGAGCACCCCGGAGCACCGGGGGCCGCAGGGGCACAGGCCACCCCGCTGCCGCCCACCGCGCCGCAGCCGCAGCCGCAGCAGGGCGGATACGGGTTCCCGCAACCCGCCCGGCAGGAGCAGCCCGGAGCACCGGGGGCGCCGCTGCCTCCCGTACCGCCGCAGCCCGACCCGCAGGCGCAGCAAGGCGGATACGGGTTCCCCCAGCCGGGACAGCCCGGCGGTTACGGGTTCCCGCAGCCCGGCCAGCCCGGAGGACCCGGAGTGCCAGGAGCTCCCGGAGCACCGGGGGCGCCGCTGCCCCCCACCGCGCCGCAGCCCGGCCCGCAGCCGCAGCCGCAGCAAGGCGGTTACGGATTCCCCCAGCCCGGACAGCCCGGCCAGCACCCCGGACAGCCCGGACAACCCGGCGGGCCCGATCAGCCTCCCGGCGACCCGAGGACCAGCGGGGCTTGGCCGACGGCCGTGACCCACGACCAGCGGGAGCGTTCCGTGCCGGGCGCGCCGCTCGGCTACACGGCCGCGGTCGAGCTCTCCTCCGACCGCCTGCTGCGCAACGCGAAGCAGAAAGCCAAGAGCAGCCGTAATCCGGCGGCATCGTCGCGATTCAAGTTCGGCGCCCGGAAGGAGGAGGCCGAGCGTCAGCGCAAGCTGGAGCTGATCCGCACCCCGGTGCTGTCCTGCTACCGGATCGCGGTCATCAGCCTCAAGGGCGGTGTCGGCAAGACCACGACGACGACCGCTCTCGGCGCGACGCTGGCCACCGAGCGGCAGGACAAGATCCTGGCCATCGACGCCAACCCGGACGCCGGCACGCTCGGCCGGCGGGTGCGGCGGGAGACCGGCGCGACCATCCGCGACCTGGTGCAGGCGATCCCGTACCTCAACTCGTACATGGACATCCGCCGGTTCACCTCGCAGGCTCCGTCCGGTCTGGAGATCCTCGCCAACGACGTGGACCCGGCCGTCTCGACGACGTTCAACGACGAGGACTACCGCCGGGCGATCGAGGTCCTGGGCCGGCAGTACCCGGTGATCCTGACCGACTCCGGCACCGGACTGCTCTACAGCGCGATGCGCGGAGTGCTGGATCTGGCGGATCAGCTGATCATCATCTCGACGCCCTCGGTGGACGGCGCGAGCAGTGCGTCGACCACGCTGGACTGGCTTTCCGCTCACGGCTACGCGGACTTGGTGCAGCGGTCGATCACGGTGATCTCCGGAGTCCGCGAGACCGGCAAGATGATCAAGGTCGAGGACATCGTGCAGCACTTCCAGACCCGTTGCCGAGGTGTGGTCGTGGTGCCCTTCGACGAGCATCTCGCGGCAGGCGCCGAGGTGGACCTGGACATGATGCGGCCGAAGACCCGTGAGGCGTACTTCAACCTCGCGGCGCTGATCGCAGAGGACTTCGTACGCGCCCAGCAGCAGCAAGGGCTATGGATGTCGGACGGCAATCCACCGCCCCAGGCCGCCCCGCCGATGCCGGGCCATCAGGGGCCGGGGCAGGCGCCGGGCCAGCCCCAATGGCAGGGCCAGCCCGGACAGGCCATGCCGGGCCAGCCGCCCCAGCCGATGCCCGGACAGCCCTACCCGCCCCAACACCCCGGACAGCCGCCCCAACACCCCGCACCCGGACAGCAGGCACCTGGACAGCCCGAAGCACCGGGCCAGGCGCCGCCTGCGGACTGGCAGCAGCAGCCGCCCCAGGCCCCGCCGCCTCCGCCGCAGCAACAGCAGTAATCCCGCATTTCCCGGCCCACAACGGCCCGCACCGGCACCGGTGCGGGCCGTCGTCGTACCCCCGGCGCACACGCGAGCTCCACACAGGCTGTAATGCATCGTTGACGCAGTGCGACACCGCTGGTAGACCTGCGCTTCACCAGCACACGCGAGCGAGGACGTGAGGTCGCCTGCCATGACCGTCAAGACTCCGCACCGCACCACCCGCCGCCGTACCCGGCTGATCCTCGCCTGCGCGATGCTGACGGCTTCGGCTCTCGTCCCTCAGGCCACAGCGGCGGCCGACGGCACGGACGACGACAAGCGCGACGGGCACACCGTGCTGACGGTCGCCGTCTCGCAGAGTGTGGACTCCCTCAGCCCGTTCCTGGCCCAGCGGCTGGTGAGCACCAGCATCCACCGGCTCGCCTATGAGTTCCTCACCAACTACGACGTCGAGGACGCCCGCCCCGTCCCCGGTCTGGCCACCGACTGGAGGCCTTCCGCGGACAAGCTGACCTGGACCTACACCATCCGCAAGGACTCCACCTGGTCGGACGGCAGACCGGTGACCGCCGAGGACGCCGCGTGGACGTTCAACACCATGATGGAGAACGAGGACGCGGCCACCGCCAACGGCAGCTTCACCGCCAACTTCAAGCGGGTCACCGCGCCGGACTCCCATACGCTGGTCATCGAGCTGAAGAAGCCCCAGGCCACCATGACCGCGCTCGACGTCCCCATCGTGCCCCGGCACATCTGGGAGGACGTCACCGACTTCTCGTCCTTCAACAACGACAAGCGGTTCCCGATCGTCGGCAACGGCCCGTTCGTCATCACGGACTTCAAGGTCGACCAGTACGTCAGACTCAAGCCGAACAAGAACTTCTGGCGTGGCACGCCGCGCTTCGACGAACTGCTGCTGAAGTACTACAAGGACGGCGACGCGGCAGTGGCCGCCCTCCGCAAGGGCGAGGTGTCGTTCGTGCAGGGACTCACCCCGGCCCAGGCCGCCGCCCTGGAGAAGGAAGCCGACATCGCGGTGAACGACGCGCCGGGCCGCCGCTTCTACGCACTCGCCGTCAACCCCGGGGCGCGCGCGAAGGACGGCACGCGGTTCGGCGACGGCCATCCCGCGCTGCTCGACCCGGCCGTGCGCAAGGCCCTGTTCCATGCCGTCGACCGCAGCGCCGTCGTCGACAAGGTCTTCCAGGGGCACGCCGTGAAAGGCGAGGGCTATATTCCGCCACGGTTCTCGTCGTACTTCTGGAAGCCGTCGCCGAGCCAGGAGATCGCATACGACCCGGCTGAGGCCGCCCGGCTCCTCGACGGGGCCGGCTACCGCAGGAACGCCGAGGGAAAGCGCGTCGGCGAGGACGGCCGCCCGCTCGACTTCCGCATCCTGTGCCATGCCACCGACCCCAACGACAAGGCGGTCGCCAAGTACTTCCAGGAGTGGTGGGGCAAGCTGGGCATCGGGCTCACGGTCGAATGCCTCGACAATGTCTCCGACCCCTGGCTCAGGGGCGACTACGACCTGGCCTTCGACGGCTGGTCCGTCAACCCGGACCCGGACTTCGTGCTGGCCATCCACACCTGCGACGCGCTCCCGGCCACCCCCGGGGACACCGGTTCGACCGACAACTTCATCTGCGACAAACGCTATGACGAGCTGTATGCGCGGCAGGCCGTCGAGTACGACCCCGCCAAACGGGCCGAGCTGGTGAAGCAGATGCAGTCGAGGCTGTACGACACGGGCCTGATGAACGTCCTCGCCTATCCGAACGCCGTCGAGGCGTACCGCACCGACCACATCGAGTCGATCACCACGATGCCGGCGGGCGCCGGCAACCTCTGGGGCCAGGACGGCTACTGGAGCTGGTGGTCCGCGGTGCCCGCGTCCGGCGCGCCCGTCTCGGCGGACACCGCGGACGAGGGCTCCTCAGCCGGGGTGTTCATCGGCGTGGCGGCCGCCGCCGTGGTCGCCGCCGGGGCCGGGGTGTACATGGCCCGGCGCCGCCGCGCGGCGTCCGACGACCGCGAGTAGCAGACGACCGCGAGCAGCAGACGACCGCGAGCAGCCGATGACGCCGAGCAGAGCGACGTACCTGAGCGATCCCACCCACCTGAGCGCACCGACGCACCAGAGCGCACCGACGACCGTGAGCGAACGATGACCGCGACCACCACACCGGCCAAGGCCGTACCGCCCGCCGACGGGCTTCCGCCCGCCGGTCGGGGCGGCGGCGCCCGCGCCTATCTGCGCTATGTGGCGGGCCGGCTCGCGGGCGCCGCCGTATCGCTGCTCGCCGTTCTCGTCACCGGCTTCTTCCTCTTCCGGATCGTGCCCGGCGACCCGGTGCGGGCCATGACGCACGGCCGTCCCACCTCGGCCGAGCAGCTGGCCGCGCTGCGCCGTCAGTTCGGGCTCGACCAGCCGCTGTGGCAGCAGTTCGCCGACTACTGCGGCAAGGCGCTGACCGGCGATCTCGGCATGTCGTACCAGTTCCACGCGCCCGTCGGGGAGCTGATCGTCCAGAAGCTGCCGGCGACGCTGCTGCTGACCGGCACCGCCGTGGTGGTCTACTCGGCGCTCGGCCTCTGGCTCGGCACCCGCTCCGCGTGGCGGCACGGCAGCCCGGGCGACCGCCTCACCACGGGGGTGGCGCTCACTCTCTGGTCCGTGCCGTCGTTCTGGCTCGGCCTGTTGCTGATCATCACCTTCGCGGTGGGTGCGGGGCCCGTTCCCGGGATGTTCCCCACCGGCGGCATGGAGTCCGGCGATGCGACGGGACTCGCGTATATCGCAGACGTCGCCCACCACATGGTGCTGCCGGTCCTCACCCTCGTCGCCGTCGGCTATGCGCAGACGCTGCTGGTGATGCGGTCCTCGCTGCTGGACGAGATGGGCGGCGACTATCTCACCACGGCGCGGGCCAAGGGGCTGCGGGACGACGCCGTACGCCGCAGGCACGCCGTCCCCAACGCGCTGCTGCCCACGGGCACCATGGTCTTCATCAATCTGGGCCATGTGGCGGCGGGTTCCATCCTCGTGGAGACGGTGTTCTCCTGGCCGGGGCTCGGGGGGCTGTTCTACCAGGCGCTCAGCGTGCCCGATCTGCCGCTGGTGCAGGGCCTGTTCATGGTGTTCGCCGGGGCGATGATCCTGATGAACCTGCTCGCCGATCTGCTGTATCCGCTGCTCGACCCCCGGGTGGGCCGATGACGACGACCGACTCCTCCCCCACCGCCCTCAGCTGGGCACGCCGCAGGCACTCGGCCGCCCGCTTCTGGCGGGCGTACCGCACCCGTCGCGCGGGTCTGGCGGGTCTTGCCGCGCTGGCGCTCATCACCCTGGTCGCGCTGGCCGCACCGCTGCTGGTCGGCTCGGATGTGCAGAGCGTGACACGTGCGCCGGGCGGGCCGCTTGAGTCGCCCAGCGCCGAGTTCCCCCTCGGCACCGACCAGTTCGGGCGCTCCCTGCTCGGGCTGCTGGTCTGGGGAGCGAGGATCTCGCTGACCGTGGGGCTGCTCGCGGCGGCGCTGTCCGTCGCCATCGGCACACTCGTCGGCATCCTCGCGGGCCATTACGGAGGATGGTTCTCCGCCCTCGCCATGCGCGTCACGGACTGGTTTCTGGTGATGCCCACGCTGGTGCTGGCGATCGTGCTGGCGACGGTGATGTCCCGCAGCGTCTGGACGGTGATCGTGGCGATCGGGGTGACCAGCTGGCCGACGACGGCGCGGCTGGTGCGGGCGCAGACCATCGCGGTCGAGTCCCGCCCGTACATCGAACGCGCCCGCGCCCTCGGCGGCGGCCACAGCCACGTCATGAGCCGCCATGTGCTGCCCAACGTGATGCCGCTCGTCCTGGCGCAGACCACGCTGTGCATCTCCAGCGCCATCCTCACCGAGGCCACGCTCGCCTTCCTCGGGCTGGGCGACCCGACCGTCGTCTCCTGGGGCGGCATGCTCCAGGACGCGCGCGAGGCGGGCGCGGTCTCCGCCGGCCACTGGTGGTATCTGGCCCCGCCCGGCATCGCAGTCGCCGTCGTCGCGCTCTGCTTCACCCTGTGCGGACGGGCGATCGAATCCGTACTCAACCCGAGGCTGGGAGCTGCCGGATGAGCGACGTGACACTGCTCGAAGTGCGGGACCTCCATGTCGTGTACGGGACCGGGGAGGCCGCAGTGCCGGCCGTACGCGGCGTCGACCTCCGCCTCCCCGCGGGCCGGAAGCTGGGGCTCGCCGGAGAGTCGGGGTGCGGGAAGTCGACGCTCGCCCTCGCCCTGCTGCGGCTGCTGCCGCGCACCGCCCGGCTCAGCGGGCAGATCCTGCTGGACGGCGAGGACGTGCTCACCATGCGGTGGGGGCGGCTGCGGGCCGTGCGCTGGGCGGGGGCGTCGATCGTCTTCCAGGGGGCCATGCACTCCCTCAACCCGGTGCAGCGGATCGGGGAGCAGATCGCCGAACCGCTGCTGGTGCACCGCCGGGCGTCGGCCGCGGGGGCCCGGGCGCGCACCGGGGAACTGCTGGAGCAGGTGGGGCTGCCCGCCTCGCGTGCCGCCGCGTATCCGCACGAGCTGTCCGGCGGCCAGCGGCAGCGGGTGATGATCGCGATGGCGCTGGCCTGCGGCCCTCGGCTGATCATCGCGGACGAGCCGACCACGGCCCTCGATGTGATGATCCAGGCTCAGATCCTGCGGCTGATCGAACAGCTCGTCTCGGAGCAGGACATCGGGCTGCTGATGATCAGTCATGATCTGGCGGTGCTCGCCGACACCTGCGACCGGCTGGCTGTGATGTACGCGGGGCGGGTGGTCGAGGAGGGGCCGGCACAGCAGGTGTACGGGGCGGCACGACATCCGTACGGGCGTGCCCTGGCCGCCGCCTTCCCCCGGATCGGGGACGCGGGGTCGCGGCGCGCGCCGCGAGGGCTGCCCGGCGATCCGCCCGACCCCTCCTCGCTGCCCTCCGGGTGCGCCTTCCGTCCCCGGTGCCCCGACGCGGTGGAGGCCTGCGCCGCCGCCGAACCGGTGCTGGCCGCCGCCGAACCGGTGCTGGCCGAGGCCGCGATGGAGCATCGGGCCGCCTGTGTGCATGTCGTGCCGGCCCCCGCGAGCGTCAGGAGTCCTTCATGAGCACACGGCCGCCCGTGCTGTCGGCGGACGAACTGCGGGTGGTCTTCCCCGGGCGGCGGGGCGCACCGTCCGCGAGCGCCGTCGACGGAGTGGACCTCGCCATCGGCGCAGGCGAGATCGTGGCGCTCGTCGGCGAGTCCGGCTGCGGCAAGAGCACCCTGGCGCGGGCGCTGCTCGGGCTGGTGGAGCCGACCGCGGGCGTCGTCTCCTTCGACGGGAGACCGCTGTCGTACGGGACGCGGGCGCTGAAGGAGTACCGGCGGCGGGTGCAGCTGGTGCTGCAGGACCCGAGCGGTTCGCTCAACCCCCGGCACACGGTGTACGAGGCCGTGGCCGAGGGACTGCGCATCCACGGCCGCGGCGGGGACGAGCGGGCCGCGGTGGCCGACGCCCTCGCGCAGGCGGGGCTCCGCCCGCCGGAGCGGTTCTTCCTGCGCTATCCGCACGAACTGTCCGGCGGCCAGCGGCAGCGGGTCGTCATCGCCGGCGCGCTGGTCCTCCGGCCCGAGGTGATCATCGCGGACGAGCCGGTGGCGTCCCTGGACGCATCCGTGCGCGGGGAGATCCTCGCGCTGCTGCTGCGGCTGCGGGAGGAGCTGGGGGTGGCGGCTCTGGTGGTGACGCACGACCTGGGGCTGGCGTGGAACATCGCGGACCGGGTGGCGGTGATGTATCTGGGGCGGATCGTGGAGTCGGGCCCGGTGGAGGACGTCCTGACGGATGCGCGGCACCCGTACACCCGGGCGCTGCTGTCCGTACTGCCGGAGTCCGCCGAGCCGCCCGCGATCCTCACGGGCGAACCCCCGGACCCCTCCCGCATCCCGCCGGGCTGCCGCTTCCACATCCGATGCCCTTCCCTGACCTCGGGCGAGGCGGCGGGGGCGGGGGTCGCGGAGCGCTGCCGGAGGGAGGAGCCGGAACTGCTGCGGGGTGTGGCCTGTCATCTGCGGTGAGGGGCTTGGGGTGCGGTTTGTCCCGGGACCCTCACCGGAGGCCGGCGCACACGGGCTGCAGCCCGCCCCCGGCAGCTGCGGGGGTGCGGGGGTGCGGGGGCGAAGGCCACACCCTCAGGGGTGGGCGGTCGGGCGCGAAAGCGGCCCCGGAAACCCGCGAGGGGGCCGGTATGCCGGGGGACACCCCTGGCATACCGGCGGACGCCCCCGGGGCTCATGCTTCGGCGTCGTACTCCGCCGTCAGGGTCCGGCACTGCTTGACGTCGTCCGCGATCGCCGCCAGCAGCGCCTCGATGGAGTCGAACTTCTTCTGCCCCCGCACATACGCCAGGAAGTCCACCGCCACATGCAGCCCGTACAGATCGAGGCCCACGCGGTCGATCGCGTACGCCTCCACTGTGCGCTCCGTGCCGTCGAACTGCGGGTTCGTGCCGACGGAGATCGCTGCGGGCATCCGCTCCCCCGCCGCCGTCAGCCAGCCCGCGTACACCCCGTCCGCCGGGATCGCGGTGTGCGGCAGGGTCTCGACGTTCGCCGTCGGGTAGCCCAGCTCGCGGCCGCGCTGGGCGCCGCGTACGACGACGCCCTCGACGCGGTGGGGCCGGCCGAGGATCTCCGCCGCCCCCTCGATGTCGCCCTCGGCGACTAGACGGCGGGTGAGGGTGGAGGAGAACGGCTCGCCGCCGCCCGCCTCGCCGCTCACATAGAGGTCGACGACCTCCACCTCGTAGTCGTACGTCACGCCCAGCTCCGCGAGATAGGCGACATTGCCCGCCGCCCGGTGTCCGAAGCGGAAGTTGGGGCCCTCGATGACGGCGCGCGCGTGCAGCTTGTCGACGAGCACCTTCACCGTGAAGTCCGCCGGCGACAGCTTGGAGAACTCCGCGGTGAAGGGCAGGATCAGCACCGCGTCCACGCCGAGCTCCGCCATCAGCTCGGCGCGCCGGTGGTGCGGAGCCAGCAGCGGCGGATGGCTGCCGGGGCGGACAACCTCGCTGGGGTGGGGGTCGAAGGTGACCACAACGGACGGGACGCCGAGCTCCCGCGCCCGCTCCACGGCCCGCCCGATGATCAGCTGGTGCCCGCGGTGCACTCCGTCGTAGGAGCCGATGGTGACGACGCTGCGCCCCCAGTCCTGGGGGATGTCCTCCAAGCCACGCCAGCGCTGCACTGTGACCGCTCCTCGTCCGCCTGTTCGCCGATTACGCAGGTCTAAGAGTGCCATGCCCCAGCTTCCCGGTTCGCATCGCCTGTGGACAAGCGAGCGTCCCGTCGCCCGGCAACTCCAGCACGCGCCGTGCGCTGGCCCGACGACCGCGGCCCACTGCTCCGGCTGCCCCGCCGGCCGGCCGCGGACGAGCCGGGCGAAACCGGGCGCCTCACGGGCGAGCTCGACCAGCCGGCGGTCGAAGCAGGCCGCGCCTTCGGGGGTGCGTACCAGCAGCATGCCGACACGGCGGACGAGGGCTCTCGTGTGTTCCCCGGCCCGCTGCCCGGCGCCGAGGGCGGCGGCGCGCAGCAGCTCACCCAGGGGTCCCCGCCGGGCCTCTGCGGCCCGTGTGGCGCACAGCGGGAGCCGCGAAGCCCTCAGCCGGCCGCCCGGCCTCGAGGGCGGCGCCCACGACCGCGAACACCGCACCCGTGTCCGCGTCGGGCACGGGCCCTCCGGCGGCCTCCCGGCCGAGCCGGCAGCCCATGATCGGCAGGAGAAGTCCGTGTGCCAAAAGCACCCCGTGTGCTCCCGTGGTTCACTCCGAGCGCCTGCCCGTTGGGGTGAAAAGGGCTGCTGCGACGGATAGACCCCCTGCAGAGGGGATCGTGGAGCGGGCGACGGTGCAGACCGCCCGCTCCACGATGAACCGGCTCAGCCGAAGACGGCCAGGCTCTTCGCCTTGCCCTTGTGCTCCTCGACCAGCGCCAGGAAGCGCCCGTCGGGTGCGAACGCGGCCACGGGCGAGGAGGGCTGCGGCGGCATGTCGATCCGTACGCCGTTCAGCAGCAGCCTGGCGTGCTTCTCCGACACGTTCCAGCGGGGGAAGGCGCGGTCCGCCGCCTCGGCGATCGGCATCACCGTCAGCTCCTCCTGGAGCTGGTCGAGCGTCTTCGCCGCGTCCAGGCCGTACGGGCCGACGCGGGTGCGGCGCAGCGCCGTGAGATGGCCGCCGACGCCGAGGCCGGCGCCGAGGTCGCGGGCGAGGGCGCGGATATACGTGCCCGAGGAGCAGACCACCGACACCACCAGGTCGACGACCGGCGTGCCTCCCCCGGCGTCTTCGGCCCCGGGGGACCCCGAGGCGACCGCCTCCCGGACGTCGTACACCCGGAACGAGGAGACGGTCACCGGGCGGGCGGGGATGTCGAAGTCCTCGCCGCCGCGCACGCGTGCGTAGGACCGCTTGCCGTCGATCTTGATGGCGCTGACCTTGGACGGCACCTGCATGATGTCGCCGGTCAGCTTGGCGACGGCGGCGTCGATGGCCTCCCGGGTGATCCCGGAGGCGTCGGCGCAGGTGGTGATCTCGCCTTCGGCGTCGTCCGTGACGGTGTTCTGGCCGAGCCTGATGGTGCCCAGGTACTCCTTCTCGGTCAGCGCGAGATGGCCGAGCAGCTTGGTGGCCCGCTCGACCCCGAGCACCAGCACGCCGGTGGCCATGGGGTCGAGCGTGCCGGCGTGCCCGACGCGGCGGGTCCTGGCGATGCCGCGCATCTTCGCCACCACGTCGTGCGAGGTGAAGCCGGTCGGCTTGTCCACGATGACCAGGCCGTCCTGGGGGCCCCGCCGGCCGTCGGCCGGCGGGGTCTTGCTGTGCTGTGTCATGAAGCGGCCGCGTCCTCGTTTCCGCTCTCGCCCTCGTCGTCCTGCTTGCGGTACGGGTCGGCGTCGCCCGCGTAGTCCGCGCCGGAGGACGCCTCCCGCACCTTGGCGTCGGAGGCCCGCGCCTTGTCGAGGAGGTCCTCGATCGTGCGGGCGTTCTCCGGCAGGGCGTCCGCGACGAAGGTGAGGGTCGGGGTGAACTTGGTGCCGGCCGCGGCGCCGACGGCGGAGCGCAGGATGCCCTTGGCGCTCTGCAGTCCGGCCGCGGCGCTGGCGCGGTCCTCGTCGTCGCCGTAGACCGTGTAGAAGACCGTGGCCTCCCGCAGGTCGCCGGTGACCCGGGTGTCCGTGATGGTCACATGCGATCCCAGCCGCGGGTCCTTGATGCCGCGCTGCAGCTTCTCGGCGACCACTTCGCGGATGAGGTCCGCCAGCTTCTTCGCCCGCGCGTTGTCGGCCACTGGTCCTTCTCCTTCTTTGCCTTGCTTTTCGTGCCTTCGGGACCGCTCACGTCTGCGTCGGTCTTTGTGAACGCCTCAGTCCTCGTCACTGTGCAGCCTGCGTCTGACCGACAGCAGCTCCACCTCGGGCCGACCGGCGACAAGGCGCTCACACCGGTCCAGCACTTCCGTGAGGTGCCCCGTGTCCCCCGAGACCAGCGCGACGCCGATCTCGGCCCTGCGGTGGAGGTTCTGTCCGCCGGTCTCCGCCGCGCTCACGGAGAACTTCCGCTGGAGCTCGGCGACGATCGGACGGACCACGGAGCGTTTCTCCTTCAGCGACCGTACGTCGCCGAGGAGCAGATCGAAGGACAGCGTCCCCACATACATGTGATGCCCGGATGTCCCGCCGGTTCGGGGTCATGGACGCCTGCCAGCGCTTGGCAGGGACACCAAGAACCGTACACGCAACGGCCGGGGCCGATCGACGGAAATATCCCGCCGACCGGCCCCGAACCGGCTGCTCGCGTCAGCCGCGAGGCTTCTCGCGCATCTCGTACGTCGCGATGACGTCGTCGACCTTGATGTCGTTGAAGTTTCCGAGGTTGATACCGCCCTCGAAGCCTTCGCGGATCTCGGTGACGTCGTCCTTGAAGCGACGCAGGCCCTCGATGGTGAGGTTCTCCGCGACGACCTTGCCGTCGCGGATGAGCCGGGCCTTGGTGTTGCGTCGGACCTCGCCGGAACGGATGAGCACACCCGCGATGTTGCCCAGCTTGGACGAGCGGAAGACCTCGCGGATCTCCGCCGTGCCCAGCTCGACCTCTTCGTACTCCGGCTTGAGCATGCCCTTGAGGGCCGCCTCGATCTCCTCGATGGCCTGGTAGATCACCGAGTAGTACCGGACGTCGACGCCCTCGCGCTCCGCCATCTGCGCGGCCCGGCCGGCCGCGCGGACGTTGAAGCCGATGACGATGGCGTCGGAGCCCATCGCCAGGTCGATGTCGGACTCGGTGACGGCGCCGACGCCGCGGTGCAGCACCCGGATGTCCACCTCTTCGCCGACGTCGAGCTGGAGCAGCGAGGACTCGAGAGCCTCCACCGAACCGGACGCGTCGCCCTTGATGATGAGGTTGAGTTCCTGGATCTGACCGGCCTTGAGCACCTTGTCCAGGTCCTCGAGGGACACCCGGCGGGTGCGCTTGGCGAAGTTCGCGTTGCGCTCGCGCGCCGCGCGCTTCTCGGCGATCTGACGGGCCGTGCGGTCCTCGTCGACGACCAGGAAGTTGTCGCCGGCGCCCGGGACGTTGGTGAGACCCAGGACCAGGACGGGGGTCGACGGACCCGCTTCCTCGACGTTGTTGCCCTTGTCGTCGAGCATGGCGCGGACGCGGCCGTAGGCGTCGCCGACGACCATCGTGTCGCCGACCCTCAGGGTGCCGCGCTGCACCAGGACGGTCGCCACGGCGCCGCGGCCGCGGTCGAGGTGGGACTCGATCGCGATGCCCTGCGCGTCCTGCACGGGGTTGGCCCGCAGGTCGAGCGAGGCGTCCGCGGTGAGGACCACGGCCTCCAGCAGGGAGTCGATGTTGAGACCCTGCTTGGCGGAGATGTCGACGAACATGGTGTCGCCGCCGTACTCCTCGGCCACCAGGCCGTACTCGGTCAGCTGACCGCGCACCTTGGTCGGGTCCGCACCCTCGACGTCGATCTTGTTGACCGCGACCACGATCGGCACCTCGGCCGCCTTGGCGTGGTTCAGCGCCTCGATCGTCTGGGGCATCACACCGTCGTTGGCCGCCACCACGAGGATCGCGATGTCGGTCGACTTCGCACCGCGGGCACGCATGGCGGTGAACGCCTCGTGACCCGGGGTGTCGATGAAGGTGATCTTGCGGTCCTCGCCGTTGACCTCGGTCGCGGCCTGGTACGCACCGATGTGCTGCGTGATGCCGCCGGCCTCGCCCGCGATGACGTTCGTCTTGCGGATCGCGTCCAGCAGTCGGGTCTTTCCATGGTCGACGTGACCCATGACGGTCACCACCGGCGGACGCGAGACCAGGGCCTCCTCGCCGCCTTCGTCCTCGCCGAACTCGATGTCGAAGGACTCGAGAAGCTCTCGGTCCTCCTCCTCCGGGCTGACGATCTGGACGGTGTAGTTCATCTCCGAGCCCAGGAGCTCCAGGGTCTCGTCGGAGACGGACTGGGTCGCGGTGACCATCTCGCCGAGGTTCATCATGACCGCGACGAGCGACGCCGGGTTGGCGTTGATCTTCTCCGCGAAGTCGGTGAGGGACGCACCGCGCGACAGGCGAATGGACTCGCCGTTGCCGCGAGGCAGCATCACACCGCCGACCGACGGGGCCTGCATGGCCTCGTACTCCTGGCGCCGCTGCCGCTTCGACTTGCGGCCACGGCGCGCCGGGCCGCCGGGACGGCCGAAGGCGCCCTGGGTGCCGCCGCGGCCGCCGGGGCCGCCCGGACGTCCGCCGAAGCCGGGACGGCCACCGCCGCCGCCGAAGCCGCCGCCGCCGGGGCCTCCGCCGGGACGACCCGCGAAGCCGGGACGACCGCCGCCGCCACCGCCGCCGCCGGGACGACCCGCGAA
>NZ_JADWYQ010000049.1 GCF_022414575.1 Streptomyces sp. MUM 178J | reverse complement strand
CCCGCGGCGGGAAGCTGCGCAGCACCGTCTTCTCGCCCGGCTCCATCCGCACGACGATCTCGGCGCGCTCGCCGGGCGAGAGCCGTATCCGCTCCATGGGCACGGCCTGCTCCAGCAGCCCGCCGTCCGTGCCGATCAGCGAGAACTCCCGGCCGTCGGAGAACCCGAAGGCGTAGACGCGTGCGGTCGAGGCGTTGAGCAGACGCAGCCGCACTCGCTCGTCCCGCACCTCTGCATAGGGGTCGAGTGTGCCGTTGACCATCGTGCGGTCACCGAGGAAGCCGGTGTCGCTCATCAGCCGGTGCCCGTGGTCAAACTCCGCTCCGTCGAACCGCACGTCCTGGACGATGACCGGCAGATCGTCGACTCCGTAGGTCTTCGGCAGCGCAAGCCCCGCGGACCGCTCGTCGTCCAGCAGGAACATCCCGGCCAGCCCGCGCTGCACATGCTTCTCGGTCCTGCCGTGCGGATGCGGGTGGTACCAGAGGGAGGCGGCGGGCTGGTCCACGGTCCAGTGCGGCGTCCACGTCTGACCGGGGGCGACCATCTGGTGCGGGCCGCCGTCCATGGCCGCGGGCAGATGCATCCCGTGCCAGTGCACGGTGGACGCCTCACCGAGCCGGTTGGCGACCTTGACCTCCACCTTCTCCCCGCGTGCCGCCCGCAGCGTCGGGCCGAGATAGTCGCCGTTGAAGCCCCAGGTCGGCGTCTTCTTCCCCTGTATGAACTCCTTGTGCCCGGACTGCATCGTCAGATCGAAGACGCGTGTCCCGTCCGGCTTCACCCGCGACTTCGCGAGCGGTGGGACGGCCAGCTCGTTGCCGAACGACGTCGAGCCGGCTGTGGACACCTTGGCGTCGGAGTACAGCCACACGGCCCCGCCGCCGAGCGCCAGGCCGGCGACGACGGCGACCGTCGTGACGAGAATGAGGACGCGCCTGAGTCGGGACATGGCTCCAGACTCCCGGCCCACGCTCGCACACACATCGGGGACGGTCCCCGAGCCGTCCCCGAAACAACTCCCCAAACCCTTCGGGGATTTCCCCTACGAGCCGCCGGGAACGGCTCTCCTCGGAACGGCTCTCCTCGGAGCCGTTTTCCTCGGAACCTAGGAACCGCCGTCGCCGTACTTCTCGACATACGCGAGCGCGTCCCTGCGCAGTCCGGCGTGGAGCGCATCCCCCGCGGCGAGCACCTTGGGCAGCAGCGTCCGCTCCACCGTCTCGGCGCGGAACGCCGTCCGGACGGTCACGTCGTGGTCCGGACGGTGCACGACCTCGATCGGGTCGCCCGCGCGGATCTCGCCGGGCGCGACGACCCGCAGATACGCTCCCGGCGCCGAGTCCTGGGTGAAGCGCTTCACCCAGCCCCTCTCCCCCACCCAGGCCGCGAACGTGCGGCAGGGGATGCGGCCGCTGGTCACCTCCAGCACCAGATCCCGGCCGATCCGCCAGCGCTCGCCGATCTTCGCGCCGGTCACATCCACCCCGCTGACGGTGAGGTTCTCGCCGAACGAACCATTGGGAAGGGGGCGCCCGAGCGCCCGCTCCCACCGGTCGAGATCCTCGCGGGCGAAGGCGTAGACCGCCTGGTCCGAGCCGCCGTGGTGGCGCAGATCGCAGATGGAGTCCCCGGCGAGGCCGCTGCCGCCCTGCCCCTTGGGCCCCGGTTCCGTCACCCGGACGGGCCCTTCCACGGGCTGCTTGTCGATCCCCGTCGTGCCGATGTCGGCGTAGTCGACGGCCTTGGGACGTCCCACGTTCACGGTCAGCAGCTGCCTGGGCTTCATGCCGGACACGCTAACTCCTGCACCCCAAGACAACCAGTCGATACCACCATCAAGACCCAAGGGCCCCTTATATTTGGAGGGTGATCGAAGCTCGCCATCTCCGCGTTCTGCGTGCCGTGGCCGCCACCGGGTCCTTCTCCGCGGCGGCGCGCGAGCTGGGCTGTACCCAGCCGGCCGTCAGCCAGCAGATGAAGGCGCTCGAAGCGTCTGCCGGCACGCCGCTGCTGATCCGCACGGGCCGGGAGATGCGCCTGACACAGGCGGGTGAAGCGCTGGTGCGTCATGCGGCGGGGATTCTGGCCGGGCTCACCGCCGCCGAGGAGGAGATCGCCGCCATCGCAGGGCTGCGCGCCGGCCGGGTGCGGCTGGTGTCCTTCTCCAGCGGCAGCTCCACACTGGTGCCGACCGCCCTGGCCGCCCTGCGCGCGGCGCATCCGGGCACGCGTGTCTCCCTCGTCGAGGCGGAGCCGCCGCGCTCGGTGGAGATGCTGCGCGAAGGCGACTGCGACGTGGCGCTCGCCTTCCGCTACTACGCCTCGGGCGCTGAGGCGGAGTGGGCGGATCTCGTGGTGCGTCCCCTGCTCACCGACCGGCTCGTCGGGCTGGTCCCCGAAGGGCACCGTCTCGCCGCGTCGGGGCAGGTCGCCATCGCGGAGCTGGCCGACGAGCCCTGGATCGCGGGCTGCCCCCGCTGCCGCCGCCAGCTGGTCCGGGTCTGCGAAGACGCCGGTTTCACCCCGCGCATCGACTTCGCGACCGACGACTACCCGGCGGTGATCGGGCTGGTCGGTGCGGGCCTCGGCGTGGCGGTGCTGCCCGAGCTGGCGCTGGAGTCGGTGCGCCCCAAGGGGGCGTGCACCGTCTCCGTGGAGCCTGCCGTCCACCGCGAGATCGTCGCACTCACGCTCCCCGACCTTGCACAGGTACCGGCCGTCGCGGCCACTCTCGATCAGCTCACCGCGGCCGCAGGCGCCGGTGACCGGCCTTCGGTGATCCCCGCCCTCGGGGGCCGACCGCCAGTGGTCGGCCGCCCGTGACCGGGTTCCACTGACCCGGCTCCACTGACCGGATCCGCACCAGGTCGGTTCGTCAGGTCCGCCGGTCAAGTCCGCAGACCGGGTCCGCCGGTCAAGTCCGCAGACCAGGTGCGGTGACCGGGTTCGCAGGCCAAGTCCGCAGGCCGGCTGCGGTGACCGGTCTGCGGATCGCGTCCACTGCCCGGGGTCCGGGCCGAGGCCTCAGCCCCCTCCCGCGCCCGTGCCGCTCGTGGCCGGAACGAGCCGGTGCCGCGCGCGTCCCATCAGCTCCTCGCGTTCGTCCTCCGTCAGCCCGCCCCACACGCCGTACGGCTCCCGCACCGCCAGCGCGTGGGCCGCGCACTCGGCGCGGACCGGGCACCTCATGCAGACCTCCTTCGCCGAGTTCTCGCGCGCGCTCCGCGCTGCGCCACGCTCCCCCTCGGGGTGGAAGAAGAGCGAGCTGTCGACCCCACGACATGCCGCGAGGAGCTGCCAGTCCCACAGATCGGCGTTGGGCCCCGGAAGACGGGAGAAATCTGCCATGGCGTGTCCCCTTGAAACCGTACTGAGTGGATACAGGTGGATTGCAGGACAGGTCGGAAACGGCCGGATGCGAGCCGGAAGAGGCATCCGCCCGTGCCCAACGACCGTACATCTACTGTCTAAGTAGATGTAAATATGACTCATTGCGAATCTAGCCACAGACACTGGCAAAAGGGAAGAAAAGCCGCTGAATGGGGCATAGTCGCTCAGTGGAAGGGCGTGCGAGGTGTGGCGCTCTTCTCCGCGCTCGACCCCTCACGTGGAGTGTTGAAGGCGATGGGCCGACCCGTAACTCTTTCGGGTGACCGTCGTTGAGAGTGCGGAGGCGGTTGAAGGAAGAAGCGCTCGGGCACATGTCTGAGAGCGTCAACCGCACAGGTGACGAAACGTACCCAGCCTGGAGGCTCAAGGTGACGCGCATCAGCTGCGGAGGACGGCCATGACTTCCGTTCTCGTCTGCGACGACTCCCCGCTTGCCCGAGAGGCGCTGCGCCGCGCGGTAGCGACCGTGCCCGGCGTCGAGCGCGTGACGACCGCGGCCAACGGCGAGGAAGTCCTCCGCCGCTGGGGCGCCGATCGCTCGGATCTGATTCTCATGGACGTGCGCATGCCCGGACTGGGCGGCGTGGAGACCGTCCGCCGGTTGCTGTCCGCCGACCCCGGCGCTCGGATCATCATGCTGACCGTGGCCGAGGACCTGGACGGCGTGGCGCTGGCCGTCGCCGCAGGCGCGCGCGGCTATCTGCACAAGGACGCTTCACGCGCCGAGCTGCGCGCGACCGTCACCCAGGCGCTCGCCGACCCCACCTGGCGGCTCGCCCCGCGCCGGCTGCGCTCCGCGGAGATGGGCGCCGCGCCCACGCTCACCGCACGCGAGATCCAGGTGCTCGAAGGCATGAGCCACGGCCGGTCCAATGCCGAGATCGGCCGGGAGCTCTTCCTCTCAGAGGACACGGTGAAGACGCACGCCAGGCGGCTTTTCAAGAAGCTCGGCGCCTCGGACCGGGCGCACGCGGTGGCGCTCGGATTCCGCTGGGGCCTGGTTCGCTAGGCGTCGGGCGGAGCGGATCGGGATCTCAAATCGGGGCCGGCCGAATGGGCCGAGGGCAAGCCTTATCCGGGGGTGCTGTCGGCCCCGCCCGCCGCCGGGTGGGCGGGGTCGCCGACGGCGGCGGGCATACGTTTCCCGCGCGATGCCGCATCCTTGAGGGGTGGAGTTCCTCGGGGACGAGTCGGTCGAGCGGGAGGGGAGGGCGCACGGTATGAGGTCGGGCGCGCCCGCTCATAACGCTTCGGTGCACAACGATGGACGCGGTGCCATGGACCAGAAGCCGCCAAGGCACCATGGACCGATGCGTGACGACGAGGCGGCGACTGCCCGCGGGGCAATCGGCGCACTCGTCCACCGCGCTGTGGACGGCGACGAGCAGGCGACTCATGACCTGCTCGCCCATGTCCATCCTTTGGCGCTGCGCTACTGCCGCACCCGGCTCAGCCGGCTGCCGGGCGACGCGCGCCATTTCGTGGAGGACCTCGCCCAGGAGGTCTGCGTCGCCGTTCTGATGGCGCTGCCGCGCTACAAGGACACGGGCAGACCCTTCGAGGCCTTCGTCTTCGCCATCGCCTCTCACAAGGTCGCCGATCTGCAGCGGGCGGCGATGCGCCACCCGGGATCGACGGCCGTGCCCTCCGACGAGATGCCCGAGCGGCCCGACGACTCCCTGGGGCCCGAGGAGCGGGCGCTGCTCAGCAGCGACGCCGAGTGGGCCAAGAAACTGCTGGCCAATCTGCCGGAGAACCAGCGCGAGCTGCTGGTTCTGCGGGTGGCCGTGGGGCTGACCGCCGAGGAGACCGGGCAGATGCTGGGGATGTCGCCCGGCGCGGTCCGGGTCGCACAACACCGGGCGCTGAGCCGGCTGCGCGCCCTCGCCGAGCAGTAGCCGGGCTTCGCGACACAGCGGTCCCGACCTCGCCGAGGGCCCGGGGCCCTCGGCCGTTACTCCGTCCGTGTGAACATACAAAGCTGCTGGGTGATCTTGATCGTGGAATGAGACGCCCGCTGAGCCCGTTAGCATGGACATCCGCACCGATCAAGGCCATTGGGGAAGGTGTCATGACTGCCAACGTCGACGGAGTGCCCGAGAAATTCGCGACACTCGGGCTGACCTACGACGATGTGCTGCTGCTGCCCGGCGTGTCCGACATGGCTCCGGACCAGATCGACACCGCCTCGCACCTCTCGCGGAACGTACGGGTGAACATCCCCCTGCTGTCCGCCGCCATGGACAAGGTCACCGAGGCACGGATGGCCATCGCCATGGCCCGGCAGGGCGGCGCGGGCGTGCTGCACCGCAATCTCTCCATCGCCGACCAGGCCAACCAGGTCGACCTGGTCAAGCGCTCCGAGTCCGGCATGGTCACCGACCCCATCACGGTCCGTCCGGACGCCACGCTCGCCGACGCCGACCGGCTGTGCGCCAAGTTCCGCATCAGCGGCGTCCCGGTCACCGACGCCGCGGGCAAGCTGCTCGGCATCGTCACCAACCGCGACATGGCGTTCGAGTCCGACCGCAGCCGTCGGGTCCGCGAGGTCATGACCCCGATGCCGCTGGTCACCGGCAAGGTCGGGATCTCCGGCGTGGACGCCATGCAGCTGCTGCGCCGCCACAAGATCGAGAAGCTGCCGCTGGTCGACGACGCGGGCGTCCTCAAGGGCCTGATCACGGTCAAGGACTTCGTCAAGGCGGAGCAGTACCCGAACGCCGCGAAGGACGCGGAAGGCCGACTGCTCGTCGGCGCCGCGGTGGGCGTCGCGGGTGACGCCTTCGAACGCGCCCAGGCGCTGATCGAGGCGGGCGTCGACTTCATCGTCGTCGACACCGCCCACGGCCACTCGCGGCTGGTGGGCGACATGGTCGCCAAGATCAAGTCCAACGCGTCGGGCGTCGATGTCATCGGCGGCAACGTGGCCACCCGCGACGGCGCGCAGGCACTGATCGACTCTGGAGTCGACGGCATCAAGGTCGGTGTGGGGCCGGGGTCGATCTGCACGACCCGCGTGGTCGCGGGAATCGGCGTCCCGCAGGTCACGGCCATCTACGAGGCTTCGCTCGCCGCGAAGGAAGCCGGCGTCCCGGTGATCGGCGACGGCGGTCTGCAGTACTCGGGCGACATCGCCAAGGCGCTGGTCGCCGGTGCGGACACGGTGATGCTCGGTTCGCTGCTCGCGGGCTGTGAGGAGTCGCCGGGCGAGCTGCTGTTCATCAACGGCAAGCAGTTCAAGTCGTACCGGGGCATGGGCTCCCTGGGCGCGATGCAGTCCCGCGGCGAGCAGCGCTCCTTCTCCAAGGACCGGTACTTCCAGGAGGGCGTCGCCTCCGACGAGAAGCTGGTGCCCGAAGGCATCGAGGGCCAGGTGCCCTACCGCGGTCCGCTCTCCGCGGTCGTCCACCAGCTGGTCGGCGGTCTGCGACAGTCGATGTTCTACGTCGGCGGGAGCACCGTCCCCGAGTTGCAGGAGCGCGGCCGGTTCGTCCGGATCACCTCCGCGGGGCTCAAGGAGAGCCACCCCCACGACATCCAGATGACGGTCGAGGCGCCGAACTACAGCAGGAAGTAGCGGCACGCGCACGTGAAGGGGCGGTCCCGGGGCATCCGGGGCCGCCCCAGACGTGTGCACGGGGGTTGTCGGGGATACTGGACCCGGCAGACGTAGAGGGAAAGGCCCACACAACGTGACTGAGATCGAGATCGGGCGCGGCAAGCGCGGCCGCCGGGCGTACGCGTTCGATGACATCGCCGTCGTACCGAGCCGGCGCACCCGGGACCCGAAAGAGGTCTCGATCGCCTGGCAGATCGACGCCTACCGCTTTGAGCTGCCCTTCCTCGCCGCCCCCATGGACTCCGTCGTCTCGCCGCAGACAGCGATCCGCATCGGCGAGCTGGGCGGGCTCGGCGTGCTGAACCTCGAGGGGCTGTGGACCCGGTACGAGGACCCCCAGCCGCTGCTCGACGAGATCGCCGATCTTGAGGCGGACGAGGCGACCCGCCGGCTGCAGGAGATCTACGCCGAGCCGATCAAGGAAGAGCTGATCGGGCAGCGCATCAAGGAGGTCCGCGACTCCGGAGTGGTCACCGCCGCCGCGCTCTCGCCGCAGCGCACCGCGCAGTTCTCCAAGGCCGTCGTGGACGCCGGTGTGGACCTGTTCGTCATCCGCGGCACCACCGTCTCCGCCGAGCATGTCTCGGGCGCGGCCGAGCCGCTGAATCTGAAGCAGTTCATCTACGAGCTGGACGTGCCGGTCATCGTCGGCGGCTGCGCGACCTACACGGCCGCGCTGCACCTGATGCGCACGGGGGCTGCGGGCGTGCTCGTCGGCTTCGGCGGCGGCGCCGCGCACACCACGCGCAACGTCCTGGGCATCCAGGTGCCGATGGCGACGGCGGTCGCCGATGTGGCCGCGGCCCGCCGTGACTACATGGACGAGTCCGGTGGCCGGTATGTCCATGTCATCGCCGACGGCGGTGTGGGCTGGTCGGGCGATCTGCCGAAGGCGATCGCCTGCGGCGCGGACGCCGTGATGATGGGCTCCCCGCTGGCCCGCGCCGCCGAGGCCCCGGGCAAGGGCCGTCACTGGGGCATGGAGGCGGTCCACGAGGACGTGCCGCGCGGCAAGCTGGTGGACCTGGGTGTCGTGGGCACCACGGAGGAGATCCTCACCGGGCCCTCGCACAAGCCGGACGGCTCGATGAACTTCTTCGGCGCGCTCAAGCGGGCCATGGCGACGACCGGCTACAGCGAGCTCAAGGAGTTCCAGCGGGTCGAGGTGACGGTCGCGGACTCCCAGCACAGCCGCTGACCGCTTCTCTCTGACCTCGGCGGGAGCCTGCCCCCAACCCCTGAGACGTGGGCAAGGCTCCCGCAACCGGGCCCCGCCCCGACCCCCGACCGCCCCGTCGGCGGGCGTCTTCCCTGGTTGCGGGAAGCGTCGGGACGGGATGGGCGGAGAGCGCTCGGGAGTCTCACAGGCGGTGGGCCGCGCCCGCCGGGGTGGCGCCGCGGGTGTCGAGCAGCAACTGGGCCTTGACCGCCAGGCCCTGGAGGTCGTACGTCCGGTGGTGCTGGAGAAGCACCGTCAGATCCGCGCCGGCCGCGGCCTCGTACAGCGAGTCCGCCCTCGGGACCGGCAGGTCCCGCACCCTCCAGTGCGGCACATACGGGTCGTGGTAGCTCACCGACGCCCCCAGGTCCATCAGTCGGCGGGCGACCTCGACGGCGGGGGAGCACTGCAGATCGGCGAGGTCCGGTTTGTAGGTGACGCCGAGGAGCAGTACGCGCGCGCCGCGCGCCGACTTGCCGTGCTCGTTCAGCAGGGCGGCGCAGCGCTGGACCACGTACTGCGGCATGCTGGCGTTGATCTCCTGTGCGAGGCCGACCATGCGCAGGGCTCCGCGCGGCGCGGCCCCCGCGGGGGGCAGGAAGCGCGGATCCATCGGAACGCCGTGGCCGCCCACGCCGGGGCCGGGCCGGAACGCCTGGAAGCCGAACGGCTTGGTCTCGGCGCAGCGGACGACGTCCCAGAAGTCGACGCCGAGGTCGTGGCAGAGCACCGCCATCTCGTTGACCAGCGCGATATTGACCTGTCGGTAGTTGGTTTCGAGGACTTTGACGGTCTCGGCCTCGCGGAGCCCGCGTGCCCGGACGACCTTGTCGGTCAGCCGGCTGTAGAAGGCGGCGGCCGCTTCGGTGCAGGCCGGGGTGAGGCCGCCGATCACCTTCGGGGTGTTGGCGTAACCATGGGTCCGGCTGCCCGGGTCCAGACGCCCGGGGGAGTGCGCCAGATGGAAGTCCCGGCCCGCCCGCAGCCCCGACCCCTCTTCGAGGAGGGGGCGCAGGAACTCGTCGGTGGTGCCCGGAAGCACGGCGGACTCCAGCAGCACCGTGGTGTGCGGCCGCAGCCGCGGGGCGAGGGCGCGGGCGGCGTCCGCGACCGACGCGAGATCCGGTGTGCCGTCGGCCCCAAGCGGGGTGGGCGCGCAGATCGCCGCAGTGCGCACCCGGCCGAGTTCCGCCGGGTCGGTGACGGAGCGGAAGCCGCCGGAGACCATTCGGCGGATGTCCGCCGGAGTGCGGCCCGCCGCCGGTTCCGCCGGACGGCGCGGGCTCGGGTCGGTTTCGTAGCCGATCGTTCCGATGCCGGCGGCCACTGCGGCCTGGGCGAGCGGCAGTCCGAGGCAGCCGAGTCCGATCACGGCGAAATCTGCGGGCATGGCGGTGGCCGTCCTTCCCATAGCCAAGAGGGGCAGAGGGCGCAAGCCCAGTGGACAGAATGAGCAGGCGCAATGTCAGACTAGGCGTAAATATGACCGATATGCCGTATTGCGAGCCTGTGGCCGTCCGAGTGTTATCCACAGGCGGTGGCTGAAGCGGCGGAGTGCGGCCAGAATCGACGTTGTGAGCCCGGCCGCACACAGCGTCAGGGCCATGGGCCCCTGAGACTGCACGGCTGTATCACCGCATCACCGCATCACCGCATCACCGCATCACCGCAGGACCGCACCGGACACGCCGACAAACGCCCGCCCGCGGGCGACGGGAGGCAGCAGTGAGGACAGTGACACTGGGACCCGCGGAGCGCGCCGCGGCGCTCGCCGCAATGGCCGAGCGGGAACTGGACATTCTGGTGGTGGGCGGCGGTGTGGTGGGAGCCGGCACCGCGCTGGACGCCGTCACCCGTGGGCTGTCGACAGGGCTCGTCGAGGCCCGTGACTGGGCTTCGGGCACGTCGAGCCGGTCGAGCAAGCTCATCCACGGTGGACTGCGGTATCTGGAGATGCTGGACTTCGCCCTGGTGAGAGAGGCTCTCAAAGAGCGGGGACTGCTGCTGGAGCGGCTCGCCCCGCATCTGGTCAAGCCCGTGCCTTTCCTCTATCCGCTCCAGCACAAGGGATGGGAGCGCCTGTACGCGGGCTCAGGCGTCGCGCTGTACGACGCCATGTCCATCTCCTCCGGGCATGGGCGTGGACTGCCCGTGCATCGCCATCTGTCGCGACGCCTGGCCCTGCGGGTCGCCCCCGCCCTGCGGAAGGACGCTCTGGTCGGCGCGTTGCAGTACTACGACGCGCAGATGGACGACGCCCGCTATGTGGCCACCCTCGTGCGGACGGCGTCGAGCTACGGGGCCCAAGTCGCCAGCCGGGCGCGGGTGGTCGGCTTTCTGCGGGAGAGGGACCGAGTCGTCGGAGCCCGGGTGCAGGATGTCGAGGCCGGCGGGGAGTACGAGGTCCGGGCCAGGCAGATCGTCAATGCCACCGGGGTGTGGACGGATGACACACAGGCGCTGATCGGAGAGCGCGGCCAGTTCCATGTGCGGGCGTCCAAAGGGATCCATCTGGTCGTGCCCAAGGACCGCATCCACTCGACGACCGGGCTCATTCTCCGCACGGAGAAGTCGGTGCTGTTCGTCATCCCCTGGGGTCGGCACTGGATCGTGGGCACGACCGACACCGACTGGGATCTCGACAAGGCTCATCCCGCCGCTTCCAGCGCCGACATCGACTATCTCCTCGACCATGTGAACGCGGTGCTGGCCGTGCCCCTGACCCGGGACGACGTCCAAGGGGTGTACGCGGGGCTGCGACCCCTGCTGGCCGGCGAGTCGGACGCCACGAGCAAGCTGTCGCGCGAGCACACGGTGGCGCACCCCGTCCCGGGCCTGGTGGTCGTCGCGGGCGGCAAGTACACGACCTATCGGGTCATGGCGAAAGACGCGGTGGACGAGGCGGTGCACGGGCTGGACCAGCGGGTCGCGGACTGCGTCACCGAGGATGTGCCGCTGCTCGGCGCGGAGGGCTATCGAGCACTGTGGAACGCCCGGGCGAGGATCGCGGCCCGGACGGGGCTTCACGTGGTGCGCGTGGAGCATCTGTTGAACCGGTACGGCTCGCTCATCGAGGAACTGCTCGCGCTGATCGCCGACGATCCCGGCCTCGGTGATCCGCTGGAGGGTGCGGAGGACTATCTGCGGGCGGAGGTCGTCTATGCGGCTTCGCATGAAGGCGCGCGACATCTGGACGATGTGCTCACCCGCCGGACCAGGATCTCCATCGAGACCTTCGACCGGGGGACGCGCTGTGCGCGGGAGTGCGCGGAGTTGATGGCGCCCGTCCTCGGCTGGGACGAGAGACAGATCGAGAAGGAGGTGGCGCACTACGAGAAGCGGGTGGAGGCCGAGCGTGAGTCGCAGCGCCAGCCGGACGACCTGACGGCCGACGCGGCGAGACTGGGAGCGCCCGACATCGTTCCGCTCTGAAGCCCCCTCCGGCGCGGCGCTCCGGCTTCAACGGTCTTGATCGAGTGTGCCCTGGTCTGAACGACTCTGAGCATCTCATGGCATTGTGGTAATCCCACCCTTTCGGGCCTGTCCGGGGCATCGGCGGACCCGGGAGATGGACGGGTCCCGGAGTAAGGGACAATGGGGGCTCTGCCAGGGCGGGTTACCGCACGCGCGGCCAACGGGCCGGCGCGGGCGAAGATCAGGGATCGCAGAGGGGACGCATGTCGGAGGCGGAGCAGTCACGGGAGCCCCAGCGGGCGGCCGGGCCGGTTTCCGGTACGGAGCCCCGGGGGGATTCCCAGGAGCCCGGGAAGCAGCCGGAGTCGGCGGTCGACAAGGCGTCGGACGCGTCGCCCGAGGCGCGTATACCGCCCGGAAGCGGCGAAGGTTCGGGCAACCGGTCCGCGGCGGGGCACGCCAAGTCGCCGCATCAGTCGACCGGCTCCGCGGCGGACACAGGCCCTGCTAAGGCCTCCGCCCCAAAAGCCGACGCCCCTGACCCGGATGCCGAGACCGAGGCCGGCGCCGAGAGCACGACCGAGAGTGAGCCCGGCCGCCGGAGCGTGCGCACGGGCGACAAGAAGGCCGAGACTAAGGCCGAGAGGAAGCCTGAGCAGGAGAAGTCGGCTCAGTCGGAGTCCGGGCAGGCCGAGGCGTCCCCTCCGGAGGAAGCCCCGGCAGCAGGGCCGTCGGACAGCGCTCGGCCCGAGACCGGGCGTCCGGCCACCTCCGACGCGGGCACGCAGGCCGGGGCCACGTCCGATGCGCCCAAGTCCGATGCGCCCAAGTCCGATGCGCCCAAGTCCGGCACGGACTCGACCGGCGCGGGCAAGCCTGACTCAGGCAAGCCGGACTCGGTCAAGGGCGGTACGAGCAAGGCCGGCGCGGGCAAGCCTGACTCAGGCAAGCCCGACTCGGTCAAGGGCGGTACGAGCAAGGCCGGCTCCGGCACGGCGGGCTCGGGGAAGGGCGAGTCGGCCAAGGCCGGTGCGGGCGGCGGGCGGAGCGCGGCGTCCGCGACGGCGGCAGGGCGCGGGGCTGCCGGGGCCGACGGGCAGCTCCTTGCCGGTCGGTACAGGCTCGGCGGGGTCCTCGGCCGCGGCGGCATGGGCACGGTGTGGCGGGCCGTCGACGAGACTCTCGGCCGCACGGTGGCCGTCAAGGAGCTCCGCTTCCCCAACAGCATTGACGAGGACGAGAAGCGACGTCTCATCACCCGCACTCTGCGCGAGGCCAAGGCGATCGCCAGGATCCGCAACAACAGCGCGGTGACCGTCTACGACGTCGTCGACGAGGACGACCGCCCCTGGATCGTGATGGAGCTCGTCGAGGGCAAGTCCCTCGCCGAAGTCATCCGCGAGGACGGCACCCTGACGCCCCGCCGCGCTGCCGAGGTCGGACTCGCGATCCTCGACGTGCTGCGCTCGGCCCACCGGCAGGGCATCCTGCACCGCGATGTGAAGCCGTCCAATGTGCTGATCGCAGAGGACGGGCGGGTGGTGCTCACCGACTTCGGCATCGCCCAGGTCGAGGGTGATCCCTCGATCACCTCCACCGGCATGCTCGTCGGCGCGCCCTCGTATATCTCCCCCGAACGTGCCCGTGGCCACAAGCCGGGCCCGGCAGCCGACCTCTGGTCGCTGGGCGGGCTGCTGTACGCGAGCGTCGACGGGGCGCCCCCGTACGACAAGGGGTCGGCGATCGCGACGCTGACCGCAGTGATGACCGAGCCGCTGGACCCGCCCAAGAACGCGGGCCCGCTGGAGGAAGTCATCTACGGGCTCCTCGCCAAGGACCCGGAGCAGCGGCTGGACGATACCGGCGCCCGCAAGCTGCTGACCGCCGTGGTCCATGCCCCCGAAGCGCCGGAGCCCGCCGTTCCCGAACCGGAGTCCGATGCCACGCGGGTCATAGCGATGCCGCCCCCGCCGCCGCCCGCTCCGCCCCGGGGCCCGGCAGCTCGGCCTCCGGCCGAGACGGCTGCGAAGGACCCCGCCGCCGACCGGCTGCGCGGCGCGCTCCGCTCCGTACGGAACGCGGCCGCGGCCGCAGCCGCACCGGAGCCCAAGCCGCAGCCCCAGCAGCCCGCCGGGCGGCCGGCTCCTGTGCGTGCGCCGATCACCGATGTGGTCTCCCGCCGCACCCTGGTGATCGTTGCGGTGGTGGTCGCGCTGGCTGTGCTGTCCACCGTGCTGCTGCTCACTCTGGGCGGCGGCGACGAGGGCGGCAAGGACTCCCAGGGCGACAAGAACAAGACCGCCTCCGCCGGCGCGGCGAACGGCGGCGGTGACGGCGGAGCGGCCACAGAAGGCCAGGACCCCGCCAAGGGCGGCAACGCCAAGGACGCGGATTCCGGCGGCAGCCCCGGCCCGGACGGCGCTGCCGCGGAAGGCGCCGGGAACGGCGCCGGGAACGGAACCGCAGGCGACGCCGGGGATGACCCGGACGGCCAACAGGGCGACGACGGCGGGAAGAACGGCGACAAGCCGGGCGGGGAGTCGCTTCCCGACGGTTATGCGACGGTCTCCAACACCCAGTTCAATTTCACCGTCGCCATGCCCGAGAAGTTCAAGCAGACGGGCATAGCGGGCCGGAACTCCGGCGCGATATTCAGCGAGAGCGGCGGGTTCCCCCGGCTGCAGATCGACTTCACCTCCAGCCCCGGCGACGACGCCGCATGGGCCTGGCAGCAGGCCGTGTCCGGCGTCAGGGCCAGCAGCAGCGGCTACAAGCACCTCGGCATCGACAAGGTCGCGTACAACGGCTATCCGACCGTGGCCGACTGGCAGTTCGAGCGCAATCAAGGCGGTGAGCGGGTACGGGTCCTCAACAGGGGCTTCAAGGTGGACGACCGGCACGGCTACTCGATCATGATCAGCTGCAAGGCGAGTGAATGGCAGGACGAGGAGTGCACGACGCTGCGCGAGACGGCGTTCGCCACGTTCAGCCCCAAGGACTGAGCACGACCGGACAAGGACACGTATCGTGAGAGCTCATGGACGGTACGCAGCCGTAAGAAGGCGTTGTCCGACCGGAATTGACACCGGCAGCGGCACCGTGGCGGACGGTTCCGCACAAGCCGGGTGGTCGGTCGGGTGACAGCGGGCTGGTGGGGAGGCCTTGTGGACGACTACGCGGGACGGGTGCTCGCCGACCGCTACCGCCTGCCGCTGCTGCCCTCCGACGCCTATGAACTGGGTGAGTCCCCGGCGTTTGACACCTACAGCGGACATGAAGTGCTGGTGCGGCAGGTGCCGCTGCCCGAAGTGGTCGAGGCCGAGGTCCTGGAGGGCGACGGCGGCGGCCATGAGGCAGGCGGCCCGCCGGCCGGCGCGGCCGCGCGGCGAGGCGGTCAGGGGCATACGACGCGCCGCCCCGCCGACCCCGCCGTGCGCAGGGCGGTCGAAGCCGCCCAGGCCGCAGCGCAGGTCCCCGATCACCCGCGTCTCGACCAGGTCTTCGACGTCTTCGCGGAGGCGGGCTCCCTGTGGATCGTGAGCGAGCGCGTCGAGGCCCGCCCGCTCGCCGCGCTGCTCGCCGAGAGGCCCCTCAGCCCCTATCGCGCCGCCGAGATCGCCTCTGATGTGCTCACCGCGCTGCGTGCGCTCCACGCGCATGGCTGGACCCACCGGAACATCACCGTCCGCACGATCCTCATATGCGACGACGGACGGGTGGTGCTGACCGGGCTCGCCGCCGGCGCGGCGGAGGAGGCCCTGTGCGGCTATGCACCCGCTCCGGAGCCCGACCCGGGCCGGCCCCGGACGCAGAGCGAGGCGCAGCCGGCGCAGACGCACACGCACGCCCTGGAGCCGCAGCCGCAGCCGCAGTCGCAGTCGCAGACGGAGCGGGAGCCGGAACCAGAGCTGGAGCGGGTGCCGGAGCCGGAGGCGCAGCCCGCCGCGGTGCCCGACGTCCGCGCGGCCAGGGCCGGAGCGATCGCCGCGTACCGAGCCGGGGCACAGGCCGCCGCCCGGGCCAGTGAGGCTCGACGCCAGACAGGCGACCCCGACTGGTGGGCCCAGCCGCGGGCCGAGAGCGGCTCGGGCCGCGTTCCCGGTCAGTCCGGCGGCCACGGCGCCGGCCCGGAGGGCGGCCCCGGCCACCCCGGCCGCGGCAACCGGGTACAGCTGGCGGGCTCCTGGAACGACGGCCCGGAGCAAGGGCGGGAAGGCGGCCCCGGCCCCGCGCCGGCAGGCGGCGCGCGTGCGGCGCTGCCCCAGCCCCGTAGCCATGACGGAGCGGAGCGTCCGCCCGCTCTGCCGCCCCCGGCGAAGGACGCGCCGGCGGGGCGTTGGGAAGAGGTCACCGCGGAGGACGGAGCCCGCTACCGGGGCCCCGCCACGCCGTTGGCGGCCGAGCGGGCCCGCCAGGCGCGGATCGCGGTCGTCGGCGCGGTCACCGAGCGCTGGGCCCCCGAGCAGGCGGGCCCGGTGCACGAGAACTGGCAGCTCGCCGCCCCCGTGGGACCAGCGACCGACCTCTGGGCGCTCGGGGCGCTGCTGTTCCGGGCCGTGCAGGGGCACGCCCCCTACCCCGAGGAGAACGCCGTCGAGCTGGTGCAGCTCGTCTGCGCGGAGCCGCCCGCCTTCGCCGAGGAGTGCGGTCCGCTGCGCCCCGTCGTAGAGTCGCTGTTGCGCCAGGACCCGACCGAGCGCCCCGACTTCGAGGAGCTGCGCGGCTGGCTGCGTTCTCTGGTGCGGTCCGCGCCCGAGCCGGACGCGGGGTTGAACGTGGTGCCCGTCCCGTCGGGGCCGGTGGACGCCGCCCGCCTCCCGGTCGTACGGCGGCGCGGCGAGCTGGTGCGCAGACGTCGAGCGGGCGTGCCGGACGTCGTCCACGGCCGTCACCGACAGCGCAGAGACCCGCATGGCGGCGTCCGGGAGCGGGGCCCTCGGGCGCTCGGCCGCACCTTGCTGCTGCTGATCCTGCTGTTGACGGCGGTCGGCATCGCCTACGCCGTGCTGTTTCTGCCCAAGGCCGGGACGGACAGCCCGCCGCCGGGCCGGGAGCCGACGCAGAGCAGCGGCCGACAGCAGGGCGAAACAGGAGAGGACGGAACGGGCGGTCGGCCCTCCCCGGCCGGTCCGAGCCCCGACCACACCGCCCCCGACGCCACCCCGGAGCAGCCGCCCGGCGCACAGGAGCCGCAGACGTCGGCCCCGACGGGGAGCCTCCCGGACGGCTATGCCCTCCGCAAGGACCCCGAGGGCTTCCGGATCGCCGCCGACGAGGGCTGGCGGCGCAGCCCCGTCAACGACGCCGGCCAAGTCCGCTATTCGGACGGAGACTTCACCCTCATCGTCGTCCCGGGGCGGGACAGCGTGGCCGACCACGGCGATGACCCGCTCGCCTACCAGCGCGACAAGGAGCGCGAGCTCCAGCCGTTCCGGGACTCCTCCTGGGCCAGCGCGACGGGGCTGCGGCGGGTCGACGTCGGGCGACAGGCCATGGCGGAGGGCCAGTTCACCTGGCGTGACAGCAGCGGACGGGAGGTGTACGTACGCAATCTCGCGCTCATAGTCGACGGCCGTTACCACGTGATCCAGGTGATAGGGCCGGAGGCGCAGCGCGATGAGGTGACCGAGTACCACCAACAGGCCGCCGCTTCCTACCGGGTCACCCGCTGACCGTCCGTTGATCACCCGCTGTCACTGAGGCGACAGGTGCACAACTCCCGTTCGCTCAGGGCCTATCGCGGCTTCTGCACTGCTTTTTCCGGGATTTCGATCGCTTTTCTCCGTCACGGTGTGGTCACTTGAGCTGCCCCGGTTCCTTACCGGTGCTTTCTCTCCGTAACCTGTGAACCCAAGGATCGGGGCGGGGAACGTGGAACACTCTCAAGGCACGACGGAGGCGGGTCTGCTGCTCGCCGGGCGCTACCGGCTGCGCGAGTCGATCGGCAGGGGCGGCATGGGCAAGGTCTGGCGCGCGGATGACGAAGTCCTGGGCCGCGTCGTCGCGGTGAAGGAGCTGACAGCCGGACGCTACGCCTCCGAGGCCGACCGCGCGGTGTTGCACGCCCGCACCAAGAAGGAGGCCAGGGCCGCCGCGAGGATCAGCGACCCCGGCGTCGTCACCGTTCACGACGTGCTGGACCACGACGACCGTCCGTGGATCGTCATGCAGTACGTCGACGGGCCGTCACTCGCCGACGCCGCCAAGGAGACAGGGCGGATCGAGGCGAGCGAGGCCGCCCGAGTGGGGTTGCAGGTGCTGCGCGCGCTCGGCGCAGCCCATGCCGTCGGAGTGCTCCACCGCGATGTGAAGCCCGGCAACGTCCTGTTGGGGCGGGACGGCCGGGTGCTGATCACGGACTTCGGGATCGCCGCGATCGAGGGAGACGCCACGATCACCCGCACTGGTGAGATCGTCGGTTCCATCGACTATCTGGCCCCCGAGCGGGTGAGGGGACATGACCCGGGCCCCGCGTCCGACCTCTGGTCGCTGGGGGCGACGCTCTACACGGCGGTGGAGGGCGAGTCGCCGTTCCGCCGCTCCTCGCCGCTGGGCACGATGCAGGCGGTGGTGGACGAGGAGGCGCCGCCCCCGCAGCATGCCGGGCTGCTCGCCCCGGTCATCACGGCTCTGCTGTGCAAGGACCCGGCCGCCAGACCGTCGGCGGCGGAGGCGGAGCGGATGCTCGAGGATGCGCTGGAGGGGCGGACGACGACGGCGATGTCCCAGTCCGCAACGCACCGCTTCACCACGGGCTTCCCGGGCGGCACGGCCCGGGACCTCGCTCATTACGCGACGCACGGCCCGGCCCGCAACCCGGCCGCCAGGGCAGCGGACGCCGGAACGCCCCTGCACGGCACGGCGTTCCAGGGAGCGCGGCCGCCCGAGACCCCCGCCCATACGCCGGCCATGGCTCCGTACCCGGCGGCGGACCGCCCGCGCCGTTCCGGCCGGCTGCGCGGCGTGGTGCTCGTCGTGGTCCTCGCGGCGCTCGTCGGAGGCGGCGCGGGCCTTGCGGTGATGAAGTACGCGGACGCTTTCGGCGGGACGGGCGCAGGCGGCGACGGCGCGGGGCGGCAGACGGCCGGCAGCTCGGCGGGCCCGCAGGACTCCCCAGGCGCTCGGGAGGCGGTGAACTCCGCGGAGTGGCGGCGCGTCCAGGACCCGGAGGGCTTCAGTCTGCTGGTGCCCCAGGGCTGGCAGCGCCAGCTCGACGGCGACCAGATCGACTACACCCCCGACAACGGTCGCCATCGCATCCGCATCAGCATCGAGGCGACCCCCGACTTCGAGAACCCCTATATGCACATGCTCAGCATGGAGAAGGGTCTGCAGAAGCGGCTGCCCGACTACCGGCGGATGAAGCTGGACCAGAACACCTTCCGCGACCAGACGCTCTCTGCCATCTGGGAGTTCACCTGGACGGAGAAGCAGAACCACCCCGGTCCGCGGCGCGCCATCGACCAGATGTACTACGGGGACGACGGCACGGAGTACGCGCTCTACATGTCGGGACCCGCCGACGACTGGGAAACCACCCGACAGCAGTTCGACGTCATGGTGCAGAGCTGGCGACCGCCGCAGGCGACCAAGGAGTGAGGCGGTAGCATCCGCTGCCGGCCCCGGCCGACGATGTGAACATGACGAACGATGGGGGACGGGTGAACGAGCCCACCAGTTACGGACTCAGGCCGCCGCATGCAGGGCAGCCTCCGTACCAGGGACAGGTTCAGGGACAGGGACCGGGATACGGGCAAGCGCAGGGACAGGGACAGGGGCCGGGATACGGGCAAGCGCAGGGACAGGGACAGGGGCAGGGGCCGGGATACGGGCAAGCGCAGGGACAGGGACAGGGACCGGAACGGGGAGCAGGGCAGCAGAGCTCCGTGTACCAGCCCACGCAGGCGGCCCGCCCGCCCGCGGAGCCACATGTTCCGGCTCCTGCCGCCGATCCCCGCCCGGGTGCCGAACCCGGTCAGGGCCGGCTGATCGGTGGGCGCTACCGGCTTGTCTCCCGCCTCGGCCACGGGGGCATGGGCACGGTGTGGCGGGCCCACGACGAGGTCGTGGACCGTTCCGTGGCAGTCAAGGAGCCCCGCGTGCCGGAGCACTTGAGCGAGAGCCACCGGGACAACGTCTACCAGCGGATGCAGCGCGAGGCGCGCGCCGCCGCCCGGATCGAGCACCCATCGGTCGTCACCATGCACGACGTGGTGATCGAGGACGACAAGCCGTGGATCGTCATGGAGTTGGTGCAGGGCCAGTCGCTGGCCGACCGGCTGCGCGACGGCACCCTCGACGTACGCGAGGCCGCCCGCATAGGCCTCGCCGTCCTCGGCGCGCTCTCCGCCGCGCACGAGGCCGGCGTGCTGCACCGCGACGTCAAGCCGGACAACGTCCTGCTGGGCCGCGGCGACCGTGTCGTGCTGACCGACTTCGGGATCGCACAGGTGGAGGGCGAACAGGGGCTGACGGAGACCGGTGCGTTCGTCGGCTCCCCGGAGTTCATCGCGCCCGAGCGGATGCTGGGCCAGCACCCGGGGCCCGAATCGGACCTGTGGTCGCTGGGCGTCGTGCTGTATGCGGCAGTCGAGGGCATGTCCCCATACCGCCGCTCCAACACCCCCGCGACGCTGCAGGCCGTGATCTCCGCCGAGCCGCAGATGCCCGCCCGCGGCAGCGGGGCGTTCGGGTCGCTGGTGATGCGGCTGCTGCGCAAGGATCCGGCGATGCGGCCTGACGCGGCCGAGGTCCGGCAGACGCTGGAGTCGATCGTGCGCCCGGCGCAGCCCGCCCTCGATGTGACGGCGCTTGCGTCGCACCAGGGCGGCCCAGGCGTGGCTTCGGGCGGCAGTCGGTGGGTGCCGCCGGTGCTGCACAAGAACCGCCCCGCGCAGTTCGGGCTGCTGGGCGGGGTGGTGGCCGTGGCGCTCGCGCTCCTCTTCGTGTTCCTGGATCCGCTCGGCGGCGATGAGCTGCCGGTGGGCTGGGAGGCGCGCACGGACCGGGAAGTGGTCGAGGCGAACATCGCCGTGCCGTCCGAGTACGAGAGGGTCGAGGGCGACAACGGGCGCAGCGTCACCTACTGGGATCCCAGTGGGGTGTTCACCGTCTATCTGGAGCGCATCGAGACCGCCGAGGAGGAGGACGAGCTGCCGCCGCAGGCCGACGCATGGAAGAAGCACTATGAGGAGGGCGGCGAGGACGGCAACGAGATCAAGGATCAGAACGTCGTCTCGACCGCCTCGATGCAGCAGGGCAAGGAGGCGTTCGACACCGTCGTCGACTATGTGCCCTACAGCTCTTCCAGCGACGATCCGATCCGCTACCGCTGGCAGGAACGTGTGGTCGCCACCGGCAAGGGGGGAGACCAGGTCTACTGGCGGCTGCGGGTGTCGGGTCCTGCGGAGGGCTGGGCGGCACAGGAGGGCGACCGGCTGTTCGACGGGGTCGTGAAACATCTCGACATCCAGGGGCTGTGACCGCTCCAACCCCTTGCACGCCATGACAAGCCGCCGATCAGGGCATTTATGCCAGCGATCGCTGGCGTGGTTGCAGCGGACTGGTGAGCAGGGTGTGAAAAGGTGTTACCGGCGGGTACCAAAAGTTCCGGATGGCGCATACTCTCGGCCCCATGACGGACTCGCAGGCACCCGCCGCCTCCGGCGGCAACCCGACAGCCGCCGCTCCGGCCGGTGTGCGCACCGCGGCCGATGTCGTCACCCCGGAGGTGGTCGCCCAGCTGACCCGAGGGGTCGTCGGCTCCGGCCGCACCGCCAATCACACGCCCTTCACCGGTGAGAAGCTGGCCGAGCTGCCCGAGTCGACGCCCGAGGACGTCGCGACCGCCTTTGACCGCGCCCGCGCCGCGCAGCCGGTCTGGGCGGCTGCCTCAGCGCGCGCCCGAGCCGCCGTGCTGCTCCGTTTCCACGATCTGGTGCTTCAGCGGCAGGCCGAGGTACTCGACCTGATTCAGCTGGAGACGGGCAAGGCCCGTCTGCACGCCCATGAGGAGGTCCAGGCCGTCGCCGTGGCGGCCCGCCACTACGGCCGCACAGCCCCCGCGTACTTGCGCCCCAAGCGGCACACCGGCGTCGTCCCCGTACTGACCAAGACCACCGAACTGCGCCATCCACGCGGCGTCGTCGGCCAGATCGCCCCCTGGAACTACCCGCTGGAGCTGTCCGTCGGCGATGCGCTGCCCGCCTTCGTCGCCGGCAACGCGGTGGTGATGAAGCCGGACACCGAGACCGCCCTCACCGCGCTGTGGGCGCGCGACCTGCTTATCGAGGCCGGACTGCCCGCCGAGGTCTTCCAGGTGGTGCTCGGAGACGGTCCCGTCATCGGCCCCGAGGTCGTCCGGCACGCCGACTACGTCTCCTTCACCGGCTCGACCCGCACCGGCCGCGAGGTCGCCCAGGGGGCCGCGGCCCGGCTCATCGGCGTCTCCCTCGAACTGGGCGGCAAGAACGCGATGCTGGTGCTGCACGACGCGGATGTGGACAAGGCCGCGGCCGGCGCGGTGCGCGCCTGCTTCTCCTCCGCCGGCCAGCTGTGCATATCCATCGAGCGTCTCTACGTTCACGAGTCGATCGCCGACGACTTCATCGAACGCTTCGCCGCCCGTACGAAGGCGATGCGCCTCGGCAGCGCCCTCGCCTACGGGGCCGACATGGGCTCACTGGTCAGCGAGCGGCAGTTGGAGACCGTCACCCGTCATGTCGAGGAGGCGGTAGCCAAGGGCGCCCGGCTGGTGGCCGGCGGTCGCGCCCGGCCCGACGTCGGCCCTCTCTTCTACGAGCCGACGATCCTCGACGGAGTCGAGGCGCCGATGGCCGTCTGCACCGAGGAGACGTTCGGGCCGGTCGTCTCCGTCTACCGCTTCACCGACGAGGACGAGGCCGTCCGGCTCGCCAACTCCACCCCGTACGGGCTGAACTCCAGCGTGTGGACCGAGGACGGCAGGCGCGGCCATGCCGTCGCCGCCAGGCTGCGCACCGGAACCGTGAACATCAACGAGGGCTATGCGCCCGCGTACGGCAGCGCGCAGTCGCCGATGGGCGGCATGAAGGACTCCGGGCTGAGCCGGCGCCATGGCTCCGAGGGCATCCTGAAGTACACCGAGGCCCAGACCGTCGCCCAGCAGCGGCTGCTGCCGCTGGCCCCGTCCTTCGGCATGGACGACGAGAAGTACGCGGCGTTCATGAGCGCCTCTCTGAAGGTCATGAAGGCGCTCAGGCTGCGTTGAGACTGCGCTGGGAGGAGTCCGGTGTACGAGGTGCGCGACCACGACGTGCGCGACGACGTGCGCGACAAGGGCGACGACGTGCAAGGCGACATGCGTGACGACGTGCAAGGCGACATGCGTGACGACGTGCAAGGCGACAGGCATGACGACGACGTGTACGACTACGACGTCATCGTCGTCGGCTCGGGCTTCGGCGGCTCGGTCTCGGCGCTCCGGCTGACGGAGAAGGGATACCGGGTCGGCGTCCTGGAGGCCGGCCGCCGCTTCACGCCGGAGACCCTGCCCAGGAACTCCTGGGACCTGCGGAACTACCTCTGGGCCCCGGCGCTCGGGCTGTTCGGCATCCAGCGCGTCCATCTGCTGGGCAATGTGATGGTGCTGGCGGGCGCGGGAGTCGGCGGCGGCTCACTCAACTACGCCAACACCCTGTACGTGCCGCCCGCGGCCTTCTTCGAGGACCGCCAGTGGGCGTCCATCACCGACTGGCGGGACGAACTCGCCCCGCACTACGACCAGGCGAAGCGGATGCTGGGGGTGCGGCTCAACCCGACCACGACCCCCTCGGACGTGCACCTCAAGGCCGCCGCACAGGCGATGGGCGTCGGCGACACCTTCCATATGGCCCCGGTCGGCGTCTTCTTCGGCGACGGCAAGGACGCGGACGGCACGGCGAAGGCGAAGCCGGGCGGGGCCGTGGACGACCCGTACTTCGGCGGCGCGGGACCGGCCCGCAGAGCGTGCACCGAGTGCGGCGAGTGCATGACCGGCTGCCGCCACGGCGCGAAGAACACCCTCAACGAGAACTACCTCCACCTCGCCGAACAGGCCGGCGCGGTCATCCACCCCATGACGACGGTCGTCGCGATCGCCGAGGACGGGCAGGGCGGCCACAAAATCACCACGGTGCCCACGGACGCACGGCGCAGAGTACGCCGCAGGGTGCTGCAGGCGCGGTACGTGGTCGTGGCGGCGGGGACGTACGGCACCCAGACCCTGCTGCACACGATGCGCGACCGCGGGCTGCTGCCGCGCATCCCTGCCCGGCTCGGCGAGCTGACCCGCACCAACTCCGAGGCGCTGGTCGGCTCCCAGACCACCGACCGCCGCTACCGGGCGAAGCACGGCGTACGGAAGGCGGACTTCACCCGGGGTGTGGCGATCACCTCGTCCATCCACCCGGACGCCGACACCCACATCGAACCGGTCCGCTACGGCAAGGGCTCCAATGCGATGGGTCTGCTGTCCACCCTCCAGGCGCCGTACGCGGAGCGCCGGGTGCGCGGCTGGCTGCGCAACGCGGTCCGGCACCCCTGGCTGCTGGCGCGCTCCCTTTCCAACAGACGCTGGTCGGAGCGGTCGATCATCGGCCTGGTCATGCAGTCCGTGGACAACTCCCTGACCACCTACCGCAGGCCGCGCGGCCCCGGGAAAGGGCTGCTGACCGCCCGCCAGGGCCATGGCGCCCCCAACCCCAAGCAGATCGCCGAGGGCACCCGTGCGGCGACCCTGCTCGCCGAGGAGATCAACGGCTTCGCGGGCTCGAACATCGGTGAACTGGTGGGCACACCGCTGACCGCGCACTTCCTGGGCGGCTGTGTGATCGGTGCGTCGGCGGAGGACGGGGTGATCGACCCGTACCACCGGCTGTACGGCCACCCCGGCGTCTCGGTCGTCGACGGCGCGGCCGTCTCGGCGAACCTGGGCGTCAACCCCTCCCTGACGATCACGGCGCAGGCCGAGCGCGCGATGTCCTTCTGGCCCAACAAGGGCGAGCCCGACCCGCGCCCCGCGCAGAGCGAGCCTTATCGACGCCTCGCGCCCGTGGCCCCGGCGTCGCCAACGGTCCCGGCGGACGCGTTCGGCGCGTTGAAGTTGCCGTTCCTGGGGATTCCCGCGGTCCCGCCGAAGCGCGAGCAGTAGTCCGACACGGGTCCGCCCGGGCCCGGCGCCGGTCCGCCCGGGTCGACACGGGTCCGCCCGGGCCCGGCGCCGGGCCGAACCAGGCAGGACGCGGACAGCGGAAAGGCGCTGCACCCCCCTCCGAGTGCAGCGCCTTCCCCGTCTGTGCGGCGGTGTGCCTTACGCGGCCGCGCCGTTGCCGCGCCGCTTCAGCGCGAAGACCACGCCCGTGCCGGCGACGATGGCGATGCCACCGGCGATGCCGATGGTCGGCAGCATGGAGCTCGACCCGGTCTCGGCGAGGCTGCCGTTCATCTGCGGCCCCGTGTTGACGCCCGGAGCCGGCTTCTCGGTGGGAACCGGGACCTTGCCGCCTTCCTGCGGCTTGGTGCCCTCGGTGTCGGTGTCGGGCTTCACGATCTCGAAGCGGTAGGCGATCTCGCTCTCGCCGTAGCACTCGGTCGCGGCGTCAGCGTAGACGCTGAGGCCGAGGGAGAAGCCCGCGCCCACAGGAGCGCCGGACTTGACGTTGAGCCGCAGCGGCAGGTCGATCTGGTAGTCGGGCTTGAGCTCGTCGGTCCATCCGACGTAGCCGGCGGCGTAACCCTCGCCGAAGTCCTCGAGGTCCTCCCAGACCTTGTCCTCCGGGTTGTACGCCTGCAGCTGGACCTGCTTGGTCTTGAACATGTCGTCGCCGTCCTCGTCGGCCGAGGCGCCGGCGAAGTGGTCCAGGTCCACGAGGGTGCTGTCCGACGAGTTGTAGACGGTCATCGTGAACTCGTGCCAGCCGCTGCCGGCAGCGATCTTCCCGGGCAGGCCCTTGACCGACAGTTCGGCGTCGGCCGCGGTGCACTCTTCGACGACTTCCTCGTCAGTGCCTTCTTCGCCCTCGGACTGCTCGTCTTCCTTGGCTTCGGGCGTCTCGGAGGTCTTGTCGTCCTCCTTCTTCTCGCCCTCGCCCTCGGTCTTCTTCTCGCTCTCGTCCTCGGACGCGCTGCCCGCGTCCTTCTCCGCCTCGCCCTCGGGCGTGGTCGAGTCGCCCTCGGCGGCCTCCTCGGCCTGCTCGGCCTCGGCCGGGGGCTCCGTCTCGTTCTCCGTGGACGGGGTGTTCTCCTCCTGCGGCGTCTCGGACGCCGACTCGGAGGCGGTGGTGCCGTTGTTGCCGTCAGTCGCGTAGGCGGCCGGAGCAGCCAGGAACGCGGCGGGAGCTATGACAGCGGTCGCAGCGGCGACAGCCATAGCGCGGCGAAGCTTCAAAGTGACCTCAGTGAAGTCCGGCGTGCCGCCCGTAGGGAGGCACGAAGCGATGGGCCTCGCCCGGAGATGTCACGGGCGAGGCTCTTGGTTCCGCATGCATGACCTGCGACGGATGAAATTGGTTGCAGGGGAACTCACAGAAACTTTATGTGGCTTGCGTCACGTTGAGGGCCGTCCGTGTTCGCTCCGCATCGAAGGCTGAGACCGAGCCGTGAAGGCTTCCGGGCCGAGGACGGGGTGCACATGGGCAAGGGCCCCGCGGTTTGACCGCGGGGCCCTTGACGGACTCCGGTTTTCCGGACCGGTTGCGGTCGGCTCCGGGCGTCCCCGGAGCCGACCGCTCTTTGGAGTGACCGGGCTGCTGTCCCCTGCCGACCGGTCACGCGCGCTGGGGCGAGGTCCCACGACGTGCCTGCGACACGTCACACGCTCCAGCGGAGCCACGCGTGGTTTCCTTCGAGGCCCGCCCCTGGCTGGCACGGACAATCGGACAACGACCGCCCGCGTCCTGCGGTCACGCTCCGTACGAGTGAGGATGCGCCCGAACTCAGATGCGGCCCCGGCACAGCTCCAGCAGGGTCATCGCCAGCGAGGTGCCCGGCTTGCCCAGAGCGTCGCGGTAGTGGGCGAGCACCTCCATCTCCCGCGCGAGGTTCACCCGTCGGCCGCCCGAGGAGATACGGGCGTCCTGGATGACGGCTGAGACGGCCATACGCTCCTGGATCAGGCCGATGATCCGGTCGTCGAGCGCGTCGATGCGCTCCCGTGCGCCGCTGATCACGGTCGCGGCCTCATCGGTGCGCGCGCCGGTCTCGGTCGCCGTGGCTGTGGTCGAGGTCATGGTCGGGGCTCCTGTCTGCAGTGCTCTGCCGTGCCGGGGCCCCGGGACGGTACGGCCCGGAAACGGCAGGCGCCCCGGGCCTTGTCGGCCCGGGGCGCCTGGGAAGTCGCTTGTCAGTGGCTCAAGCAGCACGACCATGGCAGCCGGTGGGCCGGTTGCCATAGGTAAAGACGAAGGTCTGCTGCGTGCGCATGCGCCCAGTATGGCCCTTCCGAACGCGCGGGGGCCAAGCCGGGTTCGGATGGTGAGACGAAGAGAGGGCTGACCGCGCCGGTAGAATCGACAGAGAGAACCCCTCCTCCCACCACCGCCGGAAGGCCGCCGTAGTGTCCTCAGCGCCCCCTGCTGCCGCGCCCGCACCCAGTCCGGACGTCGTCCTCGTCGTGGACTTCGGCGCGCAGTACGCCCAGCTCATCGCCCGTCGCGTCCGTGAGGCACGGGTCTACAGCGAGATCGTCCCATCCACCACGTCCGTGGCGGAGATGCTGGCCAAGAAGCCCAAGGCGATCATCCTGTCCGGCGGACCCTCGTCCGTGTACGAGGAAGGCGCCCCCCGGCTGGACCGGGAGCTCTTCGAGGCCGGGGTCCCGGTCTTCGGCATGTGCTACGGCTTCCAGCTGATGGCGACCACGCTCGGCGGCACCGTCGACAACACGGGGGCGCGCGAGTACGGCCGTACGCCGCTGTACGTCAGCCACTCCGGCTCCACGCTCTTCGAGGGCACCCCCGCCGAGCAGTCGGTGTGGATGTCCCACGGCGACGCCTGCTCCGCCGCGCCCGAGGGCTTCACCGTCACCGCCTCCACGGACGTCGTGCCGGTCGCGGCCTTCGAGAACAACGAGAAGAGGCTGTACGGCGTCCAGCACCACCCCGAGGTGATGCACTCCACCTACGGCCAGCAGGTGCTGGAGCACTTCCTCTACCGGGGCGCGGGCATCCAGCCGAACTGGACCACCGGCAATGTGATCGAGGAGCAGGTCGCGGCGATCCGTGAGCAGGTCGGCGACAAGCGGGCGATCTGCGGACTCTCCGGAGGCGTCGACTCGGCCGTCGCGGCCGCGCTCGTCCAGAAGGCCATCGGTTCCCAGCTGACCTGTGTGTACGTCGACCACGGGCTGATGCGCAAGGGCGAGACCGAGCAGGTCGAGAAGGACTTCGTCGCGGCGACGGGCGTGCAGCTCAAGGTCGTCGACGCGCAGGACCGCTTCCTCAAGGCCCTCGCCGGGGTCTCCGACCCGGAGGAGAAGCGGAAGATCATCGGTCGGGAGTTCATCCGGGTCTTCGAACAGGCGCAGGCCGAGATCGTCGCGGAGGCCCGGTTCGGCGAGGACGTCGCCTTCCTCGTCCAGGGCACCCTGTACCCGGACGTGGTCGAGTCCGGCGGCGGCGCCGGCACCGCCAACATCAAGTCCCACCACAATGTGGGCGGACTGCCCGAGGACCTGGAGTTTGAGCTCGTCGAACCGCTGCGGAAGCTCTTCAAGGACGAGGTCCGCATGGTCGGCCAGGAGCTTGGGCTGCCCGAGGAGATCGTGCAGCGCCAGCCCTTCCCGGGGCCGGGTCTGGGCATCCGCATCGTCGGCGAGGTCACGCGCGACCGGCTGGACCTCCTGCGGGAGGCCGACGCCATCGCCCGGGAGGAGCTGACCGCCGCCGGGCTCGACCGGGACATCTGGCAGTGCCCGGTCGTGCTGCTCGCCGATGTGCGCAGTGTCGGCGTCCAGGGGGACGGCCGCACCTACGGCCACCCGATCGTGCTTCGGCCCGTCTCGTCCGAGGACGCGATGACGGCCGACTGGACGCGGATGCCGTACGACGTGCTGGCGCGGATCTCCACCCGCATCACCAACGAGGTCGCGGACGTCAACCGTGTCGTCCTGGATGTGACGAGCAAGCCGCCGGGCACCATCGAATGGGAGTGAGCCCGCTGCTCTGACGGGCACTTCGACGCCGCCGTCCCCATCGCATGGGGGCGGCGGCGTCGTGCTGTCTATGGCCAGTTGCCGCGGCCGGAGCTACCTTCCGGCCATGACCGAGACGCCGCCACGTCCACCCTCACCCCCACCTCCGCCGCCCCCAGAGCCGCCCGAAGTGCAGGCGCCCCAGCGCGTCCCCGTCGAACAGCTCCGATTTGCGATGCCGCCCGAACACGGTTCCCCGGAGGACGAACGTGTCTCCCGCAGGGAGCGGCTCGCGGCCGCCCTGCGGCTCTTCGGTCGCTTCGGATACGAGGACGGGGTCTCAGGCCATATCACCGCACGGGACCCGGAGTTTGCCGACTGCTTCTGGATCAACCCCTTCGGGGTGCCCTTCGCCCAGGTCACCGCTGGGGAACTGCTGCTGGTCAACAGCGCGGGGCAGGTCGTCGACGGGTGCCGCCGCGTCAATCAGGCCGCGTTCGCCGTCCATGCGGCGGTCCATCTCGCCCGCCCCGATGTGATCGCCGTGGCGCACACCCACTCGGTGCACGGGCGGGCGCTGGCGGCGCTCGGCGAGCTGGTCGACCCGATCACCCAGGAGGCATGCGCCTTCTACGAGGACCACGCCCTGGTCGACTCCTATACCGGGGTGGCCGTCGACCAGGCCGAGGGACGCCGGATCGCCGCCGCGCTCGGCGGGCGCAAGGCCGTCATTCTGCGCAACCACGGCCTGCTTACCGTCGGCGACTCGGTCGACGCGGCGGCCTGGTGGTTCATCTCCATGGAGCGCTGCTGCCGCATCCAGCTGCTGACACGGGCGGCGGGCAAGCCCGTCCTCATCGGGGCGCGTGACGCGGCGGCCACCCGTGAGCGGCTGGGCAGCGACCTGGTCGCCTGGATCAGCTACCAGCCGTTGTGGCGGCAGATCAGCCGGGAAGAGCCCGATCTGCTGAGGCAGCACTCAGTGTGAGGTGGCGGTTTCCGAGGACGGCCGCTTCGCAGAGTCCCCCTCTGGGTGGTATCCGGTGGTATGAGGGGGCATCCCGTGGCATTCGGCGGTATTTACGGTGAGCCACCCTGGGCCCGCATACGTATGGTCAGTTGATGGGTCAACTGTAGGCGTGACAGGCAGGGCAAGGTGGGATAGGTGGGACAGGTGGGACCGACGATGGCACCGATGCAGCGGATGACTGCGACATACGGCATGGCGGACGGCGGCAGACAGGGCGGCTGGAAGGAACTGGCGAGCCGATACGCCCTGTTGCCGCTGCGCGTTTTCCTCGGCGTGACCTTCATCTACGCCGGGCTCGACAAGATCACCGACAGCAGCTTTATGTCGGCCAGCGGCCCCGGCTCGATCGGCGAGATCATGAACTCCGTGCGCGACTCCTCCGCCGTGCCCTGGCTGGTGGACCTCGCCCTGGAGAGCCCCGTGGGCTTCGGCTACGCCATCGCTTTCGGGGAACTGGCGGTGGGCATCGGCACGCTCTTCGGGATCGTCGCCCGCCTGGCCGCCGCCGGCGGTGCGCTGATCTCGCTCAGTCTGTGGCTGACCGTCAGCTGGCAGACGGAGCCGTACTACTACGGCAACGACCTCGTCTATCTGATGGCCTGGCTGCCGCTGGTGCTCGCAGGGGCGTCCATGTTCTCGGTGGATGCGCTCTGGGCTGAACGGCGACGTATGCGGTAGTGCACCCAGGCCGTCGCCCCGGCCAGGAACAACCCGCCGAAGACGACCGGGAACGCCGCGAACCAGGGTGTGTGCCAGGCATCCGCAGCATCGCCCGCGTACAGCAGCGCGGCGGTCAGCGCGGCGAACCCCGCGATGAGCCTCGCGGGCCGGAACGGATGCCGGAACCGGACGCCGCTCTCGCGGTCCGGACCGTGGTCCCGCCTCGGTCCGTGGTGTGAATCAGGGTGCTGCACGGGTGACCTCCACCTGTCCGATGCCCACTTCAAGGCGCAGCTCCAGCGTCCCGGACGGCCGTGCGCCGTCCGGGGCGGGGAGCCGGTGCTCCCGCTCCAGTCCGGGCTGGACGTCTATGTCGTCCGCCGCGTCACCCGGCAGCTGTATGTCGCCGAGGCCGGCCTCGACGTCCAGCGTCACCGGAGTGTCCTGGGGCAGCACGACCCTCAGCTGGCCCGCCCCGACCTCCGCGGACGCCGAGACCGTGCGGCCCGCCGGGACGGTGAGGGCGGAGAGATCGAGCGTGCCGACGCCGGTGCCGAGCTCGTACCTCGACTGCACGGCGGAGATGGTGTCCGGCCGCCACTCGGTGCGGACCCAGTGCGTACTGATCTCCTTGGGCAGCGCCGCCGCACCGGCCAGCAGCACCGCCGTGATCACGGTGAGCAGGACGGTGCCAAAGCCCGTGCGGCCTATCAGCGCGCTGACGAGCAGCCCGAGCCCGAAGACCGCGAGCGCGCAGACGAGACCGATCTGCAGACTTGTGCCGAGCGGATTCCCTTCCCAGGAGAGCGCGGTGCCAAGTCCGCCCGCGATCAGGGCGAGCAGAAAGGTGAGACCGCCGATGCTGCGCGGGCCGCGCGGCGGGCGGGGCGCTGCCCAGACATCGCGGCCGCTGCGGAAGAGCGGCGCGCCGTCGTCGGCAGCGGCCGCACCCTCCGGTCCCCACAGATAGCCCGTGGGAACGGGGCCCGTGCTGCCGTCCTTCACGATCGGGTCGCGCCACCAGGAGGGACTCTCGGGGACCGGCGGCGCGGTGGCCTCCGGCGGGGCCTCGGCCGCGGCCTGCGCGGCGGCGGGGTCCAGCGGCACGCCGTCCGGAGCGCCGACCCTGCGGCGGTGGGACCAGTAGGCTGCCCAGCCGGCGGCGATGGACAACAGCACGGCGAACGACAGCATGTTGTCGTTCTGGAGCATAGACAGCAGCAGCCCGCAGCCGACGAGCGCCAGCAGCACCGCGGCCAGCGACGCTCCGGTGACCCGGCCCGACAGCAGCCGGCGGGCCTCGTTCTCCTCTTCGCCCTCCATCGGGATCAGCAGCCAGGCGAAGCCGTAGAAGACAAGGCCGATGCCGCCCGTGACGGAGAGCACCCCGACGACGATGCGGAATATCACCGGGTCGATGTCGCAGTACCGGCCGAGGCCGCCGCACACGCCCGCGAGCGCCTTGTGCTCCGCGGACCGCCGCAGCGGACCCACCGCGGGGACCGCCGCAGCCGCCGAGCCCTCCGCGGAGCCCGCATGGGCATCCGGATCGTCGGATGCCCCATGCGGGCGCGAGGCGCGGTGGCCCTGGGGCGGAGTGGTCGGCTGGTTCATATGTCCATGGTGACGGGCCGCGCGGCCGGGCGGCACCCGGCCCGACCCTGGCCGTTCCCTGATATCGGCCCCTGGTCCGCATCGGGGCTCGACCGGACCCGCCGGGGCGGTATCAGGGTCGGGTCAGGGGCCGACCCTGATACCGGCGCCCGCCAGGACGTGTGACCATCAGAGCATGCCCGCCGTCATGCCCCGAGCCGCTGCTCCCTCCCGCGCCCCTGCCCCGGAGGAGCAGCCGGTGCGCAAGCTGTACCGCAGCGCCGACGGGCGGATGCTCGGCGGCGTCGCCCGCGGTCTGGCCGGGCACCTGGGCCTCCCCGTCGTCTGGGTGCGGCTGGTCTTCCTGGCGCTCTTCCTGGCCGACGGCCTCGGCGTGCTGCTGTACGCGGTCTTCTGGATCGTCGTGCCGCTCGGCGTCGGCGGCAGGACCGCCGAGCCCCGCTCCGTCTTCGAGACCACCCCAGACGGCCGTCGCAGGCTGCGCAAGCCCGACAAGGGCCAGATCGTGGCACTGGTCGCTCTGCTCATCGGCACGGCGATCTTCGTCGGCAGCGTCGACATGGGCGGCAGCACCGGCCGCTACATCTGGCCGATCCTGCTCGTCGGCGCGGGCGTCGTGCTGGTCTGGCGGCAGGTGGACAACGCCCGCCGCGCCCGCTGGGCCGATCTGCCCACGGACAGCCGTCGCCGCGGGCTGCTCCAGATCGGCCGGGCGGTCGCCGGAGTCGCCCTCGTCGGCATGGGGCTGACCGTCTTCGTCGTGGTCCGCGGCTCGGCCGCACAACTGGGCAATGTGCTCACCGGCGCCATTGCCGTCATCGCCGGAGTCGCCCTGCTCGCCGGGCCCTGGCTGGTGCGGATGACCCAGGATCTCTCCGAGGAGCGCACGATGCGCATCCGCGCCCAGGAGCGCGCCGAGGTCGCGGCCCACGTCCATGACTCGGTCCTGCACACGCTCACCCTCATACAGCGCAACGCCCATGACGGCTCGGAGGTCCGCAGGCTCGCCCGCGCCCAGGAGCGCGAGCTGCGCAACTGGCTCTACAAGCCGGAGGGCACCGGCAAGGAGGAGGCCGACGAGCCCGACTCCCTCGCCGAGGCCGTCAGGAAGTCCGCCGCGGAGGTCGAGGACAAGCACGGTGTGCCTCTCGAGGTCGTCGTGGTCGGCGACTGTCCCCTCGACGAGGGACTGGGCGCCCAGATGCAAGCCGCGCGCGAGGCGATGGTGAATGCCGCCAAGTACGGTGGCGGAGGGGGGCCCGTCCAGGTCTACGCGGAGGTCGAGGGGCGTACGGTCTTTGTGTCCGTACGGGACCGGGGCCCTGGCTTCGACCTGGACGCGGTGCCCGGCGACCGGATGGGCGTCAGAGAATCGATCATCGGCCGTATGCAGCGCAACGGGGGCGCGGCGCGGCTGCGTTCCGCGCCCGGGGAGGGCACGGAAGTGGAGCTCGAGATGGAGAGGGCGGCGAGCGAGGAATGACCGAGGAGACCACTGTCGAGGCGACGGCGCCCGAGCGGCGGGTGCGGGTGGTGCTCGTCGACGACCACCGGATGTTCCGCACCGGAGTGCAGGCCGAGATCGGTCAGACCGAGCGGACCGGAGTGGAGGTGGTTGGCGAGGCCGCCGATGTCGACCAGGCCGTCACCGTCATCACGGCCACCCGCCCCGAAGTCGTGCTGCTCGACGTCCATCTGCCGGGCGGCGGCGGGGTCGAGGTGCTGCGCCGCTGTGCCCCGCTGATGGCGGCCGCCGAGAATCCGGTGCGCTTTCTGGCGCTGTCCGTCTCCGACGCCGCCGAGGATGTCATCGGGGTGATCCGAGGCGGCGCCCGCGGCTATGTCACCAAGACGATCACGGGCACGGATCTGGTGGATTCGATCTTCCGGGTGCAGGAGGGCGACGCCGTGTTCTCACCGCGGCTCGCCGGGTTCGTCCTGGACGCGTTCGCCTCCACGGACGCGCCTCCCGTGGACGAGGACCTGGACCGGCTGACCCAGCGGGAGCGCGAGGTGTTGCGGCTGATCGCCCGCGGTTATGCCTACAAGGAGATCGCCAAGCAGCTGTTCATCTCGGTGAAGACCGTCGAGTCGCATGTCTCCGCGGTGCTGCGCAAGCTCCAGTTGTCGAACCGCCATGAGCTCACGCGCTGGGCGACCGCCCGTCGGCTGGTCTGATCCGCCAGCCCGCCAGCCCGCCAGCCCGCCAGCCCGCCAGCCCGCCAGCCCGCCAGTCAGCCAGCCCGCCAGTCAGCCAGTTCGCGGACCCGGCTCATGCGGGGCGGGTCGCGCCCGCGAAGGGCATCTGGTCGATCGGCGCGATCCGCACCGCGTCGCCGGGCCTGGGCGCGTGGATCATCTGGCCGTTGCCGATGTAGATGCCGACATGGCTGACGCCGGAGTAGAAGAAGACCAGGTCGCCCGGGGCGAGTTGGGATCGGGTGACCCGCCGGCCCGCGTTGATCTGGGTGTAGGTGGTGCGCGGCAGGGAGACCCCGGCGGAGCGCCATGCCGCCTGGGTGAGCCCTGAGCAGTCGAACGACGACGGGCCGGTCGCGCCCCACACATACGGCTTGCCAAGTGCCCCGTAGGCGTAGGAGACGGCCTGAGCGGCACGGGAGTCGGCGGCCTTCGGGGTGGACTCGGCGGGTGTCTGGGCGGATGTCTGCGCGGGGGCCGACGCCGCGGCCGCGGCGCCGCTGCTCTCGCCCGCCGCGACGCCTTCGTACGCGCCGCGCTGTTCGGCGGTCAGCCGGTCCAGCATTCGCCGGGCGGCCGCGAGCTTGTCCCGGGCGGTCGTCTTGTGCCGGGCGAGGTCGGACTGCCGGGCCCTGAGGGTCTCCACCCGCTCTTCCGCACGCGCCTTGAGCTGCCCGATCTCCACGAGCTGCCGGTGCACCCCGGCGATCGCCCCGGCCTGCAGCTCGCCGACCCGGCCCGCGAGCTCGGCCCGTTCCAGATACTCGTCGGGGTCCGAGGTGAGCGCGAGCTGCATGCCGGCGTCCATGCCCGCCGCCCGGTACTGGGCGGTGGCGAACGACCCCAGCCGGTCCCGTGAGGCATTGAGCTTCTCGGTCTTCCGCGCCGCCTGGTCGCGCAGCTGGTCCAGTTCCCTGCGAGCCTTGGCGGTGGTCTCCTGCGCGCCGTTGTGCTTCTCGGCCGCCGCCTCCGCCTCCTGGTAGAGCTGGTCGACCTTGGCCTTGATCTGCGCGGGCGTGAGGGCCGGCTCCGCGTGGGCGCCGCCTTCGAAAGCGGTCGCCGTGGCCGCCGAGGCGAGGGCGAGGGTGGCTGCGGTGCGGGCGGCGGGCCCGGCCAGGGGGTTCTGCTTGGGTTTCCGGTGCGCTGCCACGACGGCGTCCACATCCTTCCGTTCTCCCTGCGGACCCGGCGGCGGACCGCACAGGGGGAGCGGGCCGTCGCCGGGTCTTCGGCGGGGCAGCCGACGGCCGCCGGGGCGGCCCGGCGGGTGGTGGGAGTCGGCCACCTGCCGCAGGACGCTAGACCTGGCGGTCACGGCCGAGCGCCGTATGGACCGTTATTGCCCGAAGGTGGACAGGGGGGTGCGCATTGAGACCGGGTGGATCATGGTGCGGGGCCCTTTGCCGCCGGGGGCTGACCAATGCACGGGAAAGCCCTCGACCCGCCAGGAGAGGGGTGATATACGCCGGGCTAGGCTCCGCTTCATGGACGTACTCATCAATGTCTTTGTCGCCCTGCACATCATCGGCATCGCCTCGCTGCTCGGCGGCTTCCTGACCCAGATGAAGGCGATGAGCGCGGGCACGGCGCGCTTCACCCCGGCGATGCTGCACGGCGCGCTGACCATGCTGATCACCGGGGTGGCGCTGGTCGGCCTCAACCAGGCCGACGATCAGTCGGTGAACAACCTCAAGGTCGGCATCAAGCTGGTGATCCTTGTCGTCATCCTGGGCCTGGTGTACGTGAAGCGGGATGAGGAGGAGATCGACAAGCCGCTGTTCGGCGCGGTGGGCGCGCTGACGACGGCCAATGTCTTCATCGCCACGCTCTGGACCTGAGACGCCCCGGCGCCGCAGGCGTCAGGCGGGGCGCACGCTGCCGTAGATGGGCATGTAGTAGATCGACTCCTCGCGCACGTTCGTGCCGGGCTTGGGCGCGTGGATCATCATGCCGTCGCCGATGTAGATGCCCACGTGGCTGATGTCGTCGTAGAAGAAGACCAGGTCGCCCGGGAGCAGATCCTCCGTCGCGACCCGCTTGCCGACCTTCACCTGGTCCCAGGTGGTGCGCGGCAGGGAGACTCCGGCAGCCCGCCAGGCGGCCTGGGTCAGCCCTGAGCAGTCGTAGGAGGACGGGCCGCTCGCGCCCCAGACGTACGGCTTGCCGAGCTGGGCGCGGGCGAAGTCCAGCACCTTGTCGGCCTTGGCCGCGTAGTCGGCGTCCGCGTCGCCGCCGGACGTCGTGCCCGACCCCGACTCGGTCCCGCTGTCCGTCCCGGAGTCCTGGCTCTGCTCCTGCTCCTGCTCCTGCTGCTCCTGCTCCTGCTGCTCCTGCGCGCGCAGGCGCTCCCTCTCGGCCTCCGCGGCGGCTGCCGCCTCCGCTTCCGCCCTGGCCTTCTCCTCGGCCTTGCGGCGGGCCTCCGCCGCCTTCTTTCGCTCGATCTCCGCGAGCCGTGCCTTCTCCTCTGCCGTCAGCTTCGACAGCAGCTCGCGCGCCTCGCGCAGCTTCGCCTGGACCTCCTGCTTCCCGGCGCGCAGCGTCTCCTGCGACGCGGTGAGCGACTCCAGGCTCTTGGCCGCCTCGGTGCGCTGCTTCGCGGCGGCGGCACGCTCGGTCTCGTAGTCGGCGACCGCGCTGCGCTGACGGTCGCTCAGCCGCTCCATCAGCTGTGTCTGGTCGAAGTACGACTGCGGGCTGTCGGCGAAGACCAGCGCGGCGGTCGGGGCCACTGCCCCTGAGCGGTACTGCGCGGCGGCGTAGTTGCCCAGCGCGCGCCGGGACTCGTTCAGCGCCTCGGTGCGCTCCGCCGCCTCGTCCAGCAGCTTGCCGACCTCCTGCCGCTTCTCGGCGGTGGCCTCCTTGGCCTGGTTGTACTTCTGGGTGGCCGTCCCGGCCTGCCGGTACAGGTCGTCGACCTTCTTCTGCACTTCCTCGATGGACGGCTTCGGCTCGGCGGGCGCGCTGGGCGCGGCGCCTGCGTTCTGGGAGGACAGCAGCGTGACGCCGGCGAGGGCTGCGGTGGTGAACCCGACGGCGGGGGTGGATATCGCGGTACGGCCGCGGGGCTTGCGATGCGACGCCAAGGCCGACATCTCCTTCTTCCGTGAACCGCCTACCGGGTTAGCTGACGGGTTCGGGCGGGACGGAAGGCTGCCCTACGGACCGGCGAGGGTCCGATTCACCCCGGTTGTGCTGGGTGGTTCCCCGGTTCCGAACTTCCCTGCGGAAAGGCCGGATTCGGCGTGGGCGACCCGTTTGGCGTGGTTCGCCATGGCGGTGCGGGATCGCTTGGTCGAGCACGCTAGCCAACCCGTGTGGTTGCTGTGAAGGTTGATGTTCGAAATGTCCGATACATTTTCGTTACCTCGGCGGGATCAGGCCGTTTACCGCCGGTAGGGCCGATGTCGTCACTGGTGGTCATTGACCGGATGTCGTCGTTCCGTCGCGCACGGTGCGCGTGCAAGCGCTGCCCGCGGCCGCTCCCCGGCCGCCCGGGGCTCTGGCTCAATGCGGCCCCGGAGTGTCAGAGCGGACGCCTAGACTTTGAGAGCGATGAGCAGCCTCTTTGACGACAGCTTCCTGGCGGACCTCCAGCCCCCGGAGGACGAGCACCCGCCGCCGCCCGATGACGCGACGGCGCCGGAGCCGGTTCCGGACGACCTCTTCCAGGGCGCCTACGACGTGCCTCCGGCGCGGGACGCCTACTACCGCGACGGCGCGCCGCGCCCTGTCGTGGACCCCGCCGCCCTGCTGGAGGGGCTCAACGAGCAGCAGCGCGCCGCCGTGGTGCACTCCGGATCGCCGCTGCTCATCGTGGCCGGCGCCGGCTCCGGCAAGACGCGCGTGCTCACCCACCGGATCGCGCATCTGCTGGCCACCCGGCATGTGCACCCCGGCCAGGTCCTTGCGATCACCTTCACCAACAAGGCCGCCGGGGAGATGAAGGAGCGCGTCGAGCAGCTCGTCGGCCCGCGTGCGGGCGCGATGTGGGTCTCCACCTTCCACAGCGCATGCGTGCGCATCCTGCGCCGCGAGTCCAAGAGGCTCGGCTTCACCTCGTCGTTCTCGATCTACGACGCAGCCGACTCCAAGCGCCTTATGGCGCTGGTCTGCCGGGACCTGGACCTCGACCCCAAGAGGTTCCCGCCCAAGTCCTTCAGCGCCAAGATCTCGAATCTGAAGAACGAGCTGATCGACGAGGAGACCTTCGCCGATCAGGTGGCCGGGGGCGCCTCCCAGGCCGGAGGCTCCGGGGGAGGCTTCGAGCAGACCCTGGCCGAGGCGTACCGGATGTACCAGGCGCGGCTGCGCGAGGCCAACGCCCTGGACTTTGACGACATCATCATGACCGCCGTCCACCTCCTCCAGGCGTTCCCGGATGTCGCCGAGCACTACCGCCGGCGCTTCCGTCATGTCCTGGTCGACGAGTACCAGGACACCAATCACGCCCAGTACACGCTCGTGCGCGAGCTGGTGGGAGAGGGGTACGAGGACCTGCCGCCCGCCGAACTGTGCGTGGTGGGCGACGCCGACCAGTCGATCTACGCCTTCCGCGGTGCGACGATCCGTAACATCCTCCAGTTCGAGGAGGACTACCCGGACGCCACCACCATCCTGCTCGAGCGGAACTACCGCTCGACGCAGACCATCCTCTCCGCGGCCAACGCCGTCATCGAGCGCAACGAGAGCCGCCGTCCCAAGAACCTGTGGACCGATGCGGGCGCGGGCGCACAGATCACCGGCTATGTCGCCGACACCGAGCACGACGAGGCGCAGTTCGTCGCCGACGAGATCGACCGGCTGACGGACGCGGGCGAGGCGAAGGCGGGCGACGTCGCCGTCTTCTACCGCACCAACGCTCAGTCCCGTGTCTTCGAAGAGGTCTTCATCCGCGTCGGCCTGCCGTACAAGGTCGTCGGCGGAGTGCGCTTTTACGAGCGCAAGGAGGTCCGGGACGTCCTTGCGTATCTGCGGGTCCTGGCCAACCCCGAGGACAGCGTCCCGCTGCGCCGCATCCTCAACGTCCCCAAGCGGGGCATCGGCGAGCGCGCCGAGGCGATGATCGAGGCGCTGGCGCTGCGCGAGAAGACCAGCTTCCCGCAGGCGCTGCGCCGTGTGGACGAGGCGTACGGGATGGCGGCCCGCTCCGCCAACGCGGTCAAGCGCTTCAACGCCCTCATGGACGAGCTGCGCACCGTCGTGGAGTCCGGCGCCGGCCCCGCCACGGTCCTGGAGGCCGTCCTGGAGCGCACGGGCTATCTCGCGGAGCTCCAGGCGTCCACCGACCCGCAGGACGAGACACGGATCGAGAACCTCCAGGAACTGGCCGCCGTGGCACTGGAGTTCGAGCAGGAGCGGGGCGAAGCCGAGGGAGCGGGGACCCTCGCCGAGTTCCTCGAGCAGGTGGCGCTGGTCGCGGACTCCGACCAGATCCCCGACGAGGACACGGAGGGCTCGGGCGTCATCACGCTGATGACGCTGCACACGGCCAAGGGCCTGGAGTTCCCGGTCGTCTTCCTCACGGGCCTGGAGGACGGCGTCTTCCCGCATATGCGGGCGCTCGGGCAGGCCAAGGAACTGGAGGAGGAGCGGCGGCTGGCCTATGTGGGCATCACCCGCGCCCGTGAACGCCTGTATCTGACCCGTTCGTCGATGCGCAGCGCCTGGGGCCAGCCGTCGTACAACCCGCCCTCCCGCTTCCTCGAGGAGATCCCCGGGCAGCATGTGGAGTGGAAGCGGACCGGGCCCGTGGCCGCGCCCGCGGGTCCGACCGCGGGGATCGCGTCCTCGCTGAGCGCCGCTGCAGGCTCGCGTGCGGGGCGCGGAGCGTCGGGCTTCGCCACGCGGCGCGCCGGTGAGAAGCCGGTGATCGCACTCTCGGTCGGCGACCGCGTCACCCATGACCAGTTCGGCCTGGGCACCGTGATCGAGGTGAAGGGCTCCGGCAGCGACGCGCAGGCGACGATCGACTTCGGCGACGCCAAGCCGAAGCGGCTGCTGCTGAGGTACGCGCCGGTGGAGAAGCTGTGACGTGGTGAAGCCGTGAGGCTTCACGACCCTCGCACTGTGACCGTGCGCAAGGCGACACGTGTGAGAAAAGGTCCCCTCCGTGACCGGAGGGGACCTCGTTCGTTGAGGTATACGTCGGCCCAGCAGGCGCCGCCGCCTACGGCGGATCGCTACGTCGGGTCGAGGCCCTTGCCGCGCAACCAGGCCAGCGGGTCGACGGCGGAGCCGCCGCCGGGCCGGACCTCGAAGTGGAGGTGCGGGCCGGTCGAGTTGCCGGAGCTGCCCGCGTAGGCGATGACGTCGCCGGCCTTGACCGTGCCTGACCGGATTTTGGTGCTGCTGAGGTGGCAGTACCAGGTCTCGGTGCCGTCGGGAGCGGTGACGATGGCCATGTTGCCGTAGGCGCTGTTCCACTGGGTGCGCACGGTGCCGTCGGTGGCGGCCATAACGGGTGTGCCATAGGCCACCGGGAAGTCGATGCCGGTGTGCACGGACATCCAGTTGATGCCCGCCTGGCCGTAGTACGCGCTGAGGCCGTGCTGCTTGACCGGCAGCATGAACTTGGGGCGCAGCGCCTCGCGCCGCTTGGCCTCCTCCTCGCGTTTCTTGCGCTCCGCCTCCTGGCGTGCCTTGAGGTCGATGCGTTCCTGGGTGCGGGAGGCGCGGTCGCCGAAGTCGCGGGCGTCGGCGCTGAGGGCCGCGAGCTGCGTATCGATCTTGCTGTTGGCCGCGATGGACTTGGCGGCGGCCTCGTCTGCGGCGGCCGCGACGGTGGACGTGCCGTCCTTGCCGTCCCCGTCGTCGCCCGAGCCGAGGTTGTTGACCGAAGCGGCCGCGATGCCGGCGACGCCCATGACACAGGCCGAGGGGACGGCGACGGTGAGCAGGGCGGAGCGTTTCGCAGGGGTGCGGCGGCGGCCTCTGCTGCCTCCGCCGGAGCGGCGGACGGGGCGCGGGGTGACCGGGGCGGCGGGGGTGAGCGTCTCGGGCTCGCCATCCGGGCCACCGGCGTCGGCGGCCATGCCGTCGTCTTCGGGATCTGCCGCGCCGTGGACGTCGTCCAGCCCCTGGAACTCCGCTGTGCTGTCCAGGTCCTCGCGGTCGTAGCCGTGCCCGCCGTCGCCTTCGTCGGGGGAGGGCGGCTCGTAGGCGTACTCCTGGGCGAACGACTGTGTGAAGTCCTGCCCCTGCCCGAAGTCCTGCTCCGGCGCGAAGTCCTGCTCCGGCGCGAAGTCCTGCTCCGGCGCGAAGTCCTGCTCAGGCGTGAACTGCTGCGGTACGAACGGCTCTGCGGCGGTCTCGCCGGTGTTCCAGGCGGTGGCGTCCCACTGGCCGGTGGCATCGTAGGTCTGTGCCGCCCACTGGCCCGTGGCCGTCGCCCCGTACCCGTCGTATCCGAACGACGCGGCGACGTTCTCGTACTGGCCCGTCTGGCCGGAGGCCTGGTTCCAGGCGGTGGCGTCCCACTGGCCGGTGGCGTCGTAGCCGGCTGTGTCATACGAGGCGGTGGCGGATGTCTGGTAGGCGCCGGTCGCGTACTGCTGCTGGTGCTGCTCGCCCTGCGCTCCGGCGTAGCCCGTGTCGTATCCGTAGCCGGCGGTTCCAGTGTTCCACTGCGAGGAGTCGTACTGGCCGCTGTGGCCGGCCTCGTAGCCGCCGGGGAGGGAGCCGAAGAGCGGGTCGGCGTCGAAGCTGCCGGCAGCGTGGCCGTCGTATCCGACGTACCCGGCGTGGGCGTGCTGGTCGTTCACCAACTTCTCTCTCGCCTCGGCAGCAGGACCTGGGGCGCCTGGGTCCGGGGCCGGCGAACGGCGGTCCCGGAGGCGACGCAGTGGCCGCGACTGTACCCGGCGGTATGCGACGGCGACAATCTCCAGCTGCTTTCAGCGAATCAGGAAACGGGCATTCGGCGGCCTTTCGGCAGTCAGTGGGCGCAGCTTTGGCGGTACGTTCGAAATTCGTTCGACTGGGGGTGTCGGAAGTGCTCCGACCGTCAGGCTGCGGAGGCCGTGTCCGACGGGCCGCCCGCCGCCGCCTTGCCCGTCTCCAGCGCCTGGCGGACGCCGACTGCGACGGCCGGGTGCACCGACAGTGCAAGATGGCCGATTCCGCTCACCGGCACGTTCTCGGCGATCAGATCCGGGTGGTCGATGCAGGCCGTCTCCATCGGGATCATCAAATGGTCGAGATCGCTCCAGAAGCTCACGAATCTGGTGCGGCAGCCCGGAGCGGGCTGCCGCAGCTCTTCGATCACCGGCGATCCGGGGCGCATCTGGCGCGCGAGGGGGTGTGCGCCCGCGAGCAGGGCGACGAGCGTGCCGGCATGCGGGGTGCCGAGGGTGACGAGTGTGCGTACGCGGCGGTCACCGGCCAGGCGCTGCACGTAGTAGCGGGCGACGAGACCGCCGAGGCTGTGCCCCACGACATCGACCTCACGATGGCCCGTGCGGGCGCATATGTCCTCTATATGGCGGCCCAGCGACGCGGCAGCGGTGCGGATGTCGCAGGTGAGGGGGGAGTAGTTGAGGCAGGTGACCCGGCGGCCGCCGTCGCGGGCGAGAAAGCGGCGCAGCAGCACGAACACGGAGCGGTTGTCGACGAAGCCGTGGAGCAGGACGACCGGTGGGCGCCGCGTCGTGTCCGCGGGCAGAGCGGCCGTGCCCGCGTGGCCTCGGCCCGAGGGGTCGGAGGCGGGCTCCGGCCCGGGGCGCTCCGGCGTCAGGCCGGTGGGATAGAGCAGCAGATGGCCGGCGAGGATCGTCAGCTCCAGGGCGGTGGCGCGGAGCAGCGCGGCAGACAGCCGCAGATGCCGCATCGGGTGCGGAAGCCGTGGAATCGGCAGCGGCAAGGTCAGGACCCTGGTGGGGACCCTCATGGCCTACCTCCCCTACGGCACGCGAGAGCAGGCTCCGTCCCCCGTGCGCCCCTCATGGGGTGCTGCCACTCGCGGCCGGCGGATGCGCTGTCCGCCCCCGCGCGCCGCCTGCCGTCCTGTGCGGCTCTGGACGGCGGCGTCGCCGGGGGCGGTGGCGTAGCGCGTACCGAGGTGGGTCGGGTCGCGCCGCCGTGCCGGGCGGCTGACGGCGCGGTGGCGCGATGACCCTGTAGCGGCTCCCCTGCGATCGTGCCCGCGACGGCTTGTGAGCCCTCTGGTGCGGGTACGACGCATAGCGAACATGTCCCACGTGTGATTTCCCCCTCCCTGTCCGCCGTGAAACTGCGGGTTGCGGGATGCTGGAGATAACGTTCGTTCACTTCGCCGGCCCCCTCCGGGGACACGGCAGCCGGGTTTGTGGAGGCAGTGATGGGTGTGAGCGGTCCGATCCGCGTGGTGGTGGCCAAGCCGGGCCTCGACGGCCATGACCGCGGGGCGAAGGTGATCGCGCGGGCGCTGCGCGACGCGGGCATGGAGGTCATCTACACCGGGCTGCACCAGACGCCCGAGCAGATCGTGGACACCGCGATCCAGGAGGACGCGGACGCGATCGGCCTGTCCATCCTCTCCGGCGCGCACAACACGCTCTTCGCGAAGGTGATCGAGCTGCTGAAGGACCGGGACGCCGAGGACATCAAGGTCTTCGGCGGCGGCATCATCCCCGAGGCGGACATCCCTGAGCTGAAGCAGCTCGGCGTCGCGGAGATCTTCACTCCCGGCGCCACCACGGCGTCCATCGTCGACTGGGTCAACGCCAACGTCCGCCACCCGGCCGAGGCATAGCCTGCCTGCCGTGTCCTTCCGGCTGCCTCCGGTTCCGTGAGCCGGTGTCCCGGCATGCCCGCCCCGGGCGTCAGGCGGTGTCGGGACCGGGCGCTGCCGGGCCGGCCAGCTCGGCGTGCATGGCCTCCCGCAGCCGCAGAGTGGACACCAGCCGCTGGAAGGCCTCCGACCAGTAGCCGCCCGCGCCCGGGGAGGCTCCTTCCGACTCGTCCGGCGTGGCCGCCAGCGGCTCGAGGCGGACGGCCGCCGACGGGTCCAGACAGCGCTCGGCCAGGCCCATCACACCGCTGAAGCTCCACGGATAGCTCCCGGCGTCGCGCGCGATGTCCAGGGCGTCGACCACTGCCCGGCCCAGCGGCTGCGCCCAGGGCACCGCGCACACCCCGAGCAGTTGGAACGCCTCCGACAGGCCGTGCGCCGCGACGAAGCGCGCGACCCACTCCGCCCGCTCCTCCTCCGCCAGCGCCGCCAGCAGTTTCGCCCGTTCGGCCAGGGATATCGTGCCGGGGCCGTCCGCAGGCGGCGAGCCGGGGACGCCCAGCAGCGCCCGGGACCACTCGGCGTCCCCCTGCCGCACCGCTGCCCGGCACCAGGCGGCGTGCAGCTCGTCCCGCCAGCCGTCCGCCACGGGCAGGGCCACCGTCTCCGCCGCCGAGCGCCCGCCCAGCCGCTCCCGCCAGACCGTCAGCGGCGCGGCTTCCACGAGCTGCCCCAGCCACCAGGAGCGCTCACCGCGCCCCGAGGGCGGCTTCACGGTCATGCCGTCGCGCTGCATGTCCGCGTCGCACTCGTGCGGGGCCTCCACCGCGATGGCCGCCTGTCCGTCCGGGCCGTCGTGGTCCAGGCTGACGCAGGAGGCAGCCCGCCGCGCCATACGCCCGGCGAGCGCGGAGCCCGGCAGCGCGGACAGCAGCTCCGCGGCCAGGGCCCTGACGTTACGGCTCCGATCGGACAGGGTCTGCTCCAGGAACGGCTCATCCGCCGGGCACAGCCCCGTACGCAGCGAGTCGAGGAACATCAGCCGGTCCTCGGCACGCTCGGTGGGCCAGGTCGAAGCCAGCAGTTCGCGCGCCGCACCGGCGTCCCGGTCGCGGACGGCTGCGAGCAGCGCTGCCCGTTCGGCGAACAGGCCCTCCTCCCACAGCTTCCGCGCCGCGTCCGCGTCGGTCGCATCGGGCAGTGCCGAGCCGCTTCCCGCGCTGCGCAGCGCGAACCTCCACTCCGCGTTGAGCCCGGCGAGCCAGAGCGCGCGCGGCCCGGCGAAGACGAGGGTCTGCGGCCGCAGATCCGTGCGCGCCCGCGCCGCGTCCAGCAGAGCGGGCAGCAGCTCCGCCGGGGCCTGACACCCCTGCTCGTTGGCGGCGGTCAGCCACTGCGGGAGCAGCTCGGTCAGATCGGGCGCGACGCCGCGCCGGCCGCTGCCGCCCGAAGGCGCGGCGCGGTCCGCCAGCAGCTGCGCCAGACGGCGGCGAGCCGCCGCGGGCAACCCCGGTCGCGGGTCATGAGGGGCGGGCG
>NZ_JADWYQ010000048.1 GCF_022414575.1 Streptomyces sp. MUM 178J | reverse complement strand
CGGCGGACCCGGCCGCGGCCACCGGAGGCGTCGGGCCGGGCGACCCGGACGGCGGGCGGCCGCGACCCGCCGGCGGCCGGCGGCGCGTCGCCGCGCTCGCCGGAGCCGTCGGAGTGCCCGTGGGGACGTGTGCCGTGACGCTGGGGCTGCTCACCGCCTATACGTCGACCGGGGCCGCGGGACAGCCCCCGGCCGAGATCAGCGTGGTCCGCGCCCGTGTCGTGCAGCCGATCGACTCCAGGGACACCATCGCGTACATCGATCTGCGCAACACCGGCGGCACGGACGCCACGCTCGTGTCCGTGGAGGCCCCGCTGACGGGGACCGCGAATCTGCTCTCGCGGGATGTGATCGTCAATGACCAGGGGCTGATGAAGGCGGTCCCGGCACTCCGCATCCCGGCGGACGAGGAGAGGAAGGCCCGCCCGTCGGTCGCCGATGTGATGATCGAGGACCCGCCCTCGCTCACGCTGGGCGAGACGGTCGAGTTCCTGCTGCGCTTCCGTGACGGGAGCACGGTGAGCGCCCGCGCGGTGGTGGTCCTGCCAGGCTCCTGAGGCCGGCGCCCGCAGCCGGACCGCCGGTCCCGGTCGACAGGACGCCCTTCGCCGGGCCGTCTCCTCCCGGTCGACAGGCACCCTTCGCCGGGCCGTCTCCTCCCGGTCGACAGGCACCCTCTGCCCCGGACGCGGCTCTCACCACTCGCCCACCGGCGGGGAGTCCGGGATGGGCCGGATGACCACCGGGTACTCGGGGACGCCTTCGGGCACCGGGCAGCGCGACACACGCTCGGCGATCTCGGTGACCCGATCCAGGCTCGCGCAGTCGAGCACCCAGTACCCGGCGAGCACCTCCTCGGTCTCCCCGTACGGCCCGTCGGTGATCACCGGTCGTCCATCGGGGTCGCGGCCGACGAACCGCGTCTGCGCGGGCTCGGCCAGGCCGTTGCCGTCGATCAGCTCTCCGGACTCGGAGAGTTCGTCGTTGACGGCCTTCATATAGAGGAACATCGTCTTGAGGTCCTGCTCGTTCCAGGCCGGGCTGTACGCGGACGCCTTTCCGTTCATCGCGTCGTAGTCGGCCTGCGCGCCCTGCACCATCACCAGATACTTCACGATTCACTCACTCCTCGGGACAAACGAATGACATGACTCACAGGAGAATCGCATCACATGTAGGCAACTGTCCCTTTTCAGGGTCTATGGGAATGAACAGTGACGAGGTGCGGCGTCGGAACGGGCGGAATCCGGTTGTTCGCGGCCTGACGTGAAGTCATACGATCAACGCCGTTTGTCATTCCGCCTTTCGACCAAAGGGCTCATGTGAATCTCCGCCGCACTGTTTCCACCGCCGTCGCCGTCGCCGTGACCGCGCCGCTCGCTCTGCTGTCCGCCGCGCCGGCGCTCGCCGACGACAAGCCGTCGACCGCTGCGGTGCAGTCGGAGACGGGGGAGAAGAAGGCCAAGCCGTCGATCGCCGAGCTGGAGAAGGCTGCGAAGGCTGCGCAGGAGGCATACGACAAGGCCGTCGCAGCCGAGGCGGAGCTGCGGAAGACCCTCGACCACATCATGTCCGCAAAGACCCCGCAGGACATGGTCGCCAAGGCCGCCAGGGAGGAGGCGAAGGCAGCCCAGGAGGCCAAGGTGGTGGCATACAAGGCGCTCGCCGACGCTCAGTCCGCTCTGGCCGCGCTGGACGAGTCGGCGACCGCGGAGGAGAAGGCCGCCGCGGAGAGGAAGGTGACTGAGGCGGAGGCCGCGGCCACGGCTGCCAAGGAGAAAGCGGCCGCCGCCCACGCCGAGGCGAAGGATGCCGGGAAGGCCTCGGACGACGCGCGGGTCGCCGTCGCGCGGAAGTACTCAGCGCTGCAGAACGCCACGGAGGAGGCGCTCGCCGACAAGAACGCCGCCGAAAAGGCCCTGGCCGACGCCAGGAAGGCCCTTGAAGAGGAAGCAAAGAGCCAGAACCAGGGCGGCGGCGCCAAGGCCGAGGACGGCAAGGCTGGGAACGAGGCCGACGACGGCAAGAGCGAAGGCGGCAAGAGCGAGGGCGCGGGCCCCGGCGTCGAGGACGCCGAACACGCCGAACCCGCCGAGCCCGGCAAGGCCGACGAGGCCGTGAAGGAGCAGGGCGGCACATCCGGCACGCCGGTGGAAAACACCACGTCGTCCGGGAACCTGGCCGAGACCGGTTCGTCCTCCGCCCTGCCGCAGATCGCCCTCGCGGGCGGCGCCGCCGTGGCGCTGGGCGCGGGCGCGGTGTTCGTCGTCCGCCGCCGCAAGGCGGGCGCCGACGCCTGAGGTCGACGCCTGAGGCCGATGAAAGGCAGATGCGGAAGGTCCCCGAGCGTACGCCGGTCGGGGACCTCTCCCGTATCGCCGTGGGGCCGCCGGGCGCGTCTGATGGCGTCCGCGGCCCCCATGCGGCAGTTTGCCCCCATGACCGCTCAGACCGATGTCGGCTACGCCGACCTGCGTGCCCTGTTCGTCAACTGCACCCTCAAGCGTTCGCCGGAGGTCAGCAACACCGAGGGCCTGATCGACAGAAGTCGGGCCGTCATGGAACAGAACGGCGTGGCCACCGAGCTGATCCGTGCCGTCGACCATGACATCGCCACCGGGGTCTGGCCGGATATGACCGAGCACGGCTGGGCGTCGGACGAGTGGCCGCGGCTGTACGAGAAGGTGATGGCCGCCGACATCCTGGTCCTGGCCGGGCCGATCTGGCTGGGCGACAACAGCAGTGTGATGAAGCAGGTCGTCGAGCGCCTCTACGCCTGTTCCAGTCTCCTCAACGACCGGGGGCAGTACGCCTACTACGGACGGGCCGGCGGCTGTCTGATCACCGGAAACGAGGACGGCGTCAAGCACTGCGCGATGAACGTCCTCTACAGCCTCCAGCACCTCGGCTACACGATCCCCCCGCAGGCGGACGCGGGCTGGATCGGCGAGGCGGGCCCGGGGCCCTCGTATCTCGACCCGGGCTCCGGCGGCCCGGAGAACGACTTCACCAACCGCAACACCGCCTTCATGACCTGGAACCTGATGCATCTGGCGCTGATGCTGAAGCGGGCCGGAGGCATCCCCGCCCACGGCAACCAGCGCTCCGCGTGGGACGCCGGCTGCCGCTCCGACTTCCCGAACCCGGAACACCGCTGACCAGACCACCGCCGGCCGCCGCTGACGGCCACTGCTGACGGCCACCGGACATCGCCGACCACCGCTGACCAGACCACCGCTGACGGCCACCGGACATCGCCGACCGCCGCTGATCCGCCAACTCCCGCTCGCCCCGCCCCGGCGGCCCCGCGGCCTGACATCATGTGGCGAATCGGTGAACGAGATGTGCAAGGAGGTTCGATGGCGGAGGCGAGCGGCGGGGTGGCCGGGACGTCCGCGGCGATGACCGCGCGCGAGGCGCTGGAGCGGCTGCGTGGGGCGCAGAAGGCGGCCAAGGGGGTGTCGCTGTACTCACGGCTGGTGAACCGGCCCGTCGGACGCTATCTGGCCGCGGGCTCCTACGCCCTCGGCCTCACCCCGAACCAGGTCACACTGGTCAGCGCGGTCTTCAGCTTCACCGGGGTCGCGCTGCTCGCGTTCGCCGCGCCCGCCTGGTGGGCCGGGGGCCTGCTGTGGCTGGCCCTGGCGGTCGGCTTCGCCTTCGACTCGGCCGACGGCCAGTTGGCGCGGCTGCGCGGCGGCGGCAGCCCGGCGGGCGAATGGCTGGACCATGTGGTGGACTGCGCGAAGATCACGGCACTGCACACGGCCGTGCTGGTGGCGTTCTACCGCCATCCCGAGCACTTCGGCGTCGGCGGCTCGGACGGCTGGCTGCTCCTGCCGCTCGGGTTCCTGTTCGCCACGGTCGTGACATTCTTCGGCGGGCTGCTCACGGAGAAGCTGAAGCCCAGGCCGGCTCCGGGCAGCGCGCCGCCCGCCCCTTCGACGCTGCGCGCCGTCGCGCTGCTGCCGGTCGATCACGGGGTGTTCTGTCTGGTGTTCCTGCTGCTCGGCGGCGGGCCGTTGTTCCTGTGGGGGTACGGGCTGCTGGGTGCGGCCGCGGCGTTGTATCTGCCGCTCTTCCTGGTCAAGTGGTTCCGCGAACTGGACCGGCCGGTGGCTGCTGCCGCCTGAGCGCTCCGCGGGAACGGCCATGATCGGCCGTCGTGTGTGGCCCCGGAGGCCCGGGGCCCGCGCGGGCTACGAGTGCTCGGCGCTCTGCCCGGCCGCCGCCGGGTCCGGCGGCTGCGTCAGGGTGTCGAGCGCGCGCCGCAGCTGGGTGCTGGAGGTGTGCACGGTGTACGGGAAGTAGACGATCTCGACCCCGACCGTGGTGAAGTCCCGCTCGAGCTTGTCGCCCTTGGGGGTGCCGCGCCAGTCGTCCCCCTTGAACAGGACGTCGAAGCGGACCTGCTGCCAGGTGTCCAGTTTGTCCGGGACGGTTTCCACGAATGCGGCGTCCACGTACTTGATGTTCCGGACGATTTCCAGCCGCTCGATGAGCGGAATCACCGGGCGGCGGCCCTTGGCGAGTTCGGCCATCTCGTCGGAGACCACTCCGGCCACGAGATAGTCGCAGTGCTGCCGGGCGTGGCGGAGGATGTTCAGATGGCCTATGTGGAAGAGGTCATAGGCGCCGGGCGCGTATCCCACCCGATACGGCTTGCGTTCCTGCTGCACGCTGAATTGCCCCCTCTGGACCGGTCGCTCCCCGTGCGTCCCGGCCGACATTACCGTGCACGTTACGTGAGGCATGCGTGAACGATTAGGGTTCACGGGCGATCGTTAGTCAAGAGGGGGCCCTGTGATGAGGCTGCTGCTGGTGTCGACCAACTATGCGCCGGAGCACACCGGCATCGGTCCGTACGCCACTCAGGTCGCCGAACACTGGGCGGCGCAGGGCCATGAGACGCATGTGCTCGCCGGAATGCCGCACTATCCCGCCTGGTCGGTGGACCCGGCGTACGCGGGGAAGTGGCGGCAGACGGAGCTGCGCTCAGAAGTGACGATTCACCGCAGACGGCACACGGTGCCGCGCCGGCAGACGGCGGTGCAGCGCGCGCTCTTCGAGGGCTCGGTGCTGGCCCACTCGCTCGCCGCGCCGCCGAGGATGGGGCGGCCGGACGCCGTCGTCGCCCAGCTGCCCAGCCTGGCGGGCGGCGTCGCGGGGGCGCGTCTGGCGGCCCGCTGGAAGGTCCCGTACATACCCGTCGTCCAGGATCTGATGGGTGCGGCCGCCGAGCAGAGCGGCATCCAGGGAGGGGACAGGGCGGCCGCGGTCGCCGGGCGGGTCGAGGCGTACGCGCTGCGCAGGGCGACGCTGGTCGGCATGATCCATGAGACCTTCACGGAGCGCGTGGCCGCCATGGGGGTGCCGCGGGAGCGGATGCGGATCGTCCCCAACTGGTCGCATGTGTCGGCCCCGTCGCGCCCCCGGGACGAGATGCGCGCACGGCTCGGCTGGGGGCTGGGTGAAACGATTGTGCTGCACTCCGGGAACATGGGCCTGAAGCAGGGCCTGGAAGTGCTGGTGGAGACCGCCCGCCTCGATCCAAAGACACGTGTGGTGCTCATGGGGGACGGCAACCAGCGGCAGCCGCTGGAGCGGCTTTCGGCCGATGTGCCCAATCTGGAGATCATGGAGCCGGTCGGGGACGAGGACTTCCCCGAGGTGCTGGCGGCGGCCGATGTGCTGGCCGTGACCCAGCGGGCCTCGGTGCTCGATATGAGCGTGCCGTCCAAGCTGACCTCGTACTTCGCCGCCGGGCGGCCGGTCGTCGCCTCGGTGGCGGACTCCGGCGGCACCGCCCAGGAGGTACGGCGCTCGGGCGCGGGAGTGCTGGTGCCGCCGGAGGACCCGGCGGCGCTGCTGGCGGCCGTACGCGAACTGGCGGCCGACCCCGAGGCGTCCCGGAAGCTGGGGGCCGCCGGTCCCCGCCATGTCGCCGCCCATCTCGGCCGGGCGGCGGGGCTGGCCCGCTATGACGCGCTGATCGAAGAAGCGGCAAGGGAGTCGGACAGGTGACGGACGCACACAGCGGCCACAGCAGCCACGGCGGTCACGGCAGCCAAAGCGGTCACGGGGGCGGCCGGAGCAGCGGTCATGGCGACAGGAGCGGCCACGGCGGACACCCGGCGCCGCGCGACCCCGCGCCCGCTCCCGCGCCCCGGCAGATACCCGTGCACACCCCCGTCGTGTCCGCGGCGGAGGACGAACCGGATCTGCTGAGGGACCAGTTCCGGCAGCTCCTGCGCTACCCCCGGCTCATCGCGGGCGGGGTTCTCCTCGGCCTCCTCGGCGGAGGCTGGCTCGGCTACAGCACCGCCGACACCTATGTCGCCACGAGCGATGTGGTGCTCCGCACCCCGACGGAGGACCCCTTCAACCCGAGCATCGCGGTCGACAAGACGCTCAACATGAACTCCGAGCGGCAGGCCGCGATGAGCAGCCGCACCGCCGAACGGGCCGCCAAGGAGCTGAACTTCACCGGAACGGCCGCCGAGCTGACCTCCGGGCTCCAGGTCACCACCCCGCCCCAGTCGCTGGTGCTGCGCTTCAGCTACACCTCGAACGACCCCGGCGTGTCGGCGAAGCGGGCCAACGCACTGGTCCAGGCGTACCTCAAGGACCGCGAGGAGCAGACGAAGGTCACCCGCGACACCATGATCAAAGGGCTGCAGACGCAGCTCGACCCGGTCTCCAAGCAACACGACGAACTGGCCGAGAAACTGGACGGCAGCACGACGTCCTCCGAGAACGAGGCGGACTACACCGTCAAGGCCAACCTCCTCAACCGCATCACCGAGCTGAGCAACCGCATCAGCAAGCTCAAGGCGCTCGACATGACCCCCGGCAAGGTGATCCGGGTGGCCGACGCGCCCAAGTCGTCGGACGGCCCCGGCTGGGCGCTCTCCCTCGGTCTCGGCGGGGCCGTCGGCGTCGCGCTCGGTCTGCTGATCGCCTGGGTGCGGCTGGTCTTCGACCCGGCGGCGCGCTCCGAGGGCGATGTGGCGCGCGCCCTGCGCGCCCCCGTCCTCGGCTCGCTGCCGCGGGCCTATGAGAGCGATCCGCTGCTGGCCGAGGACCGTGAGGAGTCCCCGCTCGCCGAGGAGTACCGCTCGATCGCCTACCGCCTCGCCTACGACCAGCGGTTCGCCGACCGGCGGCGGCTGCTGGTGGCCGCGCCGCGCGGCTCCAGCCGCACCGCCGCCGCCGTGGCGGTGAACCTGGCCGCGTCCTTCGCCGAGATCGGCAAGCGCACGCTGATCGTGGAAGCAGATCTGCGCAGGCCCTCCCTGGAGCGGCAGTTGGACGCCGAGGAGGTCAGCCGTCCGGCGTGGACCTACGAGGGCCACGGGCACGAGGGCGACGCGGACAGCTGGCCGGGCCGGCGGCGGCTGACCGTGGACGCCGGGGAGTCGGGCAGCTTTGAACTGGTGCCGGGGGCAAACGTACGCAATGTGGCTCGGGCGCTCACCTCGCCGGAGATGTCCCGGCTGGTCGCCGAGGCGGACGACCCGCGGGTGACCGTGATCGTGCTGACGCCCCCGGTGTTCGCGTACGCGGACGCGCTGGCGCTCGTCGACCGGGTGGACGGCGTGCTCGTGGTGTGCGACCCGCGCGGTGTGCACCGCTCGCAGCTCGCCCGGCTGCGCGATCTGATCACGGGTGCGGGCGGCACGGTCCTGGGCACGGTGATGCACCGCGGCGAGGGCCCCGGCCAGCGCGGCGGGAAGGGTAGCGGCGGCAAGCGGGGCGGCGGCAAACGCGGCGCACCGGCTGAGAATCCCGGGCGCACGGCAGCCGCCGCGGCCCCGAGCCCCGCCCCGGGCGAACGCGCCCAGCGGGAGCGGCAGCAGGAGCCGGACCTGGGCGACGGCACCGCCACGGTCACGCTGCGCGCCGCCGTACCGCCTCGCAACCGCTCATGAGAGGCGGCCGGGGGGCGGGCGCAGCCCTCGCCTCGGTGCTGGACCAGGCGGCGACGGGCCTGACGAACATCCTCGTCCTCGTACTGGCCGCCCGGCTCTCCACGGCATCCGGATTCGCCCAGTTCTCCATGGTGTACCTGGTGTTCACCGTGCTGCTGGGCCTGTTCATGGCGTATGTGGGCCAGGCCCTCGTCCTTGTACGCGGCGAGTCCGCCGACACGGCGGCGGCCTGCCGCTCGGCACTCGGCTTCACGGCCGCCGCGTCGCTCGCCGCCGGGGCGGTGCTGGCAGCGGCGGGCGCGGTGCTCCCCGGCCCGGGGGCGGGGCTGATCGCCCTCGGAGCCGTACTGCCGCTCGTCCTGCTCCAGGACGGCTCCCGCTACTGCTTCTCCGTGCTGGCCCGCCCGCACCACGCCCTGGCGGCGGACACCCTGCGGCTGCTGGGCAGTGTGGCGGCGCTCGCAGCCCAGCCCCAGGACTCCTCGCCCGCCCGGCTGATCCTGGCCTGGGGCCTGGCGACGCTGCCGAGCCTCGCCGCCGCCGCCCTGCTGCTGCGCCGTCCGCTCGCGGGCGCGCGCATGGATCTGCGGCCCTATGTGCGGCGCGGCCATCTGGGGCAGCGCTTCGCGGTCGAGTTCGCCGTCGGCAACGGCTCGAGCCAGCTCGCGGTGCTCGGCCTCGGCGTCTTCGGCAGCCCCCTCGCGGTGGGCGCGCTGCGCGGCGCGTCCACCCTGTTCGGCCCGCTGAACGTCCTCTTCGGCTCCGCCAACGCCTTCGGCCCGCCCCTGCTCAACCGACTGGGTGCAGGGGGCCGCGCGGTCGTCCGCGCCACGGCCGTGCTGGCCGCCGCCCTGGCGGCGGCAGCCGGGGTGTGGGCGCTGACGTGGGGGCTGCTCCCGGAGGGCTGGGGCCGTCAGGTCCTCGGCGACACCTGGCCCGCGGTCGCCGCACTCCTCCCGGCGACGGGCGCGCAGTACACCCTGATGGGACTGGGCGTCAGCGCGCTGCTCACGCTGCGCGTCCTGAGCCCCCGGGACACCCTCTCCGTCCAGGTCGTCTTCTCTCTGCTGTCCGTGGCCCTGCTGGCGCTGGGGTACGTGTGGGGCGGGGCCCTGGGCGCGGCGTGGGGACTGGCCGCGGGCTCCGCGGCGAAGGCGGCGGCGGCCTGGTGGCGCGTGTCCCGCGTCCGGCGCCGCCCGGCGGCGTCGGACGCGCCGGAAGGCGCGAAGGAGCGCATTCACGACCGCTGACGAGAGCCGGTCGTGCTGCTGGATCCCTCGTTGGTGTGAGCTGACGAGTGCGGCGGAATGGCGCCTTCGGAGCCGGGGCAGCTTGCCGGTGCCCCGTCCGCGGCCCTGGGCGGGACATCCCTTTCCTGCCCGTCCCACGGGAGTGCCCATGCACCGCACGCTCGCCCTGTCCGCCGCGGCCGTCCTCACCGCTCTGGCACCCGCGCTCGCGTCTCCCTCCGCCGCGTCCGCGTCTCCCGCGTCCGCGCCTGCCGCGTCCGCGCCTCCCAGGTCCGCCTCCGTCGAGGAGCGCGGCCCCGGAGAAGTGTGCTTCTGGACCGAGCCGGGCCAGCACGGCGCCGGCTGGTGCTACAGACCACCGGGGTACGCGGACGTCCCCGCGTCCCACCACGACAAGACCGCGTCCTTCCGCTCCGACGCGAACCGGAGCGTGTACGCGATCGACTGGGGGAGGAACGGCTGCCACCACCGGCTGATCCGCCCGTACGACTTCAGCGACAACTGGTCCTGGGGCTCCCGCATCGACGGCGTCGCCGATACGACCATGGGCTGCGAGGCCGCCTGAGCCATGCCCCGTTTGCCGCCTCTTCCGCTGCGCGCGCTCTGCGCGGCAGCCGCAGTCGCCGCCTTGACGAGCGGCTGCGCTTCGACGCCCGGGAGCGTACGGCCCCCGGACGTCCCCGCTGCCGAGCGGGCCGGGGACGACCTGCTGAAGTCGGCCCAGCACACTCTGGTCACCCGCTGTCTTCAGGCCCGGGGCCTCACCCTCGACCGCAAGGCCTCCGTCGCCGAGGACCGCCGGCTCCAGGCCGCGCTCTTCGGCTCCGGCCCCAGCGAACTGTCTCTCACCCTGCCCACCGGCCACACCGTCACCGCCCACACCGACGGCTGCCTCGCCGATGCCCGGCGCACGCTGTACGGCGACGACGAGCGGAGCTGGTTCACGGCCGAGGTCACCGTCAACAATCTGCGTGCCGAAGCCGGAGCCCGGATGAACGAGGACCCGGACTTCCAGGAGGCGCTCGCCCGGCGGAACCGCTGCACGGCCGCCGCGCGGGCCGCCGCCCCCGAGCGGTGCGCACGGGAGGAAGCCGAACTGGCCGAGGTCAGATCCCGGCTGGAACCCGAACTGCTGGCCGAGGTACGCGCCCTGCGGGACAAGGAACTCACCGCTTACCGGCAGTTGCGCAACCGCGCACTCCACCGCGCGCTGGACGTCGTCCCCGCGCGGTCCTGACGCACCACCTGACGCACCACCGGACGCACCATCGACCAGGAAGGCCTGAACCTCCCATGAAGCTGCTCACCAAGTCCCTGATCCCGGCCGCCGCGGCCGCCCTGCTTCTCACCGGCGCCCTCGCCACGGCCGCCCCGGCCGCCGCCGCCGACTGCCCGAGCGGCCACTTCTGCGCCTGGGAGCACACCAACTTCGACGGCCAGCGTGCCAACTGGTCGGGCGACGACGGCTGGTGGGAGAGCTGGATCGCCGACGAGGACTCGTCCTGGGCGAACCACGGCATCTCGGGCCCCGGAATCCCCGACCATGTGAAGGTCTACTCCCGGGCCCACCAGGGCGGCCATATGACCATCTGCCTCGCCCCCGGCCAGGAGGTCGGCTACAGCGCCGCCGCCAACGACGACGGGGACTCCCACACCTGGGCGATGAGCTGCTGAGCGCATTCCCGCACGGCCTGCGGGCGCGGGGACCGGGTCAGCCCAGCCGTGCGCCCCAGTCCTTCTTGTAGGTCGCGATCAGCGCGATGCACACCGCCGCGATCGCGACCCGCCCCATCGCCTGGAGCAGCGGTCCTCTGATGAGGATGAAGGAGTAGCCGGCAAGGAGCGGGGCGATGATCAGGATCAGGCTGCCCGGCGGGGAGCGGCGGACCGCGCGGCGGGCGATGCGGCGGTCCACGCGGGCGGCTGCATAGCCGACGGCGCCCAGCCCCGCGGTCATGCCGACCGGGCCGAAGTCGATCCACAGCTCGGCCCATACGGGGGAGGAGAGGTTGGTGTTGCGCGCGCCCATCCACTCGCCGACCGTCACACCGGTGTCGGTCGGCTTGTCCGGCCAGGCCGAGCGGGGCACGGCGAAGAGCAGGGAGCCCGCGAGCTGGTAGCCGTACGAATGGCCGTGTCCGGACTCCACATAGGTGATGGTGTTGGCGAACATGCCGACCTGGTCGTAGTCCTTGAGGGCCAGCGGCTCCAGGAAGGACGTCGTCTCGATCTGCCGGGTGTTGTTCTCGTCGTAGCGGAAGCGGTCGGCGAACGGGAAGACCAACAAGGCGACGATCACGCCCAGGCTGAGCGAGGCCCGGTACATCGCCGCGCTCACCGGGAAAGCGGCGAACAGCAGCGCGAACATCACCGTCAGAAACCAGTAGCGCGGGTTGGAGACGGGGTTGTTGACGATGCCGTTGAGGACGACGAGCGCGGCGAAGACGGCGATCACCGACCAGGTGCGGCGGGCGCGCCGCGAGGTGACCAGCCAGCGGGTGTAGACGAGCAGCGCGATCAGCGGCGGCACGGTGCCGAAGCCGCGCAGGAAGGCCTGGCCCGCCTGGCCGCCGTCGCCTGAGACGCCCGCCTCCTCGATGCCGGCGATGATCTCCTGGCGGCTGGAGAAGAAGACCGCGGGGCCGCCCAGCTTGACTATCAGAATGGCGCCGCAGACGAAGGCGAAGAACGTGAGCAGATACAGCCGGCGGCGGTGGATCAGCAGCGGCGGACGGTCGATCTCCGGATCACCGGCGCGTTCCCCGGGGTGTACGCCCGCGTGACTGCCCGCGTGGCCGCCCGGGTGACCGCCTGCGCGTGCCGCGCGCCGGTGGCGCACCGGCCGGTGGCGGGCGATCAGCGCACCCACGTCGAAGGCGAAACAGCCGAGCAGCACCAGCGAGACCGCTTGGACGAGGTCCTCGCGCGGGCCGACGACCGGGGTGGGCACCTGCCCCAGGACGGCCTGGGCGAGCGGGGCCACGCCCATCGCCATGTAGCAGAACAGCCAGAAGGAGCCCTGGAGGAGCTTGCGGCGGCTGGTAAGGATCATCGCGCCCAGCCGCACCCCGCAGTACACGGTGAGCGCGAGCTGCAGCCAGAACGCCGCGTCCCGTGCGCCGCCGCCCGGCTGGGAGATGACCACCAGCGGCATGAACACCGACAGGCCGAGCACCAGCGGTACGGCGAGGGCGCGCGAGAGCAGTGTGCGCGGCGCGAACGGCGGGGGCAGCGGGACGACCGCGCCGGACCGCACCGCCGGTGGAAAACCGTCGCGTACGTCTGTCGACGTGCTGTCGGCCGTCACTCCCGTTTTACCCCTCGTTTCGTCCCGTTCGGCGCAGTCTAACGATGCGGACAGTCAACCGTTAGCCTGAGCTCTTCATGGCCGCAGCCGGGGGTTCCAGGGCGGAGAAGCGCGAGTTGGGGGCAGTATGAGGGATTTGTCGGCTTTCACGCTGGCCGGATACGACAAGGGCCGGGGCAAACTGACCCAGGCGCTCTGGTTCGCCGTCATGAACACCGTCTTCATGGCCTGGTGGTGCCCCGCCCGGCTGCGCACCGGGCTGCTGCGCGCGTTCGGCGCGACCATAGGCGACGGTGTGCTGATACGGCACAAGGTGCGGGTCCTGTGGCCGTGGAAGCTGACCGTCGGCGACCATGCCTGGATCGGCGAGGGCGCCTGGCTGCTCAACCTCGAACCGATCACCGTCGGCGCACACGCCTGCATCTCCCAGGAGGCGCTGCTGTGCACCGGCAGCCATGACCACCGGGCCGCCGACTTCCGGTACCGCAACGCCCCCATCGCCGTCGAGGACGGCGCCTGGGTAGCCGCCCGCGCCACCGTGCTCGCCGGAGTCACGGTCGGCCGGCACGCCGTCGTCGGCGCGGGCGCGGTGCTCCACAAGAACCTGCCCGAACTCACCCTGCACACCGCCGACGGCGAGCGCCGCGCGGTCAAGGAGCCCGCATGACCCCCCGAGCACCGCTGCGCGTGCTGCACGCGGTCACGCTGCACTCGCCCACCGGCGCCTTCGGCGGCCCCGTCCGCGTCGCCCTCAACCTCTCCCACGGACTGCTGCAGCGCGGTTGCGAGCCGCGCCTGATCGCCCTGGCGGACGGCTTCGACGGACCGCCGCCCGCAGAGGTCGAGGGCGTCCCGGCACGGCTCTACCCCGCCCGCCGGCTGCTGCCGCTCGGCTTCAGCGGCATCACGTCCCCCGCCCTGCTGCGCCAGGCCGACCGGCTGGTGCGCGGCGCGGACGTCGTCCATGTCCATCTGGCCCGCGATCTGGTGACCCTGCCCCTCGCGCTCGCCGCGCTCCGCGCGGGTGTTCCGCTGGTGCTCCAGACCCACGGCATGGTGGACCCCAGCGACAGGATCCTCGCCAGGGCGCTGGACGCGCTGGCCGTGCGCAGGCTGCTGCGCGGCGCCGACGGCGTGCTGCATCTGACGGCGCATGAGCGGCGCGGCCTCGACGCCGTCCTCGGCGTGCCGCTGGACAACGCAGTACGCCTGGTGAACGGCGTGCCCGCGCAGCCCGCGCGCCCCACGCCGCCGTATCCGCCAAAGGCCCCGCCCCGCATCCTGTACGCGGCCCGGCTCCAGGCCCGCAAGCGCCCCTGCGACTTCGTGGCGGCCGTCCCGGAGATCCTGCGCACCCATCCCGAGGCGCAGTTCGTCATCGCCGGCCCGGACGAGGGCGAGCTGCCCGCCGTACAGCGCCTCGTCGACGAGCTGGGGGTCCGCGACCGAGTCGTCTGCACCGGCGCGCTGACCTCCGCCGAGGTGCTGGACGAACTGCGTCGGGCCCATGTCTACGTGCTGCCGTCCGTGGACGAGCCGTTCCCCATGTCGGTCCTGGAGTCGCTCTCCGTGGGCACGCCGGCCGTGGTGACCGTCTCCAACGGCCTGGCCGCCGACGTCCGCGCCGCGGGCGCGGGCCGGGTCGTGGACGACGCGGCGGGGCTGGCTCCGGCGGTGCTGGAGCTGCTGGAGCCGGCGGCGGGGGAAGCCGCGGGGGAGGCGGCGCGGAAGCTGGCCGTCGATGCGTTCTCGATGGACGCGGTGGTCGACACGCTGATCGGCGTCTACGACCGCGCGCAGGCCCGGGCGGCGGCCCGCGCCCACGGGTAGCGCCGCCGGCGGGGGCCGCCCCCACGTCCCGTAACTGGGGGCGCTGCCCCCAGCCCCCCGCGCCTCAATCTCCCCCAGACTCCGTCCGGGGGTGCCCCCACGGGGCTGGGTTTCCGCGCCGGGCGGTGCCTTTTCAGCCCGTCCGGCGATTGAGGACACGGCCTTCAGGCCGTACAGGGGTCCGGGGCCTGCCCCGGTTTCGGGAAGGGGCGGGTAGAGGAAAGAAAGAACGCTCAGCCGGTCACCCGCGCCCAGGCGTAGCACCCGTTCGAGGTGAACTCCTTCGCCCCGGAGGGGATCGTCAGCTCGTGCTGGTCGCCCCCGTCGGGCCCGGGGCCCGACGCCACTTCCCCGCCCTTGGCGTCCATGACGGACCAGGTGCAGCCCGGCCCCGCCGTGAGGGTGCGGTAGCGGCCCGCCGCAGGGTCGGTGTGCGTGCCGTCCGCGTAGCCGCCCTTCGCCGCGTCGAGCACTGGCTTCTGCTCCGGGCAGAGGTGGTTGACGGCGTCCTCCGCGTCCTTGATCTCCCCGGCGATCACGGCCGCGACGGTCGCGTCCTTGTCCCGCTTGGCCGTGCGCTCGATGCGCTGGCACGCCTCTTTGCCGACGTCCAGGACGGCCGCCGGCTCGATCGACTGGGGCACCCGGCCCTTCAGATACTCCTTCTCGTCCTTGGTGAAGGAGCCGGTCGCGGGCTTGAGTTCCGAGTCGGGGCGTACGGGGCCGGGATCGGCCGACGCTGACGGCGACGGACTCCCGCTCTCCGTCTTCCCGTCCCCGCCGTCCTGCTCGACCTGGTCCTCGAGGCGTTCGGCCGCCGACCGCTCGGAGGCGGACGCCGACGCCGTGGCCTTCGCCTCCTCCTTCTCGGACGACGAACAGCCGGTCACGGCCAGCACCGCCGTCAGCAGCAGGGACGCCGCGGCCGGGCGTCGGAGGTGGGTGCGTCGCATGTCGTGCTCCTGCTCATAGACGACTGTGCGGCGGGGCGGTGTCGACGACGCCGCCCCGCCGCAGCAGTGCAGTGGTGACCTAGGTGTGCGAGAAGGTGAGGATCAGCTTCGGCGTGCCCTCCGAGGCCGCGGCCTCGGTCGACCACAGCCACAGCGAGTCCGTCCCCTCGCCCGTCAGGGCCAGGTCGTACTCCCCGCCGAGCGCCGCTTCGACCGCCGCCGTGTCCAGCGCGACCGAGGCCCTGGCGTCGGGTCCCGTCGGCGAGGTCAGCGTGCCCAGCGCCGGTGAGCCCAGGGCGGGCTTGGTCGCGTAGGTGACTTCGCTGACCGACCAGTCGCCGGTGACCGGACGGATCTGCACCGGGTCCGCAGAGCCCGCGTACGATGCCGAGTTGGTCTTGACCTCCAGCGCGGCCCCGACGAGCTCCGTCCCGGCGGGCGCCTCGGGCAGGGTGAAGCGGAGGTACGACTCGTACGCCGAGGTGCCGCGCACCGCGAGCGACGTCGAGGTGCTGTAGTTGGAACTCGGCGCACCCGCGTTGACGTAGGTGTCCTCGGTCGGCTGGACCGCGGTGACGGTGTCGCCGGGCTTGGACGCCAGGGTGTAGTGGGCCGCGACCCGGTCGGCGGAGAGTACCGTCGGGTAGACGGCGGTCTCGTCGAGCTGGCCGTGGAAGAAGTTGCTCCACGGGCGGGACGGCCAGTAGCTGAGGTTGTCGCCGCCGATGTGCCAGTAGCCCGCGTACTGCTGGTGCTCGCCGTAGCCGTTGGAGCCGATGCGCTCGCCGTCCACGTACAGCGTCATGCCGCCGGGGCCCTGGGTGCCGACGACGTGGTGCCACTCGCCGTCGTTGTACGAGCCCTGGGTGGAGAGCGTGCGGGTGCTGCCGTCGTAGGCGCCGAAGACCAGCCGGCCCCAGTTGGTCATATAGATGTGCTTGTCGTAGCTGCGGCTGTTGCGCGTGGTGTTGTTGCCGAAGCCGATGAGCTTGCCGCCGCTGCCCGTGGTCGTCTTGAACCAGGTCTCGATGGTGTACGAGTCCCCGACCGTGCCGCGGTGGTCACCGTAGATCTTGTCGTTGGCGCCGTCGAAGCCGAACGCTTTGCTGTCGCCCGCGACCGCGCCGGGGCCCTGGCCGAGCGCCGGACCGCCGGACTGCACACCGCTGTGGTTGCCGGGAGAGGAGTCGGCGACATACGGGCTGACCGTGTCGTCATAGCGCCAGTACAGCTCCGCCCCGTCGGCGATGACGGCGGAGGCGTACGGCTGGGCGGAGACGGCGACCGAGACGGTGGCGGTGGCGGACAGACCGCTGACGTTGCCCGCCGCGTCGGTGGCGGTCACCCGGTAGGAGTGGGTGGAGCCGGGGGCGAGGCCGGTGTCCGTGAAGGAGGCCTGCGGGCGCTCCCACGGCAGCGACTCGGCGTCCACCGTGCCGATCGGCGTGGACGAGCCGTCCCGGTAGACCTTGTACGTCAGCCGGCTGTCGTCCAGGTCGAGGCTGGTGCGCCAGCGCACCTGCACCTCGCCCGGCTTGACGCTCTCCGCACTTGCCACCGGGGTGGTGGGCCTGCCGGTGTCGCCGGTGGAGGCGAAGCGGGTCAGACCCTGTGCGGCGGCGCCGTTGACAGTGGTGAACTCGCCGCCGGACCACAGGTACTCGACGCCGTCCTTGGCGGAGACGGTGATCGCACGCGGGCCGATGCCCTCGCCGAGGCCGTCGTTGGTGTCCGGGAACCAGCCGAGCTTGCCCGTGCTGGTCGTCGGCTGCGCCAGGAAGTGGTAGCGGCGGCCGTCCGCGAACTCGCCGACGCTGGAGCAGTCGTGTGCGTGCGAGGCGCTGTAGAGCACGTCGTCGTGCGACTCGACGGCCTGCGTCGCCCCCAGGCAGGTGTCGCGCCAGCGCTGGCCGAAGCCGTTGAGGTCGAGGGCGATGCGGCCGTCGAAGACGCCGCCGCCGGTGCCCTCGTTGCCGGTGTAGAAGCCGGTCGCGTCGGTGTCGATGTCCTTGACGACCGACCGGCTGTCGATGAAGCCGGGGTACGCCTTCGTCAGGGCGCCGGTGTCCGCGTCGACCACGGCCAGCGCGTGTGTGTCCGTGCCGTTGACCTCGAAGAAGTCTCCGCCGATGAGGACGTTCTCTCCGTCGGGGGTGACCTCGATGGCGCGGCCCGGCTCGTCGGCGTTCGCCGTGAACGGACGCAGCGAGCCGTCGGTCGCGTCGACCGCGGCGAAGCGCTGTCGCGTCTCGCCGTTGACCTGGCCGAAGTCGCCGGCCGCGTAGACGGTGTCGCCGGTGACGGCGAGTCCGCGCACGGTGGCCGGGAAGGCGGCGTTGAAGCCGGTCTTCGGGGTGCAGGTGGCGATGTCGATGGCGGCGAGGCTGGAGACCGGGACGCCGTTGACCGCCCCGAAGTAGCCGCCCGCGTAGAGCGTCTGCTTGTCCGGGGACACGGCCAGCGCGCGTACGGTGGCGGTGCCGGAGGAGACGGTGAACGACAGCTCGCAGTCGGCAGGCGCGCCGGTCGCGGCGTCCAGTGCCGCGAAGTTCAGGGCGCTGCGGGCGCTGCCCGAGGCGCCCTGCGGCGGCCGCACTTCGGAGAAGGTGCCGCCCGCGAAGACCACGCCGTCACTCTGGGCGAGCGCCCAGACGATGCCGTTGGTCTGCCAGGTGGGCAGATCGTCCGCGGTGAAGCCGACCGGCTCGGTGAGCGCGACGGCCTGCGGTATCGCGGCGGCGCCCAGGCCTGCGGCCATTGACAAGACGAGGGCAGCGCTCAGCCCTCTTGATCTCTTCATGTACCCCCCAAGGCAGTTCGCCTTGACGTCGTGGCGGCGTGCGGGCAGCGGCTCAGGCGGCCCGGTGTCACCCGCTCGGGCTTGGGTCACCCACACGCGTGAATGAAGCGTAGGGTAACGGTTCTTCAGCCATTTCTGGCCATCATCCGGCTAAAAACAAGGGCAAACAGGGGCACCAGGCGTCACAGGTTTGTAACCGGCAGCGTGTGAAGCCCCCATGGGCCTCGGTGAAGCCGCTGTGGAGACCTCGTGGAGGCTCCCCGGCGCCCCCCAGGGACCTGTCGGGTCCCTGGGGGTCGTCAAGTGCCGGCCGGGGCGGTCCGGTTCACCGGTCGACGCGGACCGTCGCCCCCGCGAGCTGGTCCTCCACCTGCTTGACGTCGGCGTCGACCATGATCCGCGCGAGGTCCTCGACCATCACCTCGGGCTTCCAGTCCAGCAGCTCCGCGGCCTTGCTCGCATCGCCGATCAGCGCGTCCACCTCGCTGGGCCGCTCGTACTTGGCGTCGTGGCGCACATGCTCCTGCCAGTCGAGGCCCGCGTGCGCGAAGGCGGTCTCAAGGAACTGCCGCACCGTGGCCGGGACGCCGGTGGCGACGACATAGTCGGTCGGCTCGTCCTGCTGGAGCATCCGCCACATGGCGTCGACGTACTCCGGGGCGTACCCCCAGTCCCGTACCGCGTCCAGATTGCCCAGGTAGAGCTCGCTCTGCAGACCGGCCTTGATACGCGCCACCGCACGTGTGATCTTGCGGGTCACAAAGGTCTCGCCGCGGCGCGGGGACTCGTGGTTGAACAGGATGCCGTTGACGGCGTACATGCCGTAGGCCTCGCGGTAGTTGACCGTGGCCCAGTAGCCGTACACCTTCGCCACGCCGTACGGGCTGCGCGGGTGGAAGGGCGTCTTCTCGTTCTGCGGCGGCGGGGTCGCGCCGAACATCTCCGACGACGAGGCCTGGTAGACGCGGGTGTCGATGCCGGAGGCGCGGACGGCCTCCAGCAGCCGCAGCGCACCCAGACCGGTGACGTCGCCTGTGTAGAGGGGCGCGTCGAAGGAGACCCGGACATGGGACTGGGCGCCGAGGTTGTAGACCTCGTCCGGCCGTATCTCGCGGAGCAGGTTCACCAGGGCCACACCGTCGGAGAGGTCCGCGTGGTGGAGCACGAAGGAGCGCCCCGTCTCCTGCGGCCCCTGGTAGATGTGGTCGATCCGCTCGGTGTTGAAGCTGGAGGAACGCCGCACCAGACCGTGCACCGTGTACCCCTTGGACAGCAGCAGCTCGGAGAGGTACGAGCCGTCCTGCCCGGTGACGCCTGTGATCAGCGCGGTCTTGGTCATCGTGGCATCCTCTGTGTGTTCTCTGACGATCTCAACTGATCTTGTGATGTATCCGGAAAATCACGGGCACGGGCAGATGTGCGGGCGGTGAGCCTGGCATGATCCCGCACATGACCGATTCGCAGACGCCGCCGCCCGCCGGTTCGCCGACCGAGCCGACCGGGTCCACCGGGCCGACCGAGCATGTGCCCAACCCGCCCGACTCGCCGTATCTGCCGGCCGGCGCCCGGATATTCGTCGCGGGGCACCGCGGGCTCGTCGGGTCCGCGATGGTCCGCAGGCTGGCATCCGACGGCCATGAGGTGATCACCCGCGGCCGGGACGAGCTCGACCTGCGCGACGCGGCGGCCACGGCCGCGTTCCTGGCGGACGTCCGGCCCGACGCCGTGGTGCTCGCCGCGGCGAAGGTCGGCGGCATCATGGCCAACAGCACCCAGCCGGTGCCGTTCCTCGAGGACAATCTGCGCATCCAGCTCAGCGTCATCGCCGGGGCGCACGCGGCGGGCGTGGCCCGGCTGCTGTTCCTCGGATCGTCCTGCATCTACCCCAAGCACGCCCCGCAGCCGATCCGCGAGGACGCGCTGCTGACGGGCCCCCTGGAGCCCACCAACGAGCCGTACGCGCTCGCCAAGATCGCCGGAATCTGCCAGGTGCAGTCGTACCGGCGGCAGTACGGCGCGGCGTACATCTCCGCCATGCCGACGAACCTGTACGGCCCCGGGGACAACTTCGACCTGGAGACCTCGCACGTCCTGCCGGCCCTGATCCGCCGCTTCCACGAGGCGAGCCGGGCCGGCCGGGACGAGGTGACCCTGTGGGGCTCGGGCGCGCCGCGCCGCGAGTTCCTGCACGTGGACGACCTGGCGGACGCCTGCGCCACGCTGCTGGCCCGCTACGACGGCGAGGCGCCGGTCAACGTCGGATGCGGCGAGGACCTCACCATCAGGGAGCTGGCCGAGACGGTCGCCGACGTGACCGGCTACACCGGCCGCATCGCCTGGGACACCGGCAAGCCGGACGGCACCCCGCGCAAGCTGCTGGACGTCTCCCGGCTGGCATCCCTGGGCTGGAAGCCGAAGATCGGCCTGCGGGACGGCATCGCGTCGACGTACGCCTGGTGGCAGGGGTCCCTCGACTGACGCCGGCGTGACGGCCGCGGTCGCGCCCCGGGGCGCGACCGCGCTGCCGCGCCGCTGCCGCGCCTGCTGCGTCTTTCCAGGTGCGGGCGCCGTCCTTTGAACCTTGCGCGGTGTGCGCGGCTCTTCGGGTGCGGGCGCTGTCCGTCGTGCCTTCCCGGGTGCGGACGCTGTCTTGCGCGTCTTGCCGGGCACGGGCCTGGTCCCGTGCGGCTCTTCGGGTGCGGGCCCCGTTTGGTGTGCCTCGTCGGACACGGGCATGGCCCCGTGGGCTTTCCCTGAAGTGTGCCGTGCCCGGTGCGGCTCTTCGGGTGCGGGCGCTGTCCGTCGTGCCTTCCCGGGTGCGGACGCTGTCTTGCGCGTCTTGCCGGGCACGGGCCTGGTCCCGTGCGGCTCTTCGGGTGCGGGCCCCGTTTGGTGTGCCTCGTCGGACACGGGCATGGCCCCGTGGGCTTTCCCTGAAGTGTGCCGTGCCCGGTGCGGCTCTTCGGGTGCGGGCGCTGTCCGTCGTGCCTTCCCGGGTGCCGGCGCTGCCCTCCGCGCCTCTTCGGGCACGGCCGTCGTGGGTCCGGCGGTCCTGCGCGTGCCGGGCTCTTCCCGGCCCCTCGTACGGCCTCCGGCCGTGTCCTCGGGCGCCGGGCGGACTCCATCGGTGCCCCGCCCGGAGGCACCCTCGGACGAAGTCCCGGGGTGATCGAGGTGCGGGGTCCGGGACGGTGCCCCGGGTTCAGGGCGCGGGCGCCGGGCCGGGCCGTCGGCGCACACGGCCTCACGGCGCCCGCGGCCCGGCAGCCTCTCGTCCGGGCGGTGCGCCGCGGCGGCGGGGTGTGTCCGCATGGCCGCCCCTCAGTACGCTCCGCGGCCGTCGACCACGGCCCGGAGCGTACGGCTCATCACGTCGAGGTCACTGCTGAAGGACCAGTTGTCGACATAGTGAAGATCTAGCTGAATCGTTTCGTCCCAGGAGAGGTCCGAGCGTCCGCTCACCTGCCACAGCCCCGTCATACCGGGCTTCACCCGCAGCCTGCGCAGCTCCGTGCCGTCGTACGCGGCCACCTCCTCGGGCAGCGGCGGGCGTGGACCCACCAGCGACATCTCACCCGCCAGCACATTGATCAGCTGCGGCAGCTCGTCCAGCGAGGTGCGGCGCAGCAGCCGGCCCACCCGGGTCACCCGGGGGTCGCGGCGCATCTTGAACATCAGCCCGTCGTGTTCGTTCCGCTCCGCCAGCTCGCTCTTGATCCGGTCCGCGTCGGCGACCATCGTGCGGAACTTCCACATGGTGAACGGCTGCCGGTTCCGCCCTATCCGCTGCTGCCGGTACATGACCGGCCCGCGCGAGTCGAGCCGTATCGCCACGGCCAGCAGCAGGAGCAGCGGGGAGAGCAGCGCCAGCCCGAGCGCCGCGCCGCACCGGTCGGCGACGGTCTTCAGCGCCGTCTGCGCACCCCGGCTCAGCGGTGGCGCCACCCGCAGCACGGTGAGTCCGGCGACGGAGGCCGCCGTGAGCCGCTTGACGGAGGTCTCCACCAGCCCCGGCGCGAGCGCCACTTCGAGTCCGGCGTCGTGCAGTGCCCAGCACAGGCCGCGCAGCCGGTCGCCGGCGAACTGCGCGCCGGGGGCCACCAGTACGAGATCCGCCTGGTGCCGTCGCGCGGACTCCACGACGAGCCGGCCGCCGCCCTGTCCGGCGCCCCGTCCCGGGTCCAGTGCGGCCGGGTCGATCCGGCCGTCGGCGCGGGTGCCGTCGGCCGGCGCCCCGTCCCCGACGAGGACGGTGCCGACGACGGCGTACGGATGGTCGGTGCGCGTCGCCAGGCGGCCCAGCGCGCTGTCCACGGCGGCCGCCTCGCCGACGACCAGCACCCGGTCGACCGCCTGCGCCTCGCGCCGGGCGGACGTCAGATGCCGGTGTGTCATCCGCCGGCAGACCAGGGTGCACGCCAGCACGGGCAGCAGCGCGGCCAGCGCGATGAGCGGATCCGGGTTCTGCGCGGCGGCGATCGACAGGACCGCCAGCACGGCGATCAGGATGAACCAGTCGTGCAGCACGGGCAGCGCACCCCGCGACTCCCCGAGCGCCACGCGCGCGTACCGCCCTCTGGCCGTCTGCACGCCCGCCCAGGCGATCGAGGCGACGACGGCGGACAGGGCGGGGTGCGGCTGCCGAGCGAGGTCGAAGACCGCTCCCACGGACCCCGCGGCGACGGCCATGTCCACGCTCAGCGCTACGGGCAGATACCACCGCGCCTTCACCCGATGTCCACGCACGCGTGCCGCTGCCGCCCCGTCACGGGGCCGTGTGGCGCGCACGGGCGGCACTTCAGCCTCATGCGTCTCATACGTACGAATGTGAACGTCCCCCAAGGTGCCCACGCCCCCCCAGGCTTGGAATCGTCAGCTCGTGGCGCTCGTGCCGCTTCGGTGGGTTACACACGCCTTGCGTGCCAGAGAACATTACGCCACACGCACGTTCTACAGAACACGTTCACACTTAGGCCCGGATACATCACTTTTGTCCTCAACTGCTGTGCGCCATCGCTACGCTGCGTAGTGATGAACAGGGTCGCCGAGTCTTCCCCGGGCCGGCCCGGACCCGCCCGGGCAGGCCCTCGCGCAGGTCATGCCTGCTGCGGGGGGCGCCTTGCGGCCGTGGTCGCGGGGTGTCTGCGGAGCGCGTCCTCCGCTTTTCTTTTGAAAACGCAACGACCCCGAAACGCCTCCGAAGCGCGTCCGTCTGACGGCCGGCCGCTCAGAGCAGCCGGTTCAACGCACCTCTGCCCTCCTGCACCCTCCTCCTGCCTGCTCCTGCCCCGCCCGTCCTTCCTTCCTGCCCCTTCCTGCGCCTTCCTGTGTCTTCCTGTGTCTTTCTTCCTCGACCGGGCGTCCGGGAGGGGCGTCAGCGGACGGCGACCAGGACATGGCTGTTGCCGAACTGCCAGACCGTCCCCACATGCGAGAAGCCCGCCTCCCGCAGCAGGGCGACATGGCCCGACAGCGTCAGCTCGTTGCCCTCGCAGCGCGGATGCCGCCGCGGGCCGATGCCGGAGAGCAGCGGCGCGAGTTCGGGGTCGGCCGCCGCGCAGGTCCACCAGGAGTCCCAGTCCTCGTGGGCGAAGGCCAGATGCCGTTCCGCGTGGCGGCGGCCGATGACGACGGCGAGGTCGGCGAGGCGCGCCGAGTCCGGGCTGATGTGGTCGCCGTTGACGAGCACGCCGCCCGGGCGCAGCCGGCCGGCCAGCTCCCGGTAGACACGGCCGAGGGTGGACTCGCTGAGATAGTGCAGGGCGGTGGTGGACACGGCCGCGTCTGCCGGGCGCTCCAGGGCGAGTCCCTCCAGCCAGCCGGGTTCGCCGATCACGGCCTCGGCGTAGCGCAGGGCTTGGCCGTAGCACGCGCGCCCCAAGGCCAGCAGCAGCGGATCGGCGTCCACCGCCGTCACCTCGGCGTGCGGGAGGCGCTCCGCCAGACGTGTGGCCAGCGACCCCGGGCCGCTGCCCAGGTCGAGGATCACCGGGTCGGGCCGACCGCGGGTGGCGTGCTCGACCACGTCCGCGATGACCGTGAACCTCTCCTCGCGGTCGACCGCGTACCGCTGCTGCTGGCACTCCCAGCGCTCCACCCACCGCGCGGCCGTCACCGTGCTCATGCTGCCCATAACCGCTCGTGCGCCTCCGCCGTCGTGGCCCAGTCTTGCTTATGAAAATCATTGCAGACTGGCGAGGGCTATGAGCAACTCTTGTACCTCTTCCGGGGTGTTGTGCACATGGAGGCTCACCCGAACCGAGGTCTCCGTCCTACCCCCGCGGTGTGCGCCCCCGGCCTGGCAGTGGCCGTCGGACCGCACCATGAAGCCGCGGCTGAAGAGGATGAAGCCGAGGTCCTGAGCGCCGATCTCACGGTGCCGGAACGTCACGATGCTCCGCCGTCGCTGCACCCGCGACCTTGCGGCCAGGCTCGTCTGACAGCCCAGGACCTCATATGCGTCCATCCGGCCGAGCCCTTCGGTGAGCCGGGACGTCAGCGCCGTGGTCCAGCGCTCGATCCGGTCGGTTCCGGCGGCGTCCAGCCAGTCCAGCGCGGCCGTCAGACTGGCCACCCCGGCCGTGTTCGGCGTGCCCGACCAGCCGCCCGGCCGGAACGCCGGCCCGCGCCGCCCCCGCGCCCAGACCGCCCCGGTGCCGGGCAGCGCCATGGCCTTGTGGCCGGAGAAGACCACGAAGTCCACATCCAGATCCGCGACGGACACGGGCAGATGGCCGATGCTCTGGGCCGCGTCCAGACAGATGGGCACCTCCGGGCCGACGGCCTGCCGGACGCGGTGCACGTTCATGTCGCCGCCGTACACATGGTGCACATGGGTCGCCGCCACAAAGCGGGTGCGCGGGTTGACGGCATCGGCGAGCGCCACGGGGTCGTAGTCTCCGGAGCCCTGCTGGCGCGGCAGCTCCCGCACCGAGATCCGCACCCCCTGACGGGCCAGCAGCTCCTGCGCCTGGAGCCATGGCGTCAGATTCGCCTGGTGGTCGGCGAACGGCACGACGATCTCGTCGCCGTCGGCCACCAGCTCCGGCAGCCAGTCGCGGGCGACGGCGCTCAGCCCTTCGGTCGTCCCGCTGGTGAAGTGCACGGACGACCGTTCGGGATCGGGGTCGCCCAGGAAACGCCTGACACGGTCGCGGGCGTCCTCCACCAGCGCCGTCGTGGTGTTGGCCCAGGGGTAGGAGCCCCGGCCGGCGTTGGCGTTGGAGGTGGTGAGATAGCGGTGGACGGCGTCCAGGACGGCCTGCGGCTTCTGGGTGGTGGCCGCGCTGTCGCAGTACGCCAGCTCCGGGTTGCGGCGGATGATCGGGAACTCGTCGCGCAGCGGACGCTGCCACGACGCCAGCTCCTTCAGCTCCCGAGCGGGCTCTGCGGGCTCTGCGGGCTCTGCGGGCTCTGCGGGGTCGACGCGTCCGCCGGCCATCTCAGTCACGCACCAGGGGAGCACCCGCGTCCCGCCAGGCGATGATGCCGCCGGCGAGGCTCCGTACATCGGGATGCCCCATGCGCGTCAGCAGCGCCGCATACCGCGCCGACTTCTCGCCCACCGGGCATGCCAGCAGCACCGGTTGCCGCCTGCCGAACGGCAGTCCGCCCCGCACCAGTTCCTCGAACAGCTCGTCCACGATGTTCACCGAGCCTTCGATGTGCAGCGCGGCATAGGCGAACGGCCCGCGCAGATCGACCACCAGGGGCCGCTGCTCGGCGATCCACTTCTGTGCCTCGGCGACCTCGACGACGGACGCCCCGCGGATCTCGGCCTCGGTGACCGTGGCGGCGGAGTTCTTCGCCGGGGGCCTGCCCAGCAGCTCGGGACGCCGCTGCCGCAGGTATCCGAGATAGCTCTCCACCCGGTCGCAGACGATGAACACGGCGGTCTCGCGCTCAGCCGCGGCCCCCCGAGCCCTCCGCTCCGCCAACTCCGCGTCGACCGCCGTGAGATGCCGCACCGCCCCGTGGTACGCCGCCCCGCCGGTGGGCCCCGCGAGCATCCCGCAGCGGCGCAGCAGCGTCAGCATCCCGTCGATGGCCTCATCGGCGCTCACCGACTCGATCGCGTCATAGGTGCCCGGATCAAAAATCCCCACCTCCTGCACCTCGTCGATGGTCCGGATGCCGGGGATGAAGTCCGACTTCTCACCGACCAGGCCGACGACGGACACCGGCCTGGAGGGATCGTGCTCCCGCAGCGTCCTGGCGGTGCCGGTGGACGAGCCGGCCGTCCCCACACACGCGATCAGCCAGTCGGGGGCCCGGCCGTCCAGGTCCGCGATGATCTCCGGGCCGGTGCCTGTCGCATGCGCCTCGGTGTTGAGGTCGTTGAAGTACTGGTCCGTATGCAGATGGGCGCCGCCCGGACGGCTGAGCCGCTGATGGAACAGGGTCAGCGGATCGTCGGTGTCGGTCGGGTCCAGGCACTCCGACTGCCCGGGCAGCTCCTCGATCTCCGCGCCCAGCAGCAGGAGCAGATCCTTGATCTCCGGTATGCGCATCCGGTTGGTGACGGACTTGAACGGCAGCCCGTGCATGCCCGCGATGAGCGCCAGCGCCTTGGCGGTGTTCCCGCTGGACAACTCCACGACCGTCGCCCCGCTCCGCTGCGCGTCGTGCAGTGCCGGGCGGGCCATGTTCCATGCGGCGCGGTCCTTGAGGGAGCCGAAGGGGTTGAGCATCTCCAGCTTGGCGTAGAGGTCGATATGGCGGAGCCCGTGCACATCCGGAGCGATGCGGACCAGCGGGGTGTTGCCGATGGCCTCGGTGATGCTGTCGTACCTCATGCGTACGGTCCCCCCGTAGGTGTGCCCGTGCCTGAGCCGGAGCCTGTGTCCGTGTCCGTGCCCGTGCCCGTGTCCGTGTCCGTGCCTGTGCGGGTGATCGGCCAGTACTCCTCGTCGAGCCTCCACCGCCAGCCGCCCGTCCCCCGCTCCTCCTGCCAGACGGCGACCCGGCGGGCGAGCGGCTGCTGTTGCGCGTGCGTGGCCCCGAAGTCCATGCAGTAGCCGGCGGTGTTGGCGAAGGCGAGCAGATCCCCCTGCCGGGGCAGGCGGGGCAGGCAGACCCTTCTCCGGGTGATCAGATCCGATTCGAGGCAGAGGTTCCCCATGAGGTGCACCCCCACGGGCCCCTCCCCGCGGCCGTGTCCGCGGCCGTCCTCCTGAGGCAGCAGCACGGGGTCCATCAGCACGCCGTGATCCTCCAGGCTGACGTCGCCCGCGTTCATCGCGAGGCGTACGAGATACTCGCCCGCCTCCGCCCGCCGCACCTCCAGCACCGTCGCCAGGGACAGGCCGCACTGGTCGGCCAGCGCCCGCCCCGGCTCGGCGAACAGCTCGTACATGCTCTCCAGCAGCAGGGTGCCGAGCGGCCTGCCCAGGCCGGGCGCCGGGCGGGACAGCAGGGCGTCGAGATAGCCCGGTCCGGCGACGGACCGGTACGCCGGATACAGGGCGAGCGATCCCTTGAGCGTGCCGTTCTCGACGCGCAGGCCATAGCCGTGGCCGCCCCAGGTCAGCGGGGGCCGTCCGCCCATGACCGCGTCCGTGAGCGCGCTGGTGTAGCGGTCCCACTGGCCGGCGTGGGCCAGATAGCCGGTGCCGAAGCCGCCGCCGACGTCGACGGCGCGCGGGGTGAACCCCCGTATCCGCAACTCCTCCATGGCCCGCAGGCAGCCTTCGAGCGCCGTGGCCTTCTCGTCCAGGCCGGTGGTGTCGAGGTGGTAGCCCACGCCGATCGGCTCCAGCGCGTCACGGTGCCGCTCCACGGCGTCGAGCAGCGTGTCCAGCGCCTTCACCGGAGTGCCGAAGCGGCTGCGGCGGGAGAGGGTCCGCGTGCCTGACGCGGGCGTCTCGAACTCCGACAGCCGCAGCAGCAGCCGGACGCGCGGCAGCCCGTATGTGCGCACCAGGCGCGCCGCCTCCTCCACTTCCTGTACGCCGTCGGCGTTCACCGTCACCCCCGAACGCGCCGCCAGCCAGAGGAACTCCGGGCTCTTGGGGCCGGTCGCCACGACCCGCTCACCGGCGAACCCGGCTCCAAGGCCGTGCCGAAGCTCCCCCAGGGAGGCCACATCCAGCCCGGCGCCGAGCCGCTCGCCGGTCGCGGCGAGTCTCCGGACCAGGGAGCTGGAGCGGTTCGCCTTGTGCGCGAAGAAGATCCGCCCGGTGAGCTGATGGCGACGGAAGACACCGCGGAACCGCTCTGCGTTCGATGCGATCTGCTCCGGCAGCAGGATGTGCAGGGGCGAGCCCAGGGCGGCCACCAGCCCCTGGAGGAAAGAGGTCTCCTTCAGCAGCGACTCAAGCGCAGACTCGAGCCGCGGCTCCAGGTACAGCGGTTCCGGAAACGGCGGTTCCGGAGATGGCGGTTCCTGGTGCATGGGGGCATTGCTCATCCCAGCTGTTCCTCCCCGACGAGGAATGCGGACCCGCGCCAGCCTTCGATCGTAGGACCATATCCATGCTCGGCTGCTTTATGCCCGACTTCCAGGCCCTGGACGGCTTTCCACGGCGGATACGGCCGGTTCGCACGGTCCGCCGCACCATCAGCCGCACGGGCCGCATCCGCGCAGGGGTCACAAGGGAAGATCCATCAGAATCTCGTCCCGGTCGTCTCCGGGTGCGAGGCGCAGGAGGCCGGGCCAGCGCCCCACCTCCACCCACCCCAGCCTCTGGTAGAAGCCCTCGAGCCCCATCCCGCCCCGCGTGGAGAGCCGCAGCCGCTCCAGCCCCATCTCCTCCCGGGCGACTTCGCGCACCCGCCGCATCAGTTCCATGCCGATCCCGCGACCGCGGTGCTTCAGATGTGTCTGCACGTGGTTCACCACACCGCAGTGGGCGACCAGCGGATGCATGTCCCTGCGTACGATCAGCCATCCCGCCACCGCCACCGCCGTCTCCGTCTCCGGGGCGACGGCGACCAGCAGCCGGGCGGACCGCGGGTCCAGGCGCCCGAGAAGCCGGTCCACCGCCAGGCTCACATCCGCCGCGCGCACCGGAGGCCGCCCGAACTCCGGGGCGAGTACGGCCCCTCCGGCGTTGGCCACCCCCAGCCAGCACTCCGCAAGCTGCTCGCGGAGTGCCAAGGTGATGTCACGATCACGGCAGAACTGCCGGTACTCGACGCACTGACCACTCACAACCGCTCCCGTCTCCCTGGACGACGGCCTCCACATCCACCAGGCGAAGGTGTATACAACCGACGGGGAGTGCCTCGCCAGCCCCCCGTGCGCCGCTGTCGGTTCCCTGGAGCCCTCATTATCAATGGACCAAACGCAACCGCGCCTTCAACGTGATTCTGATAGCCCGCATGTCATGTCGAGCACAGCATCCGCCGAGGAACGCAGAGGAATGCAGACGTCAGCAGCCGGGTAGCCCCGCAGCGGGCGCATGTCCATGCCAGCGCCCGGTGAGAGTTGGGGGAGGAATTCCATGGAGCTTCCGCGACCGGAATCACATGTTTCCACGGAGGGTACTTTACTGGATTACGGAACCGCGACCGCCGCCCGCCTTCTCGGCAGTGCGGGCATGGATGTGGAACAGGGCAGAGCGGTTCTCCGCGGGATGCTCTCGCCATGGGGGGAGAGGCCGATCAGCCGGCGCCCCGACTGGCATTCGGACGTGTGCGCCGACGGTTCGCCCATCGAGTTTTCCGCCGCCTTCTCGGATCGATGCACGCAGATCCGGGTGCTCGTGGAGGCGGTGCCGGACGAGCTCACCACTCCGGGCGCGCAGAAATCCGCCCTTGCGCTGACTCGTGTGCTGATCGAGGACTTCGGCGCCGCCGACGGCCGACTGGCCGCGGTATCCGACCTGTTCCTCCCGGACGAGGATCCGACCGGATTCGCCATGATGCACGCCGCTGTTTTCACACCGGCGGGAGAACCTGAGTTCAAGGTCTATCTGAATCCGAACGCCAACAGCCGTATGACCGGACGCCAGAGGACGCGCGAGGCGCTGGAGCGCCTGGGCTTCGGAAAAGCCTGGGACGCGGTCGTCGAATACGCCCGCCGGGGGTTTGACCTCGATCGAATCGTCTACTTCGGGCTCGACTTGAGCGAGGGGCCCGAGTCGCGTGTGAAGGTCTATTTCCGGCACTACGACATAGCCCCGGCGGACCTTGACGCCTGCATGGAGATTGCCGCCTCCCATGAGCCGGGGCTCCTGGGAGGCTTCTGCCGTACGCTGACCGGCAGGGTCGGCGCGATAAGGGACCAACCCCTGGTGAGCAACCTGACCTTCACGGACGCCGGTGGCTGTGCCCCCGTCTCAGCCACGGCGTACGTCCCGCTGTGGCTGTACGCGGAGAGCGACAGGGTGGCACGGGACCGCATCAGCTCCGTGATGGCCGATGTGGGTCTTTCCGACGACCGCTATCGGTCGCTGCTGAACCATATGGCCCGCCGCACGCTGTCGGACGGGCGCGGCATCCACACCTACGCCTCCGTGCGCGTCCACCGGGGGCGTCCTCATATGACCACGTACTGGTCCTCGGAACTGTACGACCGATATCCGCCTGCCCGCTATCAGAGAGGCTGATCGCGATGTCATCTCAGGCTGCGACGGGATCGCTCTTCGACGACTCGCAGATCCAGCCCGATCTGCTGCGGCGCCGATCGCATATCCGGTGGGGCTCATATCCCCCCGACGTCATCCCGCTGACGGCGGCGGAAGCCGACTTCCCCGGACCTCAGGCCGTCACGGACGCCGTGATGGCTTCTCTCGCCGACGGCTACTTTCCCTATGCCTCGCCCGAGGGAATCAGCGAACTCCGTGAGGTCTTCTCCGATGTGGCGAAGACCCGCTACGGGATCAGCGCGGACCCCGACTGCGTTGTGCCGGCCTCCGGAACGGCGGCGGCGCTCTGGGGTGTGGTGCACCTGCTCTGCCGGGAAGGCGATGAGTGCATACTGCTGGATCCGGTTGATCTGCTGTTCGGCCAGGCCATCGACGCCGCAGGAGCCCGGCGGGTGTACTGCCCCATGGACAAGACCACCGGACAGCTCGACCCGGATCGTCTCGCCTCTCTGATTTCGCCGCGCACCGCTCTCATCTGTCTGTGCAATCCGCACAATCCCTTAGGCACGGTCTTCACGGAGGAGACACTCCGGGCGATCGCCGAGACAGCGGATGCGCACGGTGTGCCGATACTCTCCGACGAGGTCTGGAACGAGATCGTCTACGCTCCCGCAGCACATGTCAGTTTGGCAGGCCTGGACGCAGCGGCCAGCCGGAGAATCCACACGGTGATCGGACTGTCCAAGACGTTCGCGCTTCCCGGGCTGCGCATGGGATTCGTGATCGCCCCGAACGCGCGTGAGGCGGCCGATCTGCAGCTCGCCTTCCAGCAGCTCGGCGCCGCGTACAGCCTGACGCCCTTCGCCCAGATCGGCGCCTTGGCCGCGCTCCGCCACGGCTGGCCGTGGCGGGATGCCTTCCTGGAGCATCTGCACAAGACGCGGGACTACTGTGTGGCGCGGCTGAACGCGATCCCGGGCATGTCGTGCAGCCGCCCGGACGGGACGTTCGTCCTGTTCCCCGACATATCCTCCACGGGGCTGGGCAGTCAGGCGATGGCAGAGTTCCTTCTGGCGGAGGCCCGGGTCGCGGTCGTGGCCGGTACGACCGAGTGGTTCGGCCCGGGCGCGGAAGGCAACATCCGTATCAGCTATGCCACCTCCCGGGGGATGATGAAAGAGGCGCTGGACCGCATGGAACGGGCTGTTGCGAGTCTTTCGGCAGGGTCGGCCCGGAGAGCCGTGAGCGCCGTGCCCCGCACACCTGGCCTTCCACCGGGCACCTGACGAACGGCGTCGACGCCCGGTGGACGTGCCCGGTGGACGTGCCCGGATCAGCGCCTGTGCAGCCATGCTTTCAGCGAGTCCCACCACGACGCGCGCGCCGTGGGAACGGCAGCGGTCGGAGCCGACGCCGAGGGCGCCCGCACCGAGGGCGCCCGCACCGACGGAGCCTGTACAAGGGGTTCGTTCCCGGCGTCCAGGCCGGGGGTGTCCGCGGTGTCCTGGAGCGGACGCCGAACCTCCGCGTCGGTGTCGCCCGGACCGGCAGAGGCGGCGGACGCATCGGACCTGGGCGGGGTGAACTTCACCGGCAGACTGGTCAGATGGCGTGTCATCCAGCCCGACTGCCAGTGCAACTCCTCCTCGGGGACGCTCAGCTGGAGGTCGGGCAGCCTCGTCAGCAGGGTGTCGATGCCGGTGTCGGCGATGGCGCGGCCGATGTCCTGGCCCGGGCACTCCTGCGGGCCGCTGCTGAAGGCGAGATGGGAGCGGTTTCCGTGCAGGGGAACCGAGAGGTCGGGGCGGATCGCGGGGTCGTGGTTCCCGGCGCCCAGACCGAGCAGCAGCATGTCTCCCGCCTCGATCTTCTGCCCGCCGACCTCGGTGTCCACGGCGGCCCACCGACCGGGGATGGTCATCAGGGGCGGCTCGCTCCACAGCACCTGCTCCACCACGTCGGGAAGGGTCATCTGCCCCCCGGCCAGCGACGCGTGGCACCGGGGGTCGGTCAGCACCATCCGCAGGGTGCTCTTGAGCAGGTTGACCGTGGTTTCGTTCGCGGCGATGAGGATGACCCTGAGGTGGTTCCAGACCTCCTCGTCGGTGAGCTTGGAGGAGTGCTCGAGCAGCCACGACGTGACGTCGTCGCCCGGCTTCTCGCGCTTGCGCCTGGTGAGCTGCTGGAGGGTGTCGACGATGAAGTCGTTGCTGGCCACCGACGTCTCGGTGCCCGCCACCATGTCCCTGCTGGCTTCGACCAGCTGCGGACCGTACGCATCGGGCATGCCCAGGAGCTGGGTCATGACGAGCATCGGCAGATGCTCCGCGAAGTCGTCGGCCAGATCCGCTTCTCCTCGGGCGGCGAAGTCGTCGACCAACTGGTGGGTGAACCGGGTGATGTGGCGTCGGATTCCACGCCGGTTGAACCGCTCCAGACTCTCGTTGAGGGCCAGGCGCAGCCGGTGGCGCTCCTCGCCGTCCAGGAACAGGCAGACCGGCTGCCAGGCGATCATCGGGAGCAGCGGGGAATTCTGCGGGACCTTGCCTTCCCTGAACCAGCGCCAGATGCGCGAGTCGCGACTGAACCGGGAGGGCGTGCCGACGACTTCCAGGATCTCCCGGTAGCCGAGGACGATCCAGGCCGGCAGATCGCCGTCCAGCAGGACGGGCGCGACGGGTCCGTGCCTGGCGCGCAGCCGCTCGTACAAGCCCATGGGATCCTCGGCCGCCTCCGGCCCGAAGAGCCGCGCCAGACCGTCGGGGTTCCCGAATCGGGCGTGCGCCGGGCACCCGGGGGGTGGCTCGGACGCCGACGTGGTGCGGGGCTGGTGGAACGAAGAGGCGGTCACCGGGACTCCGGGGGTGTGGTGGTGAGGGTGTGCAGATAGCGCAGGAGCGTCAGCAGGGCATCGCGGCTGGAGCCGCGGCTGCGGGCGTCGCAGTCGATCAGGGGCACGGTGTCGGGGATGTCCATGGCCTCTCTGAGCTCGGACATGGGGTACGAGGGGGCGTCCGGGAACGCGTTGATGGCGACGACGAAGGGCACGCCGCGTTCCTCGAGCCGGCACATGACATCGAAGCTGTCTTCGAGCCGCCGGGTGTCGATCAGGACCACCGCGCCCAGCGCGCCCTCGAAGAGGCCGTTCCACAGGAACCAGAAGCGCTGCTGACCGGGCGTTCCGAACAGATACAGCACCAGTTCGTCGCTGAGGGTGATCCGGCCGAAATCCATCGCCACGGTGGTCTCGGTCTTGCGCTCGACTCCGGCGATGTCGTCCACGCCTGCGCCGGCCTGCGTCATGGTCTCTTCGGTGGTGAGCGGCCGGATCTCGCTGACGGCGCCGACCAGGGTGGTCTTCCCGACCCCGAAGCCGCCGACGATCACCACCTTCACCGCCGTGGTGACAGAAGCCGGCAGGGTGTCCTCGCTCCGTGGACCGAGGACGGGTTCAGAGATTCTGGAGTCCATGCATCACCGCCTCCAAGAGTTCGACATCGGGCAACGACGCGGCCGGGATCGGCGCCCTCGCTTCGACATGGCCGCTCTCCAGCAGGTCCGCGAGCAGCACCGTGACCGCACTGACCGGCAGGTGGAGGTATGCGGAGATCTCCGCGACGGACAGTGGGTAGTCGCATATATGGATGATTGCGGCGTGTTCGGGCTGCATGCCCGAACCGGGGACGTCCTTCTTGGTCACGATCAGGGTGACCACGTCCAGAGGGCCGTCTTCGGCGGCCACGCTTCGGCCTGACGTGATGACATAGAGCCGTTCGGGGCCGCCTTCTTCCCAGGTCCGGGGCCGGTCGTGTGTCGGGTCGCTCACGGAACCCGCCGGTCGGCCCGAGGCGGGCTGGAGAGATGCTGACCGATCCGGGCGACAAGGTCCCGCATACGCTGCCCCATGAGTCCGGCGTCGACGTCGTCATCTGCCAGCACCGCGAGATACGCTCCCGCGCCGGCCGCCATCAGATAGAAGAAGCCGCCGTTGATCTCGATGACGACGAGTTTCATCTTTCCGTCGCCGTGCGGGAATTCGGTGGCGATGGCCGTCGACAGGCTCTGCAGCCCGGCACAGGCGGCGGCGAGGCGGTCTGCGGTGTCCTCGTCCGTGCCGAACTGCGCCATGCACAACCCGTCGGAGGACAGCACCACGACGCTACGGGTCTGCGGAACGCTGGATGCCAACTCCTCCAGCATCCAGTCCATGTTGAGCCGCTGCTTTGTCACCACTTACTTACTCATCCTTACCTAATGGCTCCGTTACTGCTCGGACTCTTCAGCGCTCAGGCCATGGCGACGATGTGCTGGGGACTCAGCTCGGGGCTCGCCGGAAATGCCCTCCTGGAAGGCGGCCAGCCAGAGACCGGCCTGCGGAGGTGGGGCGGCTGACACCGGGGACGCGGAGTCAGATGTGGGGACTGCGGGCTTGGGCCGCCGCACGGGGGGAGCCACGGCGCGCGTACGGCGCCTGCGCTGCGGCAGACCGTTGACGCCGCGCGGAGCGGGCATCGGCTCTTCCACGGGCGGCGGGGCGGTGCGACGCCCCCACGGACCGGCGGGGTGCCGGGGCGGCGGCAGGCTGGCAGCCTTGGCCAACGCTCCGCCGGGCGCCGGGGTCGTGGTGAGCAGGTTCGGCGGGACGATCAGGACCACCCGTACGCCGCCGTACGCCGACGCGCGCAGAGCGACCTTGAAGTTGTTCGTGTGCGAGAGCCGACCGACCACCGCCAGGCCGAGGCGGGGGGCCTCGCCCAGGTCGTCGAGGTCGAGTCCGCTGGTGGCGTTCTGCGCCAGGGCCCGCTCGGCGCGAACGCGGGCTTCATCGGTCAGTCCAAACCCGGCGTCCTCGATCTCGACGGCCACACCGGACTGGACCTCGGTGGCGGTGAGATGGACCCGTGTCTGAGGCGGCGAGTAGCGCGTGGCGTTGTCCAGCAGCTCGGACACGGCATGGATGAGCGGTTCGACCCCGCGTCCGATGATGCCGACCTCGGCCACCGAGTGCAGATCGACCCGCTGGTAGTCGGTGATCCGGGACATGGCGCCGCGCAGCACGTTGAACAGCGGAATGGTCTTCTGCCACTGACGGCCGGGGCGAGCCCCGCCCAGTACGGCGATGCTGTCCGCGAGCCGGCCGATCAGCGCGGTCCTGTGGTCCAGGTGCAGCAGGTCGCCGAACACCTGGGCGTCATGGCCGTGCCGGTCCTCCATCTCCCTGAGTTCCTGGGCCTGCTGGTGGACGATGGCCTGGACACGTCGGGCGATGTTGACGAAGGCCCGCTGGGCGGAGTCCCGAAGGTCTTCCTGGGCCTCGACGGCCCGGAGCACGTAGCGCAGCACATCCAGATTCGCGGCTTCGAACCGGGGGCCGACGTGGGAGTCATGGTCGATGCCGCGCAGCACCTCCTCGGCCGGGGTGCCTTGTTGCAGCCGGCCCATGGCCTTGGGCAGGGTCTCCTCGGCCATCCGCACGGTCGCGGACTCCTGCTCGGCCAGCTGCCGATGCAGGGCAGCCTCTCGCTCGGCGCTCTGCCTGCGCAGTTCGTCGATCGCATGTCCCCGGCGTGCGGCCTCTCCGGCCGCGATGGCCACCGCCGCCGTCGCGATGGCGCCCATCCAGGCGACCTGGCCACGTGCCGTCGAGGGCGTCAAGGTGACGGCCGCGACCGTGCAGAAGGCCAGTAGAGCGGGTGGCAGCAGCCACATTGAGGTGGAGGCGGACCTCTGCCTCCCGGGTGACGAACCAGCACGAACCATCGGCATCCTCAGAGCGCTAACGGATAGGGCGTCATATACGGCGTATACGGGTGCCGAGGAGGGTCGCGTGATCAAGACCGCCGGCTGTCGACGACTGTGGGGTCACGCTTCACCAGCGCTTGACCACGGCGCGTGTCACATCGGCGTTCCGCGCGCATGGAGCCGGGTCCCAGGACGCCCGAGCCCTCGTGCGATCGGCGGCACCACGACAGCCAGCAGCGACGTGCTGTAATCGTCGCAACTCGCTGCGCGACAGCGAGCATAGCGGGGTCGGAATGATTATGTGCCCTGAATGCATAGAACACATGAATGCACTCATGTGCGAAATTCGAAAGATCCGTTTGGCCGCGGCCGGTCGGCGAAACGGCGAATTAGATGATCCGTACGTCGATCGCGGAAGCGCCGCTGACCTGCAACGACGCCAGTGTCAAAGCCGTTAATGGCGCAGGTGCCAGGAGGCTTGGCAGGTCTCGAACACACAATGACGCAAGGCCCCGACCGTTCGCCGGTCGGGGCCTTGCGTCATGGAATTTCTGTCAGCCGCGTGCGGCCCCACGGCGGCGTATGCCCACGAAGGCGAGCGCGTCGCCGACGGCCGGCAGCACCGCCGCGACCCCGCCGTACAGCGACACCGTCGAGGAGGCGCCGGTGCGGGCGAGGGCGCCCGAGGCGGCCGGAGTGGAGGCGTCCGCCCGGGTGGCGGAGACGGAAGCGAGTGGGGTGGCGGCGGAGTCCGGGGCACTGCCGTTCGCGGACCCGGAGCCGGCGACAACCGCTCCGGCAGCGACGATGGCCGGTTCGGCGTGGGTGGCGGTCGCGGACGGGCCGGGCGAGGAGGGCGCCTCGGCGGCGGGCCCCACGGTGACCGCGCTCTCGCTCGGCGGTGACGACGAGGGCATCTCGACGAGGACGGAGACCGCCCGGACCTTGCCATGGCAGATGGTTCAGGAGACGGAGGGGTTCACCCGGGTTGGTTCCCTGGTCGTCACCCTGAGCGGTTCGGGGGGCACAGCCACCTGCTCCGTGACCGTGGACGACGATTCACCCAGGACGGCCACCGCCTCGGGCCCGTTTGCATCGGCCTCCTGCACCGGTTTCTGAGACGGAGCGCCCCGGGCATACGGCCGGGCCCGTGGTGACGTGGCTCTGGTGTTGCAGGTCTCGGCGACGGCGGAAATGACGGACAGGTGCCGGGCCGTGTCGCGGAGGTCGCGTTCCTCGATGCGCGCCATTGCGGGGCGGCGGCTTGGGCAAGGAGATGCGGCAGGCTGTGCTGCATCTGGCTTTCGATGGGCTCGGGGCCCGTGAGGCGGGCAGCGACGCCTTCTTCGACAACCATGCCTCGAACCGTGTCTCCCAAGCTCTGGGTTACGTGCTGAACGGCGTCACCTGGGACACCCGGCGCGGCGAGCCCGCGGAGATCAAGCGATGGAGGCTGACCCGCGAGCAGTGGATCAAGCAGCGTCGTGACGACATCGAACTCGTCGCCGTTGGCGACTGCCTGCCAGTGCTCGGGATCGACCCGCCACCAGCTCACTGATCACCAAGCCGCTCGGGGAAGCCACGCCTCAGCTTGACTCTGTCGGGGATCTTGGTGTCGGCGGAGTCAACGGCCCAGTTTTCGCCAGGACTTCGGGCGAGGGATCTCGCGCGGGTCTATGCCTTCTTCCGGCGCTGGCGGGAGAGCGGGCTGATCGACGAGCTCCACGATCGGCTGCGTGGGAAAGTCCGCGAGGCGGCTGGGCGCGACGGAGCCGACCGCCGCGGTGATCGACTCGAAGTCGGTCAAGGACGACGCGGTCGTGGGCGCCGGCAGCCGGGGCTACGACGGCGGCAAGACTCCCCGTTCTGTGGCCAGGCCGCGGTGAGCGCGGTGACCGGGTCATTGTCGGCTGGTGCCGCGGGCCACCATTCGCCGTCGTCGTCCTGGATGTAGGGGTACCAGCGGGCGTCGGGGCCCAGACGCAGCTGGATCCCGTGGTGGGTGAGGGTCAGGCGGTTGCGCCACGCTCTGAGGTGTGTAGGGGAGTCGGTCATCTCGGCGAGGGCCGCGTCCAGGGCGGTGCGGGTGGCCTTCACCAGCGTCGGGTCGGGGGTGTGGGGCTGTTCGGCGACGGTGATGCCCGTGGGACCGCCGTGGCGCCAGGCGCGGGTGAGGCGTGCGAAGGCAGTGGGGTTGGTGCCGGTGTTCTGGATCAGGTGGTGGAACCACTCGGGTCCGGGGCTGCTTGCGGCGATGCGCACGGCGTCCTGGTGCTGGGTCAAGTGCAGGTCGGCGGTGTCGCCCGCGAGGAGCCGGGCGGCGCGCGCGGTGACGTCGGCCATGAGGCGTTCCAGGTCCGCGGCGGCCAGGCCGGTGCCGGGTGGCGGGGCGACGGGCAGTGCTGTGGTGTGGGCGGCGGTTTCCGGGAGCTCGGGCAGTTCGGGGGGCTCTTCGGCCCAGCGGCCGTACGCGGCGGCGGCCGGGATGCCGGCCGGTGCCGGTGGGGCGGCGGATTCCTGTGCTGCCGTACGGAGTGCGCGCAGCTGGGCGAAGACCTCCTCGCGACCGCGGCCGCGCAGCGCGAAGAGCACGAACGGGTCGGCGTCGATGGTGGCGGCGATGGCGTAGCAGAGCGCGGCGGCGTGCTTGCAGGGGTATCCCCAGTCGGGGCAGGAGCACTCCGGATCGAGCTCCGTGGGCAGTGGGAGCAGCGGGACGCCCGCGTGCCGGGCGTCGTCGACGAGTTCGGCGGGCATCTCGCCGTCGAGAAGTGCCGCCAGATGTCCGGCGCGGGCCGCGATCGTGTCGAGCAGGGTGTCCCACTGGGCGTCGGTGAGGACGGGCAGGTGGACTGAGGAGCGGTACGGGCGCGGGCGGCTGCCCTGGACAGCGGCATCGACCCGGCCCGGAGCGACGGTGACCGGGCCGACCATGCCCTTGCGGGCGTAGGTGCGTCCGCGTGAGAGCCGTCCGGCGTCCAGGGTGGAGTCCTCCAGGGCGGCCACCCATGCCTGGCCCCACCAGGTCGCGGCGAAGGCTCGCTTGCCGCGGGCGGGCGCACGGCGCGGGCCGGGGACGACGGGGCTCATGACTGCCTTCCCAGGGCGACGAGTTCGGCGAGGTCGGCGTCGGACAGTTCGGTCAGGGCTGCCTCGCCGGAGCCGACGACGGCGTCGGCGAGGGCGCGCTTGGCTTCGAGCAGCTTCGCCACCTTGTCCTCCACGGTTCCCTCCGCGAGGAGCTTGTGTACCTGGACGGGTCTGTCCTGGCCGATGCGGTAGGCGCGGTCGGTGGCCTGGTCCTCGACGGCCGGGTTCCACCAGCGGTCGTAGTGCACGACGTGAGTGGCGCGGGTGAGGTTGAGTCCGGTGCCCGCCGCCTTCAACGACAGCAGGAACACCGGCACTTCACCGCCCTGGAAGCGGTCCACCATCTCCTCGCGCCGCGCGACGGGGGTGCCGCCGTGTAGGAAAAGAGCGGGGACGCCGCGCTCGGCGAGATGCCGCTCCAGCAGAGCCGCCATCTGTTTGTACTGCGTGAAGACGAGCACGGATTCGCCCTCGGCGGTGATGGTGTCGAGGAGTTCGTCGAGCAGATCGAGCTTGCCGGAGCGCCCCCGCAGGGGAGTGGACTGGCGCAGGCCGTGCTCTTTCAAGTACTGGGCGGGGTGGTTGCAGATCTGCTTCAGCGCGGTGAGCAACTTGAGCACCAGACCGCGCCGGGCGATGCCCTCCGACTCCGCGATCTTCGCCATGGTCTCGCGGACCTGTGCCTCGTACAGGCTGGTCTGCTCGGTCGTCAGCGGGACGACGTGGTGGGTCTCGGTCTTGGGCGGCAGTTCGGGCGCGATGCCGGGGTCGGACTTCTTGCGGCGCAACAGGAAGGGACGTACGAGACGGGACAGGCGCTCGGCCGCCTCGGGATCCTCGCCCGCCTCGATGGCGCGGGCATGCCGGTCACGGAAGGCGGTGAGCGTGCCGAGGAGCCCGGGGGTGGTCCAGTCGAGCAGGGCCCATAGCTCGGAGAGGTTGTTCTCCACGGGGGTGCCGGTGAGCGCGACGCGGGCGCGGGCGGGCAGGGCGCGCAGTTCGCGGGCCGTGACGGCGTAGGGGTTCTTGACGTGCTGGGCCTCGTCGGCGGCCACCAGCGACCAGGCTGTCTCTGCGAGCACTGCGCGGTCGCGGCGCAGCACCCCGTAGGTGACCAGGACGATCTCGTCGCCGGCCAGGTCCATGAGGTGGCGGTCGCCGCCGTGGTAGCGGCGTACGGGGGTGGACGGTGCGAATCTGGCGGCCTCGCGTTGCCAGTTGCCGAGCAGGGAGGCCGGGCAGACGACAAGGGTGGGGCCCGCGGTGGTGGGGTCGCGTTGGCGGTGCAGGTGCAGAGCGAGCAAGGTGATGGTCTTGCCCAGGCCCATGTCGTCGGCGAGACAGCCGCCGAGGCCGAGTGCGCACATCTCGGCCAGCCAGGCCAAGCCCCGCTTCTGGTACTCGCGCAACGTGGCCTTGAGTGCGGTGGGCGGGGGCACGGGGGTGCGGGACTCGGGGTTGCGGATACGAGCGACCAGATCGCCGAACGCACCGACCGCCGCACAGGGGACCCGGTCGCCGTCCCGCTCGGCCTCGCCGGTCAGCACGGCGCTCAACGCCTCCATGGCAGTGAGCGGCTCCATCCGGCGGCGCCTGGCGCGGGCCACCAGCTTCGGGTCGGCGACCACCCACTGGTCGCGTAGCCGGACGAGGGGACGGCGTGACTCCGCAAGGGCGTCCATCTCGGCCTCGGTGAGCGGCTCGCCGCCAAGGGAGACCTGCCAGCGGAAGTCGAGGAGGGCCTCGGTGTCCAGCAGGCCGCCCGCGGTGGAACCGGGGGCGGTGCGCTGTCCGATCTCCGCGGTCGCGGTGAGTGCCTTGACCAGTTCGCGCGGCCAGTGCACGTCGACACCGGCCGCGCGCAGCGCGTCCGTGGCGTCACCGAGGAGTTCGAAGGCTTCGTCGTCGGTCAGCCGGAGCTGATCGGGAGCGGCATCGTCGAGCAGCCTCCGCAGCGGGGGCCAGGCGCGGGCGCCGCGGCGCAGGGCGAGCAGGGTCTCGGTCTCGGCGCGCGGGCCGAGCAGCCGCTCCACCTCGGTCGGCTCGCTCCACAGCCGGGCGGCCTCGATGACGAGCGCCGGGTCCGCCGCGGTCTGCAGTTGCAGGACGGCCCGGAACTGCCGTCGGCGTCCTTCGGGTACGTCGACGCGCAGGGAGACACTGACCTCGCAGGTGAGCGCCGCCTGGGTTTCCTCGGCCCAGTCACGCAAGGTGGGCACGGCACGGACCTCGCGCCAGGCGTACGGCAGCGCTCCCATGGCGAGCTGTGCGGCCGGCGTACGGACCAGATCATCGGCGACCGCGTCGCAGAACTGGCGTACCAGCGCAGCCGGTTCGGCGATCCGTACCGGAGCAGGGCCTGGCTCGGGCAGGCAGTGGGCGTGTGGCGGGAAGGCGGCGGCCAGGGCGTCCAGCGTCTGGCGCTGGGCGGCGGTACAGGGACCCACCTGCCAGGTGTCGTAACCGGCGGGGGTGAGGGCGGGGTGGAGGCGGCCGTCGGCGAGCAGCCGCAGCGCGAAGCGAGTGGCGGCCTGCCAGGCGGTGCCGGAGGGATGCGTCGGCTCCGCATCAGCCAGGGCGGAGACAGCGACGGCGACAGGCAGCGCGTAACCCTCGACCCTGCGCCGCCGGACCGACCGGCCGTGCGGCAGGACCAGCTCCACCACCTCGGTCTCAAGGCCGGTGGGCGCCATGCTGTCTCCGGCCGCTGCCCCGGTCGGCTTCCACAGCAGCAGCCGCCCAAGGCGGGCGGGCTCACCGGGCAGGAACACCGCCGCCCAGCCGGCGCAGAGCAACTCCCTCACGAAGGCGGATGTTTCCTGCCGGGCCAGCGGCGGTGCGCTCCTCGCGCCCGTACTCGGCTCTCGTACGACGACTCGTGCCACTCTTCTTCCGCCCTGTCGCCTGCCGGACCCTCCCCAGGCCCGCTCACTTCAGAACCCCACCAGGCAACGTCACACGCTGGCAACCGCGAGCCTCGGCTTGACTGCCGGCGACGGCGCCACGGCGGATATGCCGCTGCTGAACACACCGGTCCTCAACCGTACGGTGCAGCGCTACGGTGAGGCCATGAGCACCTGGAACCAGCTGTGCTGGAGGCGTTGACCGAAGAGGCACCCACCGACCAGCACCCCCGCGTCATCGTGGCCGGAGACCTCCGCTCCGCCCGGTTCCAACGGATCATGACTGCCTTGGGTTCTGGCAGCGAAGCCGCGCTACGCGCCTACTACGCGGCCAGGGAACTACCCACCAGCGACGAAGCTAGCCGTCCGCCCAGGCTGGGGGACATGATCACGCCAACTGAGACCGGGGAACGACGAAGGTCCCGGCCGCTGTGCGGTCGGGACCTTCGTTCGCCCTGGTGGGCGGCGGCGGAGGATACGAGATTCGAACTCGTGAGGGGTTGCCCCCAACACGCTTTCCAAATGTTCGTACGGGTGTCCGGCGCATCCCGGCCTCGGAGGGATTGCTCCGCGATGGCGGCAATGCGTCCGACCTGTTCTCGTAGCCGGGCAAGCTCAGCGGCCTGCTGCGGTCCTGCCACGATCTCGGACAGGGCGGCGATGACGGGTTCCTGGTGGTCGCCGGTGCCCAGGACCTGGGCGGCACGGCGGAGCAGAATGGCATCCACGCTGACCAGGCGGCTCGAATCCGGCGCTGATGGGGTGGTGGGCTCGGGGGTCGGCGGGGTCCCGGGGCGGGGTGTGGCCGGTGCCGGCGCCGGAGCCGGTGTGGGCTCAACCGTCGGCGGGGGTTCGGGCGCAACGCTGCCGGGGCTGCCGAGTACGGTGACCACCGGCTTCCGGTAGCAAACGTTTCTACCCGTCTTGGTTGTGTAGACGACGAGTTCCATGGCGAGGTCGCAGACGGCTGGGCCGTCGACACGCTCCAGCGCGTCTGTCAGCTCGGAGAGCTGGGCCGCCATCTGCCACGAGCTCGTCATGAAGTGGAATGTGCTGAGCTCGGGTGCCGCTGCGATCTGGAAGGTGATGTCGACGGAGGGCGTCGGGCCGCGACCATTCCCGGCCGCCAGCTTCCTGTCCGCAGGGAGCGGAGGGCAACCGCAGGGCTGGCCCTTCTTCTCTTCCGGTGACAGGTACTCCATGCCGTCGCACTCGTGGACGATGCCTTTACTGCCCCAGAGGGCCATACGCGCCGCCACCGCGCCGGGTCCGTCCAGGAGAACGCGTACGCTCTCGCGGCTCGTCAGAACTTCGCAGGCAAGGCCGCCGCTTCCTCCTCCGTTCGGTTGAGGCTCGCCACCCAGTAGCTCGGCGACCCGGGCGGCCACATCGGCATCGTCGGTGGTGACACGCCAGGCATCCAGGGCTTGGGGCCGTCCGTCGGATAAGCGACCCTGGTGGAAGCATCCGGCTCGGGCGGTTGTGCTCTGCGTCATTCGGGAACCTTGGTAGAGCGGGCAACAGGCAGCGCTTCACCTCCCTGCCGAAGGGGCTGCACGCGGTGTGTCGCTGGGCCACGGCAGGGTGGCGCTGACCATAGTGCCCCCGACGGTCATGGACACGTGGGCGTACATCAGGACTGGTCGTAGAGGTTCGCCAGGTCGATCAGCCGGATGTCCGGGTAGGCCGCCGCTGCGGCGTGCGCCTTGTCGTTGAATCCGGCTCCGCTGAAGCACAGGAGTTGTGTGTTCGTGGTGTCGTATCGGCCTGCCAGAGCGATGAGGTCGCGGATGTGCCGGAGACGTTCGACGTGGGCAGCACCCATGGTGTCGTTCCACTTGGCCTCTCCGATGGCCAGCAGTGGTGGCTTGGTGCCTTCTGCGATTCCGATGACCGCCACGTCGACCTCGTGGCCGGTACGGGCTTTGGGGTCGTGAACGACGCCGTGTCCGACGCGGGCAGGCAGTCCGCCGAGCAGTTCGGGGTCGGCGTGATGCAGGGCCCAGTCCCGGCAGACCTGCTCGAAGTGGAGCCCGAGGACGTTGCTGACGAAGCGGCGACGGCTGGCTTGCCAGACCCGTGCCGCGCTGCCGGGGCGTTCGAGCTGGTCCCAGACCGGTCGCATGATCGCGTGGTAGAAGCCGATCAGCGGTTCGGCGATGCGGTAGGTGGGACGGTTGTCGCGGAAGGCGTCCGCGTCACGGTGCAGCAGACCCGCGTCTTCGAGGACGTTGATGGGGTGGGCGATGTCGGTGGCCTTCCGTTCCAGGTAGCCGGCCATGCCCCCGCGTGTCGCGTTGCCGTCGGCGACGGCGGCCAGGACGGACAGGTACAGCGCGGTGTCGCGAAGGTCGGGTTCTTCGGCCAGCAGATACCGGGCCTCGCGGAAGAGGGGGGTTTCGGGGTTGAGGACGGTGCGGACGACCCAGTCGTCGAAGTCGTCCGGACCCTTTGGCGTGTCGCCGCGTGCGAATTCGCGCCGATAGGCCGGGGTGCCGCCCACGATCGCGTTCACCTTCATGGCCAAGTGTGGGTCGGTGATGCCCCAGAACTCGGCGGCGAGGCGGTGGTCCAGGGGGCGGACGACCAGCTCCAGCCCGGCCCGTCCGCGCAGTGGGGCGTTACCTGAGAGCAGTTTGCCCATGAAGGACAGGGCCGAGCCGCACAGCAGCAGCCGGGTACGGGAGCCGGTGCGCTGGTCACGCAGGGGCCGCAACGCCTCCTGGATGATCGAGGGCAGCTCGGGGTTGGCCTTGGCGAGGTACGGAAACTCGTCGATCACCACGGGGACGGGCCGCTCGGAGCCGAGGGCGAGCAGCGCGTCGACGGCCTCTGCCCAGTCGGCGAAGTGGAACGGGCTGGCAGGACGGACGTGGGCGGTCAGCGCCGAGCTGATCCGCCGTAGCGACTCGGCATCGGCGGCCTCGGTCGCACCGAAATAGAACCCTCCGGCGGCACGGCAGGCGGCATCCAGCAGGAACGTCTTGCCCTGGCGGCGACGCCCGGAGACCACGCCCAGGGTCGCTCCTGGCTGAAGGTCGGTGATGAACCGGCTCAGCGCTGACCACTCGTAATCGCGGTCGAACATCTCGGCAGGCTTGTCCACGAGTGCTCCAGATACAGAAGTACGCCTACATAAAACATACTCCTAGTTCTGGGAGCTCGCAGTGTGCATGCCCGTCGCCCCTGACGCTTACCGCTCCCTCTGCCCCATGGCGATAAATGTCGTGAATGTCGCAAATAAATGAGACCAAAACTGAGACCAGGGCATGCCGAAGACCCCGGCCGCTGAAGCGGTCCGGGGTCTTCGTTTTGCCTGTTCAGGCGGGAGCGGAGGATACGAGATTCGAACTCGTGAGGGGTTGCCCCCAACACGCTTTCCAAGCGTGCGCCCTAGGCCTCTAGGCGAATCCTCCGCCGGAAACATTACATGACCGAGAGGAGTGCTCGCGAACTCGATCCCCACCGCACCTTCGGGTACTCTGTGCGGAGCCCCTCACGTGGCGCTATCTGACTGAACTCCCCCAGGGCCGGAAGGCAGCAAGGGTAGGTCGGCTCTGGCGGGTGCGTGGGGGGCCCTTGCGTTTGCGGGGGCGGCAGCCCGGGGCTTCGGGGCGGGGTCGCGGGAGCGGGGTCCGTTGTCGGTGGGGGCCGATAACCTCGTAGGCGTGTCGTCCCTCGCGCTGTATCGCCGCTATCGACCCGAGACCTTCGCCGAGGTCATCGGGCAGGAGCATGTCACCGACCCGCTGCAGCAGGCGCTGCGGAACAACCGGGTCAATCACGCGTACCTGTTCAGCGGGCCGCGCGGATGCGGCAAGACGACCAGCGCGCGCATCCTCGCCCGGTGTCTGAACTGTGAGCAGGGGCCTACGCCCAGCCCGTGCGGAGAGTGCCGCTCCTGTCTGGACCTGGCGCGGAACGGGCCGGGGTCGATCGATGTGATCGAGATCGACGCGGCATCCCACGGAGGTGTGGACGACGCTCGCGAGCTGCGGGAGAAGGCCTTCTTCGGGCCCGCGAGCAGCCGCTACAAGATCTACATCATCGATGAGGCCCACATGGTCACCCCGCAGGGTTTCAACGCCCTGCTGAAGGTGGTCGAGGAGCCGCCCGAGCATCTGAAGTTCATTTTCGCGACCACCGAGCCGGAGAAGGTGATCGGCACCATCCGGTCGCGTACGCACCACTATCCGTTCCGCCTCGTGCCCCCCGGCACCCTGCGGGACTATCTGGGCGAGGTGTGCGCCAAGGAGGACATCCCCGTCGAGGACGGTGTGCTGCCCCTCGTCGTGCGCGCAGGTGCGGGGTCCGTGCGTGACTCGATGTCCGTCATGGACCAGCTGCTCGCGGGCGCGGCCGCGGACGGTGTGACGTATGCCATGGCCACCGCCCTGCTCGGATATACGGACGGCTCACTGCTCGACTCCGTCGTGGATGCCTTTGCGTCGGGTGACGGGGCGGCGGCCTTTGAGGTCGTGGACCGGGTCGTCGAGGGGGGCAACGACCCGCGGCGGTTCGTCGCCGACCTTCTGGAGCGGCTGCGGGACCTGGTGATCCTGGCTGCCGTACCGGACGCGGGCGACAAGGGGTTGATCGACGCTCCCGCCGATGTGGTGGAGCGGATGCAGGCGCAGGCTTCGGTGTTCGGGGCGGCCGAGCTGAGCCGGGCCGCCGATCTGGTCAACACCGGGCTGACGGAGATGCGCGGGGCGACCTCGCCGCGGCTGCAGCTCGAGCTGATCTGCGCCCGGGTGCTGCTGCCGGCAGCCTTCGACGACGAGCGTTCCGTGCAGGCCCGGCTGGACCGGCTGGAGCGCGGGGCCGCGTTCCAGGGACCCCCGGCCGGTGCGCCCGCGATGGGATACGTCCCCGGGCCGGAGGTCCAGGGGCATATGGCCCCGGCTCCTGCACAGGCTCCCGCGCCCCCTGCGTCTGCGCCGCAGCCTGCCCCCGTTCAGGTCCCCGCGCCTCAGGCGCCCGCGTCTGCCCAGGCCGCTCCGGCGTCGGAGCCGACGCAGGCGCCGGGTTCCGGTGGGCCGCGTCCCGGTGCGTGGCCCACGGCCGCCGCCCCCGCAGGTCAGGGCGGTCAGGGCGGCGAGGGCGGGCGTCGGCCCGGCGGCTGGCCCACAGCGGCGAAGCCCTCTGGGCAGGCCGCCCAGCCACAAGCCGTCGCGCCCCAGGCGGTCCAGGCCCAGGCAGCCCAGGAGGCCCAGGCTCCGGCGTCGCAGGCCCAGCCTTCCGCGCAGGCCGCCGCCCAGGTGCGGAACATGTGGCCGGACATCCTGGAGGCCGTCAAGAACCGCCGGCGCTTCACGTGGATCCTCCTCAGCCAGAACGCCCAGGTCGCAGGGTTCGACGGCACCACGCTCCAACTCGGCTTCATCAACGCCGGAGCGCGTGACAACTTCGCGAGCAGCGGCAGCGAGGACGTGCTGAGACAGGCGCTCGCCGAGCAGTTCCATGTGCAGTGGAAGATCGAGGCGATCGTCGACCCCTCGGGCGGTTCGGGCGGGGGCTCGGGCGTCAGCCCGGCCGGGCAGGGCGGCCCGGGCGGCGGTTCGCCCCGTCCGCCCGCCCCCGGCGGCTACGGCGGCGGTTACGGCTCCGGAGGCCCCGGCGGCTACGGCAGCGCGGCGACGGCTCCCGCGTCCGCCCCGGCGC
>NZ_JADWYQ010000047.1 GCF_022414575.1 Streptomyces sp. MUM 178J | reverse complement strand
TCGGACAACTCCAGCGGCAACGGCTTCGGACCAGGCATCGCTCTACCCTATAACCGCAAGCGAACTATCGACTCAGGACACTAGCAGAGTCAGGCATACCCGGCCTTGGGTAGGTCAAGGCCCGATCACGTGATGGGCGTAGACGGCCCCCCCCGTCCCTGATCAGGCTGTCCAGGTATTCGATCAGCGCCGTTTCTCTGAGGATCAGCCGTTCCCTCTCGTCCTGGGGAAGTGACGCCAGTGCGTCGACGAGGACGCGTGTCCGCGGGACGTGAACCATCGCACCGGAGTAGATCCCGCACTCGGAACACCATGCCAAGCCGACGCACCGCTCGAACATCGAAGACTCGGGCGGATGGAAACGGAACTGGTACGAGCGGACGACCGTTCCGCAGGCGGCGCAGATTCGTCGGTCTCCGTCCACGACCGTGTCCCAGGTCCCGGCCTTGACCCAGCGCTGCCGCCCACTCGATGCTCTTCGAGTCGCCATACGCAGCAGTCTCCCACGATCGCCCAGGGAGCAGGCGCGAACGTGGGGGGCTTCCACCCATCAGCATGGGGCCGCTTCCGCCCGTTGATGGCAGGACGTCGCCGGGTGGCGGATGTGACGGGCCGTAGGGCGTGGGGTCGGTGTGCGGCCGCTGGCTGCTATTCCGGGGTGCCGTCTTCGGCCATGGCCTGGGTGCCGATGACGTGGAGGAGTCCCAGCCGGTCGGCGGCGTCGCTGCCGGGAGCGGCGGTATAGGCGACGATGCGCAGATCGCTGCCTGGAGCTGTGAGCACGTCGCAGTCGAGGGTGAACGTTCCCGCCTCGGGGTGGTGGACGGTCTTGGTGTGCGTCTCGTGGACACCCACGGCTCCGGTGTCCCACAGGCGTACGAAGTCGGTGCTGACGGCCCGTATGTCCTTGACCAGAGAGCGCAGGCCGGCATCGGCGGGGTAGCGGGCGGTCGCCGCCCTGAGATCGGTGACCACGGCCGCCTCGAAGCGGGCCTGTTGCCCAGGGGTATGGCTGACCCTGCTGGGCAGACCGGTGAAGTGCCGCCAGGCGACGTTGCGCTCACGTCCGTGTAGCGCGGACGGGTCCCCGAGCAAGGCGGTCCACAAGGAGTTCCACAGGATCAGGTTCCAGGCTGCGTCGTACACGCTCAGCGGCGCGCCGTCCAGCTGGTCGAGCAGCCTTCGGACGCCCGGTGGGATGTGGGCCGACACCTGCCTTGGGCTCGGTGGCGGCTGGCCGGCGAGGAGGTAGAGGTGTTCGCTCTCGGCCGCCGACAGCCGCAGGGCGCGGGCCAGCGCGGACAGCACCTGCGTCGACGGGCAGGTGGCCCGGCCCTGTTCCAGGCGGATGATGTAGTCCACCGAGAGTCCGGCGAGCTGTGCCAGTTCCTCGCGTCGCAGCCCGGCAGCCCGGCGTACTCCGCCGGCGGGCACTCCGACCGCGGCGGGGAGCGTACGGTCGCGCCAGCCGCGCAGGGCCCTGCCGAGTTCCCTGGATCCGCTCATGGCCCCAGTATCCGTCCGCCTCTCCTCGACAGCCTGGTACTGGCAGTCCACAGGCAACAGCGGGCCCTGTCTGTCCGTCCGTGGCGCAAGGAGGGTGGAGGCGTCTCCACCCCACCGATCATCGGAGTGAAACGCCATGACCACCACACTGATCACGGGAGCGAACAAGGGCCTCGGTTTTGAGACGGCCCGTCGGCTGATCGAGGCCGGACACACCGTCTACGTCGGGGCACGCGATGTCCACCGCGGCCGGGAGGCGGCCTCGCGGCTCGGCGCCCGCTTCGTTCAGCTCGACGTCACCGACGAGGACTCCGTCAAGGCCGCCGCCGAGTTCGTCCGCGCGGAGACCGGTGGCCGTCTCGACGTCCTGGTCAACAATGCCGGGATCGCGGGCGCGGGCAAGCTCGGTCGGGTCGGCGACGTCACCGGGGCCGACATGATGACCACGTACGACACGAACGTCTTCGGCGCCGTGCGCGTCACGCATGCCTTCCTGCCACTGCTGGAGGCAAGCGACGCTCCGGTCGTCGTCAACGTCAGCAGCGGTCTGGGATCGCTGGCGGCGACCACCGACCCCAACCGGTTGGAGTCCCAGGTGACGGTGCTGGACTACAACTCGTCGAAGACCGCACTGGTGATGGTCACCTCGCAGTACGCCAAGGCATGCCCCGCCATCCGGTTCAACGCCGTCGACCCCGGCTACACCGCCACCGATCTCAACGGTCACCGAGGCGCGCAGACCGTCGAAGAGGGGGCGGAGATCGTCGTCCGCATGGCCTTGATCGGCGCCGACGGTCCGACGGGCGGCTTCTTCGACAAGACCGGTCCGGCCGCCTGGTAGCCGTCTGGTCGCTGATGCGGGGGCGGTGGCAGTCCGGCGGTCGGTTCGGGGCACAAGCCGTCCGCTCGGGCAGCAGCACGGCGAACCGGTGGCCTTCCTCGGAGCAGAGCGGCCCCGCGCGTCGTTCAGCCGGCGGACGCGCCGAACCATTTCCGCAGGTGGACGAGCATTTCCTGCTGATCCTCGCCCACCCACGCGATGTGGCCGTCCGGTCGCAGCAACACCGCGGGTGCGTCCAGTTCGTCCAGGTCCTCGCTGGTGTCGACGATGTGGTCGACGCGATCCGCCCAGCCTTCCACCGAGAGCCGGCCGGTCTGGTCGAGCAGCAGGCCGCGGGCGTGGTGCATCAGCTCGTAGAGGCGGCCCTGCTTGAGCTTGACGTCCCGCAGGCGGCGGCCGAGGAGTTGGTGGCCGTCGCCGAAGTCGTAGCGGACCCCGACTGCGGTGATCATCTCGGTCACGTACCGGTTCACCTCCTGGAAGTCCATCAGCTTCGAGAACAGCTCCCGCAGCGCGGTCGCACCCGGGTCGGTCCCCAGCAGGGCGATCTGCGCGCGGGTGTTGTCCAGTACGCGGGCGCCCACCGGGTGGCGCTCGGTGTGATAGCTGTCCAGCAGTCCTTCCGGCGCCCAGCCGTCCACCTCGGCGGCCAGTTTCCAGCCGAGGTTGAAGGCGTCCTGGACGCCGAGGTTGAGGCCCTGCCCGCCGGTCGGCGGGTGGATGTGGGCCGCGTCGCCGGCCAGCAGCACCCGGCCGACCCGGTAGCGCTCGGCCTGCCGGGTGGCGTCGCCGAAGCGGGAAAGCCAGCGCGGCGAGTGCGCGCCGAAGTCGGTGCCCGCGACGGCCCGCAGCTGCTGCCTGAACTCCTCGAGGCTCGGCGCGGCCGCACGGTCCTCGGCCACGCCTTCGGCGGGGACGATGACGCGGTACATCCCGTCCCCGAGGGGCGTGGCGCCGAACCGCAGTTGGGTCTTGCGGACCTCCGCGACGACGGCGGCGAGTGTCGTCGGATCCTCGGTCAGCTCCATTTCGCCCAGCAGCGTCTCGACCTTGGCGGGCTCGCCGGGGAAGCCCACGCCGAGCTGCCTGCGCACCGTACTGCGGCCGCCGTCGCAGCCGACGGCGTAGCGCGAGTGCAGCCGTGTGCCGTCCGCCAGCTCCAGGGTCACCCCGGCCTCGGCCCCGCCCGCGTCCTGGCTCAGCCCGACGACCTCGCAGCCGCGTCGGATCTCGACGCCGAGTTCAAGGGCTCGCTCGTTGAGCAGCCGCTTGGTGACCGGCTGCGGGGTGGCGAGGCCGTACGGGTGAGCCGTGTCCAGCCCGTCCGGCCACGGCTTCTGGATCCCGCCGAAGAGACCGCCGACCTGGAACTTCTCACTGACCGCGAGGAACCGGTCCAGCAGGCCCCGCTGGTCCATCACCTCAACGCTGCGCGCATGCAGGCCCTGTCCGCGGGACTGCTCGGTCTGCTGGGTCAGCCTCTCCAGTACGACCACGTGCACGCCGTGCAGCCGCAACTCGGCGGCCAGCATCAGGCCGGTCGGTCCGCCGCCGACCACGACCACGTCGATCATCACATTCCCCGTTTCCGCAGGTTCTGACATTGGGCGGCGATTCTGCGGCACGACGGGGGTCTTGCCGCAAGGCCCCCCATGCGCTATACGTTGAGAGTGGCAAGGAGCGGGTGCTCCTTGCCTTTGCTGTTTGCGCCGACGGCAGGTACCGCCCAGAGCGGCCGTCGAGCCTCCGCCCCGGAGGCGGTCAGCGCGGTTTCCACCAATGCCTGTCCCCACGACGCGGCTCCTCCCGTCGGCTGCCCCCACGAAGCCTGCCTCCACGACGCGGCTCCGCTCGTCGGCTGCCCATCGAGGCGCCGCACACCCCGTGAACCGTGATGGCCCGCGGCTGTGACTCGCTTCACAAGCGCGTGTCGCAGACGGTGTCCGGCAGACTGTGACCGGGCCGCGGGACACGGAGTTGAGAGAGGGAGCCATGTGGGGTGGCAGGGCGGCTGGGCGGGGACTCGGGGCAGCGCTCTGCGGGGGCGTGGTTCTCGGGCTGCTAGCCGGAGGGCCCGCCGGGGCGAGGTCGCTCGCCGACACACCGCAGGGCGGCGCCGCCGAGTATCGGACCGCTCCCGAGGCGAAGTCCGTCCGCGGAGGTTCCTCACGCACCGAGGGGCCGCCGCTCGTTCCCGGGGGGACGTACACGGACCGCATCGGCAAGGGTGAGAAGAAGTTCTACCGCGTGCGGCTCGACGACTCCTCCGACGCGTATGTGTCGACCGTGCTCGCGCCTCCGCCGCACAGCGGGATCGACTTCTCGGACGGCATCCGGATCTCGCTGCAGTCCAAGGACGGCGCGAACTGCAGCCCGAGCAATGACGTCACCTTCAGCGGCGGTTCCGCCAGGCCCATCGGCGACCACGTCAGCCGGCTGATCGGCACGGGGCGTGAGTGCCAGGGCGCCGGGGACTACGTCTACACCGTGGAGTGGGTCGGCCCCGGCCCCGGTCCCGGAGCTGGCGGGCCGGCGGCAGAGGGATGGCCCATCGAACTCCGGGTCGCAGCGGAGCCCGGGCTGAAGCCGGGGGCGGCTGCGCCGTCGGCCCCGTCCACATGGAGTACGCAGATGCCGCGGCGGCCCTCCGCCGGGGCGGAGGCCGTCCAGGGAGGCACGGGCTTCAACGACGCGGCGACCGTCGACAGCGGTGCCTGGCGCGATGAGCTGGTCCCCGGGGAGAGCCGGTTCTACCGGGTGCCCGTCACCTGGGGGCAGCAGCTCTTCGTCGACGCGGAGTTCGCCGGGACCAAGGGGAGCCGGGCCGCCTTGGTGGGCGGCGGCATGCGGGTCGCCCTCTTCAACACCGCGCGGGGCTTCGTCCGCAGCGCGGAGGCGAACTACACGGGCAAGCCGACCGCCATCGCGTTCGGCACGGCCCCGGCCGCGTACGGCAACCGGAGCGGGGCCGTCGACCCCGCGGTCGGGGCGATGCGGTTCGCCGGCTGGTACTACGTGCGCGTCAGCCTCGACGACACCGTGCAGGGTCCGGTCCCGGTGACTCTGCACCTCACGGTCGCCGGCGACCCGCAGCCGGGCCCCGACTACGACGGCGACCCGCGGGCGTCGGGCCTCGGCGCGCCGAGCGACGGCCGTGCCGCCGACGGGACGGCAGGCTCGCCCCTCCTTATGCGCACGCTCGCCGTCGCCGGCATCGGCACGGGCACGGCGCTGCTGCTGTTCCTGGCGGCGTGGACGGCGCTCGCCCGTCGCCGGGGCGGGCGGCGGGTCAGAGCAGGTGGTCCGCCTTGCCGGCCTTGATGTCGCGTATCAGGTTCCGCAGGGCGTCGAGGCTGTCGGTGATGTATCTGTCCTCTGCGCCGAGCACGGCGATGTAGCCATTGCCGTCGGCGTCCGTCCCCAGGCGGAAGCAATTGGCTCCCTCGGCGCAGAAGGGTTCCTCCCAGGTGATGGTCGGCACGGTACGCACTCCCTACAGGTCGTTGATGATGGTGTGGACGAAGTCGCGAGACGCGGCAGGTGTGAGTGCCAGTGCCCGCATGGCGTCCAAGACGGCTCGATACTTGCGGAGCTGCATCTCCGAGTCTATGAACTCGGGACCGTGCGAGCTGTCCAGCTGTACCGCGTCGAGTTGCGGCACGCTGGCTTCGGCGTAGGTGACCGATTGCCCGGCACCGGGGAAACCTCCGGCGCTGAAAGGGATGACGCTGAGCCTCACATTGTCACGGTCTGACGCCTCCAGGAGGAAGGACAACTGCTTCCGGGCGACGGCAGCCCCACCGAACTGCATGCGAAGCGCGGCTTCATGCAAGATGAGGTCCATATGCGGTGGATCTGCCCGATCGAGCACCCGTCGTCTGGCTACGCGATGGGCCACTCGCACATCGATGTCGGCTTTGGCCAGCCGTGGAATGCCCTGCTCGAAGACGGCGAGAGCGTAGTCCTCAAGGCTGAGGATCCCCGGCAGGTGCACGGACAGGCCGATGCGCAACCGCCGGGCGTGCCACTCCATTTCGGCGATGTCCAGGAAGCCGGCCGGAAGCCGCCCCCGATACGGCTCCCACCAGCCCTTCTCCCGCTCGGCGGCCATGGACGCAAGGGCATCCACCAACTGCTGGTCGGGACAGCCGTAGTTGCCAGCCAGGGTGCGCACCCGCTCCGGACTGATGCCGGAGCGCCCCGATTCCATGTTGGGAACGTTCGTACGCGGTACGTCGAGCAGTGCAGCGGCGAATTCGGTGGTCATGCCGGCCGCGATTCGCATCTTGCGCAACTCGGCTCCGAGGCGGCGCTGACGTGCTGTGGGTGTGCTTCTCGGCGGCATCCGCTCTCCCGTACGGCCAGCTGTCGGCTCAGTGTGCCTGGGCGCTACGCCCCCGGTCCACCGAAGTAGTTGGAGATCCCCGAGGTGTAGTACATGTACTCCCTAATGTCCTACAGTGAACTTAGCGCTACTCACGGCAACGAGTGGAAGCGCATCACGCGGTCCTGCCCGCAGGCTCCTTCCCTGGGAGGGGTCGGCCCGCGTCAGGGAGACAGGCCACCGCTCATCCGCGCCGCGGCGATCGCAGTCGAACGAACCGTCCACCTCCTCCAGGGAGTTCGCCATGCCGCTGATCCGCCCCATCCGCTGCCCCGCCGCGCCCCTTGCCGCGCGGCCGCCCCAGGTGCCCCGGCCTGCCGGGCTCGCGTGCAGCATCACCGTTCCCGGGGAGCCGCACAGCGCCGCGATCGTGCGGAACACGGTCCGGTCGGCGCTCCATGCGCACGGGCTCGCCCCGCACGCGGACCTCGCGCAGCTTGCCGTGACCGAGCTGGTGGCGACCGCGGCGAAGCTCACGCCGGGGGAGGACCTGTACGCATCGGTCCGCTACCGGGCAGGGGCGTTGCGGATCGTGCTGTGGGACCAGCATCCACGGCATCGCGATCCCGACGCGGTGAGCGTCTGCGAGGAGCGGAGGCGCAGGTCGCTGTGGCTGCTGGACGCCATGGCCGAGGAGCACGGCGGCGACTGGGGGACGGAGGAGGCGCAACCGCCGCACCGGGGGACCAAGTCCTGGGCCCTGCTGCCGTGTGAGGGCTTTGCGGTACGCCGTACGAGGAGCAGGCTGTCGCGCTGAGGAGGACGCGTCACTGCTCGATCGAGACGCGTACCCCCACCCGCAGGCCCCACTCCGTCATCGCGCCCGCCTCCGACTCCAGGACGTGGCGGGCGCGCAGGCGGGGGCGGGTGAGGCGGCCCGGCGGCACGGTGTGCAGGGCAGCCACCCGCAACTCGCGGTCCAGATAGGCGACATCGACCGGGAAGCGCATCCGGAAGGTGTGGACGCTGTTGCACGGCGTCAGCAGCATCGCTCCCTCGATGCCGTCGCGGCCCAGCAGGCCTCTCCGCCGACGGGCGTATGTCGCCGCGATCTCCACCGGTATGGGGGAGACGGCGTCCGGGAACCTCAGCAGAGCGGGGGCGTTGTGCCATCTTCGGACCATGGGCATGGAACGTACCGGCTACGCTCACCGCCGTGTACGCCACGCTGATCGCCGTCGCCGCGTGCTGGGGCGCCCTCGCCGGTGCGCTGGTGCCCCGTGTCGCGTACCGGCTGTCCGTGGAGCCGGGAGAGGCATGGCGCGACGGATGCCCTCTCGGACACCCGTACACCGGACCGGCCGGCGGCTGGATCGGCGGGTCCGGGTGCGGGAGTTGCGACACGGCCGCCGACACGGCGGTAGACACGGCGGTACGAAGCCGATGGCTCGCGCCCTTCCTCACCGCCGCCGTCTGCACCGCCCTGGCCGCCGCCACCGGGCCCCGTCCCGAGCTCGCCGTATGGCTGCTGCTCGTGCCGGTCGCCGTGCTGCTCGCCCTCGTCGACCTCGCCGTCCACCGGCTGCCCGATCTGCTGACGCTGCCCCTCGCCGCCGCCGTCGCACTGCTGCTCGGGGCCGCGGCGCTGCTGCCCGGGCACACGGGGACGTGGACCGGCGCGCTGCTGGGCGGGGCGGCTCTCGGGGGCGGCTATCTCGCGCTGTTCCTGCTCCATCCCCGGGGGCTCGGCTTCGGCGACGTCAAGCTCGCGGTCGCCGTGGGGACGGCGCTCGGCTGGTACGGCTGGGCGGTGCTGTTCGCCGGGGCCTTCGCGGGGTTTCTGCTCGGCTCGCTCTACGGCCTGGCTCTGATCGCGCTGCGCCGCGCCACCCGCAAGAGCGCGATCCCCTTCGGGCCGTTCATGCTCCTGGGGGCCTTCGGGGGGCTGCTGCTGGGCGCGGTGCTCGCTGCGGCGGCGCCGCCCTGACGGGTTTCCCGGCCGCCGTCCGGCGCTTCACGGGCCTGGGCTTCACGGCCCTGCGCTTCACGGCCCTGCGCCTCGCTGGGCCCGCACTTCTCTGGGCCCGCACCCCACTGGGGCTGCACCTTACGGGGCCCCGCAGCTCACGGGGTCGGCCCGTCGAAGGGCTCGTCGTGCCAGCGCCAGCCGGCCGTGCCGTCGCCGTGGATGTGCAGCATGAACTCGGCGACCGGGCGGCCGTCGGGGAACGTCATGGTCAGCGCGGCGCGGATCCGGGCGTAGCAGGCGTCGGCCCGCTCCCAGTCCTCCTCGTCCGCGGCCTGCTCCTGCTCGGCGAAGAAAGGGCGGAACTCCTCGAAGCGTGGCAGGGTCTCGACGTCGGCATGGACCCACGGCATGTCGGTTCCGGTCACGGTCAGCCGTGCCGTCTCCCGGTCGCCGTGGTGGAGCCGCCAGACGCTGCCGACGGTCAGGTGCGGATTGGCCATGGCTTCATGATGGCGGTCGCCGCTGACAATCACGCCAGGTCCCGGATCCTGACGGCTGGACACGGAGACGATGGAATCCGCAGCTTGACTGTGCGTCACGGCATCCGGTGGCACTCCGTCAAGTTCGTACGCCGTTGACAGGGTCCCCCGTGGGAGCGGCGCCGTGCATGCGGCCGTCTGGCGCCGCCAGTGGCTCAGTGGCTGCGGATTCCGTCGTACGGTGGGGCGAAAGGAGTGCAGGGACCGCTGAATGCCGCATTCGGAGCGTAATTGTGGCGCGCAGTGGCGTGCGTCGGCACTTACGAAGGGTTATGGTGGAAACCCCCCCTCGGGCCGGTCCGTATCCCCCCCCACGGACCGGCCCGTTTCTCTTCGCCCGCAGCCGACGCCCGCAGCCGACGCCCGCAGCCGAGGCCGCGGTCTGCTTCCTCAGCCCCGCCGGGCCCAGATGTTCGTGCCCTCGGTGTCGATCGCGAAGACGTCGATCGCCTTAAGCTCCTCCGGGCTCAGCGGCGCCCCGCTCAGCGCCGCGACGTTCTCCTCGAGCTGCTGCACACTGGACGCGCCGATCAGCGCCGACGTCATCCGCGGGTCCCGCAGCACCCATGTCAGCGCCAGCTGCGCCAGGGACTGGCCGCGCGCGGCCGCGATGTCGTTGAGGCCGTGCAGTCGCCGCAGCACGTCCTCCGAGAGCAGGTTCGGGTCCAGGGACTTGCCCTGGGCGGCCCGCGAGCCCTCCGGGATGCCCTTCAGATACTTGCCGGTGAGCAGGCCCTGCGCCAGCGGGGCGAAGGCGATGCAGCCCATGCCCGCGCCCTCCAGCGCGTCGAGCAGCTCGTCGTCCTCGGTCCAGCGGTTGATCATCGAGTAGGAGGGCTGGTGGATGAGTGCGGGGACGCCCATTTCCTTCAGCAGTGCTGCCGCCTGCCCGGTCTGCTCGGCGTTGTACGAGGAGACGCCCGCGTACAGAGCCTTGCCCTGCTGGACGGCGGAGGCCAGCGCCCCCATCGTCTCCTCGAGCGGGGTGTCCGGGTCGAAGCGGTGCGAGTAGAAGATGTCGACGTAGTCCAGGCCCATCCGCTTCAGGGAGGCGTCGAGCGAGGAGAGCAGGTACTTGCGCGAACCCCACTCCCCGTACGGGCCGGGATGCATGAGATATCCCGCTTTGGTGGAGATAATCAATTCATCACGGTACTGGGTGAAATCCTGAGCGAAGATCTTGCCGAAGTTCAGCTCCGCGGAGCCGGCCGGCGGACCGTAGTTGTTGGCCAGGTCGAAGTGGGTGACACCCAGGTCGAAAGCGCGCCGCAGTATCGCGCGCTGCGAGTCGAGTGCGCGGTCGTCGCCGAAGTTGTGCCACAGCCCGAGCGAGATCGCCGGGAGCCTGAGCCCGGAGCGGCCCGTACGCCGGTATTCCATCGCGTCGTAGCGGTGCTCTGCTCCCCGGTACTGGTGTGCTGGGAGTGAAGGGTGGGAAGAACGAAGAGAATCAGTCACGCATCTCTCCTTATCACGGACTTGTGACAGGCCGGGTTGGGTCGCCGTGGGCCGCGCGCAGTACATTGGCGGCCTTGGGCCCCGGCCTCGGCGGGCCCCCGGCCCCGGCCCCGGCCTTGCGACCCCACCCCGTGTCCCGGGGGCGGCGGCCCCCGGACAGGAACCGAGAGGTGGACTCAGTGAACTTGCGCGACCTGGTGTACGGGCTCTACGCACGCCGGGTGGAGGGTCGCCTCGACCACGCCCAGGTGCCCAAGCACATCGGCGTCATCCTGGACGGCAACCGCCGCTGGGCGAAGGCGGCGGGCGGCTCGCCCGAGCAGGGTCACCAGGCCGGCGCCAGCAAGATCCAGGAGCTGCTCGGCTGGTGTGCCGAGACCGACGTCGAGGTCGTCACCCTCTGGATGCTGTCGACCGACAACCTCGACCGCCCCGACGACCAGCTCGTGCCGCTGCTCGGCATTATCGAGCAGGCGGTGCGCGACCTGGCCGCCGACGGCCGCTGGCGTGTGCACCACGTGGGAGGCCTCGATCTGCTGCCCGCCCGGACCCAGTCCGTGCTGAAGGAGGCCGAGCAGGTCACTCTCGGCAATACGGGCATACTCGTCAACGTCGCCGTGGGCTACGGCGGCCGCCAGGAGATCGCCGACGCGGTCCGCTCCCTGCTGCTGGAGCACGCGGCCAAGGGCACCAGCTTCGAGGAGCTCGCCGAGACCGTCGACATCGACCTCATCGCCGAGCACCTCTACACCCGCGGCCAGCCCGACCCCGACCTGGTCATCCGCACCAGCGGCGAGCAGCGGCTGTCCGGATTCATGCTCTGGCAGAGCGCCCACTCCGAGTACTACTTCTGCGAAGTCTTCTGGCCCGCGTTCCGCAAGGTCGACTTCCTGCGGGCCCTGCGCGACTACGCGGCCCGCCACCGTCGCTACGGCACCTGAGACGGCCTTCGGCCCCCGGCACGTCACGCCCCTCGCCCCACCTCGCCCCACCTCGCCCCACCTCGCCTCGCCCCGCCGCACTTCGCTTCGCCCCGTCCGGACGAGTCCGGACCCGTTCGGACCCGTCCGGGTCCGCCTGGCCGAAGGTCATCGGCAGTTCATGCCCGCGTCAGCCTACGCCGGGGCATGCCAGCGCTTGTTCGAGGGAATATCCCTTCCAGGTCGACGTCCGATTCACGGACGTCGTATCTCAGTGAGCGGCCGAGACCGCTCACCCGGGAGGCCCTTTGCACACGAAGGACTGCACCCCATGTGCAGACCGCGCGGAGGGCCGGCGTTCGGCCCGCGCATCGCGGCCTGAGCCCGGCCCACTCGCCCGCGACGCGTCGCACCCCGACCTCATGCGCCTCTATAGAGGGGGTCTGTCCTTCCGTGGTGAACAGCACAAAGCGCCGCCTGCCCGACCGGCGCACCTACGTTCTCGACACCAGCGTCCTGCTGGCCGACCCGAGCGCCCTGACCCGCTTCGATGAGCACGAGGTCGTGCTCCCGATCGTGGTGATCACAGAGCTGGAGGCCAAGAGGCACCATCCCGAACTCGGCTACTTCGCCCGCCAGGCGCTGCGCCTGCTGGACGACTGCCGGGTGCGGTACGGCCGCCTGGACGCCCCCATCCCCATGGGCGACCTGGGCGGCACGCTGCGCGTCGAGCTCAACCACTCCGACCCCGGCGTGCTCCCGGCCGGCTTCAGGCTGGGGGACAACGACTCGCGGATTCTGGCGGTGGCCCGCAATCTGCAGGCCGAGGGGTATGACGTCACGGTCGTCTCGAAGGACCTGCCGTTGCGCATCAAGGCGTCGTCCGTCGGCCTGCTGGCCGAGGAGTACCGCGCGGAGCTGGCCATCACCGACTCCGGCTGGACGGGCATGGCGGAACTGCCCCTGAGCGGCGAGCAGGTCGACCTGCTGTATGCGGAGGAGTCGCTGTTCGTCCCCGAGGCGGCGGATCTGCCGGTGCACACCGGTCTGGTCCTGCAGTCCGAGCGGGGCAAGGCCCTCGGGCGCGTCTCACCCGAGGGCAATGTGCGGCTTGTGCGCGGCGACCGCGAGGCCTTCGGCATCCACGGCCGCAGCGCCGAGCAGCGCATCGCCCTCGATCTGCTGCTGGACGACGAGGTGGGCATCGTCTCGCTGGGCGGCCGGGCCGGCACCGGCAAGTCGGCGCTCGCGCTCTGCGCCGGTCTGGAGGCGGTGCTGGAGCGCAGGCAGCACCAGAAGGTGATGGTCTTCCGCCCGCTCTACGCCGTCGGCGGCCAGGAGCTCGGCTATCTCCCGGGCACCGAGGCGGAGAAGATGAGCCCCTGGGCGCAGGCGGTCTTCGACACGCTCTCCGCGGTCGCCGGCCGTGAGGTGATCGAGGAGGTCCTGGGGCGCGGCATGCTCGAGGTCCTGCCGCTCACCCATATCCGGGGCCGCTCCCTCCATGACGCCTTCGTCATCGTCGACGAGGCCCAGTCCCTCGAGCGGAATGTGCTCCTAACCGTTCTGTCCCGTATCGGGGCCGATTCCCGGGTCGTTCTGACCCATGACGTCGCCCAGCGGGACAATCTGAGGGTCGGCAGGTATGACGGAGTCGTCGCCGTCGTCGAGAAGCTGAAGGGGCATCCGCTCTTCGCGCATGTCACCCTCACCCGCTCCGAGCGCTCGCAGATCGCCGCACTGGTGACCGAAATGCTCGAAGACGGAAAGATCTGACAGATCCGGCCCAGGGTCCCATAGGGCTTGAAAGGGGCGTACGGGGCGCAATAGTTGAAGTCATCGCCAACGCCGCCCGGTAGAGCGCGAAAGCGTAGCCGGGCGGCGTTGAGCTGTCCGGCGTTTCCGCAAAACCCCAGCTGTAAACGGGGTGTGAGCTTTCACACGCAACGAAGAATTGCCTTGCGGTATCTGCTTCCGGCAGAGTCTTGCTTCCGTCAGGCCCCGCATGCGACACACCCACACCCTCAGAGGTGTACGGCACCACACAACTCAAGAACCCGTTCCGTTGCATGCCGCCCGCGAGTACCATGCGGCACACTCCCATGCGGGAGTTGCCCGCCGGGCCCGTGCCTCCCGTGACCCAAGCAAGGGGAGGCCAGTGCCAGGGGCACGATTGCGCCCGCGAGGTCACTCATGTGGGCGATGCTGGAAGGAAACCGTGTGAGCCGGATCTCGGTTCGGGGATTCGCGGTGGCGTCGGCCACTGCGGTCACCACCGTCGGCGCCGTCGTGGGCGTCGCGTCGGGTAACAGCGCGGCCTCGAACAACGGTGACAACCTCGAGGCGACCGCGGCCGACACGACTCTGCTCGCAGACATCCCGATGGGCGAGCAGGCCCAGGTGCAGGTCTCGTCCCTGACGCAGCAGGCGCAGGCTCAGGCCGCCGCCGCGGAGGCCGCGGCGAAGAAGTCGGCAGAGGAAGCGGCCCGCATCAAGGCCGCCGAGACCGCCAAGGCGAAGAAGGCCGAAGCCGTCGAAGCGGCGGAGCAGGCCGAACGCGAGCGCAAGGAGAAGGAGGAGGAAGAGGCTGCCGCCGCCCAGCGCGCCAGCCGCAGCGCCACGCGTGACGCCTCCAGCTTCACGACGCAGTCCTCCTACACGGTCGCCGAGGTCCAGGCGATGGCGCGCCAGATGATCCCCGGCGACCAGTTCCAGTGCTTCAGCAACATAGTGAGCCGCGAGTCGAGCTGGAACTACACGGCGCAGAACCCCTCCTCGGGCGCGTACGGCCTCGTCCAGGCGCTCCCGGGCTCCAAGATGTCCTCGGCGGGCGCCGACTGGCGCACCAACCCCGCCACCCAGATCAAGTGGGGCCTCAACTACATGAACGAGCGCTACGGCAGCCCTTGCGGCGCCTGGTCGTTCTGGCAGGCCAACCACTGGTACTAGACCGCCGGGGCCAACCCGACGTCCGACCTCATCGAGCCCCCCGCCGTTCTCCGGTGGGGGGCTCGGTGCGTGTACGGTCGGTCCGGATGACCCGGGGGAGTGGTCGGGGGAATGAGGAAAGAGCATGTCGAGAGTGCCAGGCTGGCTCAGCCGGGTGGGCGCGGGGCTGACCCGGGCCGCGGAGCGCTTGGAAGAGCGCCGCAAGCAGGCGACGGGCGACGAACTCCCGGCCGCCCCCGGGGCTGACGCCACCGCCGGGCCCCCCGGCGAAACCCCCGAAGCCCCGGGTGCGGGAGCCGCCGGAGCCCCGGGTGCGGGAGCCGCCGGAGCGGCCGGTCTGCCCGCCGTCCCCGGGAGCGTTCCGCCGCCGCCCTTGTACGCGCCCGCCGTCGCCGCCCGGCGCGATCCGGTCGCGGCCATCCCCTGGGGCATGCGGGTCGCGGCCGAGGCCGGCTGGCGGCTGCTCGTCCTCGCCGGCACGGTCTGGGTGCTGATGCGGGTCATCAGCGCCGTGCAGCTTGTGGTGCTCGCCTTCGTCGCCGCACTCCTGGTCACCGCCCTCCTGCAGCCCACCGTGGCCCGGCTGAAGAAGCTGGGGCTGCCGCGCGGACTCGCCACCGCGGTCACCGCGATCTCCGGCTTCGTCATCATGGGCCTCGTCGGCTGGTTTGTGGTCTGGCAGGTCATGGACAACCTCGACAACCTCTCCGACCGGGTCAGGGACGGCATCGAGGAGCTCAAACGCTGGCTGCTGGACAGCCCTTTCCACGTCACCGAGCAGCAGATCAACGACATCGCGGAGAACCTGAGCCAGACCATCGGCACCAACACCGAGGAGATCACCTCCGCGGGCCTCCAGGGTGTGACCGTGATGGTGGAGATCCTCACCGGCATCTTGCTCGCGATGTTCTCCACGCTCTTCCTGCTCTACGACGGCAGGCGCATCTGGAACTGGACGCTGAAACTGGTGCCCGCACAGGCCAGGGAAGGCGTCGCCGGGGCGGGCCCGCGCGCCTGGCGCACCCTGACCGCCTATGTGCGCGGCACGGTGCTCGTGGCGCTGATCGACGCCATCTTCATCGGCCTCGGCATCTACTTCCTCGACGTCCCGATGGCGGTGCCGCTCGCCGTCTTCATCTTCCTCTTCGCCTTCATCCCGCTCGTCGGCGCAGTGATCTCCGGAGCGCTCGCGGTCGTCGTCGGCCTGGTCACCCAAGGCGTGTTCACCGCGCTGATGGTGCTGGTCGTGGTACTCGCCGTGCAGCAGATCGAGGGCCATGTGCTGCAGCCGTTCATCCTCGGCCGCGCGGTGCGCGTCCATCCGCTCGCCGTCGTCCTCGCCGTCGCCGTGGGCGGCCTCACCGCCGGCATCGGCGGCGCGGTGGTCGCCGTGCCCCTGGTCGCCGTCGCCAACACGGCCGTCGGCTATCTGCGGGCATACAGCAAGGAACAGGCGCTGCACGCGATGCCGCCCCCGCATGGAGCGACCGCGCTGGCGATCGCCCCGGTCGCCCCGCCGGCGCCCGGCGGGAGAGACCAGGGGGAAGAGGGAGGAGAGGGGGAGCGAAAGTGATATCCGAACCGGAGCTGGTCAGCGAGGACGGGTACGGCCAGGCCGAGCTGCCGGGCGAGCATCGGGAGTCCGCCGGCGCGGACCGCGAGACGATGGACGCGGAACGGCCGGTGCGCCGCAGGCCGCCGTGGGCGTGGGCGCTCGCCGGCGCGGTGGGCGCGTCCGCGCTGTGGGCGGGGGGACTGTACGCGTACGAACGCGTCGGGCCCGACCTCGGGGGCTACCGGGCGACGGAGAACCTGTGCGAGGACGCGGAGCTGAAGGCGCTGACCGGCGCGCTGGGTGTCAAGCAGGCTCCGACCCCCTGGGTCAGCGAGCACGCAGCCCTGGACCAGGCCAAGTGCATGCTCAGTCTTGAACCCCTTGGCCAGGAACCCCTGGTGGACGAGGAGGGCAACGAGATCTCGGCCGACCCTTACGCCGAAATCGGCTACGACCTGCACAGGAGGGTGGACCCCGAGGCGGAGTTCGAGGCGACGCTGCACACCCGTGCGGAGATGTACTACGGGGAGAGCAGAACGGTGAAGCCGGTGGACGGGTTGGGAGAACGAGCGTTCCTGATCATCAGCACGGACAACAGCCGCTCCCTGGAAGTGCTGGACGGGCAGGCAAGGCTCTCCCTGTCGGTCACCCCCGGCTACTACGGAGAGGATGAGGAGCGGACTGATCTTTCCAAGATCGAGCCGCTTCTCGTGGAGGACATGAAGGCGCTGATGGCCCGCCTCAAGAGCCCCGCATAGCTCATACAGCGCGATGGCCCCGCCGACCCGAAGTCGGCGGGGCCATCGTCGTACGCGTCGTGCGCCTACGCGGGTGTCACTCGGCCAGCGTCGCCTCGGCGTCCAGCGTCGTGCCGACCGCCTGGATCACCGCGGCGATCTTCACGGCCTCCTGGATCGTCTCGCGGTCCACGCCCGCCTTGCGCAGCACCTGCTCGTGCGAGTCCAGGCACTGGCCGCAGCCGTTGATCGCGGAGACGGCGAGCGACCACAGCTCGAAGTCGACCTTCTCCACGCCCGGGTTGCCGATGACGTTCATCCGCAGACCGGCGCGCAGGTTCGCGTACTCCGGGTCGGAGAGCAGATGGCGCGTCCGGTAGAAGACGTTGTTCATCGCCATGACCGCGGCGGCGGACTTGGCGGCGGTGTACGCCTCCGGCTTCAGGTTGGCCTTGGCCTCCGGCTCCAGCTCCCGCAGCACCTTCGGCGAGCGCGAGGCGATCGCGCAGGCCAGGACCGTGCCCCAGAGCTGCTGCTGCGGCAGCTCGCTGTTGCCGATGACCGAGCCGAGGTTCAGCTTCAGGTCCTTGGCGAAGTCCGGTATGGCGGCCTTCAGCTCATCGAGGGCCATGCTCACTCACCGGCCAGGAGCTTGACCGCGTCGAGGGTGTCCTCGCCCTTGCTCCAGTTGCAGGGGCACAGCTCGTCGGTCTGCAGGGCGTCGAGGACCCGCAGGACCTCCTTGGGGTTACGGCCGACGGAGCCCGCGGTCACCATGGTGAACTGGATCTCGTTGTTCGGGTCGACGATGAAGACGGCGCGCTGCGCGAAGCCGTCCTCGCCCTCGATGCCCAGGTCGCGCATCAGCTCGTGCTTGGAGTCGGCCATCATCGGGAAGGGCAGGTCACGCAGGTCGGCGTGGTCCTTGCGCCAGGCGTGGTGGACGAACTCGGAGTCGCCGGAGAAGCCGAGGATCTGGGCGTCGCGGTCGGCGAACTCGTCGTTCAGCTTGCCGAAGGCGGCGATCTCGGTCGGGCAGACGAAGGTGAAGTCCTTGGGCCATGCGAAGACGACCTTCCACTTGCCCTCGTAGGACTTGTGGGTGATCTGCTCGAACTCCTTGCCGCTCTCCAGCGAGACGCAGGCGGTCAGCTCGAACGTGGGGAACTGGTCACCGACAGTGAGCACGCGCTCTCCTTGCATACAGGAAGATTCCTTTTGGGGTCTTCCAGTGGGGTTGGACGGATCTTGATGGTGGCACAGAGTGCATTGATCGCGGAAATAGCTAGACTCGGTCATGGCGATCGGAGGTGCTTATCAGTGGTGGTGACAAACAGGGGCAAGCAGCCGAGCCTCGCACAGCTGCGCGCCTTCGCGGCGGTGGCGGAGCATCTGCACTTCCGGGACGCGGCCGCCGCGATCGGGATGAGCCAGCCCGCGCTCTCCGGGGCCGTGTCGGCGCTGGAGGAGGCGCTGGGCGTCCAGCTGCTGGAGCGTACGACGCGCAAGGTGCTGCTGTCCCCTGCGGGGGAGCGGCTCGCGGTGCGGGCCAAGGCCGTCCTCGACGCCGTCGGCGATCTGCTGGAGGAGGCCGAGGCCGTACGGGCCCCCTTCACCGGGGTCCTCCGGCTCGGAGTGATCCCCACCGTCGCCCCGTATCTGCTGCCCACGGTGCTGCGGCTCGTCCACGAGGCCTATCCGGAGCTGGACATCCAGGTCCACGAGGAGCAGACGGCGTCCCTGCTGGACGGCCTTGCGGGCGGACGGCTCGATCTGCTGCTGCTGGCCGTGCCGCTCGGTGTGCCGACCGTCACCGAACTTCCCCTCTTCGAAGAGGACTTCGTGCTGGTCACCGGGCAGGACCACTGGCTGGGCGGGCGCGCCGACATCCCGCGCGACGCCCTCAAGGAGCTGGACCTGCTGCTGCTCGACGAAGGCCACTGCCTGCGCGACCAGGCCCTCGACGTCTGCCGGGAGGCGGGCCGCACCGAAGGAGCGGCCGTCACCACCACGGCCGCCGGGCTGTCCACGCTGGTGCAGCTCGTCGCGGGCGGGCTCGGCGTGACGCTGCTGCCGCGCACCGCCGTCGAAGTGGAGACCGCCCGGTCCGGCCGGCTGCAGACGGGGTACTTCGCAGAGCCCGCCCCCGCACGGCGCATCGCCCTGGCGTGCCGCGCGGGCGCGGCACGCCAGGGCGAGTTCGAGGCGTTCGCCGGGGCGCTGCGGGAGGCGATGAGGGCCCTCCCGGTGCGCGTCCTCACTCCGTACGAAGCCCCTCCGGCCGCATCAGGCGCAGCAGCGGCGGCAGACTGAGCGCCGTCACCGCCAGCACGACGGCGATGCCGATCCCGGCCATGGAGGCGACGGACACCCAGTCGATCACCACCGGGGCGTACGCCATCCGCAGCAGCATCGCGCCCAGGGCCAGCCCGACGGCGGTGGACAGGGCAAGGCCCAGCGCCATCGGAACCGCCGTCTGCCACAGCACCGACAGGCTGAGCGTGGAGCGCCGGGTGCCGAACGCCACCAGCGCGGACAGCAGCTTCTTGCGCTCGCGCAACTGCTCCAGCTGGGAGACCAGCAGACTCGCGCCGATCAGCAGCAGGACGCAGGCGGCCCCGACATACAGGCCGGTGCGGATCGAGGCGAAGCGCTCCGACTCCTTCGTCGCCTGAAGCGCCAAGGGGCTCAACAGCGGGTCCGCTTGGCGCACCGCCGTGCGGACGTGCTCCAGCGCGTCCGGCGCCGAGCCGTCGAGCCGCACATAGAGGGTGGCGAGCTGCTCGTCGCCCAGGCCCTTGGGGGCGGCGGACGGGGTGACGGCGATGCCGTTGCGCTTGGTGCCGTCGGGGTCCTCACGGCTGACGGCATCCTTCGCGGAGGCGGGCAGCGTCCAGGCGACCGGCGGGGGCCCGTCCTCGGTGCCGTACACATTGCCCGAGTACAGCGTCCCGCCGGGCTTGGCGACCGCGTCGGTGTTCGTGTCGTCGAAGCCGCCGCGCAGGATGAAGGCGTCGCCGTCGGCGCAGGAGTCCAGCTGCGCCACCTGGCGCAGTGCCGCGCAGCTGCCGATGGTCAGGGAAGTCGTCTCCTCCAGGCTGTCGGGGGCGGGGGACAGGCCGGTGGTGGTGAGCTGGATGACCTCTGCCACCCCCTCGGCGCCGCCGATCCGCCGGGTGAGGGCGGCCACCTCCTCCGGTGAGCCGGCGCCGGTGTTGGCCCTCACGGACAGCGACGCCCGTGAGGGGTCCTGGCCGGTCTGCTTGGTGTAGTCGCCCTCGACCCCGGCGAACAGCATCTGCAAGGCGATGGCCCCGGCGACCGCGACCGCGATGCCGTTCACCAGGCGGGCCGCCGTGCCGCTGCTGAGCTGGAGTCTGCGGACCGCGAGCTGCCAGGAGACCGGGCCGCCGCCCAGCCGGGCCACGGCCCGCTCGACCAGCCAGGGCAGCAGCCCGGTGACGCCGACCAGCAGCAGCACCACGCCCGCGCTGACCTGCCACTGGTTGAACTCGCCGCCGTCGTTGCCGCGGCCCGTCATGGGGTAGAGCAGGGCCAGTCCGGCGAGCGGCGGCAGCAGCCGCCACCAGACCCTGCGGCGGGCGGACTTGGCGGTGCGTACGACGCCGAGCGGTTCGATCACCACGCCGCGCAGGGTGAACAGGGTCACCGCGACCGCGGCGGCCGGCACGGCGAGCGCGACCAGCGCGGCGAGGGCGGGTGAGGGGTTGAGGTCGGCGGGGAAGACGCTGATGCGGAACAGATCCACCGCGCCGGCCGCCTGGCGTGCCACCAGGAAGAAGCCTGTGCCGAGGACGAGCCCGACCAGCGAGCCGGCGAGCGCCTCGCCCGCGGCGATCCTGCGGGTCATCCGGCTGTCCGCGCCGACCAGGCGCAGCGCGGCGAGCCTGCGGTCGCGACGCTCGCCGCCGAAGCGGACGGCGGCGGCGATAAAGACCGCGACGGGCGTCAGCAGGGCTGTGAAGACCAACACGATCAGCAGTGTCAGCACCGGGTCCAGGGGCTCCGGCTCCGCCGAGTTGTCGAAGCCGGTGACCCGCGGGACCTTGCCCCCGATCTGCTTGAGCGTGTCGCTGCCCGCGTAGTAGGCGAGTTCGGCCGGGCCGATCAGCCCCTCGTCGCCGATGACCGCGATCTGCCGGTACGGCAGCCGCTCACGCAGCAGTTCGCTCTCCGAGGAGGCCAGCAGTTCCTTCAGCGCGGGCGACACGGCCATCTCCCCGGGGCCGGGGAAGGCGGTGAGGCCGGGCGGGACGGGGGCGTCCGGGCCCTCCGGCTTGAGCAGCCTGCCGTGGACGTCGGCGCCGTGGAAGCGGGTGTCCGCCTCACCGATCAGCAGGGTGTCGCGGCCCGGCTGCGCGGCCTGGGGCGCGGTGTGCTCGCTGCGGGCGTCGGCGCGGGCGTCGCGGGCGGCGAGGGCGCTGGGGATGGCCGTGGTGACCAGCAGCAGCGCCACGCCGAGACCGACGCCGACGCCGGTGAGCAGGGTGCGCGTCCAGCCCTCCCGGCCGCCGCCGAACGCGAACCTGACACCCATGCGCAGGTCCTGGATCCAGGCGTTCACGCGGAAAGCTCCTGCATCATGTCGCGGGACTTTCCGTCGCGTACGACGATCTCCCGGTCCGAGTAGGCGGCGACCCGCGCCTCGTGGGTGACCAGTACCACGGCGGCGTTGGCCGACCTGGCGGCCTCGGTGAAGAGTTGCATCACACGCTCGCCGTTGAGGGAGTCCAGCGCGCCGGTCGGCTCGTCGGCGAACAGCACACGGGGGCGGGTGACCAGGGAGCGGGCCACGGCGACCCGCTGGCCCTGGCCGCCGGAGACCTCGCCGGGGCGCTTTGCCCGCAGACCGTCGACCTCCAGGCGCTCCATCCAGCCCAGGGCGGCCCGCTCGGCCTCCCTGCGCTTGACGCCCGCCAGGCGGAGGGGGAGGGCGACGTTCTCCACGCAGGTCAGCTCGGGCACCAGCTGGCCGAACTGGAAGACGAAGCCGAAGTCCGTACGGCGCAGGGCGCTGCGCTCCCGGTCGCTCATGGCCGACAGGACGCGGCCGTCGTAGGTGATCGTGCCCGTGTCGGGCGTCACGATCCCGGCCAGACAGTGCAGCAGAGTCGACTTGCCCGAACCGGACGGGCCCATGACGGCGACGACCTCGCCGGGGTGTATGGAGAAGTCCGCCCCGTCCAGGGCGGTCGTCGGGCCGTACGCCTTGTGCAGCCCGGATGCGATGAGAAGGGAGCCGGCGGGGGTCATGCGCGCACCTCGCCGGCCAACTGGTCGAGCCGTGCGCCGGTCAGCTCCAGCCAGCGCAGATCCGCCTCCAGGTGGAACAGCGCGTGGTCGCAGATGAGCTGGTCGGCGAGGTCGCCGCGGCGCTTGCGGTCGGTGAGGACGCGCATCAGGCGCAGATGCTCCGCGCGCTGCGAGTCCAGGAGGTCGGCCGCGCTGCGGCCGGTGAGCAGTGCGAGCACGACCTTGGTGTACAGCGTGGACTGGAGGTACGGCTCCGGCTTCTCCGGCTGCGTCAGCCACCGCTCGACGTCGGTGATCCCGGCGTCGGTGATGGCGTACCGCTTCCGCTCCGGGCCGCCGCCGGCCTCTATCCCGTCGACCTCGACGAGGCCGTTCTTGAGCAGCCGGGACATCGTCGAGTAGACCTGCCCGTAGTGCAGCGGCCGGTCGTGGCCGAACTTCTCGTCGAAGGCCCGCTTGAGGTCATAGCCGTGGCGGGGGCCGGACTCGAGGAGCCCGAGCAATGTGTGACCAATGGACATACGAGCCACTGTACATGGTGTGTATACATGAGGTGTATACGTGCGGTGCATAGCGGTGCGGCGCCGAGCAGACGGCCCGCCTCCGCCGGCGCCCTCCGCGGGCGTCGGACGAGTTGCGCGGCGCGATCTCGCAACCCTGCGCGCCTCCCGGGAGTCGGATCTGTTGGGGGGCGCCTCAGTGGGGTGCTGAACCTCACGCACGGAAAAGACGGATCGATGAGCCTTTGTCCCAGGAAGCAGTGTTAGCTTGCCTAGCTGATTCCCGACAGAACGGCACAACAGAGAGCGGAGCGAACCACCGATGGGCCGAGCCGAAGCGCGACCAGCCGCCCGGAAGCGCTCGCCGCGCCGGGCCACGAAAGCCGAGCCCACCGGCATACGGCGCTTCTTCACCTGGCGGAAGGTGCTGGGCGCGTTCTTCACCCTGGCCCTGCTCGGGATGGGCGCGCTGTATGTGATCTACCTGCTGGTGCCGGTTCCGGAGGCGAACGCCCAGGCGGAGCTGCAGAGCAACACGTACAAATACGCCGACGGCACCGTCCTCGCCCGCGACGGCGAGGTCAACCGGGAGATCGTCGGTCTTGAGAAGGTGCCCAAGGACGTCCAGAACGCCTTCGTCGCCGCCGAGAACAAGACCTTCTGGAAGGACTCGGGAGTCGACTTCAAGGGCACCGCCCGCGGAGTGCTCAACACCCTCACCGGCAAGGGCAAGCAGGGCGGCTCCACCATCACCCAGCAGTACGTCAAGAACTACTACCTGAACCAGGACCAGACGGTCAGCCGCAAGCTCAAGGAACTGGTGATCTCGCTCAAGGTCGACCAGCGCAAGGAGAAGAGCGACATCCTGGCCGGGTATCTGAACACCAGTTACTTCGGCCGCAACGCCTACGGCATCCAGGCCGCGGCCCAGGCCTACTACGGGGTCGACGTCTCCGAGCTGAACGTCGAGCAGGGCGCGTACCTCGCCTCACTGCTCCAGGCCCCGAGCCAGTACGACTGGGCCGTCGCCGGCGAGACCGGCAAGAAGCTGGTCACCGAGCGCTGGAACTACACGCTGAACAACATGGTCGAGGAGGGCTGGCTCGACCAGTCCAAGCGATCCGGGATGAAGTTCCCCACGCCCAAGGAGCCCAAGCCCGCCCCCGGCATGGAGGGCCAGACCGGCTATATCGTCGAGGCCGCCAACCGCGAACTGCGCGAGCAGGGCGTGAGCGACCAGGAGCTCAGGGCGGGCGGCTGGTCCATCACGCTGAACATCGACCCCAAGCGGCAGAAGGCGCTGGAGCAGGCGGTCGGCGAGCAGTTGGAGAGCGAACTGGACCGCAAGGGCAACAAGACCGACGCGACCGTGCAGGCCGGCGCCACCTCCGTCGACCCGAAGACCGGGAAGGTCGTCGCCCTGTACGGGGGCGTGGACGCCACCAAGCACTGGGTCTCCAACGCCACCCGCCAGGACTACACCCCGGCGTCCACCTTCAAGCCCCTGGTCTTCGCCGCGGCCCTGGAGCACGGCTCCAAGACGCAGGACGGCCGCCCGATCGGCCCCAAGACCATCTACGACGGCACCAGCAAGCGCCCGGTCGTCGGCAGCGACACCCCGTACGCGCCGCAGAACCAGGACGGCAGGAGCTACGGCCCGGTCACCGTGCAGAAGGCGACGGACAGCTCGATCAACTCCGCCTATGCGCAGATGGCCGTGGACGTCGGCCTCGACAAGGTGAAGGAGACGGCGCTCAAGCTCGGCGTCCCGGACAAGAACTACCCGGCGAGGCCGTCGACGGCGCTCGGCAGCATGAACGCCTCCACCTGGGACATGGCCGGGGTGTACGCCACCCTCGACAACCACGGCAAGAAGGTCACCCCGGCGATCGTCGCCTCCGCGGAGCGCAAGGACCGCACTGTCGAGTTCGACGATCCGATCGGCCGCCAGGTGATCAGCCGGGAGTCCGCGGACACCGTCACCTCCGTGCTCAAGGGCGTGGTGGACAACGGCTCCGGCTTCAACGCCAGGTCGAGCGCGTACCAGGCGGCCGGCAAGACCGGAACCTCGGAGAACAACAACGCCGCCTGGTTCGCGGGCTACACCCCGGAGCTGACGACCGTCGTCGCGCTGTTCGGCGAGAAGCCGACCGAGGGCGGCGGCCAGGTGACGCTCACCGGCACCGCCAACTCCGGGCGCGCAAGCGGCAGCGGCTTCCCCGCCAAGATCTGGGCCGACTACACGCGCAGCGCGCTGGGCGGAGACTCGAACGAGAAGTTCGATCTTGAACTCGCCGACATCGCGACCGCACTTCCGTCCCCGACCTGGACGCAGGAGGAGTCGCAGGAACCCGAGCCGGATGCCACGCCCAGCCGGACCGAGGAGGAGCCTCAGGAGCAGGAGCCGGACCCGGATCCCAAGCCGACGCACACGCAGACCACCGAGCCGGGCCCGGACCCCTCGCCCACGGACACCGAGACGCAGAAGCCGGACCCGCGGCCGACGGGGCCCACCGAGCCGGCGCCGACGGAGTCCGGGACGGGCGATCCGGACGACGGCACCCTCCCCGACGGAGAGCGGCCCAGCAGGCCGTGACCGCCGCGGCATGTCACGGCGCGGCCGTGACTGCCGCGGGATGTCACGGCGCGGGCGTGACTGCCGCGGGATGTCACGGCGCGGGCGTGACCGCAGCAGGCCGTGCCTGGCAGGCTGTCACCGGGCGGGCCGCGACCGCCGCAGACCGTGAGCCGTATGCGGTGAAGCCGCAGGCTGTCACCGCCGCCGGCCGTGATTCCATGCGTGTGCCCGCCGCCCGGGAACAGGGCGGCGGGCACACGCGCGTGCATTGCGCGCCCCGGCGGCCTCAGCTGCCGTTGACCTCCTTGGCGATCCGGTCGCCGATCTCCTTGTCGATATTGCGCCAGTACTGCAGCGCACGGTCCAGCACGGGCCGGGAGACGCCCGCCTTCAGATGCCCGCTGACGTTCGACACCAGCCGGTCGCGGGCGGCGTCGTCCAGCACCTGGCGGACCATCGTGCCCGGCTGGCCCCAGTCGTCGTCCTCGCGGTGCGGCTTGTACGCCTCGCGCACCATCTCGCCCGCGGCGGCCCAGCCCGCCGGGTCGCCGAAGGCCGCTGTGTCCGCGTCCGGCCCGCCGTAGGAATTGGGCGCGTACGGCCGTGCGGCGTTGGCCGGCTCATAGCGCATCGGGCCGTCCTTGGCGTACGAGTTGATCTGCGAGCGCGCCCGGTTCGGCGGCAGCTGGGCGTAGTTCGGGCCGATCCGATACCGGTGGGTGTCCGGGTACGAGAAGAGCCGGCCGAGCAGCATCTTGTCCGGTGACGGGCCGATGCCCGGCACCAGGTTCGAGGGCTCGAAGGCCGCCTGCTCGATATGGATGAAGTAGTCCTCCGGGTTCTTGTTGAGCGTCATCCGCCCGACCTCGATCAGCGGGTAGTCGCCGTGCGGCCACACCTTGGTCAGGTCGAACGGGTTGAAGCGGTAGTCCGGGGCGTCCTCGAACGCCATGACCTGCACATACATCGTCCAGCTCGGTGCGTTGCCGGACTCGATCGCCTGGTGCAGATCGCGGCGGTGGACGTCCGCGTCGCTCCCGGCCAGCTCATCGGCCTCGGCCTGGGTGAGGAAGCCGATGCCCTGGTCGGTTTTGATGTGGTACTTCACCCAGAACCTCTCGCCGCCGCCGTTGACCCACATATAGGTGTGGGAGCTGTAGCCGTTCATATGGCGATAGGTCTTGGGGATGCCGCGGTCGCCCATCAGCCAGGTCACCATGTGTGCCGACTCCGGGGACAGCGTCCAGAAGTCCCACTGCATGTCGTTGTCGCGCAGCCCGCTGTCCGGGCGGCGCTTCTGCGAGCGGATGAAGTCCTGGAACTTGCTGGGGTCGCGGACGAAGAAGATGGGGGTGTTGTTGCCCACCAGGTCGTAGTTGCCGTGTTCGGTGTAGAACTTCAGCGCGAAGCCGCGCGGGTCGCGCCAGGTGTCGGGGGAGCCCTGCTCGCCGGCGACCGTCGAGAAGCGTGCCAGCATCTCGGTGCGTTTGCCGGGCTGGAGCAGATCCGCCTTGGTGAACTGACTGACGTCGTTCGTCACTTGGAAGACTCCGTATGCGCCCGCACCCTTGGCGTGCACCACCCGCTCCGGCACCCGTTCCCGGTTGAACTGGGCCATCTTCTCGATCAGATAGTGGTCCTGGAGCAGGATCGGGCCGTCGGAGCCGATGGTGAGCGAGTGCTCATCGCTCTCCACGGGGATGCCGGCGTTGTTCGTCGTGTACGGAGTCGTGGGGGCTGACTCGGTCACGAGCGTCCTCCCGTCGGTTGAGGGGCTTGAGGTGAGGCCTCCCGCGCCCCCCAGTGAACTCCTCAGACCTGACGGCGGCAACATTTGGACGGGGTCCAGTTCTGGCCCCCGTCCGCCGCTGACCGACTCCTTTCGCGCCCCGCCCTGCTACCCGCGCGAAGTAAGTTCGAACCAGACGACCTTGCCGGTCGAAAGCCGGGTGGCTCCCCACCGTCTGGCCAGCCGGTTCACCAGGAACAGCCCCCGGCCGCCCTCGTCCGTGTCCCGCGCCCGGCGCTGCCGGGGCAGCTGCGGGGAGTCGTCGCCGACCTCACAGCGCAGCACATCCGTACGCAGCAGCCGCAGCGTCACCGGCCGTGACGCATAGCGCACGGCGTTGGTGACCACCTCGCTGACCAGCAGCTCCACCGAATCCGACAGATCTTCCAGACCCCATCGGGCGAGCGCCCGGCGGGCCAGCCGGCGAGCCCGGCTCGGCGCCGCATCCTCCGGCTCCAGAAACCAGTACGCCACATCACTCGGCGCGATCCCGTCGAAGCGGGCGGCCAGCAGCGCGATGTCGTCGTCCCGGTCACCCGGCCCGAGCATGTCCAGCACGTCGTCGCAGAGCGCCTCCAGCGGCGGCGAGTGGTCCGGGCCGGTGAGCTGGGCGGTCGCCGCAAGCCGCTCCCGCAGCTGCTCGATGCCCGTCCACACGTCCCGCAGCCGCGACTCGACCAGGCCGTCCGTGTAGAGCAGGAGGGTCGCACCCGCCGGGGCGTCCAGCTCCACGGCCTCGAAGTCCACCCCGCCCACGCCGATCGGCGCGCCCGGCGGCACCCGCAGCACCTCGGCCCGCCCGCCCAGATGCAGCAGCACCGGCGGCGGATGCCCGGCATTGGCGATGGTGATGCGGTGCGAGACCGGGTCGTACACCGCGTACATACAGGTCGCCATCCGGTCCGTGCCCAGCCGCTGGGCCTGCTCGTCCAGGTGGTGGAGCACCTCCTGCGGCGGCAGGTCGAGCTGGGCGAGGGTCTGCGCGGTGGTGCGCAGCTGGCCCATGATCGCGGCGGAGGTCATGGAGTGGCCCATCACATCGCCCACGACCAGCGCTACCCGGCTGCCGGGCAGCGGGATCGCGTCGTACCAGTCCCCGCCGACCCGCGCGGTCTCGGCGGCCGGCAGATAGCGGGAGGCCAGCCGTACGCCCGTGGGCTGCGGCAGCCCCTCGGGGAGCATGGTGCGCTGCAGCTCGTCCGCGATGTACGCCTCGCGCCCGTACAGCACGGCCTTGTCGATGCCGAGAGCCGTGTGCGTGGCGAGCTGCGCGGCGACCAGCAGATCGTTGGGTTCAAAGGCCGGCCGGTCGGGCCTGCGCAGAAAGACGGCGGCGCCGATGACACGACGGCGGCCGCGCAGCGGGGCGAGTATGGCCCGGTGGCCGCCGGGCACGCTCCGGCCGTCGCCGAGGAGCTCCGGCAGCGCGGCGCGCGCCGCCGCGGAGTCGCCGAAGACCGGCCGCACCCCGCGCAGCACCTCCGAGAGGGCCCCGCCGGAGCGGACCTGGCACAGTTCGGCCGTCGGATTCAGGTCAATCTGGGGATCGGCGGAGGCCGCCGCCCCGGCGACGGTGAGATCGCCGTCCTCCTCCGCTAAACGCAGCCGGTCAGTGCGGCGCAGCCGCAGCACGAACGGCGACACCGGCCGTTCGTCGCCGACCGGCAGCGGGTCGCGGAGATAGACGAGGATCGCGTCGGAGAACGTCGGCACCGTGGCCCGGCACAGCCCCAGCACGATCTCGTCCAGATCGATCCCGCGCGCGATGCGGCGGGTCGCGGCTCCCACGAAACGCAGCCGGTCACCCTCGCGCCGCGCGGCCGTGGCCAGGTCCTGCGACGGCCCGGCGGGTCCGCCCGGCGCAGGCAGGGCGGCGTGTCCGGCCGCCTGCGACCGGGGCCGGGCGCGTTCGTGCGGGCGGGCAGCCAGGGGCTGCCGGCCTTCGTGGGACGTGGGCTGCTCCGTCACGCGTGGGATTCCGTCCGTCTGGGCCGGGTGTGCGATGCCTTCGCCTCGTGAGACGCCTCGTGAGGCGGTATACCCGCTCTGTGGGGGGCGGCGACAGGGTGGTGGGCATCCGGCACGGCTCCACCCCCTGTGGTCGACGTGTTCAGTGACTCGAAATGACTTACGGTCAGCTTCGGTGCCGCGCTCAGCGGTTGATGCATGTCCTCAATGCGCGTATCGGTATCTGATGTGGTGTCTGATCCCCGTTCGATCGGTGTCGTGGGCGCCGTCGGCCAGCTGTCCAGCCTTGCGGACGACGATCCTACGTTTGCCCCCAGGGGGTGCATCAAGAGTCTCACGAGGCGGTATGCGCCGGAGCGCGTTCCCGCACCGGAATCAGTCACTTCAGCGACACCCGCGCGAAACGGGGGACGCGCACACGCGCCGGCGCGCTGCCCGCATCGGGGCGTGCGCGCTATGAGGCCATCCGGGTCGTCGGCGGCACCCGGTCCCAGTCCTCGGGCAGTTCGGGCACCTGCCATCCGGGGTCGGGACGCCACCGCTCCCAGCCGTCGCGGAACGGCGCGCCCCAGTCCCGGATCACCTCGACGGCCGACTGGCCCGCCTCCCGCACCCGGCGCGCCTTGGCCGCGTCCATCAGCCCGACGCGCTGCGCCTGGGCGAACTCGTCCTCGTCCCGCCAGATCCAGCTGCGGTCCGGGTACACGGAGATGTCGAGGAAATGGTCCTCCGAGTCGACGCCGCCCGCCCATCGGGTGTGCGGCTCCTCGAGGTTGACGTACCAGCTGCGGAACTGCCAGCCGCGCTCCCAGAACAGCCACACCGACCACGGCTGCCCGGGGCTGGCCAGCTTGAGCACGCCCGTGCCGAACCAGCGCGCCCGAGTGACGGTGCGCGGGGCGGTGTAGCGGGTGGCGAGCGGCTCCTCGTGCACGGGGGTGCCGTCGGCCAGCACCGGTTTGACGCACTCCGTCCCGGGGGCCATCCACACCGCGAGCAGCTCGTCGGTGTCCTGGACGACGGTCACCGGACGGCAGATGTGGACGCTGCGGCCCTGCGTGTCCGGGGCATGGCCGCGGTACCGCCAGAGGATCCGGTCCCCGCGGCTGAAGCGTACGGCGCGTCCCCGGCCCGCCGTGTCTGACCTGCCTGTCATGAGCAGATCTTAGGAGGGCGTCGAGCGGCACGCTGCGATGCAGGTCACGGCCGTGTCATGGCCGAGGGTCAGGGCCGGGTCATCCGGAGCACGTCCAGCGCCTCGTCGAGCTGCTGCACGGTGAGCGCCCCGCGCTCCACATAGCCGGACTCCAGGACGACCTCGCGGATGGTCTTCCGCTCGGCGAGCGCCCTCTTGGCGACCTTCGCGGCCTCCTCGTATCCGATGTACCTGTTCAGCGGGGTGACCACGGACGGGGAGGACTCGGCGTACTCGCGCGCCCGTTCCGCATTGGCGGTGATGCCGTCGACCGTGCGGTCGGCGAGCAGCCGGGACGCGTTCGCGAGGAGCCGGACGGACTCCAGCAGGTTCTTGGCGAGGACCGGGAGCATCACGTTCAGCTCGAAGTTCCCCGACGCTCCTGCCGTCGCGACCGTGGTGTCGTTCCCCATGACCTGGGCGGCGACCATCAGCACCGCCTCCGGCACCACCGGGTTGACCTTGCCGGGCATGATCGAGGAGCCGGGCTGCAGATCCGGCAGATCGATCTCCGCGAGGCCGGTGCGGGGGCCGCTCGCCATCCAGCGCAGATCGTTGGCGATCTTGGTGAGGGAGACCGCGACGGTCCGGAGCTGCCCGGAGGTCTCCACCAGCCCGTCGCGTGCGCCCTGCGCCTCGAAGTGGTCGCGGGCCTCGGTCAGCGGCAGCCCGGTGGTGCGGGCGACCTCGGCGATGACGGCGGCGGAGAACCCGGGCGGGGTGTTGATGCCGGTGCCGACCGCCGTGCCGCCCAGAGGGAGTTCGGCCAGCCGGGGGAGGGAGGCGGTGAGCCGCTCGACGCCGTGGCGGATCTGCGCCGCATAGCCGGAGAACTCCTGGCCGAGCGTCACCGGTGTGGCGTCCATCAGATGCGTGCGGCCGGCCTTGACCACGTCGGAGAACTCATCGGACTTGCGGGTCAGGGAGGCCGCCAGATGCTCCAGCGCGGGGATCAGGTCGCGGGTCACCGCGGCGGTCGCCGCGATGTGGATGGAGGAGGGGAAGACGTCGTTCGACGACTGCGACGCGTTGACGTGGTCGTTGGGGTGGACGCTCCGGCCGCCGAGCCGCTCGGTGGCGAGCGTGGCGATGACCTCGTTGGCGTTCATGTTGGAGGACGTGCCGGAGCCGGTCTGGAAGACGTCGACCGGAAAGTGCTCGTCCCAGCGGCCCTCGGCGACCTCTCCGGCCGCCTCCGCGACGGCACGGGCCGTCTCCTTGTCAAGGACCCCCAGCTCGGCGTTGACCAGAGCGGCCGCCGCCTTGATCCGACCCAGCGCCTCGATATGGGCCCGCTCCAGCCGCTGCCCGGAGACGGGGAAGTTCTCCACGGCCCGCTGCGTCTGCGCACGCCATTTGGCATGGGCAGGGACGCGGACCTCCCCCATGGAGTCGTGCTCTGTCCGGTACTCGCTCGCATCGGTCATCAGGATCATCCCTCCTGAAAAAGTTGAGCACTTGTCTTGTTCTATCTATTCCCAACTGCGCTACCCGCCAGTAAATACCGGTGGCAACCACAAACCGGGGAGGCGCAATGGCGCGCACCAGACACAGACTTCGGCGTACGGCGGCGACCGCCGCAGCGCTGGCGGCAGCCCTCGGGCTCGGCACACTGGCGGGAGGAGCCCCCGCCGCGGCCGCTCCCCCGTCCCCTGCCGCCGCGGCGACCCCCTCCGCACCGCTCCCACCCGAACTGGAGTCGATCCGGGCGGCAGAGGCCGTCGAGCTCTACGGCAGCCCCGAGGAACGCCCCCTCGCCGCACGCAAGACCGGACTGATCTCGCTCGGCGACAGCGAGATATCCGGCGAAGGCGTCGGCACCTACGAACCCGGCACCAACGGCCCCGACAACTGGTGCCACCGGTCACCCGAGGCCGCCATCCACCGCACGGGCATCGCCGCCGATGTGACGTACAACGTCTCCTGCTCCGGCGCGTACACCGGCAACATCCGCATCGGCGGCAGCAAGCAGTACGCCGACGAACTCATCCAGAGCGACAACCTCGCGATCAAGGCCCGCAACACCCGCATCAAGATGGTGCTGCTGGTCGCCGGGGCCAACGACGATCTGCGGTTTGGCCCGGTGATGACCGACTGCGTCACCCGCTACATCCTGTTCCAGGGCCCCTGTGAGCCGAAGTACGCGCCCGGCTGGCAGGCCCGCGTGGACGGCCTCGTCCCCAAGGTCGAGCAGACGGTGCGCGACCTGCGCACCGTGATGCGGGACGCCGGATACGCGGACGGCGACTACAAGCTGGTGGTGATGGGCTACCCGAGCCCCATCGGGCCCGACTTCCGCGACAACCCCCACTTCATCGGCAAGCTGTTCTGCGGCGGCATGGGATACGACTCCGACACCGTGTGGGGCCGCAACACGGCGGTACCGGCGTTCGAACGCGGCATGCGCAAGGTCGCGCAGTCGACCGGGGCGGTCTACCTGGACAACTCACGCCTCTTCCACGGGCATGAGGTGTGCTACCAGAACACCTGGGCGCGAGGGCTCTACATCGACCTCACCAACCCGTTCCCGCCGGACTCCAACTCCGTCCGCCAGTCCTTCCACCCCAACGCGCGCGGACACGCCGCCTTCGCCTCCTGCCTCACCCAGCTCTACGACTCCGGCCTGAGCGAGGCGAGCTGCGCGGACGTGGCATCGAGCGGGAAGCCCGCGCTGTACCCCTTCGCCTGGGACGACGCCTTCAAGCCCCTCAGGGCCGAAGCGAGCGGCGCCTGCCTGGACGTGGAGGGCGCGGTCAGCCGCAACGACACGCGCGTGCTGGGCTGGGGCTGCCACGGGGGCCGCAACCAGAACTGGTGGCACGATCCGGAGCGCGACTACCTGCACACCGAACTCAGCCAGGACCGCTGCCTCGACGTCCCCGGCGGCGACTACCGCGCGGGCGCCCGGCTGATCGTCTGGGACTGCCACGGCGGTGCGAACCAGCGCTTCGTACGCGACGCGGGCACCCTGCGTCCGACATCCTCGACCGGGCTGTGCGCGACGGTCGCCGGGGTGGGTGAGCCGGTGCGGCTCCAGCGCTGCGACGGCTCGGCGCGGCAGCGCTTCGTGTAGGGCCAGCCATATGTCCCCTGCGCCTCCTGAGGCGCAGGGGATGCGGCGGACGACCGCGCCCTGATGCCTGAGGCGACCATTGTCATATGCATATTGATCTCTTTCTGGCCAAGGTTCGAATGATCACAGCCACGGGTGAATATCGGCTGTCGATTTTCGGTCACATCTGACTTTCATGGAGCGGCGAGCACAAGCGACGCGCGCATGTCAGAACGTGCGCCACGATTCAGGGGGATGTGCAGTGACACAGACATCGGTGCGGAACAGGCGTCACAGGGTCAACCGTGCTGCACGGGCGGCCGGCGCGATCGTGGCGCTCTCCGTCGTCACAGGCGCCTGTTCGGGCGGGAGCGCCGACACCGCCGCGGCGGACCTGAGCGATCAGCCGGAGATCACTGCCGAGGCCGCCGAGGTCCGGCACTTCGCGGACCTGCCCACGATGGTGGCGACGTCAGACCTGGTCGTGGAGGCCAAGGTCGTCAAAGCCGAGGCCGGCGCCTGCGAGACGGACCAGAGTGACCAGGGGGAGGAGTGCGTATCCCGCGCCCGCCTGGTCACCCTGCAGATCGACGACGTCCTGCACGCCAAGAAGGACGCCAAGGCGACCACGGTGCAGGTCGTCGAAGGCGAGTGGAACGCGGAGGGCGAAGGCGTCCTGTTCAACGGAGTGACATGGACGAAGGCGGGTGACAAGGCCGTCTACTTCCTGCACGCAGGCAAGAAGAACTACTCCCTGATCAGCTCCCAGGGACGCGTCATCGTCACCGGCGAGCAACTGCAGCCCACCAAGGGACACGACGACAAGCTGCGAGACAGCCTCGGCAAGATGACCTACGCCCAGCTGACGACCGAGGTGGAGCGGGCGTCGAAGGGCTTCCACTCCGGCCGAGTGGCCCCGCTGGCGCAGTGAGCGTGCCACATCCGCACCGCGACAGCACGCCTCACTCGGCACGGCGACAGGCCGACCCGTCATCTCAAGGAGCAGTCATGAAGCAGGCAACCCGTACGACTCGCGCGGCCCGGACAGCCCTCACGGCCCGCAAGACCGCAGCACGCGCCACAGCCGGACTCGCCGTCATCGCACTGACACAGGCGCTGCTCGCGCCCACCGCCTCCGCCAACCACGGCGGTTCGGGCGTCGAGCCGGACAACTCCGGTCAGTACTTCCAGAAGTACTACCTCAACTCGGCCGCCAACACCGCCTCCGGTCACGGAAAGTCCCAGCTGGAGAGGACGGACATCTCCACCCACTGGACGACCAACTGGTCGGATGTCCGGCTGCGCGACTGGTGGGGCGACGAGGGCAACGCGAATGTCTACGGCTGGGCCAGATGCGAGGAAAGCAACTGGTGGAACGGCAAGTGCGACAAAATACTCGTCTTCTTCAACGAGTACACCATGAGTGGCAAGAGCGCGGCGAAGTGGCGCTCGCTGGCCTGCCACGAGATCGGCCACACCGGTGACCTGGGTCACCGTGGTTCCGGCTCCAACCCTTACTCGGCGGACTCGAACTACAACTCCTGCATGCAGACCTACCTGAACTCCTCAGGCTGGCCGCAGAACCTCGACAACCACGACATCAACGCGGTCAATGCAGGGGTCTGACCACGCTCGGCGGCTGCACCGGCGCCGCGTGGGCGCGGCCGTCCTCGTCACCGCCGTTGTCCTTCTCCTCGGCGCATGCGGGGAGAGGGAGGAGGAACCCTCCCGGGCCGCGATAGCCCCGGCGAGTGCCGAATTCTGCGCCGCCAGCGCCGACTTCGGCATCGTTGAGCAGCAGGAGCTCACAGCGGAGGAGCGGGTCACCAAGCTGAAGATGCTGGGCGAGCTGGCCCCCGAGGCGCTGCACGACGACTTCCACCTGCTGGTGCACAGCGCCGAGGAGCCGGAGCGCGAGGTGGCCGACGAGGAGCGCAGCGCCGGTACCCGCGTCGGGCAGTACATCGAGGAGTCCTGTGGAACCAATCTCCCGGGAGTCCGTGCCGACCCGAAGGCGAGAAGCGACAGAGGCGTCACACCCGGAGCGGACACGGACACGGACACGGACATGGGCGTTGGCACAGGCAGGACGGAGGAAGCCGGGGAGAAAGCGGAAGAGCGCGGCGATGAGCACGAGCACGGCGGTGGAGAGGAAGACCGTCACTGAGGCCGCCCTGCCCGCCTTCCTGATCCCATGAGTCGCCCTGCGGGGTGGGGTCACATCAACCCCACCCCGCGAGTGCCCCGGACTCCGTCCCAGCCGCCCGGGGCAGTGGAGGGAGGGACCCTCAGTGCTGCGCCGGGCACGGCTTCCCGCGTGACTCCTCAAGCGAGTCGGCCACCAGCGACCGACCCCATTCCAAGGCATCGCCCGAGCCGCCCTCGGGCGCGCCCGGAGGAGCCGGCTCCCCTTCCCTGAAAACCTCCGCCACGGCGCCTTCGGCCTGCGGGACCAGGACGAGCAGCCTGCTGCCGGACCAGCCCGCTGCACCCTCGGCCCCTGCGGGCTGCGGCGGTGCGGAGAACGACAACAGCCGCTCTCCCCTCTCCGGCTTGTAGTGGCGATCGACTCTCAGGGTCACCTTCACCGAGCCGCCGTCCACCCGCGCCGCGTCCACCACGAGGCCCTCCGCCACGACCTCGGCGCAGGCCAGCCGTCCCACCGGGGTGAGGGCCGCCTCAGGAGGAGCCCCGCGGTTCTGGGCGTCGTCCCGGACCACACCTGTGACGACCGCTCCGATGGCCATCGCCGCGACTGCAGCCGCCACGAGCGCCCACCGCCGCCGCGCCCGGAACGCAACGCGCCGCGGCGCCAACCGCCCCTTGGTCCCTCTCCTTCCGGCGGGCTCCCGGCACAAGGCTTCCCCGATCCGCGCCAGGTCGTCCCGCAGCGCCGCCGTGTCCGCGCCCGCCGCGCGGTACTCCGCGACGAAGGCGGCATCACGCTCGAGTTCCGGAGGCAGCGGTTCGCCGGTGAGCACATACATCAGCGGATCCTCGCGGATCGCATCGTCGCCCTTGTGTTCCACCGTCACACCGCCTCGACATCGTGCAGCACCGTACGGAGACTCCGCACCGCCGTGTGCAGCCTGCTCTTCACGGTTCCCTCGGGAACACCCAGCTCCTGCGCGATCTGCCGTACGGACAGATCTGCGTGGAACCGCAACACCACCACCTGCCGCTGTGCGTCGGAAAGCTGCTCAAGCCCTCTGGCCACCGAGAGGGCCCGCACTCGGACATCCTCACCGCCGTCCGCGTCCCCCTCCGCACCTCGAAGGGAGCCCAACCGTTCCTCCAGGCGCTTGCGGCGGCGCTTGGACCTGTGCCAGTCCATCGCCAGATTCGAGGCCACAGCCGCAGCCCAGGCGGAGACATTCCGCGGAAGGCCTCTGCCGTCGGCCATGCGTTCCAGCAATCGCAGCCGGACCTGCTGTACCCCGTCCGGCAGGTCCGCGAACGGCACCCCGCCCAGCGCGAGCACGGCCCTCACCCGGTCTTCCTGGCCCGCGTCCAGGAGCTCCGGCTGTCCGCTGTCCGCTCTCGTCGGCGACAAGAGTGTCCTCCCTTCCGGAAATCCCCCCTGAGACGCCGCAGCGTACGAAAACGTTCGTTCTCCGAACGGCAGAAGCCACTGGGCGCCTGGCCGGCCGATTCGGGACCGAACACGAATCAGCAGACCAGACGCCCAGTCGGTGAGGAGGACTCCGAAGGGGCCGGGGCAGGCCCCGCCGCGCCCGTCAGGCCAGACCCGGCCCCCGCACCGGAATCGACGTGAACGTCGGCGCGGGCGCCGGGTTCTGGAAGAAGTCGTTGCCCTTGTCGTCGACGACGATGAACGCCGGGAAGTTCTCCACCTCGATCTTCCACACCGCCTCCATGCCGAGCTCCTCGTACTCGACGACCTCGACCTTCTTGATGCAGTCCTGCGCCAGCCGCGCCGCCGGCCCGCCGATGGACCCGAGGTAGAAGCCGCCGTGCGCACCGCACGCGTCGGTGACCTGCTTGCTCCGGTTGCCCTTCGCCAGCATCACCTTGGAGCCGCCCGCCGCCTGGAACTGCTCCACGTACGAGTCCATCCGCCCGGCGGTCGTCGGTCCGAAGGACCCGGACGCATAGCCTTCGGGCGTCTTGGCCGGGCCCGCGTAGTACACCGGGTGGTCCTTGAGGTACTGCGGCATCTCCTCGCCCGCGTCCAGCCGCTCCTTGATCTTGGCGTGCGCGATGTCGCGCGCCACGACCAGCGGCCCGGTCAGCGAGAGCCGGGTCTTGACCGGGTACCTGGTCAGCTCGGCGAGGATGTCGTCCATCGGCTGGTTCAGGTCGATCTTGACGACGTCCCCGGACTCGTCGAGGTGTTCGTCCGTCGTCTCCGGCAGGAACCGCGCCGGGTCCGTCTCCAGCTGCTCCAGGAACACGCCCTCCGCCGTGATCTTCGCGACGGCCTGCCGGTCGGCGGAGCAGGACACGGCGATGGCGACCGGGCAGGACGCGCCGTGCCGCGGCAGCCGCACCACGCGCACATCGTGGCAGAAGTACTTGCCGCCGAACTGCGCGCCGATGCCGATCTTCTGCGTCAGCTCAAAGACCTTCTCCTCCAGCTCCTTGTCGCGGAAGCCGTGGCCGAGGGCTGAGCCCTCGTCGGGCAGCTCGTCGAGGTAGTGGGCGGAGGCGTACTTCGCGGTCTTGAGCGCGTACTCGGCGGAGGTGCCGCCCACGACGACCGCCAGGTGGTACGGCGGGCACGCGGCGGTGCCCAGCGACCGGATCTTCTCCTCCAGGAACTTCATCATGCTCGCCTCATTGAGCACGGCCTTCGTCTCCTGGTAGAGGAAGGACTTGTTGGCGGAGCCGCCGCCCTTGGCCATGAAGAGGAACTTGTACGCGCCGCCGTCGGTCGCGTACAGCTCGATCTGCGCGGGGAGGTTCGAGCCGGTGTTCTTCTCCTCCCACATGGTCAGCGGCGCCATCTGCGAGTAGCGCAGATTCAGCTTGGTGTAGGCGTCGTAGATGCCGCGCGAGAGGGCTTCCTCGTCCCGTCCCCCGGTCAGCACGTTCTGGCCGCGCTTGCCCATCACGATCGCCGTGCCGGTGTCCTGGCACATGGGCAGCACGCCCGCGGCCGCGATGTTCGCGTTCTTCAGCAGGTCCAGGGCGACGAACTTGTCGTTCGACGACGCCTCCGGGTCGTCGATGATGCGCCGGAGCTGGGCAAGGTGTGCAGGGCGCAGATAGTGCTGGATGTCGTGGATCGCCTCGGCGGCGAGCTTGCGCAGCGCCTCCGGCTCGACCTTGAGGAACGTACGGCCGTCGGCCTCGAAGGTGGAGACACCCTCGGACGTCACCAGGCGGTAGGGCGTGGTGTCGTCTCCGACGGGGAGCAGATCGGTGTACGCAAACTCCGGCATTACGGCCATTCCTCACTCGGCAGACGGCGGCGCGGCCTCCTTTGGCGGCGCGTCCTCAAGCGTAGGGCGAGGGGGCAGGGGCGATTCTGTGAGGTAGGGCTCAGTTGCGGCAGGCCGTCGTGTGCCCTGTCGCGATCTATCGCGTTTCGCTACGCTGGGCCCGTGGACCTCGAGAAGCATGACGCCAAGTCCCGGACCGCGCCCGCCCTGCGCGCCTCGGACGCCGACCGGGACCGGATCGCCGACATCCTCCGGGAGGCGTTGGCCGAGGGCCGGCTGGACGCCGAGGAGCACGCGGAGCGCATCGACGCGGTCTACCGGGCCAAGACCGTCGGCGAGCTCGAACCCCTCGTACGGGACCTTCCCGCGCCGCCGCCGGGCCGGGAGGCCCCGGACCCGTACCGCTTCCCGGGCGAGGGGGCGGACGCCGGGACCGACGCCCGCCCCGCGGAGAGCCTGGTCGCCGTCTTCTCCAGCAACACCCGAAAGGGGCGCTGGCGCGTCAACCGCAGGCTGAAGGCCTTCTCCCTCTTCGGCAACATCGAGATCGACCTCACCGAGGCGCTCTTCGAGCAGCGCCTGACGGTGATCGACGCGGGGTCCGTCTTCGGGAACATCGAGGTCCGTGTCCCGGAGAACATCACGCTGCGCGGTACGGGCTCCGGCTTCTGCGGCAATTTCGAGGTCGTCAGCCTGGAGGCGCAGGACCCGGAAGCCCCGGTCGTGGCCGTCAACGGGTATGCGGTTTTCGGCAATGTGGAGGCGAAGCCCAAGCGCGGCCGCCGTATCGCCGACCTCCACGATCGCCTGCGCAAACACCTTCGCTGACACCCTGCCGACGGCGCCGCGCCGGAGTGCTTTTCAGCCTTGTGCGCCTGTATGCAATTCCGTACATCGGAACTCAGTGCCACTCAGTGCATAGGGCCGCGTACAGCGGGTAGGGACTGCTGCATCGTCTCTCTCGCTCGCGAAGCCGTCGTCAGGAGTAGACCGTGCTGCAACTGCCGCATCAGTCCCTGCAGGTAGCCGCCGTTCCGTCGCAGCGAATTCCGGCGCGGGAAGATCAGGCCGGTCCCTGGCACGCTGAGGCGGTGTGCCGCCGGGACGAGGCCGGACTGTTCTTCGCGCCGTCGAAGGAGCCGACCGCCGCACGGCTGTCCCGCGAGGAGGCTGCGAAACGGGTCTGCGCACGCTGTCCCGTGATGGTCGAGTGCAGGGAGCACGCGCTGCTCCAGCCGGAGCCGTACGGGGTGTGGGGCGGGCTCACCGCGGCCGAGCGCCGTGTGGTCCTGGCGCGGCGCAGGCGGCGCGAGGTGGAGTTGAAGAAGTCCGCCGCCGCCTGAGGGACGGGGCGCCCGCCGTAGACGGGGCGCCCCTTTCTTTGTGCCCTCGTGTCTTTTGTGCCTTGCGTCTTGTGCCCTGGCGTCTCGCGCCTTGTGCCCCTGCGTCCGCTGCGGCTGACTACTGCGCGCGGTCGAAGTCGATGGCGCTGTATGCGCGCAGCTTCGACAGCCGGTGCGTCGAGTCGATCTGCCGGATCGTGCCCGACTTGGAGCGCATGACCAGGGACTGCGTGGTCGCCGTCTCCGCCCGGTAGCGCACGCCCCGCAGCAGCTCGCCGTCCGTGATGCCGGTCGCGACGAAGAACACGTTGTCGCCGCTGACCAGGTCGTCGGTGTGCAGCACACGGTCCAGGTCATGACCCGCGTCGACCGCGCGCTGCCGCTCGTCGTCGTCCTTCGGCCACAGCTTGCCCTGGATCGTGCCGCCGAGGCACTTGATCGCGCAGGCGGAGATGATGCCCTCCGGCGTGCCGCCGATGCCGAGGAGCAGGTCGACGCCTGTGCCCTCCTTGACCGCCATGATCGAACCGGCGACGTCGCCGTCCGAGATGAACTTGATCCGGGCCCCCGTCTCGCGGATCTCCTTGACGATGCCCTCGTGGCGGGGCCGGTCCAGGATCACCACGGTCACGTCCTCCGGCGCGGAGTGCTTCGCCTTGGCGACACGGCGGATGTTCACCGACACCGGTGCGTTGATGTCGACAAAGTCCGCTGCCTCGGGGCCGGTGACCAGCTTGTCCATGTAGAAGACCGCGGACGGGTCGAACATGGTGCCGCGGTCGGCGGCGGCCAGGACCGCGATGGCGTTGGGCATGCCCTTGGCCGTCAGGGTGGTGCCGTCGATCGGGTCGACGGCGATGTCGCACTCGGCTCCGGTGCCGTCGCCGATGCGCTCACCGTTGTAGAGCATCGGGGCCTCGTCCTTCTCACCCTCGCCGATGACGACTACGCCGTTCATCGATACGGTGTGGACGAGCGTCCGCATGGCTTTGACGGCTGCGCCGTCCGCACCGTTCTTCTCGCCGCGGCCGACCCAGCGGCCGGCGGCCATCGCGGCGGCCTCCGTCACCCGGACGAGCTCCAGGGCGAGGTTGCGGTCGGGGGCTTCGGGGGAGACCTCGAGCTGGGACGGCAAGTGGTGCTCGGTCATCGGAGCGCACCTTTCTGTACGACGACGGCCGGATGAGAGGGTGCTGTGACTCTATCGGTAGGTCGATAAATTGAGCAGAGGGCCCCACGTTTGAGCGGACCCCCTAGAGTCTGCGCGCCCCGGGCGTGATGCGACCATAGGGCGCGTGGCAGGCAAGCGAGGCATCAAGACGGTGCGGGACATGATTCTCTCGATGGCGTTGATCAGCGCCTGCGCGGGAGGCATCTACCTGTTCATCCCGCACGACGACACGGCCGACCCCATCAAGCCGGTCGACTACCGCGTGGAGCTGGCCACGGCACGGCGCGCCGCCCCGTACCCGGTGGCCGCGCCGGAGGGCCTGGCGCAGGAGTGGAAGCCGACCTCGGTGACGTACAAGGGGGCGGAGGGCAGCGCCTGGCACCTCGGCTTCCTGGATCCGGACAGGGAGTACGTCGCGGTCGAGCAGTCCACGGCGCCCGCCGAGAAGTACCTCGAGGAGATCACCCACGGCGCTGCGGACACCGGCAGGACGCAGCAGGTGGCCGGGCAGACCTGGAAGCAGTGGGAAGGTCCCAAGTACGACGCGCTGGTGCGCCTGGAGAACGGCACGACGACCGTGGTCACGGGCACCGCGCCGCTGGAGCGGCTGGCGGAGATGGCCGCCGCGCTCAAGACCTCCTGAGGGGGACCTCCCGGGGAAGTCCTCCCGGGGAAGCCCTCCCGGGGAAGTCCTCCCGAGGCGGAGGCTCCTGGGGCTCGGTGGGCTCGGTGGGCTCGTTTGGGGCTCAACGCACAAGCGGCAGGCCGCCGCACCCGGACCGGGTGCGGCGGCCTGCCGCTTGTGTGCCGCGCGGCTGCGTGACCGCGTGGCGGGGCTCAGACGGTCGTGATGACCTCGTCGTAGGCCAGACGCGGCGAACGCGGGGAGGAAGCGCCCTCGGCGGGCCGGCCGATGTTGACGATCATCAGCGGGGAGTGGTCGCCGTCCAGGAACTCCTTCTGGACGCCTGCGAAGTCGAAGCCGGTCATCGGGCCGGCCGCGAGGCCCGCGGCGCGGACGCCCACGATGAAGTACGCGGCCTGCAGTGCGGCGTTGAAGCCGGCGGCGCGCTCGCGCACGGGGCGTTCGGTGAAGAAGTCCTTGGCCTGCGGGAAGTGCGGGAAGAGGGCGGGCAGCTCCTCGTGGAACTCGTTGTCCGCGGCGAGGATCGCGACCAGCGGCGCGGCGGAGGTCTTCGCGCGGTTGCCCTCCGCCATCAGCGGGGCGAGCCGCTCGCGGGCCTCCTCGGAGCGGACGAGGACGATGCGCAGCGGGGTCTGATTGAAGGCGGTCGGCCCGTACTTGATCAGGTCGTAGATCGCCTGCACCTGCTCCTCGGTCACCGGCTCCTCGGTGAAGGCGTTGGCGGTGCGGGCCTCGCGGAAGAGGAGGTCCTGGGCGGTGGGGTCAAGGGCGAGGGACATTCAGGGGCCTTCCGGACGTAAAGACGTAAAGCGTCATCGGGTGACGACCTCACCGTACGCCGGGTTAGGTGAACTTTCAACTAAACCCTGTGTCCGGTGATCCGCTTCACGCCGGCCGCCCGATCAGCCCTCTTCGTTCTGTGCGCCCTTGCCGCCCTTCCCGCCCTCCTCGTCCCGCTCGCCCGGCTCCTCCCGGGCGAGAGCGGCGTCCAGCCGGGCGCGGGCGCCCTCCAACCAGTGCCTGCAGACCTTGGCCAGCTCCTCGCCTCGCTCCCAGAGGGCGAGCGACTCCTCTAGCGTCGTGCCGCCCGCCTCCAGCCGGCGTACGACCTCGATCAGCTCGTCCCGCGCCTGCTCGTAGCCGAGAACGGCCGCGTCGTCGGTCTTGGCAGTCATGTGATCCACCCTATGTCCGTACGTCACTGTGTTCCGTCGCGCTGTGTGCGCTGCTCACTCGGTGACCCGCACCGTGAACTCCCCCTCGCTGACGCGCGCCCGCAGCGCCTCGTCCGCCGAGACGTCGTCCGGGGAGCGCACGACGGCCCCGTCCGCACGCTGGAGCACCGCGTAGCCCCGCTGGAGCGTCGCGGCGGGCGACAGCGACACCACGCGCGCGCGGGTGTGCGACAGCTCGGACTCCGCCCGGTCCAGCAGATGCCCGAACACCCGGCGGCCGCGCGCCACGAGCGCCTCGACCTCCGCCGCCCGCTCGTCCGCCATCCGGTGCGGATGCTCCATCGACGGCCGGGCCAGGGCATGGGCGAGCCCACGCTCCTCCCGGTCGAGCAGCGCACGCACACAGCGCAGCGCACGGTCCCTGAGGGCCCCCACCCGGTCCAGCTCCTCGCCGACGTCCGGGACGACCTTCTTGGCGGCGTCCGTGGGGGTGGAGGCGCGCAGGTCGGCCACCAGGTCGAGCAGCGGGGAGTCGGGCTCGTGCCCGATCGCGGACACCACGGGCGTACGGCACGCGAAGACCGCGCGGACCAGCTGCTCGTCCGAGAACGGCAGCAGGTCCTCCACGCTGCCGCCGCCGCGCGCGACGACGATCACGTCGACGTCCGGGTGCTCGTCCAGCTCCTTGACCGCCTGGACGACCTGCGCGACCGCGTGCACGCCCTGCACGGCCACATTGCGCACCTCGAAGCGGACGTGCGGCCAGCGGTGCCGCGCGTTCTCCAGCACGTCGCGCTCCGCGGCCGAAGCCCGGCCGCAGACGAGCCCCACCCGGTGCGGCAGAAACGGCAGCGGCCGCTTCCGCTCGGCGGCGAACAGCCCCTCCGCCCCGAGCGCCCGCTTGAGCTGCTCCAGCCGGACGAGCAGCTCCCCGACGCCCACCGGCCTTATCTCGGCGGCCCGCAGCGAGAGCTGCCCCCGCGGCGCATACCACTCCGGCTTGGCGTACACGACGACGCGCGCCCCCTCGGACACGACGTCCGCGACCGCGTCGAAGACCTGGCGATAGCAGGTGACGCTCACCGAGATGTCGTACGAGGGATCGCGCAGCGACAGAAACACCACCCCGGCCCCGGGCCGTCGCGACAGCTGGGTGATCTGCCCCTCGACCCATACGGCCCCGAGCCGGTCGATCCAGCCGCCGATGAGCCGCGACACCTCGCCGACGGGCAGCGGCGCTTCTGCGGTCGTCTTGAGAGCCATGCGTGCGAGCGTAACGGCCGCCGGTGACAGCCCCGCACGGCTTCCGGCGCCGGACCCCGCACACGGCGCGGCCCCTCGCCCGCGTACACCGCCCGCGTACACCGCCCGGACGCGCCGCCCGGACGCGCCGCCCGGACGCGCCGCCTGGACGCGCCGCCTGGATTCGCCCCTGGACGCGCCGCCCGGACGCGCCCCCGCGTACGCGCCCCCGCGTACGCGCCCCGGACTCGCCGTGGCGCAGACACCAGCAGGACGGCGATCTCCCGGTCCTTCCCCGGTCTCTCTCCGGTCCCCCTTCGCACTCCCGCGGGCCCGGTCTCAGTCCGGTGGGCGATCTCGCGGGGCGGAGACGCGGCCTTACGATGGTGCGCATGACTGCTACGCCGACTCCTGCCCGTCGCGTCCTGCTCGCCGCCCCGCGCGGCTACTGCGCGGGCGTGGACCGTGCCGTAATCGCCGTCGAGAAGGCCCTGGAGCAGTACGGGGCCCCGATCTACGTCCGTCACGAGATCGTCCACAACAAGTACGTCGTCCAGACCCTGGAGAAGAAGGGCGCGATCTTCGTCGAGACGACGGCGGAGGTGCCCGAGGGCTCGATCGTGATGTTCTCGGCGCACGGCGTGGCGCCGACCGTCCACGAAGAGGCGGCGGAGCGGAAGCTCGCCACCATCGACGCGACCTGCCCCCTGGTGACGAAGGTCCACAAGGAGGCCGTGCGGTATGCGAACGAGGACTTCGACATCCTCCTGATCGGCCACGAGGGCCATGAGGAGGTCATCGGCACCACCGGCGAGGCCCCGGAGCACATCACCCTGGTCGACGGTCCGGACGACGTCGACCAGGTCGAGGTCCGCGACCCGTCGAAGGTCGTCTGGCTCTCCCAGACCACCCTTTCGGTCGACGAGACGATGGAGACGGTGGACCGTCTCAAGACCAAGTTCCCGCTGCTGGTCTCACCGCCCAGCGACGACATCTGCTACGCCACGCAGAACCGCCAGATCGCCGTCAAGCAGATGGGCGTCGAGTCCGACCTGGTCATCGTGGTCGGCTCGCAGAACTCCTCCAACTCCAAGCGCCTGGTGGAGGTCGCGCTCGGCGCGGGCGCGCGCGCCGCGCATCTGGTGGACTTCGCCGACGAGATCGACGAGGCCTGGCTGCAAGGCGTGGCCACGGTCGGCGTGACCTCCGGAGCGTCCGTGCCGGAGGTGCTGGTCGAGGGCGTTCTGGAGTGGCTGTCCCAGCGCGGCTTCGAGGATGTGGAGATCGTCAAGGCAGCCGAAGAGTCGATCACCTTCTCGCTGCCGAAGGAGCTCCGCCGCGATCTGCGTTCCGAGGTGGCAGAGCTCGTCGAGGAGTGACCGTCGGCGCAGGCCCGTAACGTTGTGTCCATGAACGTCGTCTTCGGAGTGGACATCGGCGGGTCGGGGATCAAGGGCGCTCCCGTGGACCTGGTGCGCGGCGACCTTGCCCAGCCCCGGCACAAGGTGCTGACACCGCACCCGGCCGTGCCCGACGGCGTGGCCGACCGCGTCGCGGAGGTGGTGACGCACTTCGGCTGGTCCGGCCCCGTGGGAGTCACCTTCCCCGGGGTCGTCACGGCCGGCGTCACCCGCACCGCCGCCAACGTCGACGACAGCTGGATCGACGTCGACGCGGCGAAGCTGCTGGCCGAGCGGCTCGGCGGCCTGCCCGTGACGGTCCTGAACGACGCGGACGCGGCGGGCATCGCGGAGATGGCTTTCGGAGCGGGCCGCGGTCGCAACGGCACGGTGCTGATGCTGACCCTCGGCACCGGCATCGGCAGCGCCCTCTTCGTCGACGGCCGTCTCGTGCCGAACACGGAACTGGGCCATCTGGAGCTCCACGGACACGAGGCGGAGCAGCGCGCCTCCACGAAGGCCAAGGAGGACGCCGACCTGGGCTGGCACCACTGGGCGCGCCGGGTGCAGAAGTATCTGGCGCATCTGGAGATGCTGTTCTCGCCCGAGCTCTTCATCATCGGCGGCGGGGTGAGCCGCAAGGCGGAGAAGTTCCTTCCGCTGATCAAGGACATCAGGGCGGAGATCGTTCCGGCGGAGCTGCAGAACAACGCGGGCATCGTGGGCGCGGCGATGACGGCGGCGGGCCCACGCTGACCGGGACTTCCCTCCTGACGGGCCCCGACGGGCTGCTGGCGTGACCCCGACGGCGACGGGCCCCGACGGGCTTCCGACGTGGCCCCGACGGCGACGGACCCCGACGGGCCCTCCCCTCTCAGGCCCCTCCTGCCTCTGGCCGCCCAGCCCTGTTCGCTCCGCTCAGCCGCGGCGGTCCCTGGCGCCGCTCGGACGACCGGGCCGGGGCGCGCCGGTGCGGCGCGGGCGTCGGTTCATGGCGCGTACCTTCCGTACGCAGGTGATCAGGCCCGCGATCAGGGTGCCCCCGTACAGCCAGCCCGCGTGGACGGCCAGTGAGGTGACCACCCCCATGGTCTGGCCCCCGAAACCGCCGGTCCCGCCGGAGATCGGGACGATGCCGACGGCGAAGGCGATGGGCGCGCAGATGGGTGCCGTGACCAGGTCGGCCTCCCGTACCCAGAGCGCGATCAGCGCGCTGACCGGCAGAAACAGCACTCCGAACAGCACCGCGGAGCCATCGAGCAGCAGCCGGTCCAGAAAGCCGAGCGCCAGCATCGACGCAGCGCCGAAGAGCCCGGCGCCGAGCCCGGTGAGCCTGGGGTTCGGGAGCCTCCGCAAGGCGAGGACGACGGGCGGCGTCGGGCGGGCGGGCCGGGCCGGCACCTGGTAGACGACGGGGCCGTCGGCGAGCGCGGGCCGCTTCGGACGCCGGGGTGTGCTGGTTCTGGGCTGCTCCACGGAACCAACGTAGGACGCCGGAGGGCCCAAATCAGGAACGAAACACCCCCTTTGGACGAGGCTTGGCCCTCAGTTCGACCGGCGCGGCCTCTCCCTGCGTCCGCGACGCCCGTCGCCGCCGCTTCCGGCCCGCCCGTAGACTGGGGGATCGGCCCCTCGGGGCCGGGCCCGCCTCCACTCCCACCCCACTTCAGGAAGTCGCCAACGTGTCGCTCACGATCGGAATCGTCGGTCTGCCGAATGTCGGCAAGTCGACCCTGTTCAACGCCCTGACCAAGAACGACGTGCTGGCGGCCAACTACCCGTTCGCCACGATCGAGCCCAACGTCGGCGTCGTCGGCGTCCCGGACACCCGCCTCGCCACGCTCGCCGAGATCTTCGGCTCGCAGCGCATCCTCCCGGCGACCGTCGACTTCGTGGACATCGCCGGCATCGTGCGCGGTGCGAGCGAGGGAGAGGGCCTGGGCAACAAGTTCCTCGCGAACATCCGCGAGTCCGATGCGATCTGCCAGGTCATCCGGGCCTTCAAGGACGAGAACGTCGTCCATGTCGACGGCGAGGTCTCGCCCAAGAACGACATCGAGACGATCAACACCGAGCTGATCCTCGCCGACCTCCAGACGATCGAGAAGGTCCTGCCCCGCCTCCAGAAGGAGTCGCGGATCAAGAAGGACATCGCCCCCAAGGCAGCGGCGGTCGAGGCGGCCAAGGAGATCCTGGAGCGCGGCGAGACCCTCTTCTCCCAGGGCATCGTCCAGGGCGGCGACAAGGCCGAGCTGCTGCACGATCTGCATCTGCTCACCACCAAGCCGTTCCTCTACGTCTTCAACGTCGACGAGGAGGAGCTGACCGACGACTCCTTCAAGGACGAACAGCGCGCCCTGGTCGCCCCGGCGGAGGCCATCTTCCTCAACGCCAAGCTGGAGGCGGACCTCGCCGAACTCGACGACGACGAGGCCCTGGAACTCCTCCAGTCCGTCGGCCAGGACGAACCGGGCCTCGCCACCCTGGCCCGCGTCGGCTTCACCACCCTCGGCCTCCAGACCTACCTGACGGCCGGCCCCAAGGAGTCCCGCGCCTGGACCATCAAGAAGGGCGCGACCGCCCCGGAGGCCGCCGGCGTGATCCACACGGACTTCCAGAAGGGCTTCATCAAGGCCGAGGTCATCTCCTTCGAAGCCCTGGTCGAAACCGGCTCCGTCGCAGATGCCCGCTCGGCGGGCAAGGCGCGCATGGAGGGCAAGGAGTACGTGATGCAGGACGGCGACGTCGTCGAGTTCCGCTTCAACGTCTAATACGTCCGGCGAAAGGCCGTCTGACCTGCGGCGGAGCGGGTTGGGCGGCCTTTGCGGTCCGCGCAGAGTCCGCAGCGTGCTGACTTCGGTCAGCGCGCGGGGGAGCGGCTACGCCGCTGCGTCGACCTGTGGCTGGGCATCGGCGGACTGGTCCGCGTACGCCTTGTCGACGGCGGCCCGGGTCCGCTCCTCGGAGTCGGGCCACAGGTGTAATGGTGCAGTCGGATATTGGAACTCTCGGAATGCCTCACCCTGTGCGGACCCATGCCGTGAA